>CAZSPN010000001.1:0-4854 GCA_964608835.1 uncultured Gallionella sp.
TCATGACCTACCCCCTCAATTTCGGCTCTGAGCCTTTGGTTTACGGAACCTCAAGCTTAATCCGCGTCGCTTGAGGTGCGGTAGGTCAATACATGATGTCTAATTATCACTGCCGGTAATTTTTATTGTTCATCAAATTTCATCTTCTTAACGGATATGGCGGTTGCCATATCTGAGGGCGGGTGGCCTCTCCCTCTGTGCCTCACTACCAGCAGGTGGTGAGGTGCAACTTTTCTGTGCAGTACCCGTGTTTTTTATTGGATGATACACCGCAACAATTTCTATATTTCTACTGCATTATTTCAACATTATTGCGCGATAACCCGATCAATTATTTATTATTTATATTTAATAATCAATAGCTTGACAAGAACATTGAGCCGCACTATTCTACCAATGCCACCCGCCCTCTTCTGAAATATTTAGAAGAGGCAAACATGAACAATACTGATCAACAGCAGTACCCCTCGCAGCAAACCGACACCGTGAATAACGCTCCTTCAACTCCGAATGAGAGCGAAATCTTGCGCAGCAATATTTCCGCGCCAGAAAAACCATCCATCTTCACAGAAGACAAACCCCTTGCCCCAAAACGTTTTGTGCTGCCGCGCAAGTCTTACACGCAAAATCAAAAGCGTTCAGCAGAGAAACAGCAATCCATTGTGGACTTTCTCGGTAGCGGCGAGGTGTGGTCATCGCTGTTCATACTGACACACGTATTAAAAATTGAAGTTCACCAGACTCGCGTCACCCTTGATCGCATGGTGGATAACAAGTTACTCAAAAAAGAAACTTTGCCCGATGGATTGACGATATACGGCATCAGCAGCACCGGCATTGCTTTGGTTAAAGATCAAATCAACAGCAAGCCTTTCCAGATTGGCAAAACACCGCAATCCACTGTTGCGCATCATCTATTAACACAAAAAGTTCGCTTGCTTTCCGAGTCGATAAAAGCAACGAATTGGTTGCCTGGAAAGGCAATCTATAAAGACAAAAATTACCATCTGATCAATATCGCAGATGCCAGTTATATATTTCAAGGTATGTCGTGCGTTCTTGAGGTCGAGCTTTTTGTAAAAAGCCGCAAACGCATGAAAGTAATCCTCGAAAATTACGTGCATGACTTGACCGACACCCAGTATGGCAAGCCACTCTTAGACCGTGTGTATTACTTCACGCCTCATTCAGACTTGATTAAAAAGCTTGTGGACGAATACGTGCCTGCGGGATTGCGTAGTCGTTTCGTTGTTATTCAACTGAATACTGATATTTATCCATTCCGTTCGCCCAAGCCAATAGTGGGTGGGGATGACTCAAGCAAATAAAATGGTACGTTTCAAAACCATTGCCCAATTTTGCGCAGAGTCTGGTTATACGGACGCTGCGGTAAGGGGTAAAATACGCGAAGGTGTTTGGCTGGAACGTCGAGTATGGCGCAAAGCACCGGATGGTCATGTGCTTATCGATATTGAGGGGTATAACGAATGGGTAACGAACGGCAGCGGGTTGGCGTGCGCACCGCATCAAAAAGCACCATCGAAATTGACTTCATCTACAAGTCAGTTAGGTGTCGGGAACGCCTCAAATTCAAGCCCACCCCCGCTAACTTAAAACGTGCTGAAAATCATCGCTGCGCCATATTGGATGCTATCGAGCGAGGCACGTTTGATTACGCCGTCACTTTCCCAGAGTCTGTTAACAGATTCCAGTTTGCGGAATATAAAGGTGCGGGATATAAATTAACAGGATGGTTTGAAACTTGGTTAGAGGGGCAAAAGAAATATCTCAAGAGCAGCACATTTGAAGGTTATAGCAAGATTATCAAAAACATCCTGATACCCGAATTTGGAACGAAAACTATTTCCGAACTTCGCCGTGCGGATGTACGGGATTGGTGTGACAAACAAACCTCCAGCAATAAACGACTAGGGAACGTGCAAAGTGTACTCCGTGCCTCCCTTCAATCCGCCTTAGATGATCACCTAATCGAAACGAACCCGATGTACGGCTGGACATATGCAAGGCAGGAAGCACCAAAACCAACCGATGATATTGATCCGTTCAATGCCGAAGACCAAAAGGCAATATTGGATGCTTGTACTGAACCGCAACATCGCAACTTATTTCAATTTGCGTTCTGGAGTGGATTGAGAACTTCAGAATTAGTGGCTCTAGAATGGGGTGATGTAGATTGGGTGAATGGCATTGTTCATATACGCCGTGCAAAGACCCAGGCTGCTGAAAATGCGGAGAACCCTAAAACAAAACGCGGATTGCGTGATGTCAAGCTACTTTCTCCAGCACTTGAAGCATTAACTGCGCAAAAGCCTCACAGCTTTTTAGCGGGAACAATCATTTTTATGAATCCATATCGTAACGCACCGTGGGAAGGCGACTATGCTATCCGCGAAACAGCGTGGAAGTTTATTCTAAAAAGAGCGGGACTTCGCTATCGTAATCCTTATCAGACAAGGCATACATACGCCAGCATGATGTTAACAGCAGGCGAGTCGCCATTGTGGGTAGCAAATCAAATGGGGCATGCGGATACAAGTATGATTTTCCGCAATTACGGTAGATGGATTGCAAACAAAGCTATCGACTCAGGGCAAAAAGCTGTGGAAATGTTTGCAGAAAAGAAGAGCAACCAACTAATAAATGTCAGCTTTTAGTCAGTATCGCCTTGGAAGTCGCACCACTACAGGATAGATCGGGGGTTCGAATCCCCCCTTCGATAAAAATCTACTTTCACTATAAAAGCAGACTCGCTTGACAGCAAAAACGCCACGCGGGTTTGCATGGCGTTTTTCATAATTTCAACGCTTCGCTGCCGTGAGTCTTTCGTATTTGGCCTGCAACTGCTCCGGGCTCTCGACTACATCCGGGTTTAGTGGAATGCAATCCACCGGACACACCTCCACGCATTGCGGGGTATCGTAGTGTCCCACGCATTGGGTGCATTTATTTGGATCAATTACATAAATGGTATCGCCTTGTGAGATCGCGTCGTTCGGGCATTCCGGCTCGCACACGTCGCAGTTGATACATTCATCGGTAATCATTAAAGCCATTTTTACAACTCCTAAACTTAATGCAAATCATGTTTTTTCTGTAACCTAGCCACAACGCTTGGCGAGACGAATTTGCTGACATCTCCGCCAAATTTAGCTACCTCGCGTACCATGGTTGCGGAAATAAAAGTATATTTTTCGGCAGGCGTAAGAAACAGGGTTTCCACTTCGGGATATAGATTACGGTTCATCCCCGCCAACTGAAATTCATATTCAAAATCGGATACCGCACGCAAACCGCGCAACACCACACGTGCCTCGTGCTGCTGCACAAAACTCATCAACAGACCATTAAATCCCTCGACCTTCACGTTGGCAAAATCGGCAAATGCCTCGCGCGCCATATCCACCCGCTCGGCCAGATTAAACAACGTATTGGCACGGCTTTCCGCGACTGCCACCACCACTTCGCCAAACAGCCCAGCGGCACGACGCACCACATCCTCGTGTCCACGAGTAATGGGGTCAAATGTTCCGGGATAAATTACCTTAATAATTTTAGTACCTCACGAATTCACCCGAGCTGCAACAGGGAATAATGCACCCGCCCTGCCCTGCCTGATTTTATTGCTTTCCAAGGCATCGTCACCTCAATAACCGCGCCACTCTCCACATACACCACGCCATTTTCATTCAAGCGTTGCGGCAAAATCCGCAATAATCCAACGTAATAATCACTTTGAAATGGCGGGTCTAAAAAAATCACGTCATATCGCTGCGTATCGCGGGAAACGAATTCTAGCCCATCCTGATGGCACAGCAAAACTTGCACACAGCCCAACTTCTTTTGGTTGTCCTGCAAGGTGCGATAGACCGCCGCATTTTTTTCGACCATGGTTACATGTTCCGCGCCGCGTGAAGCCGCTTCAAAGCCCAACACGCCACTGCCCGCAAACAAATCCAAGCAGCTGCGACCATACAAGGTCTGCCCCAGCCAATTGAACAGCGTTTCGCGAACCCTGTCTGGTGTGGGACGCAATCCCTCCGCGTCGGGAAAAGTGATAACGCGGCTGCGAAGCTCACCGCCTCCTATGCGTACCTTATTTATTTTGCTATTCCTTCAGGCGGTGTTAACTCCACACTCAGATCGCTGGAAAGTGGATTGTTTACCTTTGGTGCGCCAACAATCACAGTCGCCATTACCCCCGGATTGATGCGGCGCGAAAACGCATCACGAACCTGCGCAACCGTAACCTGCTCAACCTTGCGCGAAAAATCATCCAGATAAGTCAATGGCATATCATAAAAACCGATCACGCTGAGGTAGCCGATAATTTTTCTGTTGCTGTCGATACGCAATGGAAAACCACCGATGATATTTTGTTTGGCAGCCAGCAATTCTTGTTCGGTTGGGCCTTTGGCGATGAATTCCGCCAAAGTATTGCGCACCAATTGCAACGCCTCATCCGCCTGTTCTTTTTTGGTTTGCAGGCCAATCTCAAACGCACCAGGTTGCTTCAGCGGAATGAAATAGCTGTACACACTGTACGCCAACCCTTTTTTTTCGCGCACTTCGTTCATCAGGCGTGAAGTAAAGCCCCCGCCACCCAGTATATGGTTGCCAACATAGAGCGCGAAATAATCGGGGTCGTTGCGTGACATGCCGGGCGCGCCGATCAGGATGTGGCTTTGCGAGGCGGGATGCTCGATGCGCTGTTCGCTTGAAGTAATAGTCAATCCCGTTTTACTCAGGCTAACCGACGTGTTAACGGAGGATAATTTTCCCGTGAGTTGCTGCGCAATCGCTTCGGCTTGCACTTCTGGCGGACGGAACCGCAGA
>CAZSPN010000001.1:4864-5503 GCA_964608835.1 uncultured Gallionella sp.
CCACACTCGCCACCTCGCCCGCAACCGGTAAGGCGTAAGGATGTAGGCCATAAACCGCCTTCTGAAAAGCTTTATCCGCAATACTTTCCGGTTTGGTCTCAGATTCTTTCAATGCGGCAATCAGCCGTGCTTTTTCCCGCTCCAGAATGGTTTCGGAAAACAAGGGCTGCTGTAACACGCGAGACATCACGTCCAATGCCTTGTTGCGTTCTTCATCACTGCTCAGTGTGCGCAAAGTCACACTGGCTCTATCCTGGTCCACACCGCCGCTCAAGCTCGCGCCAATGTCCGCCATGCTGCGCGAAATTTCATCCTCGTTCATCCCGGCGACACCCGCATCCAGCATCTGATGTGTCATACTCGCCACCCCCGCGCTATCGGCATCATCAAAACTGCTGCCCGCAGAAAAACTCACCGACACATCCAGCATCGGAATGTTGTGATCTTCCACGAACAATACTTTTGCGCCACTGGCACTTTGCCAGTGTTGAATATGGGGCGTGGCAAAAACAGCTGCGGATGCAAAGCATAGTACTGTAACTGTTATAAGCCCGAATAGCCAGTTAGCTAGAACTGCGTAATTTCCGCCTGTGTGGAAATTACGAACTAAGTTAATGACCATGTGAACCTCCTGCCGAC
>CAZSPN010000001.1:5513-12688 GCA_964608835.1 uncultured Gallionella sp.
GCCGACTGATGCTTGGGCTTGCCTGAAAGCGGCTGCGGATCAAGCGTTGCCACCGTCAAATTATCGTCCTGCAAAAATTCCTGGGCCACTTGTTGTACTTGTTGGGCGGTTACGCCATACAATTTTTTCAACATAACAGGTATCGCCGCATGACCCAAACCGATGCTTTCCATCTGGCCGATTTGCATCGCTTGGTAAAACAACGAATCGCGCTTATACACCTCACTTGCCATCACCTGCGCTCTCACTCGTTTTAGCTCTTCCTCGCTCACGCCATCCTTCACCAGCAATGCTATTTCTGCGCGCAACGCAGCTTCGACATCACCCACTGTTTTGCCCGAACTCGGAGTTGCTTCCAAAACAAACAAGCTCGGTCCGCGCGAAACCGAGTCATAGCCCGCCCCTGCGCCGCTGGCAATTTGCTGTTCGCGCACCAAACTCTTATTCAGTCGCGCCGATTGGTTGCCATCCAGCACTCCCGCCAAAATATCCAGTGCGTAAGGCTTCCAGTCTTGTTCGGGATCTTGCAGGGCAGGCGTGTGGTAACTCATTACCAGTTGCGGCAATTCGGCGGGGGCTTTCACCACCAGGCGTTTAATGCCCAACTGCACCGGCTCGGTAAAGTGCCTGCGCGGCGGCTGTAATGATTTTGGAATCGAACCATAATATTTTTTCGCCAAAGCAAAAACCTCTTCGGCCTTCACATCACCCGCAACCACCAGGGTGGCATTGTTCGGCGCGTACCAGCGTTTGTACCACTCGCGCGCATCGTCCACAGTGAGAGCTTCCAGATCGCTCATCCAACCGATCACAGGATGCTGATAGGGATGTTGCTGAAAAATGGCTGCGTTCATCGCTTCATTCATCAGCGATTGCGGCTCATCGTCGGTGCGCGTGCGCCGCTCTTCCATTACCACCTTCACTTCTTTGCCGAATTCTTCAGCAGTTAGATTCAGATTGCGCATCCGATCCGCCTCCAGCTTCATTGCCAGCGGCAATTGCGACTTATGCAACTGCTGAAAATACGCAGTGTAATCGGTGCTGGTGAAGGCATTTTCGCGCCCGCCCGCTGCCGCGATGCGTTTGGAAAATTCACCCATAGGCACAGTTTTCGTGCCTTTGAACATCATGTGTTCCAACACATGAGCAATGCCTGTTTTACCCGTAATCTCATCCATACTGCCCGCTTTGTACCATATCTGCTGCACCACAACAGGCGCACGATGATCCTCCTTCACTACCACCTTCAGCCCGTTTGCCAAAGTTCGCTCGAACACCTCCGCCTGCGCAAATGTTTGCAATCCAGCCAGCAACAACGTGAAGAGAAATAGATGACACTTCATAATTTCCAGCCCTAGAAATTTAATCGGCATTAATTAATGTATCGCGCATTATCTGACATTTTCTCGCTATCCGACTATGCATATTGACATGTTCAGCTTCCTGAAAAAATCTCGCACCCAATCGACTGACGAACCTGCAAAAAGTTCGTGGTTGACCCTTACCGCACTCTTTAAAAATTGATTTGTAGTATTTCAATCTCACCTTGCAAACATCAATTGCAGCTTGTGGCGTGGGAATTGGCCTAAAGTGTGGCAATAATATCTTGATGACTTCTTGCAGGTGTCGTAATAACACGCCGACCCTAGTTCTCGCCTCGGCAGAAAATGGCGGTGTCTTAATTCAAATGCTCCCCATCGACAGCATGACAACACTACTCGAAAGGGTGCTTTCGAAATGCGTGTTTTGACCCCGCTGGAGACGTTCGAGATTGGTCAATTTAGGCCTGCTACTCGGCCAAACGGTCACAGTGCTCCCACTGGCATCACGTTTTGGCACACACGTACTCCATATCGCCACTCCGCAAGTGGCGAATCGTGGCCTGCTGCCAGTGATCAAAGTAGGAAGTTGATTCGGGAACTACTGACCTGCCAGCTCAAATTGAAACGACTACAGGTAATTGAATAAAGAGAGGTTGGTTACTTTGACAAACGATTGCTGCGCGGCCTGTAGCATTAAGTTTTGTTGCGCCAGCTCGCTTGCCGCTTTGTTGTAGTCCGTATCCTGCAATTGGGACAAAGTGCTTTTTAATTGCAGGCTCACATTATCGCCCGCTGCTTGCAATGAATCGATTTCGTTCAGGCGTAAGCCTATAGATGCCCGTGTGTTAATCACTTTTTCCAGTGCGTTATCCAAGTTTTTGATGCCGTGTAGCATGCTGTTGGATAGATTCGCACCAACGACCGGTGAGTTCAGCGCATTGATCAAATTAGACAGTGTCTTGAATATGCCTTCGTTGCTGCTGGGTGCAACTGTAAATGCGTCTCCATTGGCGGGTGTGCCTTTAACATCTATTTGCATCCCATCAAAACTGATTGCCTGTCCACTCACATAAGCATTGCCTGAACTAATAGTTGTGGCAGTTGTGGTATTCGTCACGTCAAAAGTTGTGACTCCGGCGACCACACTGAATGACACGCTGTAGTTGTCGCCTGTCAATAATGCAGGATTGGTGACCGACCCCACGCTGACCACTCCGCTACCTGTATTGGCGGAAGCAGCTTGTGTGGCAAACGAGCCATTGCCATTTTTCACGCGCATAAAAACATCCGCACCGGAATCACCCGATGCCATCTGGAAAGTTGCGCTCACTTGCACGTTGCGCTGTCCATCATCACCAAAATAGCTGACTCCGGCAGACGTATCCGCAAACGGTTGCAATTTGGATTGAAATCCCGCGAACAGATAATTTCCCAGCCCGTCGGTACTGTTGGCCAAGCCGATTAACTCCTGCAACCTTCTATCAAAATCCGCCGCGATGGTCTTGCGCTCACTGTTGCCAAGCAAGCCGCTCCCCGCATCTACGGACAAGGTTCTCACTTCTTGCAACAGGGAGGTAATGCTTTCCAATGCGCCGTCTGCCATGGTCAAAGTATGGATTGCCGCATTACGGTTCGACGAGTACTGTGTATTCATCGCATCTGCCTGACTCACATCTAACGACCTGGCCGCAGCGACAGGATCATCCGACGGATTCAATATGCGCTTCCCGCTTGCAAGCTGCTGCTGGGTATGCAGCAAACGAGCCTGTTGTACGTTGAGTGCGGCAACATTGCTCTCGAATATCGTATTTGAACTGATACGCATCTGGTTTCTTCCTTATGGATGTATCGCCAACAATGCATCAAACATCGAATTGGCAATCTGCATCGCCTTGGCAGATGCCTGATAGGCGCGCTGATATTGCAACAGGTTCGCCGCTTCTTCATCGAGGTTGACACCCGAAACAGACTGCTGTGCCGCAACCGCCTGGGCCAACATATTGTTCTGCGCCTGACTGGTTACATCCATTTCATGCGTGGTTGCACCAATGCCTCCCACCAACTGGCTATACACACCCGACAAACTGGCCGTGCCATTCGCCATGAGATTTTTGGTTTGTAATCCCGCCATCAGCAACGCATTGCGATTGTCGCCGGCCGCATTGGTATTCGCCGCTATATTGAATACATCGCCCGTGGCGGGAGTCCCAGAAATTTGCACCGTCCAGCCGTTGTAGCTGATGTTCTGCCCGGAGGTATAAGCCACCGAACCCACTACTGCGGGTACAGCTCCGGCTACAGTGAAGGTGGTAGCCGAGGTAAAAGTAATGCTCACCGGCGATTGTAAATTTGTATCGACCGGCGGTGGTGCATTGACCGAACCGTTACTGATCGTCCCCGTTCCCAAGTTAGCCAAAGCAGCAGAGGCTCGCATCGGGGCTGCCGCCGCAATCTTGGCCGTATCTCTGGTCAGCAGGGCTATATCACGCGCCGCATCCGCAACGGGTCGTATCAAAAAGCTGTCGCCTGCCGCTACTGTACCCGCTGACAAGCTCACACTAAAACCATCCACCGTCTGCGGTAATGTTGCGCCAAGGTTGGTCGTAGTGTTGTCGGACAATCGCAGCATCGAGTAATTTGCGCCGTCAAAACTGAGTTGATAATCACTGGTCGTCAGGGCTGACACATTGCTAATCGTGGCCGATATGGTTGCTGTTCCCACATTGTCAGCAGCCGAATTAACTCGTGGCACAGTAACCTTGAATAAATTCTCCCCTAATGCCCCATTCAAATCCAACCCCAATTGGTTTTGCTGATTGACGCTGCTCGCCAAGCCCATTGCCACACGACCCAATGCGTTGCGGGCAGGTTCCAAACTCTGATCACGGAATGCGAGATACGCACCCAAATTTCCACCCTGCAAATTACTTTGTTGCAAGGGTGTGGTTAGATTTCCATTTTGAAAAGCGACATCAACTTTGCTGGGATCATTTGCCGATTGAACTGCCTGCAAGGCCATGGCATGAACATCCACCACCAACGCTTGCCCGCTCCCGATAAACACGCTGACCGTGCCGTCAGCCTGCTTCAATACCGAAGCTTTAATTTCCTGATTCAATTGATTGATGAGCTGATCGCGCTGATCCAGCAGATCATTTGGCTGTTGACCTTGAGTGGCAACAGCTTCTCTGATCACGCTATTAAGTGTGGCAATTTGCTGCGCGTAACTATTGACAGACCTGACGCTGCTGGTGATTTTTTCGGTAAGCCCGTCCGCCATATCCGTGAGTTGCTGATCAATCGCCTGAAAACGATTCACCAGCGATTGCGCATTACTCAGTAAGGTTTGCCGCGCGGCGGAAGATTCAGGGTTGTTGGCTACCGAACTCACCGCATTGAACATATCCTGCATGGCAGGCGATATACCCGTCGTTGAATCCGACAACAGGTTGTCAATTTGTGCGATTTCAGCGTAGTAACTTGCAGAGTAATTCGCCTGGGATTGCTGCTGTAAAACTTGGGTGGTCAGATATTGATCGTAGATCCGTTTCACACTGGAAACATCCACACCTTGTCCTATAAACCCAGCCCCGTTTGAATATGCCGTAGCGGGATTCAGCATAACCTGCTGCCGCGTAAAACCGGGAGTACTGGCATTGGCGATGTTGTGCTCAGTAGTCGCTAGACCAATCTGAGCAGCGTTCATGCCGCTTAATGCCGAGGTAAATATACTGCCCATGATTATTTTTTTATTCCTCAAACCAGTGAATATACTGGAGTTATCGGCACATCCGGCAAGTTCTTTAGCAAGCCTAGAACAACCCACTAAGCCCCTGATCCCACCATCCCCATTACGCGTACCAATTTTTCCGCATATTTCGGATCGGTGGCGTATCCCGCATCCTGAATCGCTTGAGCCATTCCGGCGATATCTCCATTTTGCCGCAACACATTTGCATAGCGTGGATTTGCACTCATCATATTCGCGTAGTCCTTAAACGCTTCCTCATATGAGGTATATGCGCGGAATTTCCCAATTTCTGTGTGTGCAACGCCATTTTTATATTCGGTTGTCATCACCTCGGCAACCTTGCCTTGCCAATTGGCCATCGCTTTGATGCCAAATAAATTGAAGCTGTTGCTGCCATCCGCCATGCGTATCTCACGTTTTCCCCAACCACTTTCCAATGCGGCCTGACCCAACATCAACTGTGGCGGTACACCACTTGCCCTACTTGCTTGAATAGCGAAAGGTGTCATCTGATTCACAAAGCCCTGTTGGGTTGTCTCGCTGTATGCGGACGGTATCGCTCCGATAGCAGCCTGCGGACTGATCACCGAAGGAACGCTTTCCGCTTGAGTGCTTATGCCATGACTGAGTTGTTTGACCATCATGTCCGCCAAACCAACGCCCCGGCTCGCCATGCTTTGCGCGAATTGCTGATCCAGCATACCGGTGAACATCTTGGTTTGCTCGCTATCGAACATGCCATCTTGTGACGTGGCTTCGCGCATACTTTTCAGCATCATGTTAAGAAACACCGACTCAAATTGCTGTGCGGCCGCTTTGAGTGCCTGATCGGGAGACTGCTTGGCTTGCAAGCGTAATTGCGCCAATGACTGGGTATCCAGTGCCAGATTTGCAGACGTGTCCAGCCGTGCGACCATTTAGATAATTTCCAACTCTGCGCGCAATGCGCCCGCAGATTTCATTGCCTGCAAGATCGCCAGCAAATCTTGCGGGGTTGCTCCAATCGAGTTCAATGCTTTGACTACTTCACTCAATGACACGCCTTTTTTGAGCTGCACCAAACCGCCTTTTTCCGCCTTAATGTCGATGGCAGTTTTATCCGTTTGCACAGTATTTCCTTTGGAAAGCGCATTGGGCTGGCTTACTGCGCTATCGGTATTGATTACCACAGTTAAGTTGCCATGCGCCACTGCGCAAGGTTGTAGCGACACCGTTTGATTCATCACCACCGAACCCGTACGTGCATTGATGATGACCTTGGCCACTCCTTGCGCCGGATTCACTTCCAAATTTTCAATTTTGGCAATAAACGCCACACGCCTGTTGCCAGAAGGAGCACGCACTTGTATCAAACGACCATCCAGAGCTGATGCCAAGCCCGGCGCAAGCTCCCCGTTGATGACATCAACAATGCGCGCTGCCGTGGTGAAATCCATTTTATTCAACTCCAGATTGATGAATTCACCCTGCCCCAATAATGTTGGTACAGCGCGTTCCACAGTTGCACCCGATGGCACGCGACCCACACTTAAATGATTCACTTGCACCGATGCACCGCCTGAAGAAGCACCGACTCCACCCACCAGCACATTACCTTGCGCCATCGCATACACTTGTCCATCCGCACCCTTCAGCGGGGACATCAACAAAGTCCCGCCGCGTAAACTTTTGGCATTGCCTATCGAAGAGGTGGTCACATCGATAGTTTGACCCGGCTTGGAAAATGGCGGCAGTGTTGCGGTTATCACCACTGCGGCAACATTTTTCAGTTGCAAGCCCGTTCCTTGCGGCAGATTCACACCCATTTGCGACAACATGCTGATGACACTTTGTACCGTGAACGGTGTTTGTGTGGTTTGATCACCGCTACCATCCAGACCCACCACGATGCCATAACCGATCAATTGATTATCCCGCACACCTTGAATACTCGCCATATCCTTAATGCGTTCAGCAAACACATTAAACGGATACAGTACCCACATCATCACCAACAGCACCAAAAAAAGTCTTCTCATATTTATTTCCGCTCCGGCATTTTTTATTTTCAGAAGGGCAAAACAGACTGAAAAAATCTTCCTAAAAATCCCAATGACTTCGCG
>CAZSPN010000001.1:12698-35287 GCA_964608835.1 uncultured Gallionella sp.
ACTTCGCGTCATTGATGACTTCATTCATCGCACCCGCATTCTTGTATTCGATATGCGCATCTGCCACTTGCGTTGACATCACCGTGTTGTCACCGCCGATTGAAGTCGGTTTGACCACTCCGGAAAAACGAATGTATTCATCGCTTTGATTCAAAGCGATTTGCTCCTCACCACTGACTAGCAAATTGCCATTCGCCAACACCTCAATCACGGTCACTGCAATCGTTCCGGTTATATCTTCACTGGCAGCACCGGCACCTGACATGGCAACTTTACTAGTGCTACTGCTCGAAATTGGAAATGCCTTGCTCAATGAAGCCAGCGGCCCCGATGTCACCGTTGGCAAATTTGCATTGATACTGTTTGCTGTAGTTGAAGCACCGCTTGATTTCCGGCTTCCGGTGGTTTTTTCCACAATGTTAATGGTCAAAATATCGCCCACATTGCGTGCGCGCATATCCTCAAACATCGGTCGCTCATTCATTCCCGCGTGAAAAATCGCGCCGTCTGCCGGAGCCACCACTTGCTTTTCAATTGGTTTGGCAGTCATGGGCTGATGAATATTAGTAGGTGGCTTCAAGGCACAGCCCGCCAAGCTCAGCAACAACCCAACCGCAAGCGATCTAAGTAACATTCAATTTCCTCTTAACCCTATTGAAGCAAAATCACATCTGCGTCAATTTTTGCAACATTTGATCCGAAGTCGTAATTGCCTTTGAATTGATTTCATACGCGCGTTGCGTCTGGATCATGTTGACCATTTCTTCCACCACATTGACGTTGGAAGTTTCCACATAGTTTTGGCTTAACAAACCCGCCCCATTTGTGCCGGGTACATTGGTACTCGGTGTGCCGGATGAGACAGTCTCTTGGTAGAGGTTTTCACCCATACTTTGCAATCCGGCCGGATTGATGAAAGTCGCCAGTTGCAAACTACCCACCTGCACAGGTGCGGCGACACCCGCCTGGGTTATAGAAACGATGCCATCGCGGCCGATGGTCACATTGATGGCATTGGCGGGTATAGTTAAAGAGGGTTGGATCGGGAATCCACTTGCCGTTACAAGTTGACCTTGCCCATCCGTTTGAAACGAGCCGTCTCTGCTATATCCAGTCGAACCATCCGGCATCAGCACCTGAAAAAACCCCGTGCCCTGAATCGCCACATCCAATTGATTACTGGTGAGCTGTAAATTACCCTGTGTGTGAATACGTTCCGCCGCGACGGGGCGCACCCCGGTACCGATTTGCAAGCCCGATGGGATTTGGGTTTGTTGTGAAGACTGCGCTCCCGGTTGGCGCAGGGTCTGGTATAACAAATCCTCGAACACCGCACGCGAACGTTTGAAACCGTTGGTGCTGACGTTGGCCAAATTATTGGCGACCACATCCATTTGGGTTTGTTGCGCATCCAGACCGGTTTTAGAAATCCACAAGGAACGTATCATCTGCTTATCCTTTCAATTAACGACAACCACTAACCAGCAAGACTCATTATTGAAGCAGCCTGTTGCGCATTCCTATCCGCGCTTTGCAGCATCTTCATCTGCATATCAAATTGGCGCGCCAGAGAAATCATATCCACCATCGCCTCTACCGTATTGACATTACTGCCTTCCAGGCTGCCTGCCACCAACTTTGGGTTGGCATCGGCAGATGGAGTCGAGCCGTCTTTCATGCGAAACAAACCATCTCCACCACGCTCCAATTGATTGGCAAGCGGATCAACCAGTTTCAATCGCCCCACCACCACGACAGAAGTTGCGCCTGAACCACTCGGTACAGTTGAAATGGTGCCATCCTTGGCAAAGGTCACTTCGGTATCGGGCGGGATGGTGATCGGTCCCGCATCACCCAGCACATTCAAACCCGAACGCGTTTGCAACACCCCATTGGCGGTCACCTGAAAACTCCCATTGCGGGTGTAAGCTTCCTTGCTGTCTGTGCCCTGCACCACGATCCAACCCGCTCCCAGCAGTGCCACATCCAGCGGGCGACCGGTTTGCTGAACAACGGCTGGCGTGAAATCCGACCCCGTCGTTGAGTCAACCACAAAGGTACGGGTAGGCAGACCTTCGCCCACCAATGGCACGGCACGAAATGTATTCAGCGTGGCGCGAAACCCAGTGGTGTTGGCATTAGCCAAATTCTCCGATACCGCAGCCTGCTGCTGCAGCACATGGGATGCACCGGTCATTGCGGTATAGATTAACCTGTCCATACTTCACCTTTGCAATGCGACAACAGGATGCCGCTAGTATTTATCTTCATTCACCTGCTACGGTGTCATGTCACCGCACTAAAAAATAATTAACGCATATTGACCAGGGTTTGCAGAAGCTGGTCCTGCGCCTTGATAGTTTGTGCATTGGCCTGATAGACCCGCTGTGCGGTAATCATATTCACCAGCTCCACTGTCAAGTCCACATTGGAATCTTCCACCGCAGAGGTTTGTAACACGCCCATACTGCTTGATCCCGGCACTCCAACCAGCGGTCCACCCGACGCGGAACTCTCTATCCACTCATTGTTACCAATCGGCTGCAAACCCTGCGCGTCGGTAAAATTTGCCAACACAATTTGCCCCAGCGGGCGAGACTGGCCATTGGTGTAGTTGCCCAAAATTGTTCCGTCCGGGCTGGTAACAAATTTATTTAATTGGCCGGAGGCATAGCCATCCTGAGTCAAAGTATTGACTCCGAATTTACCGCCGTATTGCGAAGTTTGCCCAAAGTCAAAGGTGAGTGTCTGAGCCGCCGCGCCTGTTGGGGTAAAGCTTGCGGAAGTCACCAGTCCTGCCGGTGTAGACAACTGTCCGAGCGTATTGAATGTGAGCGTGGATAGCGTAGTCGGGAGAATCGGGACGGACACACCATCAACTGTCAAATAAGTATTCCAATCTGCGGATCCCGCATTGGAGGTAACTGTTGCTCCAGCCACCGTGGCAGCAGCCGGACTAGCCAGCGTGAGCACATTTCCGGTGATGCCCGTAATCGTCGTTGTCAGGTCGGGAGCACCCGCACCGGCAACAGTGACTGTGTTACCCACAGCCAGACCGGCTGAAGAGGCTACCGTCAATGTTGTTGTCGCAATTGCCATTGCGCCCGTTGTCGGCGCGATGGGCTGACGTTGAAAATACAGCGATCCGACATGACTGACACCCAAGCTGTCATAGACCGTCATCGATGTTGAGTTGCTGTAAGAATTGGGATTATTCGGGTCGAAGACCGTCGTCGACGGCGTATTAACCAATGCATTAAGATTTATCCCAACCACGACATTGGCAGACTGTCTGGGCAACAAATCAGCCGCATTGATTTGCAACGGTACAGGGGAAGTCGCCACAATCACACCTGCCGCATTGGGCATATACCCCGATACTTTATGCCCCTGGTTATTAACGATGTAGCCATCTTTATCCACTTGGAATTGACCGTTACGACTGTACATAACCGCCCCATTCGGATCAACCACGCGAAAAAATCCTTTGCCGTTGATTGCCGTGTCCAACGGGTTGCTGGTATTGGTGATATTGCCCTGGGTAAATTGCTGAACAACATCCACCACACTCGTGCCCGTACCCACCTGCATCGTTCCGCCGCCTGCCAGATAGGTTGCATACATATCGGCAAATTGCGCCTGGGATTGTTTGAATCCAACCGTTGAGGAATTCGCCACGTTGTTGCCTATCGCGTCCAACTGCTTGGACGATGAATTAAGTCCGCTCAACCCTTGCTGAAAACTCATAATGCTCTCCCTATGTGGTTTTACATCAACTACCACTCGCTCATTCCACCCCTTTTAGACAAGAGTGAGCGGTGGCTTAATTAAAAAATTTGTTTAACCTGTGACAACGCAATGCCATCCATCTGCCCGACACTTAATGACACCCCTTGTTTGCTTTGTGACACACTGTTCACCACGCCATATTGCAAAGCTGTCGCCTCTACGTTTTCACCTGCCTGGCTTGCAC
This sequence comes from uncultured Gallionella sp., assembly GCA_964608835.1. GTDB lineage: Bacteria > Pseudomonadota > Gammaproteobacteria > Burkholderiales > Gallionellaceae > Gallionella. The sequence goes on from CAZSPN010000001.1 coordinate 16,672, forward strand.
TCACAGCAAACGTATAATTACCGTCCGCCACACTGACACCGGAATCATTTCGACCATCCCACTGCCAATTTACCAAGCCCACGGGTTGCGCGCCCAATTGCACGTTACGAACCAGCGCACCGGCCTGGTCATAGATTGCAATGTCAACCTTATCCGCTGATTGTGCCAACTCAACACCACCGTATCCGCCTCCGTTAGCCAACTCTATGCCCTTGCCGGCCACCAACACGCCATGCCCTATCATGCTGGCAGCCTGCAATGATTGGTTGGACGACATGCTGTCGCTTAATGCTTGCAAAGTGGCATTCAACTTATCGATACCACTCACGGTGCTCAGTTGCGCCATTTGTGTAGTCACTTGCGCGTTATCCATCGGATTGAGCGGATCCTGATTTTTCATTTGCGTGACCAGCAACTTCAAAAATCTATCCTGCGTATCTGCTGCCGAATTAGCAGTAGCAGCACTTTTAGTCCCATTCATTGTGGCAAACAGTGCGGCAACATCCGCATTTTGAGTGGCATTAACCATAGTGATCACCCCTCCTCACACAATTACTGACCAATAGCCAGTGTCTTTAACAACAACGTTTTCGAGGTGTTCATCACCTCCACATTGTTTTGATAGGCACGCGATGCCGAAATCATATTCACCATCTCATCAACCACATTCACGTTGGGCATTTCCACATAGCCTTGTTCATTCGCCATGGGATGCTTGGGGTCATAAACCATTTTCATCGGTGAGTTGTCCTCAACGACTGAAGTTACTTTCACCCCCTGCGCACTCCCGTTACCCATAGGTGTGGCACTAAACACGACTTGCTTGGCTTTATATGGCTGACCATTGGCATCGGTCGCGCTGTCGGCATTGGCCAAATTACTCGCAACCACATTTAAGCGTTGCGACTGTGCAGACATCGCCGAACCCGCCACATTGAATATATTAAATAGAGACATTTGCTATCCTCCTTAACTTACCCGTTCCCCAGCGATTCGAACCTCAACCTTGAATGGCGGACAGTATTTCTTTCAGTTTATCTCCGGCGAATTTCGCGCTTGCCTCATATCTCAATGCGTTGTCGGCAAATTGGACGCGCTCCACATCCATATCCACCGTGTTGCCGTCAGCACTGGGCTGTACCGGCCTGCGGTACAACACCGGTGCACCCAGAACCGAGCCGCCAGTATTACCCTCTAAATGTAGCGAAGCGGTTTGCGCAACGGTCAACTGCGCAGATGTTCCGCCTAATGCACTTTGCAAAGCACTGGCAAAGTTAATATCTCTTGCCTTATAGTTCGGCGTATCCGCATTGGAAATGTTGGAAGCCAGCAACTCCTGACGCGCGGAGCGCAAGCTCAGTGCAGTTTGCTGAAATCGCAGTGCTTCATCCAATTTGTTGATCATCATCCCCTCGCATTCAACTAACGCGGTTGTAAAACAGTACCTTTTGATATGCGTGGCATACTAAATCCGTGCCAGCTATTTCTATCCATCAATAAGCGACAGATTTCCGCCTTAATTCCGGCTTATCCAACCCTTCCACAAATCAGCCTCAACGCGGACAATATGCCCATGAAAAAATGTATATCGATCGGTTATTTATTGCTGCATAGTATTGCGGTGTTCGCGGCTCCCGCGACAATTTCACAAGATCACGCACTCATAGAAAATGTTGCGCTTGCATTTGTTCAACAACACAGTGCCGCGCTTCCCGGCAAGGTCACTTACAAAATTGACAAGATAGATCAGCGCCTCGCATTGCCCGCATGCAAAAATCTGGAAGCCTTCCTTCCCGCAGGCAGTCAATTCATCGGCAACACTGCGATTGGTGTGCGTTGTATGGAAAAATATGGCTGGAGTATTTTCGTTCCGGTGCGCATCAAAGTTGGCCTGGACTTACTGGTCACCACCCGGCAATTACCGCTGGGACATACTTTGCAACAACAAGATTTATCCATTCAGACAATGGAAATTTCTCAAAACGTTGGCTTCACCGAATTAACCCAAGTAGTCGGAAAAGTGCTGCGTTACAGCATCGCTGCCGGACAAGTATTGCGTGAAGATATGCTGCGTCTCCCTTTTAGTGTGGCGCAAGGGCGAACCGTGCAATTGGTCACGCAAGGTGACGGTTTCGACATAAGCAACGAAGCGGTAGCTTTGAACAATGCCAGCGAGGGACAAGGTGTGCAGATTCGCACTGGCTCCGGTCGTGTGATAAGTGGAATTGCGCGTACCAACGGCGTGGTGGAAGTTTCACCCTAAATGCTCCTCGCTGCCGCATTCAAGTAACACTTGCCGACAGCTCCCGCCATCGACCTAAAGTATTGCCGTCATATACCGATATTATGGAATAATAGAAACTCAGTTAGGCTCATTGAATTGAGTTTGAAAGGATTCCCATGAAAGTCAACAAACCCAGCAAGACTTCACCCATCAAACCCACGGATTCGACCGCTCAACGCACTCCGACAAAGGGGAAATCTGCCCCATCATCCTCATCTCAAACCGACAGCACCAATGTTTCACTGGGTACAATCGCCGCACAGTTGAACAGCATGGAAAGCAGCATGATGAATACCCCGATTGTGAATGCCAATAAAGTTGCAGAAATCAAACAAGCCATTAGCGAAGGCCGCTTCAAAGTCGATTCGGAAGTCGTTGCCGATAAATTGATAGAAACAGCTCGTGACCTGATAGATCGCAGAACCTGATATTTGGAACACCCTGCCATTACATCATTGCTTGCCGCTTTGGCTGCCGAACATGGGGCGTTGATTGGTTTCGTCGCATTGCTGGAGCGCGAGCAGCAAATGTTAGTAAATGGTCTTAATGACGAATTACAAAAACTCTCCGGGCAAAAATCAACTGACGCAATTCAACTGAACAGGCTTGCGCAAGCACGTCTCTCCATACTGCAAAAAAATATCCCGCAACCGAATTTTGCTTCTATCAACACCTGGTTAGAAACTCACAGCCAAGAATGCCTGATCATCTGGCAAAAAACACTCTTGTTGGCAAAACGTGCACAACAACTTAATCATGCCAACGGGGAATTAATACAGATGAAGCTGCGCCATAATCAGCAATCGCTTGCGGTATTAAGCAGCGCGGTAAACAAGGCGAATATCTACGGCCCAGATGGGCAACCGAATTTTTTGCCGGGTAGTGGTCGACTGCTGGGGCATGGTTAAATTGCAGTAGTTCAGGCTTAATCTGACAGGTACTGTCCGCTGTTCGGCGTAGCGGAAACCCAAGATAGAGGTGCGCTACTTTCACTATGGTTAAGGGTTGTCGGATGTCAGCCCCTCGACCGCAGCGTGGCCAGGATATGACAGTACGTTCCGGGCTGACATCGGGCAACCGCTCCAAGGAGGAAACCGCGTGAGTTACCGATGCACTTTGATCAGCGTGCAGGCTATGGGGATTAGAAGGTTTGCACTGCTCGCTGAATGAGCAAGCTGTCTGCTCAGTGAGCGCAGAAGATTGTTTGGATGGTCAATGACACACTCATTGATCTGAATGTAGAGGTTGCATGTCGGTGTTTTTGCGCCGTACTTGCTACACGACACAAAGCTGCAGCTTGCCGGTCCTGACCGACAACACCTTGTAGGATCGTAAACCGCCGTTACGTTCATGGTGGCCCCCGCAGATGAGGAGGTGCCCGTATCGGTTGGATGCGCACCAGTGTTTCGATCACGCGCATCGCAGCACCGCAGTGGGGACAAATGAAGGTGGGCTGTACCGCTTCATTCGGCGCATCCATGGCCGAACAGCGGACAGTACCTGTCAGATTAAGACTGAACTACTACAGTTAAATTTTCAGTCCAAGCCAAAATTCAGCAGAAAAATTCCCGCCTTGCCCCACACACTCTTACTTATTTGCTCGCTCCATATTGGGGGACACGATGCTGATTCTCACGCGCCGATTCTTGGCACGATTTTCCAAGCTATCGTTCGGTGCAACCGGCTGATGTGATGCCAAGCCCACAACGACCAAACGATTTTCCGGCACACCATTATTTGCCATCATCCGAACCACACTGCTGGCGCGCGCAGAGGACAATTCCCAATTGGAAGGAAACTGTGTGGTGGCAATGGGTATATCGTCTGTATGTCCTTCGACTTCAACAGGCAGCTCCTCCATTTTTAACACCTCGGACACCTGACGCAACACACCCAACGCAGTCGGTTGTAACACTGCATCACCTGTTCTGAACAACATGCTCGCGCTGACATCAATCACTACCCCGCGCTTGGTGGAGGAGATGCTGACCAACTGCTGCTCTATCAATGGGCTCATCATTCGCTCCAATCCGCTGGCCAGCTTATCCATGCGATTTTGTATCTTGCGCTGTTGTTCGCCCAAACGGGCCGTGCGCTTATCAACCAATGCCTTAAGTAAAATCTCCTGCTCATCAGATACCGATGGGATATCGGAAGAAACGGGATGCGTTGCAAAAGCAACACTCAAAGAATCACGGAAATTTTTATATTTCGTTTCATTTACCGATGAAATCGAATACATCACAACAAAAAAAGCGAATAGCAGCGTGACGAAATCGGCATATGAAATCAGCCATCGCTCATGGTTATCATGCTCTACACGTTTTTTTCGGCGCGCCATAGTTAAACGATATAGCCTTGCAGCTTAACCTCGATCTGACGTGGATTATCGCCATTGGCAATGCCCATCAGACCGTCCACAACCATTTCACGCAAATTTGCCTGCTCCATAATGATGGATTTCAGCTTGTTCGCAATGGGTAAAAATAATAAATTTGCAAAGGCTACGCCGTAGATCGTCGCCACAAATGCCACGGCAATGCCGCCACCCAATTTGCTTGGGTCACTCAAATTTTGCATAACGTGCATCAAGCCCAATACCGCACCGATAATGCCAATGGTGGGGGAATATCCGGCAGCAGCTTCCCATACGCGGGCGGACTGCCAATGCAATTGTTCCCACGAATTAATATCAACATCCAGCGTTTCACGAATTTTTTCTGCACTATTTCCGTCCACCACCAGCTGCAAACCTTTTTTCAGAAAAGGGTCTCCAATCGCATTCATGCGCGCCTCCAAGGACAAGATTCCCTCTCTGCGTGCCAGCATACTCAAATTAACCAACTGCTTAATCGAATTCAAACCGGAAATTGGTGGGGTAACAAATGCCCAACGCCCCATCTTGATTGCTTTAATAAAAACCCGCTTGGGGCATTGCACCATCACGGCACCGAGCGTGCCGCCAAACACGATCAAAAATGCAGCAACCTGAAATAAAATGGAAAAGCTGCCACCCTCAAGCATTTGTCCGCTTAAGATTCCAATCAGGCCAACTAACAATCCCAATATAGTTAGCCTGTCCATCAGTAACCCCTCATTCGACAGCGCAACCTTGCAACCGCCTGACTGTGCAACTGCGAAACACGGGACTCACTCACGCCCATTACTTCACCGATTTCACGAAGGTTCATGTCTTGCTCATAAAGCATGCCCATCATCATTTTTTCACGCTCCGGCAAACCCTCGATGGCCAGCACCAGCTCCACCTTAAACCGCTCGTCCTGCAATATAGCCATTGGATCGTCGGCATCACCGGATTCAAATTTCTCAAAGAAATCTTCGTGACCCTCGTCCTGATAATCCTCGTAATAAACCAACTGCGCACCGCGAGATTCATTCAGCAATTCTTGATATTCAATTAAAACCAATCCCAACTCTGCGGCAATTTCCGTCTCATTCGGAGATCTGCCCAGCTTTTGTTGTAACTTGCTAATAGCCCCCTCGATACGGCGCGTGTCACGACGTAAACTGCGTGGCAACCAATCAGCAGCTCTCAATTCGTCCAACATCGCGCCACGAATCCGCTGCGATGCATAAGTTTCAAACATTGCCCCGTGCAATTCATCGTAACGAGTCGCCGCATCCAACAATCCCATCATGCCCGCCTGAATAATGTCGTCAACTTGCACGCTGCTGGGTAACTTGGTCATCATTTGGTAGGCAATACGCTTTACCAACGGGGCATATTCCCGCAAGCATCCTTCCTGATCATTGATTCCCAATACGTTATACATAATGGTTAGCTTAAGGTGCGTGCCACACTTTGAGTTTGATACAGCAATGGTTGCGCAACCTGATCCACAAAATTTTGCATAATGGCTTTCACCCCATCCCCGGATTCGGCCCGTTGCGTCCGAATACTCAACAGTCTTTGCGACAATGCCAAATAAGATTTAGTGGAAGGCGCATCCGAATAAGTCTCAATCACTGATTTGCCGAGCTGCATGGTGTGCTGCAATTTTGGGTCGTAAGGTATATAGCCAAAGTATTCCAAACGCGTCGCCAAGTTACGCTGCGCCACTTTTTCCATATTCCCAAACACTGTCATTGCCACTTTTTCATTGGCTACTTTATTCACCACGATCTCAAACTGCACACTTGCATTCTCATGCATCAGCCGCTTAATCAGGGCATAGCTATCCGTAATGCCACTGATGGTGGCATCAACCACTACCAGCAAGGATGAACCGCTAACCAGGCTCGATGACATTTCAGCTTGCCTCAAGACTGGCATTGCCGCATCGACCAATATCACATCCACATCACTGCTTACCTCCATCAATACATCCTCTAACTGTTGACGCTCCGTGCGTTTGAGCTGAGCCAACGAATGCATCGCGCGTGCTGTGGGCAACACAAAAAATCCATTGGATTTCAGCATTGCTTCACGAGGCTTGCATTTGCTTTGAATCGCATCCAATAAGTCATAACGAACAGACAAATCGAGATGAGCCGACACATTATGCGGTGCATGATTTTCATCCAGTACCAATACCTGCTTGCCGAAATGAGCCATCGCTGCGGCAAGATTAGTTGCCATGCTGGTGCGCCCCACGCCAAGTTTGCCGGCCACTAGAGTAACCACCCTGATGTGGTTACGCACCAGCAACCGACGCAAGCCTTCAGCTTGGTCCAGGCTCGTGTTAGTGCGCATAGGCCGTATCTGTTTTGGGTACGGTAGTACGCACAAGCTGTACTCCATTAGGCAAATTTCCTCCTGCTCCCATACCCAAATGTCGGGGGTTGGTGGCAAACACCGGGAGCTCCGTCTCGTGAAAAGCAAACGGCGTTTTTTGCTGCGTTGATTTGAGTGCGCGGTGCAACAAATAATCAAGATTGACAGGATGCAAGTCCTCGGGAACACACTGCCCATTGGTTAAATAGTGCATCACCAAACGATGTCTTACGATCACATCCAGCACTGTGCCCAAATTGACAGCCTCATCAATCTTGGTGGGGATACATCCGATGACTTTATTCCCGCAATACTTAAACACCACGTCTTCCAGCGTCTCTCCGCTACTGGCGGCGTTAATCAATAACAATCGCGGCACATTAACCGCATCGAACATCTCGCTTTGCTCAGCCACCCGTTCATCACGCTGTCCCATGCCCATCGTGTCAATCAGAACCAGATGTTTATCGTGCAAAGTCTCGATCATCACTCGTAAATCTTCAGTACCGTTAACCGTATGCACCTCGACACCCAAAATCTTTCCGTAGATTTTGAGTTGCTCATAAGCCCCGATCCGATAGCTGTCAGTCGTCAATAACGCAACTTTTTCCGCACCGTAGCGAACGACCGCACGTGCCGCCAGCTTGGCAGTGGTAGTGGTTTTTCCAACGCCGGTTGGTCCTATCAGGGCATACACCCCTCCCTTGGTGACGATGTCATCCGCCTCACCCACCACGCGCAGATTGCGCTTCAGCACTTGCTTGACCCAAGACTCTCCTTGGGGTTTACCGGCAGGCATATTGTTCAGAAACTGACGCGCCAGCTGCGCACTAAAACCCGCATTCAACATTTTGCACATCAGACTCGCGGCAATTGGATCGTGCTGCTTCACTTCGCTTTTAGGCTGTACCGCAAACTGTTGACGCAACAAAGCCTGCATTGATTTAATTTCGCCAAGAATTTCAGTTTCAAAATGGTGCGGTGTCGGCAATGCAGCCGGCTCATTTCTCCTTGGCTCCGGTGATTTTTTTCCGGCGGTTAAAGCAGTTGAATTGGCCAACTTGGCAACCTCCCTGCCATTTGCCAGCGCAATGACTTCAACGCCACCCTCAATCTTGTGGTTGGACAGAATCACCGCCTCATCACCCAACTCTTTGCGTATGTCTTTTAGTGCCTGGCGCGCCGTTGGGGCAATAAATTTTCTGATGTTCATGCTTTACCTCCCACCATTGCAGTCACCCGGATCGTTTTGAAGTCCGGTACTTCATCCTGCGAAATCACTCTGACACTCGGCACGGCACGCTTCAGAAATCGCGCCAACAATTCACGCAGCTGAGTCGGAACGAGCATCACGGTCGGCAAGCCCATACGCTCTTGCTCTTCAGCGGCAACACGGGTTTCGCGCAGCACCGTGTCGGCAAGACCAGGCTCGATGCCAAGACCGTTATGGCTGGACTGCATTGCTTGAATCAAGATGTATTCCAACTCTTTGTCCATGCCCATCACTTGTAGCTCCTGTGAACTGGGGTAGAACTGCTGGACAATTGCCGGACCCAGCGCGATTCGCACCAGCGCGGTTAGTTGATAGGTATCCAGATTGCGAGCCGCGTTTTCCGCCAATGTTTCCACGATCGTGCGCATATCGCGGATGTGCATACCCTCGTCCAAAAGGTTTTGCAAAACCTTTTGCACCGTGCCGAGCGGCACTGTCTTGGGTACCAAATCCTCAACCAATTTGGGTGCAATTTTGCCCAGATGATCCAGCAGCTGTTGAACCTCTTGTCGTCCAAGCAACTCAGCCGCACGAGTACTAATCAGATGGCTTAAATGCGTTGCCACCACCGTACCCGGATCAACCACGGTATAACCCATAACTTGCGCTTGCTCACGCAATGTTGCCTCTATCCACACTGCCGGCAAACCAAAGGCCGGGTCACGTGTAGCCATACCCGCCAATTCACCCGTAACACTGCCGGGATTGATCGCAAGAAACATATTGGGATGCGTTTCACCACTGCCAATATCCACTCCTTTGAGCGTGATGCGATAAGCATTCGGACGCAAATCCAAATTGTCACGAATGTGCACAGTTGGCGGCAAGAAACCAATGTCTTGGGTAAATTTTTTACGAATACCTTTGATGCGGCGCAACAAATCCCCGTCCTGTGCTTTGTCCACCAGCGGGATCAACCGGTAACCAACTTCAAGACCCAGCATATCCACTTGCGCCACATCTTCCCAACTCGCCTCGGATGCCTCGGACATGGCTGGCACCACCGCAGCATTGGCAGACTGGTCTTGCTCGGCTGTCGAAATGCTTTTCTTGGATAAGGTGTAAGCCAACCATGCCATCGCACCCGCTAACAACAAAAATGCAAAGTGCGGCATTCCGGGAATCATGCCCATCAAGCCGATGATGGCAGCGGTCAACATGATGATCTGTGGTTGCTTGAACAACTGTCCGGTCAGTTGCTGGCCGATATTTTCATCACTGGACACACGACTCACAACCAAACCGGCGGCAGTGGAAATAATCAGTGCGGGAATCTGCGCTACCAGACCATCACCAATCGTCAACAAAGTGTAGTACTTGGCAGCCGTGGCAACATCAAGATCGTGCTGCAACACACCCACGATCAAACCACCGATGATATTGATCAACAAGATGATGATGCCCGCCACTGCATCTCCGCGAACGAACTTACTTGCACCATCCATCGATCCGTAAAAATCGGCTTCCTGTGCAATCTCAGCGCGACGTTTGCGCGCCACATCTTCACCGATCAGTCCGGCATTCAAATCAGCATCAATCGCCATTTGCTTGCCCGGCATCGCATCCAAAGTAAAGCGCGCACCCACTTCGGCAATACGACCCGCACCTTTTGTAATCACCACAAAATTGATGACCACGAGGATGGCAAACACCACCAAACCGACTGCGTAGTTACCCCCCACCAAGAAATGCCCGAACGACTCAATTACCTTACCGGCGGCATCCGGCCCCGTATGGCCTTCCAGTAAAACAATCCGAGTCGAGGCCACGTTGAGCGACAAACGTAACAACGTGGTGATGAGCAACACTGTGGGGAACACCGCAAAATCCAACGCCTTGGTGGTATTCATGCTGACCAGCAATACCATCACCGCAATCGCGATATTGAAAGTAAACAGGATGTCCAACAGGAACGGGGGTAATGGCAAAACCATCATCCCCAGAATCATCACAATCAATAGCGGCCCGGCCATTCCGCGCATTCCATCGCGTGTCAGCACATTTTTAAGAACTTGCAGCAAATTGCTCACGGCACTCCTCTTGATTCCGCTTTGCTCTGCGAGCCAAAATCGGCTCTCCAAGCGCACGGGTATTATCAAGGGCGCACGTCAATTCAAATGTGGAAATAGAGAGGTTTTTGTGCGGCTATTAGCTATTTGAAGTCATGATATGGAACTCTTGCAGGCTATCCTGTTGCCAGTCGATCAGATGCATACTGACGGTGTCTTTTCTGAAAGCATGGTTCCCAACTTGATGTGAATTTAGTTACTCTGTCCGTTTCGCACATCCATCAACTGCATCAACCGCACGCCAGCAAGGCTGGGCGCTCCCTGTCATACTGACCCAGTAGCACATCAAATTGCTCAAGCGGAACAGGCTTGCAAAATAAATACCCTTGATAGTGCTTGCAGCCTATTTCAGAGAGAAGTTGACGCTGCTCCTCCGTTTCCACGCCTTCGGCAATGATGTCCAAGTCCAGGCTTTGCGCCATAGCTACGATAGTGCGCACGATAGCCTTATCGTTGTGATCAATGGTGATGTCACGCACGAACGATTGGTCTATCTTGATCTGATCGAGCGGCAAACGCTTGAGATATTGCAAGGATGAATAGCCGGTACCAAAGTCATCCAATGAAAATTGGATGCCTGTCTCATTCAAAGCGTTCATGGTGGAAATCGTTGCTTCGATATTTTCCTGCAACATACTCTCGGTGAGTTCCAGTTTAAGCAGACTTGGATTAATGTCATGCTCTTGAATAATCGCCAGCACCTGTGCCGCGAAATCAGCCTGACGAAATTGTTTGGCACTCACGTTGACTGCCAACACCAGATTACGGGTACGCGGATTGTTCTGCCACACCTTGAGTTGTGCACAAGCCGTTTCCAGAACCCAATTGCCTATAGCCAGGATCAGCCCGGTTTCTTCTGCCAACGGAATAAATTGGGCAGGTGATACCAGGCCGCGTTCAGGGTGTATCCAGCGGATCAACACTTCTGCCCCCAGTGGGCGCAAAGTATGATCAACCTGAATTTGGTAATACAAATGAAATTGTTTTTTGTCCAGTGCTTTGCTTAACTCCTCTTCCAGAGAAACACGATCATTGATGGTCTCCTGCATTTTCGGATCGAAGAAACGCAAGGTATTTCGGCCGGATATCTTGGCCTGATACATCGTGATATCGGCCTGTTTCATCAGATCATCTATGGACTTATGGTTATCATTGAACAGTGTGGCACCGATGCTGGCGGTGCTGCGGCACTCGTGCTTGGAAAGCAGGTATGGCTGATTAAGCTTGGCAAGAATTTTCTCACCTATATCCTCGGTCTTTGATGCGGCCTCGACATCCTGTTTACTTAAATCTTCCAGCATCACCACAAATTCATCGCCACCCAGCCTGGCCACGGTGTCACTCTCGCGCAGACATGACTTCAGGCGTTGCGCAACCTGTATTAACAATGTGTCACCGACATCATGCCCCAGCGTGTCGTTTAGCGTCTTGAAGTGATCCAGATCAATGAATAACAATGCACCGGTTTGGCCGCTACGCGCACTGGAGACCAACGCCAATTGGAGCCTATCCATCAACATTCGCCGATTGGGCAATCCTGTGAGCGGATCATAGAACGCGAGATTTTTGATTTTTTCCTCTGCCGCTTTGCGCTCGGTAATGTCCGTTTGTGTGCCCACGTAGTGTGTGACCGCTCCATCATTTCCCTTGATGGCCGTGATACTTAACCATGTCGGATAAATCTCGCCACTCTTGCGTTTGTCCCAGACTTCCCCCTGCCACGCCCCGGTCTTGTGGATACTTTTCCACATCGCATCATAGAAGTCCTTATCGTGATGCCCAGAGCTCAACATGCTTGGATTTTTACCCAACACCTCTTCCGCGCTAAAACCGGTAATCCTCTGAAATGCTTGGTTGATTCTGATGATATTGCCCTTAACATCCGTGACCAGAATGCCTTCCTGAGTTTCAAACGCTGCGGCAGCGATGCGAAACTGTTGCCCCCTTTCTCTCATTCTGTAGTAGGAATAAATCGCATAACCAAGCGTTAACATCGCCGCCAGAAGCAGCAGTAATTGGTAATAACTGGCTATTCTTTGTTGTGCCTGATAAAGTTCAAGATAAAGCTGTTCCAGCTTTGCACCCAAACCGTTTTTTCGCTGGAAACTGAGCTTTCCGAGTAATTCAGATACACCCCGTTCATTCTCCAGAATGCTCATGGCATGCTGGATCACCAATCTCGCCGATGCCTTGTCGCGGTCTGGCAAGTTGGGCAGGAGCTGTTCGATCAAATCGATATGTTGCTTCAACGACACCTGCACCGATGCGCCTTGATCAAGCGTTATCAGCAGCATATCCCTTACCAGCAACTCAAAGGGGTCGTGCTGTGATTCGGGCAAGCCTGCCAAGATCTCATTGATGTGGCGCGGCAAATACAGAAAGGTATTTTTGAGCACTGCGTTGTGTGATTTAAATTCCTCCAGTGCGACCGACTTTTGCTCAATCTGCTGCTGCAACTCACTTAACTCGCGTTTAACCTCTGCGGTTTCAGGCAATGAACCCCGCTCCTGATATTGCGACAAGTTGGCAAAAAGAATATGGATGCTTCGCATGATGGCAACAACGTCATCATAGTTATGGTAAAGCTGAAAATGGTGTTGTAGCACCGCCTCTCCCAGCGCAATATCGCTCGCTGACAATTCGCGCAAATCGCTTATCAATGCATTATGCTTGCTCGGATCGACAGACTGAGACTTCACAAACAACAACAGCAGGCAGAGTACTGCCAGACCAAACAAAGCCATTTGCCTGAAGTTTCTTTTCAAAACATGACGGTCTGCCAGTCTTTTCACCTGTCTGCCTCCGTTTGATAGATGCCCGTTAACGTGTCAAGGAACCGGACAATTTTATTAGCCTCATCCTTGCTTAAATCCACCCCCAACTGATATTTCCCCATCATCACCACAGCCTGTTCCAGAGTACTGGCCGAGGCATCATGAAAATAAGGCGCGGTTAAAGCCACGTTGCGCAAAGAGGGAACGCGAAACTCGTAGCGGTGTTCCTCATTGCGCGTGATGTTATAGCGACCATAATCCACTTTCTGTACATTGCCACGTGTAGCGAAGTAATCGCCGAACAAACCCATCTTCTCGTACATGTTCCCACCCACGTTCATGCCTTGGTGACAACTGACACAGCCAAGATTCTTGAACAATTCATAACCCGCCAGCTCCTCCGCATCCAGTGCATGTTTCTCACCACGCAAAAACCGGTCAAATTTTCCATTGGGCGTAATCAGCGAACGTTCGAAAGTAGCGATGGCATCCTTGACGGTTGATGGCCGGATGCCTTCCGGATAGATGTCCACGAAATCACGGCGATAAACCGCATCTTGTTCCAACTTGGCAATCACCTCATCCCAGGTCGAACCCATTTCACTGGTGTTATTCATCGGGAATTCGATCTGATCTTCCAGCGTTGCGGCACGCCCGTCCCAAAACAGTCTGAAATTGAACCCGCTATTGAACACTGTCGAAGCGTTGATTTTGCCCTCTTTGCCGCCTATACCAAACGAACGAGGCAAGCCATCTACCCCGCCATTCGCCAGATTATGGCAATGCGCGCAGGAAATCGTGTTATCGGAAGAAAGTTGTGGATCGTGGAACAATCGCCTACCCAACGCAACCTTGCGGGCATCCAGTTCTATCTCCAGCGGTATCGGAGTAATAGGCTCCTGACTGCGAACCAAAAAATCGCTCTGCAAAGAACGGTCTTGCAGTACATGACGTTCTGAATACAAATACCAAAAAAGCACTGCTCCACACAGAGCCAGTCCGGTCAGAGCCGACATCAACCAGTACCATCGCTTAAACATATGATGCATCCCCATCCTAATATACATACCGTGCATCAAGCCCTGCTTATTTGGTAGATTAAGTTTCAAGTGACAAATAAATAACGTATCGCACAGCTATTGTCGGCAGCCTCACCGTTTTCTTTAGGCGGATTGTGCTGCCGGATCTAATTCACTGGGAACTTGCAAATCACCGGGTCGCTGTGGACACGTTCCACCTTGCTTTTCATAACGGCGCAATTGGTAAACATATGCCAGCACTTCCGCAACAGCAGTGTACAAAGCCTCCGGTATAGACTCGCCCAACTCGGTGTGTTTATGCAGAGCACGCGCCAGCGGCGGAGCTTCCAAAATCGGCACATGATGTTCTAGTGCGATTTCGCGAATACGCAAAGCCAACAAATGCGATCCTTTGGCGACCACGATCGGCGCACGCATACCCTTGTCGCTGTATTTCAGTGCCACGGCATAGTGTGTCGGATTGGTCACCACTACATCGGCAGTCGGAATGGCTGCCATCATGCGGCGACGTGCCGCTTCACGTTGCAAGCTGCGAATGCGTCCCTTGACCATAGGATCACCTTCTGTTTCTCTCGCTTCCTGGCGCACTTCTTCCTTGGTCATCTTCATTTTTTTGCTGTGATCCCACAGTTGGAACGGCACGTCTATCATCACGATCAGCAACATCGCACCGACAATCGCCATAAAACTCGTGCCTATCAAATGCCCCATTTGTGGAATGGCGGATTGAACAGATTGTGTGCCCAGAGCCATCACCACTTCTTTGTTATGCCAGATCACCCATGCTCCGACACCGCCCACCAGCACAGATTTTCCGACCGCCTTGGAGAGCTCCACCAACGCGTGCATGGAGAACATTCGCGCGATACCGGAAATGGGATTCATGCGGGAAAACTGCGGCTGCAAAGATTCGAAGCTGAATAGCCAACCATTCAGCAACAACGGGGAAAATGCTGCGGCAAGCATCACCGCGACCAGCAAAGGAGCAAAAGTAATCAATGCGTCAATGGCTAGTTCGTACAGACGCGGAATAATCAGATAGGTATTGAATGCCAACTCTTTATCGAGAATCAGCCCGACACGCAGTGACTCCACCATGTGCTGCGTGAAGGATGCGCCCATGAACCATAGCGTAGCCCCACCCGCCAGCAATACGGCGAAGGTGGACAATTCCCTCGACCGCGCTACCTGACCTTTTTCTCTGGCCTGATCAAGTCGTCGCTGTGAGGGGAGTTCGGTTTTTTCCAGGTCGCTGTCTTCCGCCATGATGAATTCCTCAGATCACGGCAATTATCGACAACTATAGAAAATCCTATCGGACGAATAGCGATGCAAACCGGTAGTAATTAAGGAACCTCTGATTAAGTCCCACATGGCCACGCATTCGGTTTTGCAGGATGGGATGCAAGAAAGGCGACACAGCGAAGGGTTATTACCTTAGCTAGGAGCCGGACACAGCAGTCTGCCCGCAAAGCCAATGCCCTTATAGATTGTGGCGAAAACGGGTACTCGCGGTGTTGCGCTCCTTGGCATCGTAGAATAACCACGACCTGCGTCGCGCGCCTAGTGATTTTCCCGTTTTCGTCAGCAACGTGGCTCATGGTGGACTTAATCAGAGGTTCCTTAACCGGGTGCATGACAAAGCAGACTGTTATCTCCCTCGCCCGCCACGGCGATGCGTTCCAGCGCGGATAACACCTCCATACTGTCCGTCTCCATCTTGGCAACTAAATCCATGCCACGCAGCACCTCTCCCGCACGAAACGCCGACACGGCATCTTTTGCGTGCAAATGGAAAGCCTGATGCGGATTTGCCACGGCCACGTAACCGTCCAGCTTGGCAAAGCATTCTTTTCCTTCACCCTCAAAATACCACTTGCCCAAACGGCATGCAGTGTGCGAGGCAAAGCTATCGGCATTGCGTTCTGATATGCCCATGAACACTTTGTAAATCTCAAACTTGTACAAAATGTGGTCAATCTTGGCCACCTCAACGAAACTACGCAAAGCCGCCGCCGAAATCGTCCCTTCCATTTGATGTGATATGTCGAGCAGGTGCCGCATTTTTTCCATCACACTATTCACATCTTGACCAAACACATGCGATTTATCGGCCATACCTTGCATTTGTTGCTGGGTCTGACTAGTCTCGCCCTGAATCGCGGCCACGATAGTAGAAATCTCACTGGTCGCCTTAGCGGTACGCTCGGCGAGTTTACGCACCTCGTCCGCCACCACTGCGAAGCCCCGCCCCTGTTCACCCGCACGTGCGGCTTCAATCGCCGCGTTCAATGCCAACAAATTGGTCTGATCGGCAATTTCTTTAATCAGTTGCACGATGCTGCCAATCTGCGCGGCACGTTGTGTCAGATTCTGCACATTTTTGGAAGATGATAATGTGTCCCCGGACAACTCCTCCAAACTCTGTGCAATCTGCACGACTGCTTCGCGATTGCCGGCTGATACACTGGCTGCTTCGATAGCATGTTGCTTCTCTTCTTTTAACGATTGTGCCGCCAACACTTGCGAACTTTGCAGTGCCGCGAACGATTCACCAAATCCCGTCATGTTGTTAAAAATCAAGTTCGCCACTTCACAATTCAATTGGGCTTCCCGCATACCCGCGCGCATCGAATCACGTTCTGCCTCAACCCTGACCAAGGAATTTTGCAAAGCCGCAATATCCTGATCCGCCTGCGTCAACCGGTCCAGTGCAACCTGGTAGTGTTGTTTTAATTTTCTGCCAAACATTATTCGCCCTCACTCCCGTTGAAAGAATATTTGCCGGTAACAATATCGGCTATATCGAAATGTCATGCCCCGCTACGCCGCTTTAGCTATATGCGGATGTTTATCCACAACCACTTGTTCAAGAATTTTCATCACTTCTATGCTGGCTTTCTCCGCGTTGTCAAGTGCGTCGTAGATGTTGTTTTGAATGGTGAGATCGCGCTCCCAACCCAGATCCAATTGCTTGACCATAAGATGCACGTTTTCATGCACTTTTCTATGCGTCACCAGCAAATTACGGAAGGATTGGGAATTGCCAAATGTTTCCTTGCCTGCTCCCTCGTACCATTTTCCAAGCCGGCAATTTTGATGATCCACGCCAACCGCCTTTCGGTACTCCTCATTGCCGGAATCATCTATCAGCACATAAGCGCGCTGCTTGTAAACAACATGATCCACTTTGACGAGGGAAGCAAAACTGAGATCCTGGGCATAGCGCGCCACGGATAACGTGGTGACAGCAGACTCGTAGAACTGTCCAAATTTTTCCTCCAGCCTTTCGATCACTCCCTGCGATGAATTGGCTATCTTGTGCATCTCTACGGAATCAACCAGCATCTTGGCTGCTTCTCCCTGCAGCATCGCCATGATTTTCCCGATAGATTCCGAAGCACTCTTGGTATTCTCTGCCAGCTTGCGCACTTCGTCCGCCACCACGGCAAAGCCGCGCCCCGCCTCACCGGCACGCGCAGCTTCGATTGCCGCGTTCAAGGCAAGCAGGTTAGTCTGGTCCGCGATGGAGGTAATCAGCCCCACCGCTTTGTTGATCTCCGCACTGCGCTCATTAAGTTGGGTGATTGCAACATTTGCCTGATTCACACGCTCGACGATGCCGGAAAGGCGTTGGACAACATCCTTGACCGACTCGCGGCTTTCCTCGGCATCTTCCTGAGTACGGCCAGCCAAGGTTGCAAGCTGTGCCATGTTATCGGTGATTGCTTTCAAATCCTGCTGATTTGAAGTCATATTTTTCAGCAAATTCCCGGTGTTGAGCGACTGTACGCGTGACAACAATTGCGTGCGCATTGCTGCTATCTTCTCTCCCTCGGATGCCCTCAACAGGATGTTCTGATTTTCCAGACCTTTTCTAAATCCCCCGTGCATCCCACTGGACATGGCTTGGCGATAGAACTTATTCTCCACATTGCTGCGGAAACTGGTTTCCTGTTCGCGAAAAAACGTGTTCAACTGATCCAGCATATCGTTCACATTCCAGCACAACATGCCAATTTCATCGTGGTTATCCGCCTCGCCTGTCACGCGCTTATTGAACTTTCCCTTTGCAATCTCCTCGATAACAGCTTTCATTTTTGCGATAGGTGCCAGCCAACGCTTTACCAATCGCTGTCCCCACAAGGACACCAGTATTCCAACGATCAGGAATAAAAACATGGGGATATCCAGCCCGTGTGTGACGAAGTCGTACAAAATAATGAGTAGCGTGCCAAATGAGAACGACCATAGCAGCGCGGAAATTCTAAATTGCAAGGATGAGTTCGTCATAGCTGAGTCCCTTTTCATTTAACAGGTCGGTCAATATCTTGGTGGATGCCGCAATGGCATTTGCCGCATCGGCTTTTCTTTCAGCTTCCAGCATGGCCGCGTATAAAACCGTGACGGTTTGAATCCCGCTCAACTTTGGTTTGCGGCG
>CAZSPN010000001.1:35297-60078 GCA_964608835.1 uncultured Gallionella sp.
ACTGAAATATATCCGGTAATATTTCCGTTCGGGTCAAACGTCGGTGTGACATTGGCGAATACCCAATAAAACCCGCCATCTTTGGACATGTTTTTCACATAGGCAAAACACTCGTTTTTGTTTTGTATCTTGTCCCAGAGCAGATGAAACACACCGCGCGGCATATCCGGGTGACGAATGATATTGTGCTGGGAGCCCAGTAACTCTGACTCGGTGTAACCTGAAAATTCGATGAAGATCCGGTTACCGTAACTGATACGGCCTTTGGTGTCTGTGATGGAAACGATGAAGTCATCGTCGCGCATTACCCTTTCAACCGACGTTGGTGTGATTGATCTTTTCATTTGTGTTTTCCTGTGTGGGTATTGGCGATAAGTTGGCCGGATTTCACAGTGATTTAATGACCGCGAACACTGCCGAGCAATTCCTTGACATCCAGAATCAGCACGATGTCGCCTTCGCTGGACATCGTCACACCGGCCACGCCTTTGGGACGGAAAGTATCCAGCGATTTGATCACCACATCATCATGCCCGGCAAAGGAATCCGCCGACAGAATGAAGCTGTTGCTGCCCACTTGCATCAGCACGCCCACTTCACCCGACCCGCTTTGTTCCCAGCCGATCAGCTGCGCTAGCGGCAACACTGGCAACACTTCGCCGCGCACCACCATAGTTGCCCGGCCGGAAACCTGCTGTAATTGGCCGGGTGTGACAGAAATAATTTCGCGCACCATCGACAGTGGCACCGCAAACGATTGCTCGCCGAGGCGCAGGATCAGCACGGGCAGAATTGCCAAGGTAAGCGGCAACAAGAGCGTAATAACCGTACCCTTGCCGGGTTCGGAGTGAATGTTCACCACACCATTCAGCTTCTGGATGTTGGTCTTTACCACATCCATGCCCACTCCTCGACCCGACACGCTGGAAATATCCTCCTTGGTGGAAAATCCCGGCAGGAAAATCAGTTCTAGGCATTGGTTTTCATCCAGCGTGTTGGATACTTCGGTGGTAATCAAACCTTTCTCAATTGCCTTGTTGCGTATCACTTCCGGACGCATTCCGCGTCCATCATCGGCAATCGTGATGAGAATGTGGTCGCCTTCCTGGCGCGCACTCAACTCCACCATGCTCTTTTCCGGTTTACCCGCAGCGACACGCTCTTCTATGGTTTCCACGCCGTGATCGACCGCGTTGCGCACCAAATGAACCAACGGATCGTTGAGGTCTTCGATCATGGTCTTGTCCATTTCGGTATCTTCACCGACCAGCACCAGCTCAACTTCTTTGCCCAATGATCGGGCCAGATCACGCGCCAATCTCGGATATTTTTTGAACAAACGACCAATCGGCTGCATACGGGTTTTCATCACCGCATTCTGCAAATTCACCACCAGCGTGTCCAGTTGACTGACTGCCTGATCCAGTTCATGCAACGTGTCCGCATCAGTACGTCCCTGAATGATGTCTGAACGCAGATGGGTCAAACGGTTCTTGGCCAAACCGATCTCGCCGGAAAGATTCAGCACTTGATCCAGCCGGTCTGTGTCAACACGGATGGTGGATTCTCTGGCTTCTTTTGCGGGCACGTCCCCATCGCGTCGGCCAACAGTCGCTCCGGGGATGTCTGCTTCGCGCCGGCCAAATACCGCTTTGGTCGATTCCTCTTCGGAGATTGCCGCCGCAATTTTTTCCGGATCACGCGTCGCACCCACTTGAGCAACGATGTCAGTGCCAGTCAGCGCGCTGTACAACTGCTCCCAATCTACCGCATCAGTTGAAGCACCACTAACGGGCAGTGCTGCGGAAGGCGTGACACCGGATGATGACTTTAACACTGCCAATGGAACAGTCGGCTGTCCAGTCAGGGCATCTTTCAACGCAGTGATGACTTCAGTTGGTGCGGCACTCGGTTGCACACTTTGCTGCAACAGTGCGAACATTCTGCGCACTTCAGCTGTCGCGGCAAAAATAACATCCATGAGTTCCGCACTGAGTTGCAGTTCACGATTACGCAGCCTGTCGAACAGATTTTCTGTGATATGACATAACGACACCAATTCACTTGCATTAAGGAAACCCGCGCCCCCTTTGATGGTGTGAAACCCCCGAAATATCTCGTTGAGTAGCTTGTTATCGTCAGGGTATTTCTCAAGTTCCATCAATTTGCTATCCACATCGGACAGCATCTCTCCCGCTTCTGTTAAGAAGTCACTTAACAAATCTTCCATGCCGACAAAATCGTTCATTTATTAACCTCAACTCTCGGTCGTTATCCGCCAGTCATTAGTGGTGGTCTGTGCCCCATTAACTAACGACTGACCACTGCTCTTAACTGCTTCAGAATCCCAAACTTTCCAACAAGTCATCCACCTGATCCTGGCTGGTGACAATGTCAGTGCGCCCACTCGACTTGATCACCGGGCCATTCAATAATCCGGCATGCAATTCTGTCTTAACCGAAGCGGGTACATTCTCGACCAACAATGCCAATAGCTGCTGCTCCATGTCTTGTGTAAGTGCCGTGATTTTCTTGATAACTTGACCAGTCAGATCCTGAAAATCCTGTGCCATCATTATTTCCAAAAGGTAAGCGTTGGTTGCCTTGGCTTGGACAGGTATATCATTCAAAAATACATGAGTCTGTGCGGCCAGACTTTTGAACTGTTCCACGTTCAATTGATTATCAAACAACGCTTGCCACTGCACCGCCAGTCGATGCCCATCCACTTCCATTTTCTCCACCAGCGGCTGTGCTGCCTCGGTGGCATTCAACACGCGATCTGCTGCTTGCTGCGTCAATGTCGCCACATAATTCAAGCGATCCCGCGCATCAGGTATGGCGGAAGCGGCTTTTTCAATTTCTTTATTCAAGCCCAGTTCGCGCAAGGTGTCGTGCAAAGTGCGCGCCATCTGTCCGATCTGATTGATCACCTTCTCTGAAACAACTTCGCTCACGGTCAATTCGCTATTCGCGGCCTGTCGGGACAAATTTGTTTCAGCGTGATTAGCCGCGACGATACTGTCGAAAAGTGCTTCAAGGTCTTCAGATTCTTGCTTTGCGACACGGGTCATCATGGCCTCACTCTCTATTGCAACGTTTGAAATATTTTTTTCAGCTTTTCGTCCAGCGTGGCGGCTGTAAAGGGTTTGACTACATAACCGCTAGCCCCCGCCTGCGCCGCCATGATGATGTTTTCCTTTTTTGCCTCAGCCGTCACCATCAACACGGGTAAATGTTTGAGCTTTTCGTCTGCGCGGATTTGTTGCAGCAACTCCAAGCCTGTCATGTTCGGCATATTCCAATCCGACACTACAAAATCGTATGCATCTCCGCGCAATTTAGTCAGTGCCTCAACCCCATCTTCGGCTTCTTGCACATTCACGAACCCCAGTTCTTTGAGCAAATTTCGCACGATGCGACGCATTGTGGAAAAGTCATCCACCACCAAAAACTTCGTATTTTCTATTCCCATACCACTCTCCTAGTATCAGTCGCTAAGCATTAGTTGCCTGTTAAAATCTCCTGGCAAAACGCCAAGTAACGACTGGCGGCTAACACCTGCCTTAACTGCCTTGCACCAACAACGGTCGCAGCGTTGATGACAATACCGTTGAATCAAATTTCGGCACATAATGATCCACTCCCACGCGCCGTCCCAAAGCCCGATTCGCATCGGAAGACAGCGACGAATGCATTACCACAGGGATACCGTCAAAGCGGCGGTCGGATTTGATGTGCTGGGTCAGCACATAACCATCCATCTCCGGCATTTCCGCATCCGTCAAAACCACTTTTATCTGGTCATGCAGTTTGGTTCCGGCGGATTGCGCCGCATCGGCAATAGCCTTGAGTCTGTCCCAAGCCTCATGTCCGTTGTTCGACTGAATATGTTTGACTCCCATCTTGTCCAGCACCTCAGTTATTTTTCTGCGTGCCACCATCGAGTCATCGGCGAAAAACACACACAAATCCTGCCCGGACTCCACCTTCTCAACATTTCCCACCACCGCCTCGCCGAACGCATTCGCCAAAATCTGCTCCACATCCAGTATCGAAATCAGTGTGCCGTCCGGCAATTCTGATATCGCCGTGATCAGCGCGCCTTTATCTGAAAGCATTCCTTCTGTGGCACGCACCTTGTCCCAATCGACACGGATAATTCGATCTACCCCTTGCACCAAAAACCCCAGAATGTGGCTATTAAATTCCGCAACCATCATGGTCTGATGAGCCACCGTTGGCTGCATTCCCATTAAACGGGCAAGATTAAGCACAGGCATCACATGCCCGCGCAATGACACGATGCCATCCACTCCGTTAGGCATATTCGGCGTTCGGGTAATTTTCCCAGCCTGGCAAACTTCTTTTACCTTGAATACATTGATGCCAAATTTCTCGTCGCTGCCCAAGCTAAACAGTAAGATTTCCATCTTGTTCGATCCCGCCAAATTGGATCGTGCATCAATCTGTTCAAGCATTCCATCTTGATTGTCAGCCAACATCGCTTCTGAGTAGCTCATTTTTTCTCCAAAAAACAGTTGTTGCGCTGGTTGAGAGTCGTTAGTTGTATTGTCACTACGCGTGTTCAACTAACAAATAGCGACTTCTCTTCAATCCAACATCCTCGCTAACATTTTCGACAATTTCTGCGGCTCAAACTTTGCCACATACCCATCCACACCAACCGTCTTACCCAGCTGCTGATTGGATGAGCTACTTAAAGAAGAATGCATCAACACCGGGATGCCAGCGAATCTTTTGTCCGCCTTGATCTTGCGCGTCAGCATGTAGCCATCCATCTCCGGCATCTCCACATCGGTGAGAATGACTTGCAGTGAATTTTTCAACGGGATATCGCTCACGTCCGAGTAATCCGCCATTTTTAACAATTCTTCCCAAGCCTGACGGCCATTGACCGCAGAAACGTGCTTGACCTGCATCGCATCCAAAGTGCGGGTAATTTGACCACGTGCCACCGCAGAGTCATCCACAAAAAATACGGTGCGATCCTTGCCCAGCGGCTGCACGTTCTTCAAAATTTTTTCATCACTGTCGAAATGACTGGTTTCCGCGAGAACCTTTTCCACGTCCATCATCATTACGAGCCGGCCATCCTTCAGCTCGGTAATCGCCGTCACTAATCCGCCCATTTCTGCCAGCAACATAGCAGGCGGTACACGCATAGACGACCAATCCAGGCGCAGAATGTTATCCACGGCCTTGACCAAAAAGCCCTGCGTCTGGCCGTTGTACTCCGTGACAATCATAATTTCCGGTTTACAGTCAGTCTCAATTTCGATGAATTTGGCGAGATCAATTACCGGGACTAACACACCGCGCAGACTCACCATCCCCTCTACCGAGTCCGGCATTTCGGGAGCGCGCGTAATTTCAGGGATACGCATCACCTCACGCACTTTGAATACATTGATGCCAAAAGTCTCCTCTCGATTACTGCGGATATCCTTGCCCAGGGAAAACATCAAAATCTCCAACTTGTTCGTCCCCGCCAGCTTGGTTCGCGCATCAATGTTTTTTAACAGGTCAGACATTTACATCCTTTCGTAAACTTCCATATTGACTAGTTTTGGAATTCTGAATTTTTATTAAAGAACACAAAGCATTCTTTAATCGCATTACGTTTGGCATCGTCCAAATTCACAAACTCCACACCGCATACGCGTGCATCATTTTCAAGGCGTTGCCAGAGAATTTTGGCTTTAACACGCAATGCCTCTTGCTCTTCATACTTTTCCATATCCTCATTGGGCAAATAGATTGCGAGATTGAGAGGCTCGGCTTCATTCATCGGTTGCGAAAGCCTTAACTTCATACCCGTCATGGAAAAATCGCTAGTGACCGCCTCTATCGTTTGATCACCCTGCTGAACTCTGACGAGCAAACTGTGCTGGGCACGCGGCACACGCCGTTTTTCGTGTTGTGCGGCTGTAATTTTCATCCCGTTGGCAAACGTAAAACCGGACATGATGTCGTTGAGCCTACCCGCGACCACACGCAGATCACTTCCGATTGCAGCCGTTATATCAACCTTTGCACCACTTTCTTTCAGGATAGAAAACAGCATTTCCAATGTTGATTGCAGCAAACCGAATTGCTCCAGCTGTTGCCGACTTGCTGAGGACATTCCCTGACTTACCTGCGCCGTTTCAACAGCATTACTAGCCATTTTTTCAATGGTATTGGCGGTCTTGCCCGCTTCTTCCTGTGTAAAGTTCACTTTTTCAACCACGCCACTCATGGTGATGGCAACCTGTTGCACCTTGCCGGAAAGCTTGCCGATGATCTCACTCACTTCCGATGCAGAGTGTGTCGTTCGTTCGGCAAGCTTTCTAACTTCATCTGCCACCACAGCAAACCCCCGACCCTGCTCGCCTGCACGCGCGGCCTCAATTGCCGCGTTCAACGCGAGTAAATTAGTTTGCCCCGCTATCTCCTTGATGGTCTTGACGATATTGTGTATTTTCTGGGCGGACTGCTCTAACTCTTGAATCTCAACTGAAGCTCGACCAACTTGCTTGGCCGTCTCTTCCATAAATCCGATATTTTGATGGACACTACCGATACCTTCATGCGCCAATGTTTCTACTTGACGTGAACGGTCTGCCGCTTCAATAGCTTGCGACTGCACGCTGGAGGACACTTGGTGCAGTTGCCGCATTGCACTGATCACCTCTCCGGAATGACTTTCCTGCTGCTTACTGACCTCGGATATCTCGTTGGAGATGGTGGAAACCTGGTAAGAAGATTGCCCCATGTTGCGGCCACAATCTTCAATTTCACGCATGATGCCGGAGAAGCTTTCAATCAAACCATTAAATGCAGCAGATGCCTGCCCAATTTCTTCCTGCCCATTTACCGCAGCACGCACATTCAAATTGCCATCCGATGACATGTTAACCATCACGTCACGCAACGCAGCGATGGTGCGATTGATATGGCGAATAATGAAAAATCCCAGCGCGCTTCCCAATGCCACGCCCAGCATTGCCAATACAATAGAAAATGTGCGCATACTCCTGAAAGTTGCATCAGATTCTGCGGCAGCCTTTTGTGAATCGCGCATTTGCATTTCCAGCAATGCTTTCAATGCGTCATCCAATTTAACGTTCAATGGCGTAATCTGCTCAACTTGAGTCTTCTTCAAGCTCGCCACATCATTGGCGTGCATTGCGGTTACCGCAGGCTTGATACCTTGCTCCACAAACTCTGTATAGGCCTCGGTAAAATGTTTCGCCAGCGTTTTATCCTCCTCATCCACCAATAAATCGCTAAGCACGATTGCGAAGAACTCTTTCCATTGTTGATCGACCAACGCCTGGTTTTCTGTCAATTTCTTGATGTGTTCCGCCATATTTTCCGGCTGCACAATCGCATTGGTAATAGCGAGCCTACTACTCAAATTTGCTTTCAAGATAACGTTCAATTGCATAATAGGAACAACCCGATCGTTATTCACCGACTTCATCGCGCTATTCGACTTGCTGGCGGCATATAACCCAACCACGCCAATCAACACCATGTTAATAAGCAAAAAAACGAGTAGTAATATCAACCGAGAGCTAATTTTCATATTGCTTAACATTGCCCCCACCCTTTTACAAACTTATTTCACGGTGCATCAAACCTCCTTGCCATTGAAGGCTCGGAGTAAGGTTCTTCGAGTACATCGGCTTCCCCAAAGCCCGCCCTAAACAATGACCGTTAAACTTTGAATCGCCCCACTACCGCATGCAGCTCCTTGGCCATACCTTCCAGACGAACAATATCGCCATTATTTGAGTTTACTTCCGCGTGATTTTTTTCCGACATGTGCGCAATCTTTTCAATGTTTTTGACAATTTCGGCACTGGCGATACTTTGTTCATTAACTGAAGCCGCTATATCGCTCACGCCCAAGCTCGATTGAGTGACCGCATTACCCGCCTCAGTCAATACAGTAGAAACCCGCTCTACATGCTGCTGCGTCTCTTGCAATGAACGTAATCCATCCTGCACTACCGCTTCCACCATGGCAGATTTTTGGTTCAGGGAATTTGTTACCAAATCAATTTCACTGGCGGATTTAGCGGATTTTTCGGCCAGCTTGCGCACCTCATCCGCCACCACCGCAAATCCGCGACCCTGCTCACCCGCACGCGCCGCCTCAATCGCCGCATTCAATGCCAGCAAATTGGTCTGGTCGGCGATGTCTTTTACTTGCTGGGTCATGCCCGCGATTGCACGGGTACTATCGACAAACTCTTTCACCGATCCGGCAATTTTTGTGACGGCATCCTGGACATTATTTATCTCACCCAACATGGAGGACACCTCCCGATTGCCCTGCTGAGTCTGATGCAAACTCTTTTCGGATAATTTCCTAACCTCTTCAGTGTTGGCAGCAACCGAATTGATGCTGTCGGTAATTTTCTCTACTGCTGTGGCAGTAAGTGCCGCCGCCTCGCTTTGCGTCTGGGAACCCTTGGAGATTTGCGCTGAAGAAATCGACAACTGCATCGCAGTACTAGACACTTTGCCCGCACCATCGCTTACTTGACGTATGAGTCCGCCAAAACTTTCCATCAAACCATTAAACGCTATGGCGGTATTGCCAACCTCATCCTTACTGCGTACTACCACACGCTTGGTTAAATCACCGCTGGACTGCATGTCTTGCATGGCAAGCTGCAACTCATAGGCAGGGCGCGTCACCAAACCAATCAACCAACCGATACCAAAATACAGAATGAGTTGAACTAGTATCTGCACACCCCATAGCGCGTAACTCGCCTTTTTCAACACGGCATATTCTTCACTGACGTTCATCGTAATGCTTCCCGCGCCATTTACCGAACCCTCTTGTACGGTATGACATTGCAGGCAATTAGTGCCGCGAAAATTTGAGCTGGCAATAAAGGGGACAACCACGCGCAAAGACTCGGAACCTTTTTTCCTCGACAAGACACTCTGAACTTGCTTGCTATCAATCGCGGCACGATCCATATCGTCAACCGCTTGCTCCGATGGCAAGCCGGGGCCGAATTGATCTTGCACTTGCTTGGCGCGGATAACGCGCAACTCCAATACCTTATCCGATGCCGCCATTTTCTTAACTGCCAACGCGCGCAGATCAGCATCACTGATGACACCGCCTATCATCATTAAATTCAGGCCATTCAACAGACCATCGGCGGAAACCAATGCCTTCTGTTTCGTTTCATCAAGAACTTGAACTTCAAATTCTTTCAAAGCCTGATGCTGAACCAATGTCAACAACACTAACAACAGCAATTGGATAGGTAACTGCAATTTACTTTTTAGAGGAAGCCTGCTCCACCAATTATTCATTTACCACTCCTCCAGCTGCGCTAATCAATATCAAAAATACACATATTTTCAAGTTAGTTTAACGGCAGTTATACCGGTTTCTTTAGAAAGAAAGAGAACTTATTTCACGCCAATTCGTTTGATTGATTTGTCTCGCCCGCACTTGGACACGCGTGCAAATACCCGCACAAAAATATGCGCAAACAAAAGTAATTTATATGGGTTAGGGAACCGCCGGGGTGGCAGGTACACCTGCGGAATGGTCAACAGGCACGGCATTGGGCAATGCTCCCGCGCTGTCTTTTATGGCATCGCCGATTTCCGACTCATCCGCGTCGGCATCCAGCTTGACAACACCGCCGTCATGTTGCGCAGCTTCTTCGGCTTTTTTATTCATCACAATTAAACTAATACGACGATTGACCGGGCTAAGCGGGTCTTCCTTGTTAAACAACACGGCCGATGACAACCCCACCACGCGCACAATTTTTTCTCCTGCCATCCCCCCGCCAATCAGCTCTCGGCGTGAGGCATTGGCTCTGTC
Source organism: uncultured Gallionella sp. (assembly GCA_964608835.1). Taxonomy (GTDB): domain Bacteria; phylum Pseudomonadota; class Gammaproteobacteria; order Burkholderiales; family Gallionellaceae; genus Gallionella. Next base: position 45,172 of record CAZSPN010000001.1, read on the forward strand.
GGCGGATAATTCCCAATTGCTATAGCCCATGTTACCGCCCGTATAGGCAGCCGCATCAGTGTGTCCGGACAAGCTGATTTTGTTTGGCACATCGTTCAGCGTTTTGCCGATCTCATGCAGGATTTCTTTGGTATAGGGTTCGAGTTGAGCACGGCCACTTTGAAACATCGGTCTATTTTTTTCATCGACAATCTGAATGCGCAATCCTTCGCTGGTGATATCAAGCAAAATCTGATTTTTGAATTTCTGCAACTTGATATTACTTTCAATCATCGCTTCTATTTTTGCTTTTAATTCTCTGAGTTTTTCAATTTCCTTTACTCGCTCGATGCGCAAAAATTCCTGCTGGGCCGCCTTGAGATTAATCACTTTCTTTTCCGGGGGAAGCTCCCCCTTCTTGACCTGACCTTCACTGCGGGTCAAATCCTGCCCGCCACCTTTGATGATACTGGAGCTGTCGCCACTACCCGTACCACCCAATAAGGCTACATACAGCGGGGTTTTGAAGTACTCGGAAATTCCCTGCAAGTCGCCTTTGGATGTCGAACCCAATAACCACATCAATAAAAAGAATGCCATCATCGCCGTGACGAAATCGGCGTAGGCGATTTTCCACGCGCCTCCATGATGCCCTGCCGCCACCTTCTTGATGCGTTTTATGACGATAGGTCGCTTGTTTTTATCTTCAGCCATGGTTAGGACACGTCAAACTCAATGGATTACCCGGATTCAATTCAACGCTTTTGTTTGACATGTTCTTCCAACTCGGCAAAACCAGGACGTTCTGTCGAGTTCAAAACCTTGCGACCGAATTCAACTGCCATTGCCGGTGCGTAACCATTGAGATTTGCCAACAATGCCACCTTGATGGTTTGAAACATCTTAGTTCCCTCTTCGGCTTTTTGCTCCAGTAGCGATGCCAGTGGACCAACGAATCCATAAGCCAGCAATATCCCAAGGAAAGTTCCCACCAGCGCATGAGCAATCAATATACCCAGTTCGGCAGGCGGAATTCCCACCGACTCCATGGTGTGCACCACGCCCATCACCGCAGCAACGATACCGAACGCCGGCATACCATCACCCAATTTGGCGATGCAATGCGAAGACATCATCGCCTCATGATGATGTGTTTCAATTTCCACATCCATGAGATTTTCAATTTCCATCGCGTTCAGATTCCCGCTGACCATAATGCGCAAATAGTCTGTGAGAAATTCCACCACATGATGGTCCGAGACAATTTTTGGATATTTGGAAAATATCGGGCTTTCCGACGGGTTTTCAACATCGCCTTCGATAGACATCAAACCTTCTTTGCGCACCTTGCCGAGCAGCTCATAGAGCAGTGCCATCAACTCCATATAGCTGTCTTTATTGTATTTTGATCCCTTAAATATAGAAGGCAGATCTTTGAGTGTCGCCTTGATTGCTTTGCCGTTATTGCCGACAAAGAACGCACCAAACGCGCCGCCACCAATCATCAGCAACTCAAGCGGCTGGAACAACCCCCCAAGATGTCCGCCAGCCAGCGCGTAACCGCCGAATATCGAAGCCATGACTACCACATAGCCTATGATTACTAACATAGTCGCGCTCCTATTTTATTTCCACAGAGAGAAATCACACCCCATTTTGCGCAGCAGCAAGCACAGCTTTTTTGGCGGCATTGGTTTTTCCGGCTCGTGCAGGCGCGTGACATATTGCGCACACGTAGTTCACATGCAAATCCCCCGCATGGGTCACAAAAGCTCCGCCGCATTCACGGCAGGTAGCAAGCTGTAACATGTTTGCCTTGAAAAAGCGCAGCATGTACCAAGCGCGCGTGATACTGAGAACCACCTCAGAATTTTCCAAGTCCCGCACCTGATCAAGGTACAGGCGATACGCCGAAATCAACGCTTGTACGCCATCCGCCTCTGCATTCTTAATCAAAAACTGGTAGATGTTCATAAACAAAGAAGAGTGGATATTAGGCTGCCAACTCATAAACCAATCGGTCGAATAGGGCAGCATTCCTTTGGACGGCGACTCATGTTTGATTTCTTTGTACAGCCGGAGCAAGCGCTCACGGCTCAACGAGGTTTCTTCTTGCAATAACTGCAAGCGTGCACCCATTTCAATCAAATCTGTCGCCACTCTGACTTGCTGAGCCTCACCCAAGACAGTTTTAGCCGCCATATTAGTCTCGCTTAAGCAATTTCTTCGACGGCTTGTCCTGACATCAGAATTGCCGCGTGCGACTGAGTCATCAAACGATTTTTGCTGTAGTCAGTCACCAAGTTGTGCAATAGCTTCTCGTCAAAGCGAAAACGGCACAACAACATGTTGGATGCGGCCATTTTAATGATCTGCGGTGGAGTCAATTTAACCAATATATCCACTAGGTCTTTACTGATACCCAAACGGAAAATTGCAGCCGACTTATCTTCCTTTATAATCTGCTGAGCTAACATCAAATAGGTTAAATTGATGTCACGGATACCTTCTTGCATATGCATAATGTCCATACATCCTCCCCGTAAGCCAATGAAAGAACCTTTTCAACCAATCGTGCAGCTCAACAACGTGGATTCGCGTTCTTTAAATTATTGATTGGTTAAGGCGAACGAATTATCACCGACGTGAACGACACAAGAAATTAGATTTTTGCTAATTTTATTGTAGGAGTTTGGCATGCAGTTCAATTGGAATTTCACTGACTTTTCTGTAGGAAATCCGGACGCAATTTGATTGGGATTTCACCACCCGACCTGTAGGAATTCCAGAAGCGATCATGTAGGATTTTTACCTACAAAAAATTCCCTCTGACACCCAAGATGACAGAGGGAAGCAAGAGGATGACATGTAAATTATCAGGCCAACACTCAATCTCAAAATGCAATGCATTTCAATTGTTGTTATCGGCATCATTGAAAAATACTTTAGCGTAATCTTACAAAATAAATCTTAGGAAATTTCTGCCCATATTTGATGTTAAGACTATTCAAATTTTTGCCGCCTTCAATTGTCGCCCTGTTACTGCAAATCGCTGCAATTATACTGTCATGGCTGGTGATTGGGGCAATAGGACTACACAGCTCAACCATAAATATGGCATGGCTTATCGGCCTATTTGCAGCGGCACTCAGTTATTTTTTTGGGCTCGCGATGTGGTGGTGGTTGATACAATTATTATTTGCGCCAACCTTGGTAACTGTGCTCTCGGCTGATCTCCCACCCAACCTATTTCTCGGTGCATTCCTAATTTTGCTATTTACCTATTGGAGTACTTTTCGCACACAAGTGCCTTTGTATCTCTCCAGCAACAAAGTATGGCTTGCCATAGAGCAGCTACTGCCTCCCAAGGCAATCGGTTCAGGTTTTGCGTTTGTGGATTTGGGTTCGGGTTTGGGTGGTGTGCTATCACATCTAGCGAAAGCAAGACCGGACGGAACCTACGCTGGCGTGGAAGCAGCTCCGTTACCTTTTTTGTGGAGCTGGTTACGCATCAGGGTTGGTGGTTATAGCAACAGCCGAGTTCACTGGGGAAATCTTTGGGATTGTGATTTATCCCATTACGATGTGGTTTTTGCCTATCTCTCACCCGTGCCCATGGAAAATCTTTGGCTCAAAGCACGTGCCGAAATGCGCCCTGGCACACTATTCATCAGCAGCACTTTCGCCATTCCCGACCAGTCGCCGCACGAGACTGTGCAAGTAGATGATCTACATCACACCGCATTACTGGTCTGGCGTATGTAGCTTGCTACTGACTACCACTGAAAAATCCCGACTCCAATAATTCTTGGGTCAATGCCATATAGTCAGTCGCGCCAAGGCTGTGGGGTGCGTAATCAAATACATCCGTGTGATGCACCGGACTGGTTGCCAGCGCGACATTTTCGCCGATACGCGTTTTGCAGATCAACTCCCCGTAACGATCCTTGAGGCTGTCATAGATGTCGTAAGAAAGCTTGCGCCGCGAATCAAAGCGAGTGATTAGAATTCGCCTCTCCAAGCGGCGTTGCAATTTATTTTCCAACACATTAAGCGCGCTATCCAAGCGATGTACACCTTGTAATGATAAAAAATCTGCCGACACTGGAATCAGCACACGATCACAGGCAAGCAAAGCATTCAGCGTTAACACACCCAACATCGGACAACAATCAATCAAGACAGGTGCACCCGATAGTGCCAACTCTTCGCTCAAACCTTGTTTTAGCATAGTCGCAGCCTTGTTGTCTTTGCCATAAAGTGCGTCAATCTTAGCAAGCTCCAGCGAAGCGGGAATGATCTGCCAACCTCGCGGGGTTTCGCATAACAATTTCTCAAGCGGCATTTTATGCTTAAAGAATGCCGCCATGCCACCATCCAACGGGACTGATTTTATACCGCTGCACAAGGTAAGATGTGATTGCGGATCCAAATCCAATGCTATGGGAAACGTCTGCAATGCTTCCAATGCGGCAGTTACATTCAGGCAAGTCGTGGTTTTACCAACCCCCCCTTTTTGATTAAATACCGCTACTACCGTCATTCTTTATCCCATCATTCCGGATCATTGCACGCTATTGCAGCAAAGACGCAGTTATTCTTTTGCCAAGTTACAAGCTCAGTTACGTTGCAACGCACGTTTAGATTTCGTCCAACAGTCGTTCAGCAAACGATGTTCTGCTTCCAGTCTTTCTTGCTCGGTCAAAGTGATTGACTGTGTTCCTATGCACCTTTTTTCATCTTCAGCAGCAAACATTCCGATAGCGGCCCTTGGTCGCCGCACCACCTCAATCAGCTGTTGAGCGCGATCCATAGCAGCCTGCTCCGCCGCAAGTTTTCGCTGCAAAATTTGCATAGACAGCTCACGTTCACGTTCAACATTGCGCTGCTCTTGCTCTAGTAATCCGGTCTCAATTTTTTCGCGCGCCAGAGCCTCCTCTTTTGCCACTTTGGCTGCCGCTATTCTTTTACGTAATGCAACGGTTGCCAGTGCTTCAGCACGTATTTTTTCCTCTTCTGCCTCAAGCATACTCAACTCCATTTCCATGCGAGCATTAACCAAACTGAAGGTACGTTCCGCAGCTTTCTCTCGCTCACTTTCCGCCAGAACAGCCTGTTGATAGCGTTGCGTCACTGATTCTGCCAGTTCTTTGGAGCGCTGCTCAATATCGATGCGCTTGCTGGCTAATTCAGTGGCACGCAATTCTGCCGCCAGGCATTCTTCCATTTCAACTATGGCGCGTGCTTCAATTTCAGCTTTTTTGTCTAAAACAAGCTTTGCCTGTTTTTCCAGCGCAATTCGCTCAGCAACCGCCACCAATTCTTTTTCTTCCGCCTGTGATTTCAATTCTAATTCGCGCGACAATTCCAACTCTTTAGCGGCACGGCACTCCGCAATAACACGCAACTCACATTCTGCCTTTAACTTAATTTCGGCGAGATGATTGGCAACGCGTTCATGTTCCAGGCGTTCCTTCATATTTGACTCAACCTCGGCCAATAAAGCATTGGTTTGTTCCTGTAACAAGGCGGCAGATTTTTCTATTTCTGCTTGTGAAAACAATAATTCCGCCTCGGCCTGCTCCGCTTTAAGTTTGCGCTCAACTTCAACTCTCACAATCTCTCTTGCATGCTCAGTACGCAGTCTGGCTGATTCATACTCCTTCCTTGCATTTCGTTCAGTGTTTTCGACATCTGCTTTAATTTGATCCTCAATAATTCTGAGTTGCATAGAAAATTGTGCGGTTACACGACCCGCCGCAGAGCGGATCAGTGTAGCCAATTCAGCCTGATGGTAAGCAGCTTGCCTCACTTCGTCATCGTTCAACACAAGTGATCCCGCATGAATACCAGGCAACTCTATTTCGGCCGGCTGAACTGTGGCGATTTCGCTGGAATTTTTTAGCACAACTTCTTCGTCATCAAGCCTGCTCTCAGCGTTATCTGGATCTGCCTGACTTGGTCGCCCGGTTACCTCATCCAAACGCTTTTCGAGAAACGATTTTTTATCCGCACGATTCCACCGTATTTGTTCCGCAGCATTGAGTTCTGCACTGATACGATGGGTACTTTCTTCAAGATCGGAAATTTCATTTTTGAGCGAACGTAGCTTTTGCTCGGCATCACGTTGAGCTGCAGACTTAAATTTCCATTCTCGCTCTTTTAACTCAGCCAATTCACGCTCTGCTTTAATTGTCGCCTCAACCGCAATACGAGCATCTTTTTCATGCTGCAAGCGTTGGTTTAGCGCAATTTGTGCTTGCTGTTCCGCATCTATCCTCGCCTGATTCTCCGCTTGAAATCGCCGCTCAGCAGCAAGTTTCTTTTGGGTTTCATCCATCGTTCTTTCTGCTTCTTTCAGATTTGCCTGGGCAATGGCAACAAGCTTTTCCTCTTCTTCACACTTCAATTTCAACTGAGTGGCCAACTCTACCTCAGCATTGGCTCTTGATTGCGCCAATGCGCGCGCATGCGCACTTAATCGTGCTCGTGCCTGTGCAGAAAGCTCTGCTTGCATTTCGGCTTCAATAAGTAACCGCGCTTCTTGGATAGCCTGTAACTCGACGATATGCTGTTTATCACCATCGAATAAATTGACTATGGTTGATTTTGTCATCACTCCCCCTTGTTTCGGTCAATGCGTGTTAAGTTTTGATACTCTCGCAACGATGCCAAGATAGCAGCCTGAGCAATAACTAAAGCGAGGAATAAAGCGGGGAATGAGAGCTATTTCAAAGGCAACGGAAATTGCTTTAAGGTGATGTTTTTTTCATGTTCAGTATTCGAACTGGGCAGCAAATACAACAAGTTAAATTGCGATTTATGGGCAATTAAGCTGCGGATTAAATTTTAAATTAACGAGGTTTATTTAGATCACACACATTACCGGCTTCCACTCCGAGCATAACGATGACATCCTCCATTTTTATATTCAGTAACTTGCCAATATCTTTGTAGTCGTCTGGCAACGCGGCATCCTCCCATCCTTTGGCGGAGTGGCGTGCGAGATTAACTGCAAAAATAACATTGCAAGAACGCGGCTGTTTGGCACTTTCATTATCCATCAGCGTGAGCAGTAACCTGGGCAGCGACCATTCGCGAACCAGTGCCATTTGCAAATCAACTATGGAAAAACCCAGCACCTCTTCCTGAGCCGAACGACTGCGCATAGACTTATTATGCTGTTGCATAGCACTGATTTTCAACATTTCAACTGGTGCAAAACTCCACATAAGCAGCTCGGCAAGATCGTACAACAGCGCGGCTATACGCACTTCTTCAAAGTGCATGTCACGCATACTCACCGCCCAATCAAGTGCGAAATGTGAAGCCCGATGCGAACGTCGAACCACCTGTAGCAGGTTTATAAGGGAAGTCGTGTGGCCAGCCAACAATTCTTCAACTAAAGGCCTGGCGGGTAAATTGTTAAAAAACGATCCTATTCCGAGCATTAACAGAGCCTGCTCAATCTGCACCACTTCGTGTTCCTGCTTGTTGCGTTTATGACTTTGCAGATACCTCAACAATTTGACTGTCATCATCGGATCTCGTGCTATTACGCTGGCAACATCACGCGCATTGATATTTTCAACATCCTCGTGCAAAACATTCAGATCGCGCTCAGTTTGTTTGAGTACTGGTATGTCAGCCTGACTTAGAAAAGCCACCCACTCTTCTAATCCTTTAGTCTCGTGCGCTTGCATTGCCTTCCCCGCCATATGTGAACTTGTGCCAATGTTAATTAGAATATCACCTTCCATTTCAACGAATAGAAGGATTCTGAATGATTAGTTACAACGATTGAAAACCGTCACAGTAAAATCGCAATATCTCCTTTCAGATGCGGAGTTAAGTTATAATTCGGTTGCCCTATTTTATTTTGGGGTTGAACGGTTTCTGTGGCTCTTTGAATGAAAAAGACGAAAACTCTGTTTATTTTCAACAGAGTTTGCTTTAGACGCGGAGTGTATCGTTCACTTCGCCAAATTAAGGCGAGCGCAAGTTCGCCTTTTTTACATCTAAAGCATTTGCAACTTACTTGTTGGGTGGTGTGACCATGTTTGATTTTGTCCATGAAAATAAAAAAATTGTGCGGATTATTTTTGCACTGTTGATTCTGCCATTTGCCCTGTGGGGCATAGATTCCTATGACAGAAGCAGCACGTCAGCCGATGTAGCCGCGGTGGGTGAAACATCCATTTCACAGCAGGAATTTGAGAACGCATTGCAATTGCAGCAAGACAGAATGCGAAAACAATTGGGTGCGAATTTCAACCCAGAAATGTTTGACACACCCGAGATGAAGCATTCTGTCCTGGATAATTTGGTGAATCAGCGTTTAGTGCTCGAGCGTGCAAAAGAGGCAAAGCTGCAAGTGACGGATGAACGCATCGCTCAAGTAATTGGCAGCATTGATGCATTTAGAAGTAATGGTAACTTTGACAAAGGGCTTTACGAGTCAGTATTAAAAGCTCAAAACATGACCCCGCTGATTTTTGAATCCCGCTTGAGGGATGAGTTCGCCGGACAGCAGGTGCAGGATGCTTATGTCCAAAATGGATTTGCATCCAATAGTGTTGCAGAAAATATTATCCGATTGAATGAACAGCAGCGCGTAGTCAGTGTTGCGCCCATCTCGCTTCAATCATTCATCGCTCAGGCGAAAATTGATGATGCCGAGGTTAAAAATTATTACGAGAACAATCAGAAAGAATTTAACGTACTAGAGCAAGCCAAGGTTGAGTATGTGAAGTTTTCAGTTGAGACGTTATTGTCCAAAACTGAAGTGAGTCAGGAAGATGTGAACAGGTATTATCAGGAGCATCAATCTGATTTTGGTACGCCAGAAGAGCGTCACGCTGCGCATATTTTAATTTCGACAACCCCGAGCTCTCCTCAAGCTGAACAAGGGGCTGCCAAGGCGAAAGCTCTTCAATTGCTGGAGCAAGCCAAAAAATCTCCTGCGAGCTTTGCTGCTCTGGCGAAGGTCAATTCACAAGATCCCGGTTCGGCTGCAAATGGAGGGGACTTGGGGTTTTTTGCTCGTGGCATGATGGTGAAGCCCTTTGACGATGCAGCTTTTAGTTTGAAAGTGGGAGAAATGAGTGAATTGGTTCAGTCTGATTTTGGCTACCACATCATCAAATTGATCGCCATAAAGCCTTCACGGGTATTACCATTTGGTGAGGCGCGTGAAGGTATTGCGAATAAATTGCGTCAACAAAAAGCACTGGATACCTTTGCTTCATTGGCAGAAAAGTTCAGCAATTCTGTGTACGAGCAAAGCGATACACTTAAGCCTGCCTCTGAATTGGTGGGCGCGAAAATTGAGCAAAGTGGTTGGTTAACCAAGGATGGGATGTCGGGATCACCTTGGACACCGAAAATGCTGGCGGCAGTTTTCACTGATGATGTGACCAAGAAGAAACGCAATACATCCGCTATTGAAATTGAAACCAACACTTTTGTGGCGGCACGCCTTTTGGAATACAAACCTGCTACCGTCAGCGCGTTGAGTGAGGTGCAAGTTGCAATACGCCAAAAGCTGTTACAGAATAAAGCGCAAGAATTGGCTGCAAAGCGAGGCAAAGAAATATTGGCATCATTACAAAGCGGTGGGAAATCGACTTTGCTATGGGGTGCTATGCAAAGTGTTACGCGCTCTAGGCCTGGTACTTTAGATGAGGGAATGTTGCGGCAAGTCTTCCAAGCCAATAGTGCCCAATTGCCACAATACGTGGGGGCGGAAACTAGGCAAGGTAGCTATGCCATTATACGAATAGAATCGGTTAAAGAAGGTGAGGGTATTAGTGGGGAAACCCGCAAAAAATATGTTCAGGAGTTGCGTAAGCTTGCAGGGGATGAAATGCTCCGCGCATATTTGCAAGATGCCAAGCAACAAATTGGGGTTAAAGTGAATCTGCCCGATCCGATGAAACCATAATTAACAAAAGGTGGTCAAACGGTCGCTTTTCAGAACATAAGTTTGTTTGTCGGGCGTGATAGTTTCAAGGTTGCAGGTAACGAAATTGTGTTGAAACCTGTATTTTTGATACACTCCTCGACATCGTTGTGGGGCTTTAAGGAATTGCACATTTTGTAAACGTTTACGAGGTGAATACAATGCGTATGAAAAATGTACGGTTGATTGTGGTTGGTTTTTTGACGTTAAGTTTGCCCAACCCCGTGGCTTGGGCTGCAACAGAAACGACAACTGCTGTGGCTACCCCTGAAGCTAACTTTGAAAGTGCAGAGGAATCATTTGCACGAGAAGATTTGAAAGAGGCTGCAAGGTTTTTGAGGCTGGCTGCGGATCAAAACCATATGCCCGCACAGGTTCGCATAGGTGAAATGATCAACGCGGCGGAGGATCACGAAGAAGCTTTCGGGTGGTTCTTGACAGCGGCATTCCAAGGTGATGCGGCGGGGCAGTACAACACTGGGCAAATGTATGGTCTCGGCACGGGTGTTGATCAAAGTCCCGAAAAAGCATTGTTCTGGACAAAAAAAGCGGCCAATCAGGACTACCTGCCTGCGGTGAAAATATTGAGTAATGCTTACTCGAGTGATCCCAACGCCAAAGATGGTGTAGGACCCGCTCAAAAATTCTTTGGGGTAGTGCCTGACAAAGAGCAAGCCGATTTTTGGAGTGCAAAGTTGCCCGACTTGGAAGCAGCAGAAGCCAAGAGGGGACGTAAATTGGCAGCAGAGCGCGCTAAAGCACGGGCCGAAAAAGCAAAAAAAGCCCAAGAAGAAAAATCAAAATTAGAGTGTGGTCTGAAATGCTAAGATTTATTGCGAAGATGACCAATTGCTTTTTTATGCTGCTAATGCTGCCGATGGGAGTAGCCTGTGCTGGGGATTCCATCAAAGGCGGTGAGCTGTATGCGAAGCATTGTGCGGAATGTCATGGCGAATCCGGGATTAGCGTAATGCCCGGCACGCCGAATTTTGCCGAGAACGAGAGTTTGATAAAACCAGACTCGCTTTTGTTGCAAACCATTACTAATGGCGATAAAGCCATGCCCTCGTACTTGGGAATATTGCAAGAGTTGGAGATGCTTGATGTCATTGCCTTTATTCGGACACTCAATTAATAATTTACCCGCTAATTGAAACAACGTTTTTTCTCCTGTCAAAATCGCTCAACCAATTCTGAACTTATGCTTAACTTCGTCTGGACGTTTCTTTTTAATGTTTGCTTGGCTGTTACGTTTGCAAGTTCAACAGAAGCCGCAACAGTCGGCGGCAATGTCTTACCCCGTGTACTTGAAACATTTGAGGTGGGTGAATATGTCACCGTGCGCGCTCTGACTATTGAGCCCAAGAAAAAATCGCTTTGGGTAGGCACGTCGGTAGGTGTGAGCGAGATAGATTTGACCACACGCAACGTGCGCAACACTTTCACCCGCGATAGCGGGTTGGCGAACGAGTACGTTTTTGCGGTAGGTATCGATAAAGACGATTACAAGTGGTTTGGCACAAATGCGGGGGGCGTATCGCGTTACCGTGACGGCAAATGGAAAACTTATTTCCCCATGCACGGGCTGGCTGATTATTGGATTTATTCTTTTGCCAGCCAGAGTAATGGTGATTTATGGATAGGTACTTGGGCCGGTGTTAATAAAGTCAGTCTTAAAGATATGAAGTTCACCACCTATGTCAAAGAGTTGATTAACGAGTGGGTATATGGCATTGCAGTAGATAAGCAGGATCGCGTTTGGTTTGGCACCGAGGGTGGTGTATCCGTGTTTGATGGTAAAACTTGGCGGTCTTGGAGTCATAAGGACGGTTTGGGCGCGCCAAATAAAAATAAATTGGCGGCCAGTCCCAATACTGGTCTAGGCACACGTTCCAGACATGATTTGAGCATGTTATCTGGCGGCGGAAAAATGACTTACAATCCCAGCTACGTGTTTGCATTGCACATCACTCCCGATCAGGCGGTATGGGCGGGTACTTGGGGAGGGGGGGTAAGCCGTTTTGACGGAAAACGTTGGCGCAATTACACAACCAAAGATGGTTTGGCTGGTGACATCGTTTATAGCATTGCTCAAGATAGTAGCGGTGTTCTGTGGATTGGCACCAATAATGGACTAAGTCGTTATGACGGGAAAAATTGGCATAATTACAATACCAAAACAGGGTTACTTGCCAACAACGTTTACGCATTAGCCATTGCGCCCAATGGTGATGTCTGGGTAGGTACACAGCGCGGTGTGGCTCGCATTGGCCGATAACACTTTTATCATTTTTAACAATACGCTTGAGAGGAATTCAAATGCAATTGAATACAAAATTAAAGCCACGCAATGCGGTCATCATTGCAATGAGTCTGGCGGGGATGTTGATTGGGGGCTGCGCAAAACAAACTGAAGATACAACAGCAACCCAACAATCCAGTGGTACTGCAACTCCATCTGCCGAACAAGGCCAAACACCCACTGATGATCGCGCGGGAATAACGGTAGAAGATCCCAAGGCCAAATTCACCAAGTTCAGAGTGGGTGAAAACAATGTCAAAGATATTTATATTGATGGCAAGACTGTGTGGGTTGCCACTTCAAACGGTGTTATTCGCTACAACACCGAAACGGATGACTTCCGCATGTTTGACAATCGTGATGGTTTGCTCTCAAAGGGTATCTTTCACGTTAGCAAGTTAAATGAAAATATCGTGGTGGGTACGTATGGCGGCGGTATGTCCATATTGGATCAAGCCTCTGAAAAATGGGAGAACTTTAATGTCCCGAATGGATTGGCTGACGCATTTGTTTACAAAGTGCTTAAAGCATCAAACGGCGATGTGTGGATCGCAACCTGGTCTGGCGCAAACCGTGTTCGTGGAGGTGATTTGAAAGATCGCTCCAAGTGGGATGTTTACACTGTAGAAAACACACAAGGCGGGCTTCCCAACGACTGGGTTTACAGTCTTGCAGAAGGTAAGGACGGTGTGATCTGGTTTGCTACCGAGGGTGGGTTGGCTCGTTTCAAGGATGATAAATGGCAAAATTGGAATCATGATAAAGGCGTGGGCGTTGATTTTGAGAAAATCAAGGACGATCCAAAATTTGGTACAGACCCGGCAAAGTTTTCTGAGCATCATGCGCGTCAGGCGAAAGAAATGGGGCTTGAGGGTGTGAGTGGGGGCGGTGCATACAACCCGAACTACATTGTATCTTTACTGGTGGATAGCAATGGGATCGTATGGTGCGGTACTTGGGGCGGCGGGCTGGCGCGCTTCGATGGCAGCAAATGGAAAAATTACAGCATGGCTGATGGTTTGCCTGGCAATCATGTATTTATGCTCAATCAAGACCCTGCCGGAAAAATGTGGGTGGGTACAAACAACGGCCTTGCCAGCTTTGATGGTAATAAATTCGAGACAGAACTAACCACAGAAAATGGCTTGCATTCTAATGCCGTATTTACAATGGGTACGGGTGGCGATGGAAGCAAATGGATAGGAACCTATGGGGCTGTTACACACCTCAATAACACAAGCAAATAATTAAGAGGGGAGTTGCTGAAGCCGTTCGAGGCTCAAGCTGTGGTGCGAAAGGAGAGACTCGAACTCTCACGGGTTGCCCCGCTGGAACCTAAATCCAGTGCGTCTACCAATTCCGCCACTTTCGCGCTGCATTCCCAGATCAGGGTCGAATTGTAGCATTAACCAACCATTTATACGGTTGAATACAGAATGCCAAGGCTTTGGTCTTAGTGGGTAAACCCGGAGAGGCGGCATTCAGGAGTCGGATTAGTCCACACTATAAAAACTGCTAGCGTAAACACCGCTTTACGGTAGAGGAAAATATCTCACTCGCCTATCCCAGTAAAGCAGCAACAAAATCTTCCGCAACAAACGGGCGCAAATCATCCAGCCCTTCACCCACACCGACGAAGTACACGGGAATCGGATGCGCCTTCGCAATTGCCGCAATCACGCCACCCTTCGCCGTGCCGTCCAGTTTAGTAAGTATCAACCCCGTTACACCCAGTGTTTCGTCGAAGGCTTTTACTTGGCTGAGGGCGTTTTGTCCCGTGTTGGCATCTAACACTAACAACACCTCATGTGGCGCATCGGGCAACACTTTGGCGATGACACGCTTCACTTTTTTAATTTCCTCCATCAGGTGCGCCTGAGTAGTTAAGCGTCCGGCAGTATCAGCGATCACCACGTCAATATTGCGCGCCTGCGCGGCTTGCACCGCATCGTAAATCACCGCAGCAGCATCACCACTTTGTTGCGCGATGACGGTGACATTGTTGCGTTCGCCCCATGTCATCAGTTGTTCACGTGCGGCGGCGCGAAAGGTGTCGCCCGCCGCAAGCAGCACCGATAAACCTTGCCGCTGCAGATACTTTGCCAGCTTGCCAATGGAGGTGGTTTTACCTGCGCCATTTACACCCACCATCATCATCACGAAAGGCTTATGCGAGTCCGCTTGCAACGGTTGCGCCAAAGGTTTGAGCAACTTCAGCAAACAATGCGCGAGGGCGGCTTTCATTTCGGCGGCCTCGCTCAGGCGATTTTCTTTCACGTGATGGCGAAGGTCTGCCAGCAATGCACGCGTGGCATCCATACCCACATCGCTGGTGATGAGGATGGTTTCCAGCTCCTCGTAGAGTTCGTCGTCGATCTTGCCGCCACCGCTGAACAAATTAGTGAGCTGACTGCCTGTGCGCGCCAACCCTGACTTAAGGCGGGCAAGCCACGAGGTTTTAGCCGGTTCATCAGCCGATTGAACAGAAGATTTTTTTAAGAAGCTGATCATAGTGAGCGAAACCCGAAACAGTGGACGGGCAAGTTGGGGGATTATGCAGCATCCTTAAATTTTTTTGTATAAAAGATATCGGCATATTCGGCGGGTGAATTGTTGCCGATCTTGGTATGCCGCCTGATGCGATTATAAAAAACCTCGATATATT
>CAZSPN010000001.1:60088-64120 GCA_964608835.1 uncultured Gallionella sp.
TATATTCAAACACAACACGCCGAACCTGTTCACGCGTGGTGTAACTCACTTCGCGAAATTATTTGATGATAAGTTTGATCGCTTCACGTTTAAATTCTTCGGCAAATGTCTTGCGTGGTATTCGTTTCATGGTTACTCTGTTCAAGTTGATAAATTAGTATCAACTTGCCCTTCCACAAAATCAGGACTCACTCATTACTCCAAATGAACAGATTGTGGGCGGAAATAATTTGTGGCTGACAGTTTGTGTCAAATGAAGTTTGAATAAAATCACTTCTGACTCGGCTGCACAAGATTAACTAACATCGTACTCAATCCTTCTTGGGTTAGCCTGTCCAGCAGCGGCGAAAAATAAGGCATGGAGAGTGCCAGAACAAAAAAGCCTATCGCCAGCGTAATCGGAAAACCCACAGCAAACAAATTGAGCTGCGGAGCGGCGCGGGTGAGTATTCCCAGTGCGATATTGGTAATCAGTAATGCAGCCAAGATCGGCAGTGAGATTTGCAGGGCAAAGGCAAAGATGCTGCCTCCCCAATTGGCTACCCCGTAAAATCCCTGGTTGGACATCATGCTGGCGATGGGTAGCGTCTGAAAACTTTCCGCTAGTCCGGAGAGCATGTACAAGTGGCCGTTCATCGCCAGAAATCCCAATGCTGCAATCATCCCCAGCCATTGCGCAATAATCGCGGTGTGGCTGGCGTTGATGGGGTCATAAAAGCTGGCGAACCCCAACCCCATCTGCAAGCCGGATAACTCTCCTGCCATTTCAACGGCACTAAAGATAAGGCGCATGGTGAAACCCATTGCCACACCGATGATGATCTGCTGAACCATGATTAACAACCCTTGCGCAGAGCCGACTGCAACTTGCGGCATTGAGACTATGGTCGGTGCGATGATGAGGGTGAGCAACACAGAGAAGCCAACTTTGACGCGCACTGGAATTTGTTTGTTACCGAAGATTGGTGAGCTGGCGATCATGGCGAGGATGCGTGTCAATGGAAAAATAAATGCGGCCAGCCAGGCATCCAGTTGCGCGCTGGTAATGCTAATCATGGGACGTTACCCAATCATCCAGGGGATGTTGCCAAACAACCTCTGAATGTAATCGACCATCATATTGATCATCCAAGAGCCGGTAAAAATCAACACCAAAAAAATCCCCAACAATTTTGGAATGAACGATAGCGTCATCTCGTTGATCTGTGTCGCAGCTTGGAAAATACTCACGACCAAGCCAATGACCAAAGCGGTGAGTAGCAGTGGTGCCGAGATCATCAGCGTAATTTCGACGGCTTGTTGTCCTAGGGTGATGACGGCTTCGGGAGTCATAAAGTAGTCGTTACTTAATAGTCAGTGGTTGGTACAGTGGCTATGTATAATTTTGGGTTTAACTAAAAACAAGCGACTAGCGACTATTTTAAGTATAAAAACTTTGTGCCAAAGAACCGATGATCAGGTTCCAGCCATCTGCCAATACGAACAGCATAATTTTGAATGGCAGTGAAATGATCGCGGGCGACACCATCATCATACCCATCGACATCAACACACTGGCGACCACCATATCGATGATGAGAAAGGGAATAAAAATCACAAAGCCAATTTGAAAGGCGGTCTTTAGTTCACTGGTCACATAGGCGGGTACCAGGATGCGTAACGGCACTTGGTCGGCACTTTGTAACGGCTCATTGTTGGAGATTCTGACAAACAGGGCAAGATCAGACTCGCGGGTTTGGCGCAGCATGAAGGCTTTTAATGGCACGATACCTTTGTCGACGGCTTGCGGAAAATCCATCTTGCTTTCACTGTATGGCAAATAGGCTTCGGTATAGATTTTGTCGAGTACGGGCGACATGACGAAGAATGTTAAAAAAAGTGCCAAGCCGATCAGCACTTGATTGGGCGGTGCAGAGGGTGTGCCGATGGCGGAGCGCAGCAAACTCAACACGATGATGATGCGCGTGAATCCGGTCATCATCAGCAGAATCGCTGGCAGGAAACTCAGCGAGGTGAGTAGCAGAAGTGTTTGCAGGCTTAGGTTGTAAGTTTGCCCACCGCCTGCTGCGGGAGTGCTGGTTAATGCGGGCAGGCCGATTTCTGCCGATGCTGGCGTTGTCACGCCAAGCAGCATGAGGAACACCGCGCATACGAAAATAAGATTACGGTGCATGGTGTTTTTGGTCAGCGGGTTTCGGATGGATAAAAGTGGAAAGCAGCTTGGCAAATTTGTTTTCAGGATATAGGGAATCGGTTACCGAATTATCGGCATTTTGTAGCTCTTGCTTGGGGAGGGTGTGCAAAGTGCGGATTTGCCCCGGCCCTACGCCGACTACCAGCCAAGTGTCCTGAACTTCAACTAACACGATACGTTCGCGCTGACCTATCGCCACGCCGCCCACTACTTTGAGCAGATTCACCGAACTGTGTCGCACGATATTCATGCGCTTGAGCAGCCAGGCAACCAGCACGATGGCGGCCAGTACCAAAAGTAAGCTGAAGATAATCTGCACGATACCGCCGGAGCTGACTGCGGCAGGTGGCGGGGAGTAAGCGGGGCGTGAGCCTTCAACGGCATTTGCCCATGCGGATACCGTCAGTAAATTAACTGCGATGACTAAACGAGATTTTGCACTCATTATTTATTGATGCGACGCAACCGCTCGGACGGGGTGATGATATCTGTCAGACGAATGCCGAGCTTTTCATTCACCACCACGACCTCGCCTTGTGCGATCAGGAAACCGTTGATTAATACATCCAGCGGTTCTCCCGCCATGCCGGCGAGTTCCACCACCGACCCTTGAGCAAGTTGCAGCAGATGTTTGATGGGCATCTTGGTGCGCCCCAGTTCAACGGTGAGCTGAACCGGGATATCCAAAATCATATCCAAGTCGTTCTGGGTAGTGGTTGGCCCACTAGGCCCAAACTGTTCGAATGTCAGCGGTTTTGCGGCAGGTGTTTCGGTTGCAGTTGCAGTAGTTTGCTCCGCCATTGCGGCTCCCCAATCATCAGCGGTAATAGTTTCTTCAGTTACGGCTTCTTCAGACATGACTCTCCCCCTCGTTTGATGAGATCATTTTTTCTACTCTCAAGGCATACTGATTGTTGAATGCGCCGTATCTGCATTCCATTACTGGCACGCTATCGACAGAAGCAGTGATGGTGTCTTTAATTTCCAGCGAGACGATATCTCCGCTACGCATCTTCAACACCTGGTCAAGCGTGACATCGGCTTGACCAAGCGTGGCGATGAGTTCAACCGTGGCGGATTGCACTTGTTTGGAGAGCAGCTGTAACCATCGATGATCCATAGCCAAGTCTTCACCCTTCATCGGGCTGAAGAGCAAATCCTTGATAGGCTCAAGCATGGCGTATGGCATACAAATGTGGAAAGAACCACCATTGCCGCCCAAATCAATCTCAAAGGTGGTGACAATCACTACTTCGTTGGGCGTGGCGATGTTGGCGAACTGGGGATTCATTTCCGAGCGCACAAACTCGAAGTTCAGCGGATAGACAGATTCCCAGGATTTGCTATAGGTATCAAATATCACCGCCAATAATTTTTGGATGATGCGATGTTCGGTTTGTGTGAATTCGCGGCCTTCCACACGGGTGTGGAATCGACCGTCACCGCCGAACATATTATCTACCACCAGGAATACCAAGTTGGGATCGAAAATGAACAGCCCTGTACCACGCAATGGTTTAGCCTGAATCAGATTGAGATTGGTCGGCACATGAAGGTTGCGGATAAATTCCCCAAATTTCATCACGCGTACCGGCCCGACAGAAACCTCCGGAGTGCGACGAATAAGGTTAAACAGGCCAATACGAAACAAGCGTGCAAAACGCTCGTTGATGATCTCCATGCTGGGCATACGCCCACGCACGATGCGTTCTTGCGAAGCGAGGTCATACGGTCGCACCTCTCCCGGTATTGCTTCGGGATGATTTGGTGTTTCATCCGCCTCACCATTAACCCCCTTGAGCAGGGAGTCGACTTCATCTTGCGAGAGGAATTCGTTC
>CAZSPN010000001.1:64130-83988 GCA_964608835.1 uncultured Gallionella sp.
GAACGAGGTGAACAGCACTTCTTCAATACCTGTGTTAGCTTGAGATGTCCGGATAGCCACCGGTGCGGATTCCGGATGTGATTCGTGGGCAACAGGGATATATTTTGCCAGGCCCAGTACTTGCTCCATTTGGGATTTGATGTCACTGGACAATTTATCCTTTCCCTCAAGTGTCGAAAGTTCGGAAGGGCGCTTGCTTTGTAGCAACATATTCACGTGATGCAAAATTTCAGGATTGCTTGCTTTTATTTTCTCTTCCAGTTCCGGATTGGAAACCTTGATTGAAATCGCAACCTGCAAGTAACGGTCACCTTCTTCGTGAATAAGATTGGCGGTAAATGTCCCCAGTGCAATGTATATGGGCGCGACTTCCGCGTGTGACTCCTCCACAGCAGCATCTTTTGTCGGCGGATGCGCAGATTTTGTGAAGAAATAGGCCGCTCCACCTCCACCCATCAGTGCGACCACCGCGACGATAATGAGCATTTTTTTGCTTGATTTGGCTGGCGGAGCATCGGTTTTTTCTGCTGCTGCTTTTGGTTTTGCGGTTGCCATGATTTGCCTTTCTTATCTATGGTTGGATTATGAGAAAAATGGGCATTGATGAAGCTTCGATTAACGCAGAAATTCCCCTTTACTTTAAGCGAAGGTATCGAGTATTCCGCTGTGTTGATGCCTCGGAATAATGGATGTAGCAGTTAATAATGTTTTATCGGGTTCAATTCTATTGGTGAAAACTTTGCGTTGTTCTTTGGTATCGGGATTTTGATTTGTGAACTCCCATGCACTCCGCTCGCGTGGCGGTTGGTCGCTGACCGTGGCATTGCCCAACATTATGTTATTGTCAGCCAGTATTTCGCGTAGTTTTGGCAGGGAATTTTCCACTGCATCACGAACAGCACTGTGTGGTGAAACAAACTGGGCGGTAAGCTGGTTATCGGAAATTTTCAATACCACATTCAATGCTCCCAAATCGGGGGGATTCAAATGTAGTTCGGCGGTTTGGTTTTTCTGAGTGCTTACCCAAGTAATTTTTTGTGATAACTCTTCAGTCCATCCTCTGCTGTTCAAACGGGCAAAAATAGTTTGTGGGTCAGTTGCAACGAGTGGCTGAGTCGAAAGGACGAACGGAACTACACCGGGTTGTGCAGAAGTGATAACTTGAATGTTGTTTGGGTTAACCGGGGATGGGTTTGTTGGACTGGCTGCAGCCGCCTTGTTTTCCGGCACATTGGAAATGGATGGGGGCGCGGGGTTATTCACCGCAGTTTGTGGGTCGTGGGCGGTGGTTATTACATTGCTATCCATCTTCGCGGGATCGCCGGATGATTGCCACGAGTTGTTTTTTTGCGGTTGATTAGTCATCATTTCTAACACGGCAGTTGGGTCAATTGCGGCATTATTTTCTGTTATGGGGAGGCCACTATTATTTTCTGTAAGTGCTTCTCTAACAGTTATCACAGGCTGTCGCGCAGAAATTTCTGCCAGTATGCTGGCATCCAGTGTAGCTGGATTGGCTGTGGCTGTTGCCCGATTTTGCACAGTCTGTGCGGCTTGATTGGCAAGATTGACAGGTACATTTTCTGCTGCCTCTGAACGTTCACGAGGCGGATCCACCGGGGTATTTTTTATGGGTGAATTTTGCAGATGTGCAGAGGTTTGCAGCAGGGTAGCAATCATCAAATTGGCTGTTTTTCCCGGCACGGCGGTTAGGTCAATTTCTGCATTATTTTCTGTCAAGGAGGGGACACCATGATTTTCTAACAGTGATCCTCTAGCAGTCATCACAGACTGCCCTGCGGAAATTTCTGCCAGTATGTTGGCATCCGGCGTAGCTGGATTGGCTGTGGCTGTGACCCGATTTTGCACAGCCTGTGCGGCTGGATTGGCAAGACTGACAGGCACATTTCCTGTTACCTCGAAACATTCACGGGACTGACCCACGGGGATACTTTTTAAGGGTGAATTTTGCAAATGTACGGGGATTTGCAACAGGATAGCCGTCATCATATTGGTTGAATTGGCCGAGGGGCTATCATCAGTCGTTACCGGGTATTGCGTATCGCTTTCAGCCGGGTCTGCGGCTTGGTTTGTGACATTGTCATCAATCACAATGGTGGGAGCCGGAGTGGCAGAGTTGGCCTCGCTGATTTGACGTGCCAGCAGGTTGGAAAAGGACTGTGCGGCTTGAATATCTTCCGCAATATGACCGGATGTAACGGGAAAATTATTGCGTGTCAGCGTGCTGTCATTGGTAACATTTGTTGCGGATGAGAATAGGATATTGTTGGGTTGCGGTAAAAAATCCATGGCTATTCCTCACTACCTATCTGTTTGAGAGATCAGCGATAAAAATTTTATAGGCGGCTGATCTACTTGCATGTTCATCCTGTGCGCGCTGTTCCGATTTTTGGTCAATGTTTTTTTGGGACTCGATATGACGTTGTTTCAAAGTGTCGAACGATTTGAGTTTGCGTTGAGTGATTTCGAATTCATTGCGACCAGCTTGTGTTGATACTTTTCTTTGACCAACTTGTTTTAACTGTTGGCCAATCGCTTCATCCAATTTATTGATAAACGCTTGAAAATTGCGCAATTCGGTTGAATCAATACCATTTTGTGCCGACTCTTGCAGGCGTGACTGATAATCTTTGCGGTATTGCTGCAATGCTTCCAACTTGCTTTGGGCATTGTGCTGTTGTCTGTTGAGTTGCCCCAGTTTGTTTATTGCCGAATCTTTTTGGTGCTTTGCCAGACTGATCAAAGGCTGCAAGGAAAATGTTTTTTTCATGGTGATATTTTTGGGTCAAACCGGTTGTTTAATGGGTCGGTTCAAATAGCGCGGCTAATTGGTTAATACTTGTTTCGTAAGTTTCCCGTTGCAACATGTCTTGCTTCAGAAACTGTTCCATGCGCGGGTAAAGTTCGATCGCCTCGTCCAATAACGGATTGCTGCCGTTGACGTAAGCACCCACACTGATCAAGTCGCGGTTGCGTTGGTACAGTGAATACATATGCTTGAAACGTTGCACAATGGACAAATGCTCCGGCGATGACAACCGGGACATCACACGGCTGATTGATGCCTCTATATCAATAGCAGGGTAATGACCTTGTTCCACCAGTCTCCGCGAGAGCACAATGTGTCCGTCAAGAATGGCGCGTGCGCTGTCCGCAATGGGGTCTTGTTGATCATCACCTTCCGTTAATACCGTGTAAAAGGCAGTGATAGATCCACCGCCCTCCAGCCCATTCCCGGCACGTTCGACCAGTTGCGGCAGCTTGGCGAAAACCGAGGGGGGGTATCCTTTTGTAGCGGGTGGTTCACCGACAGCCAAAGCGATCTCTCGTTGTGCCATGGCGAAGCGGGTCAACGAATCCATAATCAATAAAACATTTTTGCCCTGATCGCGAAAATACTCGGAGATGGTGGTGGCATATGCCGCTCCTTGCAGACGCATTAACGGTGAGGTGTCCGCAGGCGTGGCGACGACGACTGACCGTGCCATGCCCTCCTTGCCAAGAATGTCATTGATGAACTCTTTAACTTCCCGGCCACGTTCGCCGATCAGACCAACCACAGTGACATCCGCATTGGTATATTTTGCCATCATACCGAGCATCACACTCTTACCGACCCCGCTACCAGCAAATAAACCCATGCGTTGTCCGCGCCCAACGGTCAGCATGCTATTGATGGCGCGCACGCCAACATCCAGTGCCGTATCGATTGTGGCGCGTTTCAACGGATTAAATGGACGGCTTTGCAACGGCGCGGAGTCCAGTGTGTGCAAAGGACCCAATTGATCCAGCGGCTTGCCTGCACCATCCAGTACTCGTCCCAGCAACATATTGCCGACCGGCAAATGTTTTGAGTGATCCGAGGTGCGGCGCATCGGCTTGCGCTTTACGCCCAGCGTTAATCCGTGCACTGGCTCTAAAGGCATCACGAGTGCCCCCGGTATCAGCCCATACACATTATTTTCCGGCATCAGGAATAATTTCTCCCCTGAGAAACCGACCACTTCAGCTTCAATGATGTAGTTGGGCAAGTGAATTGCACAGGTGCTGCCTATGGGCAACTTTAACCCGACGGCTTCCATTACCATACCGGTTACTTTGGTCAAGTGACCACACAGAGGCATGGGATTACAGGCAGCCACAGACTCGTGCCCTTCGGCAAGGAACTCCTGCCAACGCAAGCTGTGAGAATTCACCCCCGCCATGATTTGTCTTTTCCGATCATTTGCACAATGCTTTTCCAGCGTGCTTCCATGGTGGCATCAACGTGCGTGTGTGTGGTTTCGACACGGCATCCACCCCGTTTTATTTGCGGTTCGGTAAAAATCTTCCAGCCCGCGTGTGATAACTGCTCCCCCATATGCTTGCGCAATAATTCCGCATCATCCGGATGCAAAATTAAATGGGCATTTTGGTTAAAGTGTGGAAGGCTGCTAATTGCGGCACTGACGATTTTAAGTATCACTTCCGGCTTTACCAGCAATACCTCGCATATCATTTTGTGGGCAACCTCCAACGACAAATCAAGCAATGACTGTGATATATCCTCGTCCAATTGATTTAGATCGCTCTGGAGATTTTGCAGTAGTTCGTGAATTTGCGAAGCTTCATTCCGTGCCGCCTGGATACCTGCTTCATAACCTGCGTTAAGCCCTTCATCGTGTGCCAGCTGCCTGATATTTTCTATTTCTGCAACGGTGGCAAGGGTCGCCACACTTTGTACGGGACTCGGCATCGGTTCCGCAGAACTTGAATCGAACGAGGCGAGTTCCCAGCGTTCGAAAGCCGTTAACTGTTCTTTGTGTATGACCGTGCTAGACATAGGCCTCATCACCCTTGCCGCCTATGGCAACTTGACCTTCTTCCGACAGGCGACGCACAATTTTGAGGATTTCTTTTTGATTGGCTTCGACTTCACTGAGCTTAACGGGGCCTTTTGAGTCGAGATCTTCGCGCATCATTTCGGCGGCTCGCTGGGACATATTTTTGAAAATTTTCTCGCGCAATTCCTCATTGGCTCCCTTGAGAGCGATGATTAAAGATTCGGATTGAACTTCACGAAGAATGAGTTGAATACCCCTATCGTCGATTTCCATAATATTGTCGAAGACGAACATTTTGTCCTCAATTTTTTGTGCCAATTCGGGGTCAAAGCTGCGCACGGTTTCCATCATTTCCGTCTCCAGAGCGGTACCCATGAAATTCAGTATTTCTGCGGCGGTGGTCACACCACCTTGCAGACTCTTTTTTCTGGATACGCCACCGGATAAAAGCTTGCCTAAAACGTCATTGAGTTCGCGTAGTGCAACAGGCTGCACACTATCCAAAGTGGTTATACGGAGTAGCGCATCGTTGCGAGTACGTTCAGTCAGCATTTTGAGAATGCCTGCGGCTTGATCCGGATCAAGGTGTACCAGAATAGTTGCGATGATTTGCGGATGTTCATTGCAAATCATTTCTGCCACCGCACCGGGATCCATCCACTTCAAACTTTCGATGCCACTGGTATCACTGTTATTCATGATGCGATCCAGCAAACCGGCGGCTTTATCATCACCCAAGGCTTGGGTGAGCATGTTGCGGATGTATTCGTTGGAATCCATGCCGATGGTGGTTTTATCGGATGCGATAGCAAGAAAGTCCTGAAACACTTCTGCGATCTGTTCACGACCCAGATTCTTCAGCTTTACCATAGCGGAGCTGATTTTTTGGACCTCCTTGGGTTCGAGAAATTTCAGCACCGAGGCGGCCTCATTTTCGCCAAGCGTCATTAGGAATATCGCGCTTTTTTCGAGGCCGGTGCTCATTCGTTCACCCATCCTTTAATGACACTTGCAACGATCTTGGGATCTTGTTGGGCGATTTGTCGTGCGGTCTGAAGGTTTTGCTCGTAGGGGGCGGTCGCGGGAGCATATTGCGTGGCGGCATCTGATGTTCCTGTATCTGATGCCGCATCAGCGGAGTTTTGTGTGTCTTTATCTTCTTGCGTGGGAGGTACAAGAGTACGGAATGCCGGCTTGATGACACCCAGAATCAGAAATAATAAAACAGCGGTAATTAACAGATATTTGATGACATCCTTGGTCAAATCAATTACCCACGGTTGCTTCCAAAGTGCCAATTCTTCGATAACCTCTTTGTTTTCGGCAAATGTTGCAACCTGTACATTTAGGCTATCTCCACGTTTTTGATCAAAACCCATGGCATCTCTTACCAGATTATTGATCTGCTCTTTTTCAGCGTCACTTAGCGGTTTGTTGGTGCTTTTTCCCTGATCATCAACCATGATGCGATTTCCATTTACCACTACGGCAACCGATAAGCGTTTAATTGAACCAACAGGTAACACCGTGTGGCTAATTGTGCGATCCACTTCAAAATTCACCGTGGATTCTTTTTGCTGATTGATTTGTCCGGAATTACCGGAAGCGGCTGCGGGATCAGTGGCTGCGACAATGGGAGCAGTCGCCGGAACCGGTGGTTGATTGGTAAGGGCACCAGGAATGCCGCCATTTTGCCCCGAGCCACTGCTGCTCTCATTGTTTTGCTGGCTACGGATTGTTTGTTCAGGCGGGCTAGGGTTAGGCTTGAATACCTCAGAGGTTTGTTCGGTGCGCGAGAAATCAATATCAGCGGATACCTGAGCGCGTACATTGCTTGCACCAAACATTGGTACTAGCAATGCGTTGATTCGTTCGATATAGCTTTGCTCGACCTGATGCACGTACTTGAGTTGATTTGCGTCCAGCACATCATTGCCAATGCCTTCATTGCTTGCACTCAATAGCGTGCCATTTTGATCTACTACGGTGACACTGTTGGCAGAGAGTTCCGGCACACTGCTTGAAATCAGATGAACAATCGCGCTGATTTGTGAGGAGTCTAGCAGTCGTCCACCCTGCAAGCTCAGTACCACCGACGCACTGGGCTTCTGCTGTTCTTTGACAAACACGCTGGGCTTTGGAATGGCCAAGTGAACACGTGCGCTGGCTACCGCTCCGATGCTCTGCACCGAGCGTGCCAGCTCACCCTCCAATGCGCGCTGGTAATTGACTTGCTCGGCAAATTGGGTAATACCGAACCGCTGATTCTCCATGAGTTCAAAACCTACATTTCCGCCTTTGGGGAGACCTTGCGACGCAAGCTTCAAACGTGCCTCGTGTACCAGATTGGCGGGTACCGATAATGCCCCGCCACCTTCGGCAAATTTGTAGGGAATGTTCATCTGTTGCAGCGATTCGATGATGGCTCCGCCATCACGATCCGACAAATTACTATAGAGAACGCGGTAATCGGGTGTTTGCCCCCACATCCACATTCCAAAGATGATGGCAAACAACGCTGCCACACCAATAGCCAAACTCATTTTCTGTTGCAAGTTAAGATGATTAAGCCTGCTTATCGCGTTTTTTTGCTGTTCAGTCATGTTGAATTGAGCAACACCAAAATAGCCACTGGGGCAGTGAACGCATTATCAGTAGCATCGGGTAATTTGAAATTATGAATAAGGGGTGAATCCCGGCCTTGTTCTCTTAATGGCAAGTATGGCTGTTTGGGTATGTTGCAACGACTTGAAAAGGTGGCCAAAGAAAACTTCCGCCACCGATTTTATGAGGAGATGGGCAATGAATACTTCTGCTGTGGATAGTCTGTTGGCGCAAATGCGGGTAGCTGCTGCGGCGGCGGGTTTGCGCGAAACCAATCCGGCAAAACAGGCCAATAAAACAGATTTCTCTTCCGTACTGAAATCATCATTGGACGGTGTGGCCGCGTCTCAAGCAAAGTCGGAGGCGATGCAAAAAGCTTTTGTACTGGGTGATGACAGAGTGAGCCTGAGCGATACCGTTATTGAAATGCAAAAAGCAACTATCAATTTCCAAACCACCATTCAGGTACGCAATAAATTTGTGCAAGCATACAACGAAATTATGAACATGCAGGTTTGATGGCATTTGTTTAGATTTTAACTTGGGCGCGTTGCATGTTGCTCACATAGCGTTGTAAAAGCGTGATAGAAGCACTATCCAGATTTTTGAATTCACATCCGGCGCGCTTTTGGGTAACCCCGCGTTTGGGCGGTAACAAAACCAAGTTTCTCACGATGATTGTTCCTGTGATTGTGCCAAAACTTGGCAGCTCGATTTGACAATCAGGATAAATTTTACCGATGACGAGTTCGGTATCTGCTTCCGTGCAAACCAATCCCACACCACCACAACTAACATCCATGATGATGAGTTCGTGCGGATGCTTGTTGTGTAACGCCCCCCGGTTAATAATGCAGCGTAACGGATTCAGCACGGGCGTGGCAAGTCGGTAGAATTCGCGCCGTTGTAGTCGATACAGGCTTTGGGGCATGGGCAGATAGAAAGCCGGACTCCCCTGATACATTTTGTTGCTGGCTTGAGTTGCGTTGAATTGAACTTTGATTTGCAAATGTGAGCTAACAAAAATCAGTTTTTGGCTTGAGGTAACACGATGATTTGCGGAGTCGTTCGGGCTTTTTTCCAGCCACATGCCCATGTCATCTACCGCAAGCAGTGTGGACAGAATGAATTCATTCTCACCGCCGTAATATAGCGCAACGCGATTCCCTTTTTCCGCGATGTAATGCATGACAAGTTTGATTTCTTCCGGTGAGGAGATGCGAAGTTTTCCATCGTGCTCTTTGGAAAGAATTTCAATTTTTAGTGGAATGTCTTTTTCCATATTTTTAATGCCGCAAATACCGGACGGACGATAGTAGGGCAGAACATGATAGCAAATTGCTAAATTGATTTCGTCCTCGCTGCCTTGTGTTCCTTATCTGCCGAGAACTGGAACAACTTCACCGAACTCCCCTCCTCCAAAAACACCCAGCATCCTGTTTTTATCCGCTTTGAAAATCCAGCATAGAAAATAAATCTTCAACTCAACACCATGTCACACAAAAAATATTATTTTGTGGTAACGTTAGGGCGACTTTCTTACAATAAATTTACAATCAGGGATGCACTGAAAAAGCAGACTTTCATCATTTGCCATTCTCCCCATCCAGCCTCACGCCAATAGGGAGCAAGCAATTCTCCCGTTCGCAAGGGCTCGATTGAATAGCTGGCATTTATAAAGCGACGCGACTTCTTCAGTGAATTATTCGGATTGAAAATGATTGCTTGATGTAAATCAACGAGTGTTTTGTCGCGAATGTTAACTTTCTCGTCAGAAGTTTATATAGAACTCCGCTTACGACTTAGGTGATTACTATTTTGCAAAGTTCCTCTCGAAACCAGCTAAACAGACGCACTAATGATGGCCTAGAGGCTTTCATTGCCAATTTGCCCTGCATGATCTGTCAAATAGAGTTGCTGGCAAATGGCTCTATCACCTTCCCATACGTTAACGAAGGCTGCCTGACTTTACTCAACACGACTGCCGGCGACCTTCAAAAGGATGGCTCGCATTTTTTGAATATCATTCACCCGGATGATTTTCCATCCTTCCTGGATTCCTTAAAACATTCGGCACATACCCTGCACGTTTGGAATTGGGAAGGGCGACTCGTGCTACTCGACAACACCTCCAAATGGGTCAGTCTTTCCGCTACGCCACAGAGCAAACAAAACGGGCTTCAATCTTGGCAATGCATTGTCTTGGATATCACCAATAGCAAGTTAAGTGAACTCGAAAGTAAGCGTATTCAACAGCAACTACAGGAACTTTCCTCACATATCCAGGATGCCAAAGAGCAAGAACGTTTACAAATTGCGCACGAAATTCACGACGAAATAGGCAGCTTGCTTACCGCCATCAAAATTGATTTGGCATGGCTTAATCAACGCTTGCCCGGTGAAAACTTGCCATTGCTGGAAAAAGTAAAAACCATAGAAGAGCTGGTAAACAGGGCGATCACCTCTGCTAGCAACTTGGCTCATAGCCTGCGGCCCGGTTTTCTCGATTGTTTTGGCATTATCGCCGCCATCGAAATTGAGGCTCAAGAGTTCAGCAAGCGTAGTGGTATCCCGTGCAACATTATTCCTTCCCAGGAAAACATCGAGTTACCCGAAACGCACTCAATCACGCTATTCAGAATATGCCAAGAAGCCCTTAACAACATATTGAAGCACGCTCATGCCAAATCCGTTCAAATCGAAATTGTCAAAGGCACGGATCATCTCGAACTGATTATTTCAGATGACGGGATTGGCTTTAGCGAAACAGATCGCAATAAGCCGCGCTCGTTTGGATTGCGCGGTGTACATGAACGTGTCGCACATCTCGGTGGCACGGTTACAATAGCCAGCAACTTGGATAAAGGCACACAAATCGCTATCTTCATTCCTATCAAAGACGAAGCTCCGCAGCAAACCTTGTTTGATGACGCTTCGATATGATAGACATTCTCGTAGTCGATGATCATGCTCTGATCCGCAAAGGATTGAAGATGCTGCTCGAAGAGACTCCCGACCTCAAGGTAGCGGGTGAGGCGGAAACGGGTACTCAAGCCATAAAAATGGTACGCGAACAAAATTTCGATCTGGTTTTGCTGGACATCTCCTTGCCGGATAAACACGGCACAGATATTCTCAAACAGCTCAAGTCGGAACATCCCGCCCTCAAAATCATTATCCTAAGCATGTACCCAGAAGACCAGTACGGCGTTCGTGTCTTAAGAGCGGGTGCAATGGGCTATATCAACAAACAGAGTGCTCCGGGGAAGCTGGTTGGCGCGATTAAACAAGTTATCGGTGGAAAGAAGTACATCAGCCCGATGCTGGCGGAGCAACTGCTGAACAACTTGATGGGAGACTCGCAGGAACTATTGCACCAAACCCTTTCCAATCGTGAATTTCAAACACTCTGCCAGATGGCATCGGGGCACTCTCTGACCGAAATTTCTGAAATTATGACACTCAGTCCCAAAACAGTGAGCGTGTATCGCGCCCGCATGCTGGAAAAAATGGGATTCAAAAACAACGCCGAGGCAGTTCATTACGCCATTTCACATCATCTGGTAGATTCTAAATTGACCTCATAATAGGTCGCTATTCGGCGTTTTGCCTAGCGATCCAGCCCAGTACTATGCAAAGCATCCTTTGCTTGTCACTGCGCCGTGAATCAACCCTCCTTAATCCCAGCCGAACTTGCCCGGAAAGCGTTGCTTTTACTAGCGACGCGCAAAATTTCCCCCACACCGGATAACTATACAAAAATTTACGCGGAAATTAGCGGTACAACCATACCCAAGCACACCGAGCCGGAAAAAATTTTACTGGGCATTGCAGACCATCTTGCGCAACAACCAAAATCCGCTCCCGCTGGCATAGAATTAAAAAAAATAATCAAAGACAAAAATTGGGAACTGTGCCTCAAAAAAATCGAAGCGGTGCTACCCAAGAAAACAACCGAGCAAACTTTTCCCTGGTCTAATCTGATAAGCGAGTTATTGCGCCAGCTCGAAAGCACGCACAAAGGTTTGACCGTAACCAGAAAAAAAGAAGGCCTGGAAACTGTTCTAAAACGGTTTGCAGCACACCCTGATGTCTTATTTGAAAAGCTGGATGCGTTAATGCACTCCTGGTCGGAGACACCGGCTGGAAGTGCCATTGATGTCGATCCTGCAATTATTGCAGCTGACGAAAGCGAGACTGCGCCCGCAGCCAGCATCGTTACTGCTGGCATACAAAACAAATCTTCGGAAACTCTCGGTCAATTCTCCGCGTTATTAACCCAGTCTCTCGAAAGCGCACTTAGCACGCAACCGGAATTAACTCCGGAGGTGTTAAGCCTGGTAGAAAAAATCCAAGCCGCAAAAACACCCGAACAAATCGCCTTGTTAGTCAAATTACTGCGCCAGTTCTGGATCAAGTTTGAAATACGTACGAGCGACAAAAATAAGGCCAACGATGGCCTGTTACGTCTATTTCGCCTGCTGGTAGATAATGTCGGCGAAATGGTAGAAGACGAAGTGTGGCTGCACGGACAAGTGGTGACACTGCAAGAAATTATCGCGAAGCCCGTTGACAGGCGCGTGATTGCCGATGCCGAGCGCAGCTTGCGCGACACAATTATCAATCAGGGATTGCTCAAAAAAAGTCTGTCCGATGCCAAGTTTACGCTAAAAAATTTGATGTCCACTTTCATTGAAAGACTCAATGAAATCACGGAAAGCACAGGTGAGTACCATCAAAAACTCGAGGGTTATAGTCACAAGATCGGAGAAACTAACCACCTGACAGATCTCAGTCACTTGCTCAACGACATTATGCAGGACACCCGCATCATTCAGACCAGCGCGCTGCGCTCGCACGAAGAACTTGTAAACACGCGCCAGCAAGTTCAGAAAGCTGAAACTGAAATTCAAAATTTGCAACAAGAGCTTGCGCAAGTCAGCGAGTTGGTGCGTGAAGATCAGCTCACCGGAGCATTAAACCGGCGCGGATTGGATGCAGCCTTCCAGGTTGAATCTTCCCGTTCTGATCGGCATCAGTCACTACTATGCGTCGCATTACTGGACATTGATAATTTCAAACACTTGAACGACACACTAGGACACCAGACCGGAGACCAGGCACTGATTCATCTGAGTAACGTCATCAGGAACGCATTGCGCCCCAGCGATTCGGTGGCGCGTTATGGTGGCGAAGAATTTATCCTCCTCCTGCCTGATGCAACCATCGAAGCCGCAGCTACCACAGTAGAACGATTACAACGCGAATTAACCAAAAAGTATTTTATGCATGAAAATGACCGTGTCTTGGTTACGTTTAGTGCCGGCGTAGCCCTACGCGCCCCGCAAGAATCCCAAGAAGAAGTCATCGGGCGTGCCGATAAAGCAATGTACCAAGCCAAGAGGACCGGCAAAAACCGCGTGGTCAAGGCTAACAATTAGAGAAGCCCATGATTCCCGTTTGGCCTCAAAAATTCGTTTGATTCTAAAATTATGGCTAACATCGAGTTGCTAAAACCAATCTCCCCAATGAATGTTGAGCAAGTTTTCCAACTGGCGGTTACTTGTCATAAGGCAGGTGATTTTCAAGAAGCTGAAAACCTTTACTGTGATTTTCTTCACACCCACCCGAATCATCCGGACGCAAATTACAATCTCGGTATGCTGGCAATGCGGATAGGGCAACCGGCAACTGCTCTGCCTCACTTCATGGTTGCACTGGATGCCGATCCGACACGCGGGCAAAACTGGGTGAGCTGTATCGATGCTTTATTTCAGTCCGGACAACTGGAAACTGCAAGTGAAGTGCTGGCACTTGCCCGACAACAAGGCTTGGAGGGAGATGAGGTTGAGGCGTTGGCACTGCGCATCAATGCCGGTACTCGACAGGCAACAGAATATCCCATTGAGCCGGCTCCACTTCCTGTCGAGTCACCACTCCCCATTGTCGCGACCGACAAAAGCAAAGGTAATATCCCCAGTGTTCGGGCAATCAACATGCTGGTAACACATTTTAGCCAGGGTCATTATTCCGAAGCCATGACCCTCGCCCGCTCCATGACGGAACACTTTCCATTGCACGAGTTTGGTTGGAAGGCATTAGGTGCGATATTCATGCAAATGGGACGGAGTTCGGACGCATTGATCCCTATGCAAAAAGCAACCGAGCTGTCACCAAACGATGTTGAGGTACATTACAACTTGGGCGTTATATTTGAAGATATGAACCAACTGGACAAAGCCGAAGCCAGTTACCGCCGGGCACTGCAAATTGACCGGAATTACGCTCAAGCACACAACAATCTGGGAACCACACTCCAGCGTGCGAACCGGTTACACGAGGCTGAATCCTGTTACCGTCAAGCCCTGAAAATCAATCCGGATTACCCCAAGGCACATTGCAATCTGGGTGCGGTACTTCAAGATTTGTGGCAACCGGAAAAAGCCGAAACCAGTTACCGGCAAGCACTGAATCTTCAACCGGAAAATGCCGAAGCTCACTACAATTTGGGTATCGTTCTCAAAGATATCGGACGACTGGAGGAGGCGGAAGTCAGCTGCCGGCGAGCACTGCAGATAAGTCCAAATTACGCGGACGCATATCACAACTTGGGTAACATTCTCCACAGTTCTGGGCGTTTGGATGAAGCCGAAAAAAACTACCGCCACGCATTGCAAATTAAACCGGATTTTACAGATGTCCTGAACAATCTTGCTTTGCTGCTCAATGAACAAGGGAAGCCGATGACGGCCTTGGATGCCATCAAACAATCTCTGCGCATCATAGAAACAGACGAGGCTAAGAACATCTTTGTCACCTGCATCAAACGCCTGCGTTTCACACATGACGATTACGAAATTCGAATGCTCATGGTTCTCGCCTTGACCGAGCCATGGAGCAGACCCGGTGAACTGGCATCAGTGTGCGCCGATTTCATCAAGCTCGCCCCCGGCGTTGGTGAGTGTGTAGAACGAGCATCCAGGGCGTGGCCATTGCAACTTTCTGAAAATGCTCTGTTCGGGTCAGTCGGCCTAGTTGCATTCGATGCGGATCCATTGCTGTCTGCACTATTGAACTCAGTTCCCATCTGCGATATTAAACTGGAACGTTTTCTGACTATGGCGCGGCACACGATGCTTGATGCCGCTACCGCAACAACAATATCGAATGATGCTACCGGTTTACCTTTGAATTTCTACACAGCCTTGGCACGCCAATGCTTCATCAATGAATATGTGTTTGCTCACACCAATAATGAAATCCAAAAGGCTAAGGAGTTACGGGATAAGCTGGTTACAGCACTGTCAACCAACACTCCCGCACCAGCCATTTGGCTGGTCGCAGTAGCAGCCTACTTTCCACTTTACTATATCGATTTCGCCTCGCGATTATTGGATGTCCGGTGGCCGGATATGGTGGCGACCTTGCTGAAGCAGCAGGTTGGCGAGCCGGCACAGGAACAATTGTTACGCTCCACCATTCCCCGGATGACCGGCATCGAAAATCAGGTGTCTCTGTTGGTTCAAAGCCAATACGAGGAAAATCCTTACCCGCGCTGGGTCAAAACAGCACGCACGGGCAAGACAAAAAATATCGTCGAGTACTTATGCCGGAAATTCCCATTGGCCACATTCAATCGCCAGTATAGAAGTGGTGATATTGACATCCTGATTGCCGGTTGCGGTACGGGGCAACACCCTATCGCCACGGCTCAGCGAACTCAGGAGGCGCGGGTATTGGCGGTCGATTTGAGCATGAGCAGTCTGGCATATGCCAAGCGCAAGACACAAGAGCTGAACTTGCATTCAGTCACTTATGTACAGGCCGACTTGCTGAAACTGAATGCGGCCAATCACAGCTTCGACGTTATCGAATCTGTTGGCGTATTGCACCACCTTGCCGATCCATTTTCAGGATGGCAGATACTGCTGTCTTTGCTTCGCACTGGCGGATTTATGAAGCTGGGATTTTATAGCGAGGTTGCGCGCCGGGATATCGTTCTGGTAAGAGACTTTATCTGCGCACGGGGCTACGGCTCAACTGCAGATGATATTCGCCGATGCCGACAGGATATGATGGCCTCAGGCACAAACGCAGACTTTGGAATTGCGCTCTCGACACCAGATTTTTTTAGCGTCAGTAGTTGCCGCGATTTACTTTTTCATGTTCAGGAACACCGAATGAATTTAGACGACATCGGCAAATTTCTCGGCGAAAACAATCTGCAATTCATGGGATTTGAAATTGAAGCTGATGTACTGCACGCCTACAAGTTGCGCTTCCCAAACGATTTTGCCGCCGTTAATCTTGAGCAATGGCAAATTTTTGAAAATGAAAACCCTTGCACATTCTTCTCTATGTACCAGTTCTGGGTACAAAAGATGGGTTAAAAAGCACCGGCAATACGCCTGGGAAGCGGCATGTATAAATGGCGGAAATGCAATGTCTTACACACCAGAGCGGGCTCGTACTCACAAAATAATCCTAAAGTTTTTTCAGCCCTTACCGATAAGGGAAACAACGGCGGTTGAATAACTGGAAAAAACTCAGGCCAACCAAAGTGAACGGTGAAACAAGCCGTAAGTAAATGTAGATTAAGGAGAATTAAAATGGCACAAGTCATCAACACCAACATGTCAGCTTTGTTTGGCGGACAAGCCCTTAACAAATCAAACATTGCTTTGCAAACTGCCATGGCACGTTTGTCTTCAGGTCTGCGCATTAACAGCGGCAAGGATGATGCAACCGGTTTGGCACTTGCCACCGCTTTTGACAGCCAGATTCGCGGCGCAAATCAAGCCGTCCGCAACGCCAACGACGGTATTTCCAAAGCCCAAACCAATGATGGTTACATAGGCCAAATTATTGAAAATACTCAACGTATCCGTGAAATCGCAGTGCAACTGGGTGGCACGGCAAGCGGCACAGAAACTACAGCACTGGTCGCTGAGAACGCGCGTATTGCAGGTTTGGTTGCGGCAACCGGCACAGTGGTGAACAACTCCAATGGCACCACTTACACTGGACTTGGTGTGGTATTGGCTGCCCCCACAGGCGTAACCGTTACCAATGCCGATGCTGACATTGTGAACCTGACTGCGGCTCGTGCCAATTTTGGTGCGGATATGGCGGTGCTGGGTTCTGCGGTGGCCAACTTGCAGGTTCAATCGGTGAATTTATCGGCTCAATATAGTCGCATCATGGATACGGACTATGCGGCTGAAACTACCAACATGACCCGCAACCAAATCTTGCAACAGGCGGGTACGGCTATGTTGGCTCAGGCCAATCAAGTGCCGAACAGTGTGCTGAGCTTGTTGCGTTAGACCAAGTAAAGTGAATTAACCCCGGCCTGATTTTTGGCTGGGGATTTTTTAAGGAGAGGCAAAATGCTCATCCAAAACATTACTAACATAACACCGGTCACCCAAGTTGGAAGGGTTATAAATGATCATCTTTTTGACGGCAAGCCTGTTCTGATTACTTCGTTAGATACTGAAGCGACATCACATTTATCGCCCGATCAGTTGCAAAAAACAGTCGAAAAATTCAACGACGTGATGGCCAAAGCTAAACAAAGTTTGAAATTCAGCGTGGATGACGAAACACACAAACCCATCATTAAATTGATAGATTCGGAAACGGGTGAGTTGATTCGTCAAATCCCCTCTGAGGAAATGCGGGCAATTGCCCGATCGATAGAGCAGTTTCAACAAGGCATGTTGTTAACACAACAAGTTTAGCCAAGTGAATTTATAACATTATGGCAACTAGCACCTCTTCAACAAGCAGCCTTGATGTCAACGCCATTGTCACGAGCTTGATGTCTCTCGAACGGCAGCCCATCACCAAACTCAATACCAAACAAACAGATTATCAAGCAAAGATTACCGCTTTGGGTCTGATTAAAAGCAAAGTGGATGCATTTCAAACTGCCGTAAAGGGTTTAAGCAACCCCAGCTCCGGCAGTTTTGTTGCGTTCAAAGCAACCTCATCAAACACCAGTGTCTTATCCGCCACTGCAAATAGTACAGCGGTTGCAGGAACTTATTCTTTGAATGTTGACAGCCTGGCCCAATCGCAAAAACTGGTTGCAGCCGGGCAAACCAGCAGTACCACGGCAATCAGCGACGGAACGGCAACCACGGTCACTTTCGATTTCGGTACTATCACAGGGGGTACGCTGACCGGTGGAGTTTACAGTGGCGCCACTTTTACTACGAATGGCAGCACTACCCAAAGCATCATCGTTGACGGAACCAACAATACTTTGCAGGGCATACGTGACGCGATCAATTCCGCAAAGATGGGCGTGTCTGCAAGCATCGTCAATGACGGTAGCGGCACGCCGTTTCGTCTTGCCATTTCATCAGACAATAGTGGGATCAGTAACAGCCTGAAAATAACCACATCTGGAGGAGACGGCACAATCGGCACTTTGCTGTCACACGACCCGGCAGGAGTGCAACATTTAAGCCAGACCGTTGCCGCACAAAATGCCAATTTTGATGTGAATGGCATACCAATCAGTAAAACTTCCAATTCTGTCACCGATGCCATTCAAGGGGTGACGCTGATACTAAGCAATGTAACTTCGACACCCGCCTCATTGACAATAGAAACCGACACGACCGCCGTAACAGATTCGGTCACCAACTTTGTTAAAGCCTATAACGATTTGTATAGCGCGATGAAAAACTCTTCCGCCTACAAATCCAAATCAGCATTGGAAGGCGATGCCACACTGCGCGGTTTACAAACTCAAATGCGCAGTATTGCAAGTTCTGTGGTCAGTGGGGGCACCATGACAACTCTCGGCGAGGTTGGTCTTAGCTTTCAGGTGACTGGCACCCTACAGTTGGACAGTTCCAAGCTAAACAGTGCCATGGCCAACGATTTCGGTGACGTTGCCAACTTATTCAATTCTGCAACCGGCTTTGCCACAAAATTTGACTTAATGGCAACTTCAGCATTGGCTGCTGATGGCACTTTTGCATCCAAGACCAACGGACTCAATCAATCTATTAAAAATATCGGTGACCAAATCACATCACTGGAATCGCGAATGGTGCGACTCCAGAAGCAATACACCACAACATACAGCAATCTTAATGTTTTGTTGAGTAACATGGCTCAGACCAGTGCTTATTTAACCCGACAACTCGGATAAATTTAACTACAGGAACGATAAATGAATACTACTGCTGCTCTAAAAACCTACGCGAAAGTCGGCGTTGAATCCGGCGTAACAGGAGCCGATCCGCATATGCTTATTTCAATACTGTATGAGGCTGCTTTGCTGGCAATCGCCAGTGCTAGAAACAGCATTATTAGCAAGGACATTCCTGCGAAAGGAGCCGCTATTTCAAAAGCACTCGCCATCATTGATGAAGGACTGAATGCCAGCCTGGATAAAAATATCGGCGGGGAATTAGCACACAACCTGTCTTCACTTTACGATTACATGGTCGCACGCTTGGTTTTTGCCAACTTAAAAAATGACACTGATGCCTTGGTGGAAGTGGCGAATCTGCTGACAGATTTGAAAGGTGCATGGGACAGCATACGGCCTAATATCTCAAATACCTCGGCTCCATCAAAACCTGCCATCAATACGCACCTCGTTTACCAAAGGAAATGATGTTATGTATTCATCCGAAGTCATTGCGAACTACGAATCCCTGTCTTCCATTATGGGACAAATGCGTGAAGCGGCAATACAAGGCCAGTGGGATCAATTGTTCAACCTTGAGCAGCAGTGCCGTTGCCACGTCGCCAGTATCAAACCTGCAGATAAAGTCGCAGTGCTGGATGAAACTGCAAGGCAACATAAAGTTCAGCTTATCAAAAAAATCTTGGCTGACGATGCTGAAATTCGCAACCACACCGAAACTTGGATGGGCCAATTACGCAACATCATGCAAAGCAGTCGCCAAGAGCAACGTTTGCAACAAACCTATGGGATTAAAGCACAGCAATCAGCAGCATAGTCCCTCACACCGATTTTGCTGAGCGGCAAATGCTTCTTAAAATCTGATCGGCTGATCTCAAGGTGTCTAGCGCAGAAAGATCAACCGCCTCACCATATGGTACAAACAATGTCATCACCAAATTAAATTACGCAAGTCCGCACTGAGTTGCGATGACACTCGTTAGTATAGGCAAGTTTTTGGTGAGTAGCACCCAACGCTTTTTCTTGCGTACTGAATTGATAAATTCGCCAGCCGAAAATAATAAATGCCGTGCCGTGATTGCGCGAGATATGAAGATAATTTCATGCCAGTTTCCCCATTGAAATTAGGACACCGGAATGAGACCCGCTTCTACTCAAAAGTAGAAACGAAAAAACCGTTGATCTCTCAACGGTTTCAATTTAGTGGCGGAGTGGACGGGACTCGAACCCGCGACCC
>CAZSPN010000001.1:83998-100177 GCA_964608835.1 uncultured Gallionella sp.
GCGCTGAAAGCCCTAGATGCGACAAAGGCGAACCGCTGTTCGCCTTTGTTAGTTGGTGGGTGCTGACGGGTTCGAACCGCCGACATTCGCCTTGTAAGGGCGACGCTCTACCAACTGAGCTAAGCACCCAGCAAAGCTTGCTAGTTTACAGCATCCTTCAAACCTTTACCAGCACTAAATTTAGGAACTTTAGCTGCCTTAATTTTAATTGTTGCGCCAGTACGTGGATTACGACCATTACGCGCGGCACGCTTACCAACTTTGAATGTACCAAAGCCAACCAAGCTAACTGTATCGCCTTTCTTGAGTGCTTTCTTTATAGAATCTACCGTCGCGTCCAAAGCACGACCTGCTGCCGCTTTAGAAATATCAGCGGATTTTGCAATTGCATCAACCAAATCAGATTTATTCACGTAAGTCCCCTTTGCAAGTGGTTAAAAACAGGAAAAGCCCTGCAATGCCTTTATATCAAGGCATCGCAGCTTTGGTCAAGCAATTCTTGAGTAATTGTCGATTAATCAGCGGTACTCAAACTTTAACTTGCACTTTCCTTTCGCTTGCTTATAAAGTACAAACCCACTACTGATTTTCTCCATGAGAGCAAGAGGAAACTCCCATACAAAATGGCGAATCCTGCCATGACGGTTAATCATCAACAATATAGTATCCACTCACATTCTTAATGTTCGGTTGCCCCGCAAATTGCCGAATCAAGGACAAGTTTTGGAGTGAATTATTTTGACGTTGATTTGAATAGCATCTCAATGAAAGGCACATCATTATTCGAATGATAAAAATTGCAGAAAATCTTGGTCTCTGAGACAATGTCTCGGTCACATTTTTACAAATAAACAATAATTTGCTTTAGTTTCAGCGCGGTGCGCGCATGCGTAAAACCAACTTATGAATGATGTTTTGCAAACTAAATACAATTTATTTTCCAAACAATGTTCGTGGAATGCACTGCTATCGTCAGCAATAATAAAATCAACTCTCGACACACCCCTTAATCGATTCCCTCCCCGCTTTGCCATGCCCTTCCCAGCAGGAGTTGCATCGTGAAGCATTACGTAAACAAATCTGCTCCAACTACGCTGAGGCAAGCCTTTAATCGCAGGCTATTGCTGCTGCTTGTGCTGTTTTCTGTCGTCATCAGCGGGCTGGTTACATGGCTTTACCAAATGCAAGCCGACAAAGTTAATCGCGCTGTCATGCACGATCAGCTGTCTGATTTAGTACCGCGCATTAAGGATCACCAAGCATCGCTGGAAGCCGATGCCAATCACATGGTGAGTACGCTAGAGTGGTCTGGAATGCTTGCCTTGCCGGAGCCGCTACGCAGCGAAAAATTGAATGATTTTTTTGCCGTTCAGGGCAATAGCATGCGTTTTGAAGGTGTGATATTGAGCAACGCCAAAACGGGACAAATGCTGTTTAACTATTGGGCATTAAAAGACAAGCCAGATCTGCAAGCCGCGCTACAGGAAACAGATCCACTCTGGTTGGACGATGACCACGATGAAATGTTTTCGCAGATCAAAAAAGTAACCAGAATGCCGGATGACGGCATCAATGTGCATTTTTTTAAGGAGTGGGACACCGAAACACTGAAAGGAATTAGCCCACCCAATGTCCATACTTTTTTCGCATTGGGCAACCGCACACTCGTCAGCTCAGAGGGTAATTCGGCATTGATTTCATTCCAGCCCAGCACCGATAACTATGCTGAGTTTGAAATCAACGGCGTTAAATATCAGGAAGGTGGCAAAGATCTCACCGAGGTCGCCCTTCGTCCGGATGTGGTAGTACCACTAAAAATTGTGGCACGATTACCACTCAAGAATGAGTTCCCACTGTCATTTTTGCTCATCGCATCACTCTCAATCACCCTGCTGCTGGGGGTGCTGATATTCATGGTACTGGGTCACTGGCTAAGACAAATTGGCGGCAGGCTCAGCGATTTGGCTAACGCGGCACTACACTTCAAAGACCAACAAAAAATCGAAATTTCCGCAGAAACGGATCGTCTGTTATTTAATGCCGATGCGGGCAAAGAAGATCAAATCAGTCTGGTTGCGCAATCCCTTTCCTCCTTGATGTCCTCCGAAGTCATCCACGGTGAAGAACAACAGGCTTATTTGCAAACTTTGGAGTTGCTTCAAGATGCGGTCATCGAGTTATCACTGGATGGACGCTTGCTGCGTGCCACCGACGCGTGGAAAAATTTCACCGGTTCAACCGACCTCGCCACCGGTAACATCAACAACTGCGTGCACCCAGAAGATCGTCCCGAATTGCTGGAACAAATTCGCGCGCTGGCTTACGAGCAGAAAGGGCAGATCACGATGCGCTTTCGCATCTACCGCCAGAACGATTACAACAAATTCACCTGGGCAGAAGGTCGCTTCGCGGCGGTGGAACATCACGACCAGGTAGTGTGCATACGCGGCATCGTGCGCGACATCACCACCACCCACACTCAAGAGAGCCAGATCAGCCACATGGCTCTGCATGACGCGCTGACCGATTTGCCAAATCGTGTACTGCTCGAAGACCGTATGGACATGGCGATAACGCGCGCTGAACGCAGTGGTCAAAAAGTCGCGCTGGGCTTTATCGATCTGGACCACTTCAAGCAAGTGAATGACAACTTTGGCCACAAAGTTGGTGATCTGTTACTGAAAGAAGTCTCGGCAAGATTAGGGTCTGCGTTGCGCGGCTCGGACACCTTGTCCCGCTGGGGTGGCGACGAATTTGTCGTGTTGTGTCCTGACCTGAACACGTTGGAAGATGCCAAGGAAATCACGCAAAAATTATCCGCGCTCACGCGCGAACACATCCACATAGATGGCACGAACTTCCCTTTCACTTTCAGTGCGGGCTTTGCAATCTACCCGAATGACGCAAGCGATAGTGAAATGCTGCTGGCGCAGGCTGATCGTGCGATGTTCCACGCCAAAGAGCAAGGTCGAAACAACATTCAATTCTTCAGCTCTATTGCCGACCAGGATTCCGGCAAGGAAGCTTTTTACCTGCAAAGCCACCTGATGCACGCCGTGAATCACGAGCAAATTCAATGCTGGCTGCAACCCATTTTTTCCGCAAAAAACGGCGCGGTGGTGGGCGTTGAAGCTCTCGCCCGCTGGAATGAATCCGAACATGGCTGGGTAGAACCATCGGTGTTTATTCCGATGGCCGAAAATTTGGGAGTTATGGACAAGTTGGGTCAATCTGTCTGGCAGCAGGCCTTGCGGGCAATGAGCAAATTGCCCGCCCAACTACGCTTGTCGATCAACCTTTCCAAGCGGCAATTATTTTCCAACAACATCGTGCAGCAATTACTCAACGATGTTATCGATGCCAAAATCGAAACTGGCCGCATCACGCTGGAAATTACCGAAAGCATTGCCCTGTCAGAAGCTTTGTTCGCGCGCGAACGTATTGCACAGCTTGACTCACACGGTTTCGGCATTTCCATCGACGACTTCGGTGTGGGCTATTCCTCACTGTCACAGTTACACGAAATTCCCGCAAACGAATTGAAGCTGGATATTTCGTTCGTTAAACGTGTACACGAAAAAACCGGATTCAGCATGGCAACCGGGGTAATATCGATCGCCAAGTCACTCAATCTGGCATGTGTGGCAGAAGGTGTAGAAGATCGCAGAACAGCAGATTTACTCGTCTCCATGGGCGTGGAAATGATGCAGGGCTTCCACTACGCCAAGCCCATGTCTATCCCAGATTACTTGGCTTGGCTGGCTATTTACGAAAGCGAAGAACGCCGCGCGTAAGGTTGCATTGTG
Source organism: uncultured Gallionella sp. (assembly GCA_964608835.1). Lineage (GTDB taxonomy): Bacteria > Pseudomonadota > Gammaproteobacteria > Burkholderiales > Gallionellaceae > Gallionella. The sequence continues at coordinate 87,805 of CAZSPN010000001.1, forward strand.
GCATCACCTTGTTGACTCCGCGTTAAGCTACACTCTGTCTTTCAGCGTTACACAAAAAGCACTTTCCTCACCATGAATCTCATCATTCAATCCACTCGCACTATTGCTTCCGCACAACTTGACCGCATCGCCAAACTGTCGCAATGCAAAAAACGCGAGCGACTTGACGAAAACACATATCGCTTGTTTGATGCGCAACCTCATCCAGAAATTGCAGACTACTGCATTGCCAATCAACTCGATTATGGCTACGTGCAAGCGGGTAAAAAATTATCCGATTATGGGCTAGTGGTGATGGACATGGATTCCACGCTTATCAGTATCGAGTGTATCGACGAAATTGCCGACATGCAGGGGCTCAAGCCCCAAGTATCCGCGATTACTGAATCGGCGATGCGCGGCGAAATCGACTTTGCCGAAAGCTTGCGTCGCCGTGTGGCGTTGTTGAAAGGTCTGGATGAAAGCGCGTTACAGCGCGTGTATGACGAACATCTGAAACTTAATCCCGGTGCAGAGATTATGCTTGCCGAGCTGAAAAAACACGGTATCAAAACGCTGTTGGTATCGGGCGGATTTGTTTTTTTTACCGAGAAACTGAAAGCTCGTCTCGGCTTGGATTTCGCTTATGCCAACACGCTTGAAGTAGCGAATGGAAAACTCACCGGTAACGTGTTGGGCGACATCGTCGATTCACAAGCCAAAGCCGATTTTCTGGTACGAACACGCGACGCACTCAACCTGAAACCCGAACAAGTAATCGCCATGGGCGACGGCGCAAACGATCTAAAAATGATGGCGCAAGCAGGAATCAGCATCGCCTATCACGCCAAACCTGTGGTGCGTGAACAAGCTAGTTATGCACTGAATTTTGTTGGGCTGGATGGATTGGTGAATCTGCTCAATTAAAGATAAAGAACCTCTGATCAAGCCCGCAAAAGCGCGAGCCATATCAAATCAACACGCTTGATCCCCATCCGAAAACGTACAAACTTAGTCAGTTTTTCCTAAACTATCAATAGTTACTTGTACTAACCTCCGAACATAATTCTTTTGAAAGTCAAACATCCTGAAGTCTGCTTGTTGACGCGCATTTAAAAATGACCAGATAAGCGCAGTTATGCGTGTTGAATTTTGACCAGGTAAAACCAGTATCCTGCTTATTTTATGAACAGGAGTAAATGGGGTGATTACCATGGTCATGTATTCCAAGATTCGTCGTATGTTCTTTCGAGAACATTTATCAATTAGTGAGATTGCAAGACGCACCACCCTCACACGCAATACAATCAAGAAGTGGCTAAAATCCGCACAAGCGAGTACTTTAGATTGCTCACTGAACTGATGTATGATGCGCGATGTTTGATGCGATTATTTTAAGGACATGAAAATGAGAACCACTTTATCTATAGATGACGATGTGTTGACGGCAGCCAAGAGCCTCGCGTCCTTGCAGAACAAAAGTATCGGTGAGGTTATTTCGGAGCTTACGCGACAAGCACTCCAACCCAGCCTGTCGAATCGCAAAGCACGTAACGGTGTGCCGCTGCTATCGGTGGGTTCAGGTGCTTCAACCGTCACACCTGAACTTGTCAACCAGCTACGCGATGAGTTGCCGTAATGACTTATCTGCTTGATGTGAACGTGCTGATCGCGCTGATTGATCCCGCGCATGTCCAGCACAATGCCTCGCATGATTGGTTTGCAGCATCTGGCAAGAAGGCGTGGGCGACCTGTCCGCTCACCCAAAATGGTGTGGTTCGCATTGTGGGCCATGCACGCTACCCCAATTCACCTGGAACACCAACGGCAGTAGCGCAATTGATGACGAATTTGTGCGCGCTGTCGGGTCATGTGTTCTGGCCGGACGATATCAGTTTGCTGGATACGAAAAATGTGGATTCAACTCGCCTATTGAGTTCCGCTCAGGTAACAGACAGCTATCTGCTGGCGTTGGCTTGCGCTCATAGCGGCAAGCTGGCAACCTTTGATCGTCGCTTAATCACGGATGCGGTACACGGTGGCAAAAAGGGCTTGCACTTGATCGCCTATTGATTCGGCACGAACAGAACTTGATAACAGCTCGCACCTATTGAAGCACGAAAATCCATTCACACTTCGACAAGCTCAATGCGAACGGATTCGCAAATAAACTATGTCGGATCAATAGCCCTCTTGCCCCAAAAACTTACGACGCTACCCTCTGCAATTTGATGTGATGTACATCAATTATTTTGGCTCTGATGGGAAACGCTGTTGTCAGTGTTTTCAGGAATAGATTAAGGTCTGCCACGCTGAAGCTGCCACTGATGCGCATCGCCGCCAATGACTGATCGGGAATGTCGAAACGCACATCATGGTAAGGCGACAAACGCAACAGAGCCGTTTGCAACGGCTGGTCGTGAAATACCAGTTTCCATTCACGCCAGGCAAGCACGTCTTCGCTTTGCACAGTGGTAATCGGTGTGAGTAAACCCGTTGCGTCGTAGCCAACACCTTGGCTGGCGACGAGATTTGCGGCGGGACTGCGCGTGATGTCGCCGGTGACGTTGATCTCGCCTTCCAATACCGCGACGGTGACTTGACCATAGCGTGATTCGACATTGAAGATCGTACCAACATCTCGAATTTCGCCCGCGCCAGCATGAACGGTAAAGGGTCTGGCATCGTCGTGAATCACCGTAAACAATGCTTCGCCATTTTTTAATTGCACCTGACGCTGTCCGTGTCCGATACGCACACTGAGTTCGCTATCGGCATTAAGGGCAATCTTGGAGCCATCTTTCAGCGTGATGTTTCTATGTTCGCCGCGCTGGGTGAGGTATGTTTTTGGCTCACCTTCCCACCATGGCATGGCCACCAGCACGGCGAATACTGCGCAACCCGTTGCAATGGCGATACCCGGCGCAATCGATTGTGTGAGACGTAGCCGCCATGAAGATGAACCAAATTGGCGTGCGGCGGTGATGTGGTTGGTGTTCTCCGTCATCACATTTCCCATATCGTTCCATGTGAGCCGGGCTTGCTCGAAAGCATGCCGATGCGTGGCATCCATGTTCAACCAATCATCCAGATTGGCCTGGTCAACTTGAGTCCATCTGCCGGAATGACGGGAAACTAACCATTTCACAGCTTGCTGGCGGGCGGAAGGTGGTTGCTGTTTGGAAAATGACATTGAGTCGGTATCGATTTTGGGGCTGAGTAATTATACGACGATACCAGCCGAACAAAATGGACAGTTACTCAGTCAGCCATGCGGGCGAGACAATGCTCCATGGCATGTTCAATATGACGTTGGACGGTTTTGCTGGAAACACCCAGGCGGGTGGCAATATCGATATGCGTCAGCCCGTCAATGCGGTTCAGAATAAAGGCATGGCGGGTCATTTCGGGGAGTTGGTCGAGTGCGTCAACAAGACGGGCAATTTGTTGTTTGCTGTACAACCGGCCTTCCGAATTGGGTTGCGGGCAAACAATATCTTCTGTATTGCACTCATTGTCGAGATACGTCAATTGACGCTGCTGGACACGCCAGCGATCTATGATGAGATTACCGATGGTGCGGAACAAAAAAGCGCGCGGTTCGCGCCAATGTTCGATGTTGGCACGTGAACACAAATTGAGATAGACATCCTGCACGATGTCATCCGCTCCGTGCATATCCGTCCTGCGTCGTGCAAACGCCAACAGTTCCGTGCGAAGTGAAAGAAAAACTGAAGGTAAAGTCATCGTACTCAAATCTCGCTTGTGAACCAAAATCCTTTGGAAATTATAAGGAGCCAAGCCAGTAAACAACGCGTCAGCCAACAACTAGGAGGAGGTCACTGTACGGTTGGTAAAATTACACTACCGACTCGGCGGCGTGTAATTTACCCTTGATACAAAAAAATTGGAATGTGACAAATTGTCGCACCCCTTATACCGCGCACTTAAGTTAAAATTTGCCCGACAGATTTTTTATGCTCAACTATGCGATACCTATTACACAAGGTAACCAGATGGCTCAAAAAATAACCACAAGCACATCGACGAAGGTTTGCCGTGCCAAATCTGTGGTGTGTGAGCAGACCCGCTACGCGTTCAATTTTGCCGGACGGAATACATTGGTAAGTCTGTTTGCCAGTTAATCCCCCCTATTTTCTCGGCATGGATTTCGGCTCTTCCGGCGCACGCGCTTGCGCGATGGCTACCGATCAATCCATCGTGTGGCAGCAGCACATTACCTATCCTACCCGTGACGCGTCCACACCACTGGATTGGCGCACGGCGTTGCATTCTCTGCTAGGCAGTCTGCCCAATCACATCGCCGCAGGATTACAGGGCATTGCGTTAGACGGCACATCGGGAACAGTGCTACTTTGCAATAACCGACTGGAGCCGGTCTCCCCCGCCCTGCTGTACAACGACAATCGCGCGCAAACCCAAGCCGCCCAACTTGAAACTATCGCGCCGAAAAATCACACTGTTTGCACAGCCACTTCCGGTTTGGCAAAATTTCTTTGGTTGACGCGGCACAACCTTTCGGAACACGCTGCGTATTTTTTGCATCAAGCCGATTGGTTGACCGCATTGCTGAGCGGACAAGCGGGTATGAGCGATTATCACAATGCGTTGAAGACGGGCTACGACGTTGAAAATTTATGCTGGCCCAATTGGGTGATGACGCTGCCTCACAGTCATCTGCTACCGCATGTTCTCGCACCCGGTGAGCTCATCGGCAACATCCAGCCGGACATCGCCAATCATTTTGGCATTTCTCCCCATTGCACAATTCATGCGGGTACAACAGACAGTATCGCGGCATTCATCGCGGCTGGCGCGAATGATTTTGGCGTGGGAGTAACTTCTCTGGGCAGCACGCTGGTCATTAAACAACTTTGCGCGCATCGCATTGAAGCCCCTGAATACGGCATCTATAGCCATCGTTACGGTGACAAGTGGCTCGTTGGCGGTGCATCGAATGCGGGTGCGGGCATATTGCGAAATTATTTTGACGATACCCAACTCGCCACTTTGAGTGCACAAATTAATCCGCTGCAAAACAGTCCGCTGGATTATTACCCACTGCCAAAAATTGGCGAGCGTTTCCCGATCAATGATGCGCACCTCGCGCCGCGACTCACCCCGCGCCCCGCTGACGATGCCGCTTTTTTGCATGGGCTGCTTCAGGCCTTGGCGCATATCGAAAAAGCGGGTTATGAAAAACTGCAACAACTCGGCGCACCCAAAATAACGCGCGTGCTAACGGCGGGCGGTGGCGAAAAGAACGGGGTGTGGCAACAGATGCGCAGTCGATTGATGGGTGTTCCGGTTGTGGCAAGCGCGCATTCTCAAGCCGCTTTTGGTGCGGCGCAGCTGGCTACTCGCGCAACATAATCAGCGGTGGCAACTCAACCAGCCTGCGCGTCGTCAGCCAGGCCGCGAACACCACCACTGCCGTGCCGCCGAACACACCAATCAGCCAGACTAATGGGTTGAGTTGGTAGGTTATTTCCAACACAAAGCGCGCCAACACCCAACCCAGCAGTGCCGCGCCCAATGCCGCCAACAAGCCGCTCAACGCGCCCAGCACTGCAAATTCGCTGAGGTGTAATTTGCGAATATATGCGCCACTTGCCCCCAGAGTGCGCAATATCGCCGCTTCATGGAGCCGCTCGTTTTGGGTGGCAAGCAGCGCGGCATACAACACGGCAATACCACTGAACAAGGTGAACAAGAACACTACGCTGATGGTTTGTGAAATCTGTACGATGATGCCCTGCACCTGAGCAATCATCGCTCCCGTATCAATCACCAGCACATTCGAAAATTGCCGCGATAAGGCATCACCAATGCGCAACTTATCGGGCGGTAAATAAAAGCTGGTGAGATAGCTCACTGGCGCATCCTTGAGCAACTCCGGCGAGGCAATGACAAAAAAATTCACTTTCATACTATCCCACTGCACTTTGCGCAAACTCGTCACTTTGGCGGTGAAGCGGCTGCCTGCCACGTCATACGTTAATGTATCACCCAGTTTGATGTGCAATGTTTTAGCGATGCCCTCTTCAACGGAAAGTTGTCCTTGCCCTCCGCCAGCCCACCAACTTCCCTGCATTATGGCGTTCCAGCTCGGCATCTGCTCCATGTAGGAAAGATTGAACTCCCGCTCGACCAATCCCCGCGCGCGCTGGTCGGGGTAGCTTGCGCTACTAATGGCATGATCGTTTATCGCGGTTAATCTGCCGCGCACCATCGGCAATAGCTGCGGTTGTGCTAGTTTATTTTTTGCAAAAAATTCCAACAAAGGTTGTTGCTGATCGGGCTGGATGTTCACCACAAAGCGGTTCGGCGTATCCGGCGGCAACTTGCCCTGCCAGCTTTGCAGCAAGTCACCGCGCACCACGGTCAACAGCAGTAACGCCATGCCTCCCAAACTGAGTGCCACAATTTGCGTGGCGTTGGTGCGAGCATGTCGCGCCAGATTGGCAGAAGCGTGGTGCGCAACTGTGAATAAGGCCGTTCGTGTTGAGCTTGTCGAAACATGAACGAAACCACCCTCTTCGACAGAGGAATTTTGCACTCCATTCGTTCCTTCGACAGGCTCAGGACGAACGGAGTAAGCGTTCTGACTTCGTTGGATAAAAGAAGAAAATACAGTCAAGCTGCGCAACACCACCCAAGCCAACAACCCGAAACACAGTAGCCCTACTAGCAACCCCGCCAACATCACCAAACCTAACTTTACCGAACCAGCCTGCCATAAAAACAATCCCGCCAGCACCAGGATAGCCAGCCCGTAAACCAAACGGGTACTGGCTTGTGGCGTGCCAAGTTCGCGGCGCAACACGCGCAATGGTGAAGCTTTGCGCAACTGCAACAACGGTAAAAAGGTAAACCCCAGCAACAAGGCAAAACCACTCAACGCCGCTTTCAACACGGGCATCAAGCTTGGTTGCGGCAACGCAGCATTGCGCATGGACTCGATGGAAAGCACCAGCCCCGCTTGCGTGGCGTAACCCAGCGCGCAGCCTATCGTTACCGCTAACACCCCCAACACTAAAAATTGGTACAGAAACAATCGCAATACCTGATTTTGCTGCGCACCGAGGCAACGCATCACCGCGCAGCTATCCAGATGGCGCAACACAAAACGCTGTGCCGCCAACGCCATCGCCGCACCCGCCAAGATCGCGGCAGTTAATGCCGCAAGACCGAGAAAACTCTCCGCACGCTCCAACGCCGTGCGAATTTCCGGCCTCGCATCGCGCACGTCTTCCAACTTTTCATTGCCGGATAATTGCGGTTTCAACTCTTCGCGCAGCGCATTCACCTGAGCCACACTCCCCGCAAACATCAGGCGATACGAAATACGACTGCCCTCCTGCTGCAAGCCCGTCGCCGCCAAATCCTCGGCATTCAACAACACACGCGGAGAAAAACTGGCAAAGCCTATGGATTGGTCGATGTCTTTTACAATGCGCGCCGCCACAGTGAGACGCAGTTTGCCGACACTCACCACGTCACCCAGCTTGAGATTTAATCGGCGTAACAAACGATCATCTACCCAGATTGCGCCGTGTGGCGGAATAACTGTTGCGTCATGCTCACGACCATCATCAATCACTAACTTACCGCGCAACGGATAACCCGCTTCCACCACCTGAATCTCACTCAGCAAAGACTGTTCACCGTACAACACCATGCTCGGAAACTTCAGGCTCAGCACAGTCTGCAAGCCATGCGCCTCCGCCAACTCTCGATAATGTTCAGGTAACGGACGCGTCGAAGTGATGCGCAGATCAGCACCAATCAAACTCTGTGCCTGCTGCTGCAAGGCCTGCCGCACACGGTCGGCAAACAAGCCAACCGTGGCGAGACTGCCTACCGCCAACACCAAAGCCAGCAACAACACGCGCCACTCCCCGGCACGCCAGTCGCGGCGCAGAAGATTGAGGGAGAAGGGAAGGAGGTTCATTTATTAGTCACTGAATTAACTACAAGTAGTTTTCTTGTTCCAAAGATTTCTCAGTTTTTATTGTGGGCATCCAAGGAGACCTGACTCGATTGAGTAATTCATAGAAATCAAACTTGCTCTCCTCCTCAGTCAATGAAGGAGGTATTTTGTAGGCATAACGTATCTCATCAAGCTGCACCAATCTTTTTCTATGTACTGGAGCAACATACTGCATGATGCCATGATGCACTTCGCTGCTTAGCTCACACAGTTTCGTAAAATGGTAACCACCAAAATCATCGAGCAAGCAATTATCAATATCTTCTATGATCAACAGCTCAGTTCCCACATCTAACTCGACCCCGCTGTTTTTATAGATTTTTATCATTTGATTTCGTATCGCATTTGATCGAAGCAACGAATGCTTGCAACGGTTGCCACGAAATAAAATTCTCGGTGGCTGACAATAATCTGCGCGTATCAGAAACTTCTTGCCCCAATTCTGGAGAAGTGGCGATTCTATGCAATAGGTCAAGCAAACTATCCCCTTTCTTCTTGTCTGGGATCATTTCTATATTTACTCCTTCAATTACTTCCAACAGCAATATGAAGAAATATTTTTTGGCTATGTGATCTTTGGGCAATACAGTCGTAACAATTTCTGTTCTATCTTCCGGAAAACAACATACCGAATTATTGACGTAACTTTCAATTAATTCTGCCGAAGCGTTTAACGCTCGTATTTCCTGCTTTAGATCCATCACATCACCATCCCCGCCAGTGCTTCGTCATGCGTCACAAATATCAATGTCTTGCCTTGTGCGCGATTCATTTCCTCGATAACTTGCGCACCTGTGGCGGCATCGAGGTTACCGGTGAGTTCGTCGGCGAAAAGGATTTTTGGTTGGCTGACAAAGGCTCTGGCTAGCTCAACACACTGTTGTTCACCGCCGGACAAATGTTTGGGCAGATGATGCCCGCGTTCACTCAACACTACTTAGCATCCAGAATCTGATGCAAATCCACTTCGTCAATTTGTTCGGGTGGTAGAAATTTGTGCGCGTAATCCAGATATACTTTTTCACTGACAAACACATCGAACAAGTCGGGATCGATATGCCCGCTCCGTTTGAATTTGGCCAGTATAGTGAGTGACTCGGTAAGCGTTTTGCCGTCTTTATATGGCCTGTCTTTGGCGGTGAGTGCTTCAAAAATATCGGCAATGCCCATTATTTTTGCCTGCACTGACATCTGCTCTCCCGTTAAGCCACGAGGATAGCCATTACCGTCCATGCGTTCGTGATGACCTGCCGCATATTCCGGCACATTTCTCAGGTGTTTGGGCCAGGGCAATGATTCCAGCATTTTAATGGTGACCACAATATGGTGATTGATGATCTCCCGCTCTGCTTTGGTGAGCGTACCCGACCGTATAGTCAGATTTTCCACTTCTTCATCGCTCAAGAAATTGCCCACCTTCCCATCCCCATCACGCCACTGATAGGCAGCAATCTCACGCACCCGCTGTTGCGCTGCCTCCGGCATGGATTCACTGCCAATGTTGCAGTGGCGCAGAAATTCACGGTCTTCATCGAGCTGTTTGATGCGTGCCTCATACTCGGCTTGATTACCGTATAGAGTTCCATTTTTAGCGCGCAGCATCGCAATTTCGGCATCCCGTTTGAGCACTTCAAAACGGGTATCCAGCAGATGAACGCGGTCAAACAGGGTTTGCAGCTTGGTGGCTTTATCCACCACGTGAACAGGAGTCGTGACCTTTCCGCAATCATGCAGCAGCCCGGCTATTTTTAACTCGTGCCGGTCTTTGTCGGTCATCACAAAATCTTTGAGCGGTCCATGTTCGGTGCGACTCACCGCTTCTGCCAGCATCATGGTGAGTTCAGGCACACGATCACAATGCCCGCCCGTATAAGGCGATTTATCATCTATGGCGGTATTGATGAGTTGCACAAACGACTCGAACAATTCTTCCAGTTGCTGGATGAGTCTGCGATTGGATAATGTAATGGCAGCTTGCGAAGCGAGTGATTCCAACAGGTGTTGGTCATCCGCAGAAAAAGGGATGATGGTCGAGGTATCTCTATCCCACGCATTGATGAGCTGCAACACTCCGATGAGTTCATCTTCATGGTTGCGCATCGGCACGGTCAAAAATGAATGTGAGCGATAGCCATGTTTGGCATCGTACCGTTGTGTGCCGGAAAAATCGTACCCTTCCGCAGCATAAGCATCGGGAATGTTGATCGTCTCTCCGGTTAACGCCGCATGACTTACCACCATGGCGTGATTGGGATTGCCCGCATCATCGTAAAGCCGCACGGGATCATATCGGATCGGCACACCACTGGTGCCACCCATCACCGTTTTTTGCGTATCGTTGCGCACAATCTCGAAACGTAAAACTTGTTGCTCGGCCTGATATAAATACAGCGTACCCGCATCAGCATGGGTGATACGTTTTGCCGCGAGTAATATGGTTTCCAGCAGACCGTTAAGGTCACGTTGTTGCGATAATGCGATGCCGATTTCGTTTAATTCTTTGAGACGATGAAGGGGATTGTCGGAAAAATTCATGGGGCTAAGTCGTTGTAATTGGATCGCTCGCCGTTAGTTAGATGCGGGCGACATTTAGTTCAACTCACGACTCGAAACTGGCGACTGTTACTTGATGCAAACTGCGCGCACCTGATGCATGTCCGTAATTCCCTGCAACACTTTTTCCATGCCGTCCTGTTTGAGCGTGTGCATCCCCTCATCCAGCGCAATCGCCAATAACTCGGCCACACGAGCATGTTCCTGAATCGCCTTTTTAACGGGGTCTGTGCCGATCAACAACTCGTGCAAGCCAACGCGACCACGATAGCCTGTCCCCGTGCATTTTTCGCATCCAACGGGTGTGTACAGGGTGAAATTTCCGTCTTTGTCGGCGAACATTTTTTTCCAATCCGCCAATAGTTCATTGGATGCGGCGGCGGCATCATTTTTCCACGTTACGGTATTCGCCAACTCGATACTGTATTCGGCAAGCATTGATTTGATTTCATCATCCGTTGCGGTGTGCGGTTTTTTGCAATCAGCACACAGGCGTTTTGCCAAACGTTGCGCGAGAATGCCCAGCAGCGCGTCGGCAAAGTTGAAGGGATCCATGCCCATATCCAACAGGCGAATGATGGACTCCGGCGCGCTGTTGGTATGCAGTGTGGCGAACACCAGGTGACCCGTGAGCGAAGCCTCGATACCAATCGACACGGTTTCCTTGTCGCGCATTTCACCCACCATAATCACATCGGGATCGGCACGCAGAAACGCACGCATAATGGTGGCAAAATCCAGCCCGGCTTTTTTGTTGATCTGAACCTGGCGCAGCCCTTTTTGAGTAATCTCGACCGGGTCTTCCGCTGTCCAGATTTTTGTATCGGGTGTGTTGATAAATTTCAGAATGGAATGCAGTGTGGTCGTTTTACCGGAACCGGTTGGCCCGCACACAAAAAACAATCCGTAAGGCTTGCTCACCGTGGATCGAATCAGCCCATTATTGCGTTCCGAGAAACCCATTTTTTCCAAAGGCAACGGATCACCGGAAGCCAAGATACGCATTACCACATCCTCAACTCCACCCTGAGAAGGAAGCGTTGCGACACGCAGCTCAATGTCCAGCGGGCCAAATTTTTTGAACTTAATTTTTCCGTCTTGCGGCCTGCGCTTTTCGGAAATATCCAGATCACACATAATCTTGATACGTGTCACCAACGCATTGCGGTAGCTGGACGGTACTTCGATATAGTTCAACAGTGAACCGTCCTTGCGCACACGAATCTGCGTTTTTGCCTTGCCCGGCCCCGGTTCAATGTGAATATCTGATGCACCCATGCGGTAAGCATCAACGATGATTTTGTTCACCAGCTTGACCAGCTCATTGTCGGCTGCCGCACTGACATCTTCTTGATTGATGCTACCGCTTTCCTCATCATCGCCACCCAGCGTCGATAACAAATCATCCATTGAAGACTCGTCGGCAGCGGGAAATGCTCCCGTTGCATCCGCCGACGATTTGCCGCTATAAAACGCATCCAGACATTGGGAAAATTCTCGCTGCGAACAAACTTTATAAACCAGCCGGTTTTTGGGAAAGATGTTGTTGACCACCCGCGATGACTGGATACGCTCCGGATCAGTGGTTAAAATCGTCACACCTTCTTGGGTTTCTTCAACCGGAATCCAGTGACTGCTCTCAACATATTCACGTTTCAGATTCCGCAACAATTCAGTAGGCTTGATGCGATCACCCTTGTGCGGCTCATAGGGCACGCCGAAGAAATTCGAGAGTGCTTTGCCAAGAGAATCCGGTTTGACCTGGAATTCGTCCAGCAATACATCCTCGACATCCACGCCTTTGCGTCTTGCCGTACGTGTTGCCAA
>CAZSPN010000001.1:100187-115511 GCA_964608835.1 uncultured Gallionella sp.
AACATATTCACGGCGCAAATTACGCAACAACTCGGCGGGCTTAATGCGGTCGGGTTTGTGCGGCTCGTAAGGCACTCCAAAAAATTTGGATAACGCACTGCCCAATGCCTCGTTACTGATTTGAAACTCATCGAGCAACACTTCTTCCAGATCAATGCCTTTACGCCGCGCCGTGCGTGATGCCAATTCAAACTCGGCGGCGGACACCGCCCCTTCCGCGACCAGATAATCGTATTTGGTTTTGATCGCCACCGTCTGCTGACGCTGGCGAAATGCCACGGCAAGGGTTTGCGCCAATTCTTGCGTACCCTCCTCCACCCACGCTAAAAACGGCACACCAGACTTATTGTTAATAATCTGGATGATGCCCAGCAAGTCACTGCTTGTAGCATCCACAATCGGCGCAACCAGCATGTGTTTGGTGCGGTATCCGGTGCGTTTGTCCACCTCCTGCAAAAAACGCAAATGTGAGCTGTGCTGTTTTAATTCTTTTTCATCATAGACATCTTTGATATTGAGTAGCTTTTTATTCAGTGCGGCAAATCCGGCAATGCTTTGTTCCGCAATGGGCAACTTCAAATCCTTGAAAGAATTCAGCCCGGTCTTTACTTTGGAAATCAGCGAGGCTTTGTCATCTCCCACCACGTAGATGGTCAGTCGGTCGGCGTTAAACAATGCGCAAATATCTTTGCTGACATCCAGCATAATTTCATCCACATTGCCCGTCGCATGGATACGGTTAATGACATGATTGAGATTTCTGGTGAACTCAATGCGCTGGGTAATATCCCCCGGTTTTTCTGCTGCACTCATCGCCTACTCCTTAATACACAAGGCATTTCACACTTTAGGGTACATCTAAAATTCGAACACCTGATTGTTCAGCAACATCCTGGGTTGCCTGTCCGACAAACATTGTTCCACTTCCCGCATGGTCAATTCCAGTTCGTCCGGCTTAAGATGGGTAATGAACACCTCGGCTGGGTGCTTCAACTTGGCCAGCTCAATAGCCAACAGTTCAGGACACAAGTGCTTGGAAAGCACAGCCAATTCTTTTTCATGGTTGGAAAATGCCGCCTCAATAACTAGGTAACGCAGATTCTCGATGTTGTTGACTTCCCCCCACAATGCATCATTGCTCGTGGTGTCGCCGCTATACACCAGACTCGCCCGACCGCTATCAAGCCGATACCCCACTGCGGGAACAACATGATTCGCCGGCAACGGGGTAATTTTTCGCCCGCCCATGTCCACTGCCTTACCCTGCTCCACCGCTTGAAATCGTATCGCGGGATGTTGCGCATCCGGTATTTGGCTAAAATCCGGCCAAACTTTCCAATTGAAAATATGTTGTTTGAGGATGTCCAATGTCTCCGGAATGGCGTAAATCGTAATGGGATGGTTACGCATCATCCACACGCTGTCCACCATCAACGGAATACATGCAATATGATCCAGATGAGAATGGGTAATAAAAATGTGGTCTATCCCGCTCATTTCGGTCAGACTTAATTCACCCACTCCTGTGCCTGCATCAATCAATATATCGTTATCAAGCAGAAACGAAGTGGTACGCTGGTTCCCACCGATTCCGCCGCTGCATCCCAGTACTCTTAGCTTCATATTATTTCGTCTGTATTATTTGCTTTGGAACACATACACGCCATCCCAATCTTGGGTACGATAAAACCTGCGCATCCGGTGAAACAATTCAAAGTCATCTCGCATTACCCGGCTCACTTCACTTAACAAACCAATTGGCTTGTAAATGACCACATGCTTATCTTTACCTACTACCTTGGCGTGGTCAAGCTCACAATACACAAAATCCGGGACGGCATTACGCGTATTTTCACCTACGATATACCTACGCTCACACGACCACTATTAATGCCCACTCCGACATGAATTTTCGGCAAGCTTTTGGCTCTGAAATGCGGCTGCAAATGTTGCAAGGTCTGCTGCATTTCTATACTCGCCAATATAGCATTACGCGCGTGATCCGGCTGGGGTTTTGGAGTGCCCCAAAAGGCCATAATGCAATCACCCATATACTTGCCAACTTTTCCCTGATGTTTGGAACATGACCTGTGAAAACTGAGTCAAGAACTCGTTCATCAACGATAAGAAACAAGCGCGGCAACATACATTGCAAACGGTAATCGTAAAGAATGTCGGAAAGTTGATCGACCACACACAGCTTGGCGTTTTTCTTCACGCGAATTCCTTAAGAGGGGCTGTTGATGTAATCCTGCGATGACTAGCTTTTGAAATAAAATTCCATTTTGATTCCCGCCAATTCAATAATATCGTGGTCGCTCAATTGGCGCGGCTGGGTGCTTAATGACTGGCCATTCACCAGAGGAAATTTCTCACCTTCGACATGCGTGATGAAAAACCCCTGAGGACGGCGCGTCAGCACCGCAACCTGCACACCCGGCTTACCCAACGTGGTGAGGCTTTTGACCAGATCCAGCTCTTTGCCCGCGTTTGCACCCGACAAAATTTGCACCGTAGCCAATTGGCCTGCTGGCGGCGATACTTTGGGTTGCGGCACAACCAAACGAACCGCAGGCGGGGCATCCGCCGCGACAACAGGCTGTGCCGGTGCGGCGGTTTTTTCTGCAACCACGGAAGGAGCAGGAGGCGGTACGGGAACGGCTACTTGAAGAAGTGCAGCGGGTGCGGCTGAGGTCGTCGCCGGAACGCTTACTGGTGGCGGCAGAGGAATCGTTTCCGGCTGAGCCATATAACGCCCCGTTGCCTGAACCTCATCCTCCAGCAACTTGCTCAAGTTGGTTTGCGTGACGGTCATACTCGCCGGTTGCACAGGCTTGACCGCACTGATTTTGGGAGGCTGGTTCATTGAAGAGCGTATCACCATCGTCCGCTCAAACTCTTCCGAAGTCATTTGCGTAATCTGGTCGTTCACATATTTGAACTTGTGCTTGCCAATTTCAATCACATCATTGTTCTGCAAAAAATGTTTTTTGCAGCGCGCGCCATTCACCTCAACACCGTTGGTGCTGTCGAGATCTTCAAGAAATGAATCTTGCAAGATCGTGACGATCGCCGCATGTTCGCCGCTCACCGCCAAGTTATCAACCACGATATCGTTATGCGTTTTGCGCCCTATGGTCATGCGCTCTTTGATCAGCGGATGCTCCACAGCGGGTGCACCGTCAATCAAGAGTAATAATTTTGCAGCCATAGCCTATCCCCTTATCCACATCAATTGAAGTAGCCCAATAATTTTGCCAGCCAACCGCGCGGATAGGCAAAATCATTTTTCACCTTGACCAACACCACTGAGACATTGTCGCGCCCGCCGTTATCATTCGCCATCTGGATCAACTGCTCCGCCGCCAGAGGAAGATTGCCCTGCATTGCATACAACACCGAGTGAATATCCTCATCGGTCACCATGTCATTCAGCCCGTCCGAACATAGCAAATAAATGTCGCCAAGCAGCACATCATGCACATGAATTTCGGTATTCAGCTTGGCATCAATACCCACCGCCCGCGTGACCAGATTTTTGTTCTTGGATAAACGCGCCTCTTCAACGGTAAGAATTCCGCCATCTATCTGCTCTTGCAACAAAGAATGGTCGCGGGTGATTGCCTCCAGCGTCTCGCCGCGCAAACGGTACATCCGTGAGTCGCCCACGTGCGCAACCGCCACGCGGTTATCATAAAACAACCCCGCCACCACCGTTGTACCCATACCAGAATATTGCTGCTTGCTGTGTGCCGCATGGAAAATCGACAGATTCGCTTTTTGAATGTTGTCGCGCAGCAACAATACCGCAAGTTCCTCGCCGCTTTCTTCATCGAGATCGATTGGCTTGGCGGCTTTCAACCGTTCGCTGATTTCGGAAATCGCCACCGACACCGTGATACCGCTGGCCACCTCACCCGCGTTGTACCCGCCCATGCCGTCCGCCAGCACCACCAGACCGCATCCGGACTCATATCCCACGCTGTCTTCATTGTGTGAACGCACCCTGCCGGAATGAGTCTGGCTAACGATTTCCAGTGCGGATGAAACTCTCATTTATCTCTCCCACACAGCTTTATTATTGGTTTTTTCACACGAACTACTTCACCAGCGACACCGGACAATTGGCCAGATGCAACACCTTGCTCACCACCGAACCCAGCAACATGCTTTGCAGACTGCCCTGACCCTGTTTGCTCATTACAATCTGATCGACATCCTGCTCCATGGCATATTGCGCAATCGCCTCGGCAGGCGTGCCCACGCTGATATGGTATTGATACGCCAAGTTGGCTTTATCCAAAGTAGTGCGTGCCTGCTGCAATGCCGCCATACCTTGCTCGCGGTAATAATCGTCGATGGTGTCCTGATTGATAAAAAGCTTAACGTTGCCCACCGCCACCTTCCATTGCACATTCAACAGAAATATCTGCGGCATTTCTTTCAGCTTTGCCATATTGGCGACCACGTAATCCACCGCACGATTAGCGTTGTCCGAGCCATCCAAAGGAATCAGTATTTTCATTGTTACTCCTTGTTATTACCTGATTTTGCGGCGACAGTCCCATCCACCAGATCAATTGCCTTACTCGCCACCGCTTTGCGCACTGCCAGCCATTTACCCACCACCAGCACGAATACCGCACAGCATACCGGAACAAGGGTATGCAAGTAATGCCGCGCTTCCATGATGGGTGCAAATAACGCTTCTGTGACCAACATCTCCCCCGCCACGTAACCCAGCAACGCCCCGCCCGCAAAAATAATGACCGGAAAACGATCAATCATTTTCAGCACCAGTTGGCTGCTCCAAGCAATTAACGGGATGCTGATCAGCAAGCCAAATACCAACAATCCAAAATTGTCTTTTGCCACCGCCGCCACGCCCAGCACGTTGTCCAGGCTCATCACAAAATCGGCGACAATGATCGTTTTTATCGCACCCAATAGACGAGTATCCGCCTTGATATTTTGCTCACTGTGTTCATCTTCCGGCAAAATCAACTTGATGCCTATCCACAACAGCAATAGCGCGCCCACCAATTTGAGATAAGGCAAAGCCAGCAAACTCACCGCAAAGAAGGTCAATATCACCCGTAAGCCAATCGCGCCGCCCACGCCAAACATAATCCCTTTTTTGCGTTGCGCTTCGGGCAAATTGCGACATGCCAGCGCAATCACCACCGCGTTGTCACCGCTCAGCAACAAATCAATCATAATGATCTTAAATACATCCACCCAAAACTGACTTGATGCAAACATCTCCAGCATTAACCACTCCTCACAAAAAATTTCAATTCACAACTTATGAACTGTCTAACTCACCGCTTAGGCTGCATTTTACCTGAATAAAATGCATGCATTACCGATCGGCGGACCGAACGCGAGATGCCTCAACGTAGCGAATCATAAGGGTAACAGGGAGTATGCGCGCCATGTATTGCCCAGTAACGCATGAGCACTGTTTGGGGCCTCTCAAGTTTAAAAATAAATAGGGCCAGTCTGAGCCTATTTAAGGCACAGCAGCCACGCGGGAAAAAAAACTGGTAGCATGGATTCCGCTTTTTACAAGACAAAAAACAAGGCTCAAAATGACCATGTCCCGATATGCTGTTGCGCAGTGGCTGTCTTTTGCGGTGGTACTTGTGTTGTTGCTCTACCTGTTGAGCGGTATCCTTACACCGTTTGTTGCTGCCGCCATTCTTGCCTACATCTGCAATCCATTGGTGCAACGGCTATGCAAATGGAAAGTGCCGCGAGCATTGGCTGTCGTGCTGGTGATGACGGGCTTGCTGTTGGTGTTTGCGACGCTGCTGCTGATTATGCTGCCGTTACTGCAAAAGGAAACCAGCTTGTTCATTACGCGCTTGCCGGAATGGATAGACTCGGTGCGTGCAAATCTTTTGCCGCGCTTGCAGCAGTGGTTTGGCGCGGGTTTGCAGATTGATGGCGAGGCAATCAAAACCATGTTGCTCACTCACTGGCAAAGTGCGGGCGGCGTGGCAGCCAAAGTGTTGCCCTGGTTGGGCAGCAGTGGTGGGGCAATTGTTGCGGTGCTGATTAATTTGCTGTTAATTCCGCTGGCAATGTTTTATTTGCTGCGCGATTGGAATAGATTGATTGCAAAGATTGATGACTTGATCCCGCGTCACTGGCACGCCAAAGTAACGGAAATTGCTGCTGAGGTGGATGGCATTCTGGCGGAGTTCCTGCGCGGACAAATCTCTGTGATGTTGCTAATGAGCGTGTATTACGTGCTGGTGTTGTGGCTGGTCGGGTTGGAGTTCGCGCTGCCAATCGGCATCGTGGCGGGCATGTTGGTGTTCGTGCCTTACCTCGGCATGGTGACGGGATTGGTGTTGGCCACCCTTGCAGCTGCGATGCAATTTACTTCGTTCAGTAGCGTGATTTTAGTCTGGGCAGTATTCGGCGCGGGGCAGTTGATCGAAGGTATGTTCATTACGCCGTGGTTAGTCGGCGAACGCGTCGGGTTACATCCGCTGGTGGTGATTTTTTCCTTGCTGGCATTCGGACAATTATTCGGCTTCTTCGGCGTGTTGTTAGCGTTACCTTTGGCTGCGATATTGTTGGTGACGTTGCGCCACGTCAAAGCGTGGTATCTCACTAGCTCTATGTATCAAAAACCATGAGCCAGTTGTTATTGGCAATCACGCCAGAACACCAACCGACCTTGGATAATTTTGTGGTCGGTCACAATCTCGAATTGCTCGCCGCATTGCGTCAGGCTTTGTCTGGCAACGAAGAAAGATTTTTTTATCTTTGGGGCGAAGCCGGCAGTGGCAAAAGCCATCTGCTGCAAGCCTTTATTCATGCCAATTCCGAGGTGCATCACAGCACGGCCTACGCACAAGGTAGCGTGCCACCAATAGCAGAAGTGGTGGCGATTGATGATGTTGAGAAGTTAGATGATGCGGCACAAATCGAATTGTTTAATCTCTACAACCAGCTTAAAGACAACGGTGGCACTTTGGTGGTGTGCGGGAGTGCTTCACCGCTACATCTCAAGTTGCGCGACGACCTGCGTACCCGTTTGGGCTGGGGATTGGTATATCAGGTACACAGCCTGAACGATGAAGAAAAAGCTCTCGCCTTGGCACAACATGCCCATACCAAAGGCTACGCACTGTCTCAGGAAGTGACGCAATACCTGTTGCGCCACGGACGGCGCGATCTGCCCAGTTTGATTGCCGTGCTGGACGCTCTGGACGAACACTCAATGCGCTTGCATCGCGCACCCACCGTGCCGTTGCTGAAAGAAGTTTTGCAACATGACTTGAAGTAAACCTATGCGTAGGAGCGGGCCATGCCCGCGATTGTCTTTTTGTTCGCGGGCATGGCCCGCTCCTACAAAACCCAATCCGCAATGAAGTAAAATGGACTATTAGCAATGAACCTAGCCTTATTCGATTTAGACAACACCCTGCTCAACGGCGATAGCGATTTTGAATGGTCGCAATTCTTAATCCGCATCGGCATTCTCGACCGCGAATTATTTGAAGTGCAGAACCTCGCCTTCTACGAACAATACAAAGCAGGCACGTTGGACATCCAAAAATTTCTCGATTTTCAACTCAAGCCTTTGTCACGGCATCCGCGCAAAACGCTGGACGAATGGCATCAACAATTCATGCAAGAAACGGTCATGGCTATGATTACCCAGCCCGCACGTGAGTTGGTCAAACAGCATCAGGGGGCAGGTGACGTGTGCGTCATAATCACCGCCACCAATAGCTTCGTCACTGCACCGATTGCGCGCGAGTTCGGTGTCGAGCATTTGATTGCTACAGAGCCGGAACAACAGGATGGAGAATTCACCGGACGTGTCGCGGGTGTACCAAGCTTCCGTGAAGGCAAAATCACCCGCTTGAATAGCTGGCTGGCAGAGCGCGGCTGGACGCTGGATAGCTTCGCCGATAGCACCTTCTACAGTGATTCACTCAACGACTTGCCGCTGATGAGCCAAGTGAAAAATCCGGTTGCGGCGAATCCCGATGAGACCTTGCTGGCACATGCGCAACAACAGGGTTGGCCTATAATCAAGCTGCATTAGGTGTCAAATTACGTTAGTTGCTATGGAGGACGTGCCTTGGAAAATTTTTTACTATCGTTGCCGGAGCTGGGACATTTGTTCTTGGTCAAATAGTTTTGAAATTGTTAATTGATCCTGTTCAATCATTCAAAGCAACAGTCGCTGAAATTGCCAACAAGTTAATTCTTTACGCAAAAATTTACGCAAGCCCCAAGCCCTTAGGTGATGAAAAGCAAGCTGTCATGTCTGAGGATATGCGTGTTCTTTCTTCGAAGCTCCAATCCAACATGCACTTAATTCCAGCTTACAATATTTCAAAATACATTTTTTGCTTGCCTAGCAAGCAAAAATTTGCAACAGCCTCTAGAGAATTGATATTCATTCATAACGGCCATGACAGCGCGTTGGAAAATCAAGGCATATTGAACTGTTATGCAGCACAAAAGGTTCGCATCTCTTTGGGAATTTATATCCCTGAAGGTGAGTATCTTGATCCAATAAACGAGGCTAGCTTTGTCAAGGCTAAAAGCAACTAACCCGACGTTTGAACGAGACCACCGCAAAAGCGCGGCATCCCTCACTTTATGCCATCCCGCTCAGCGCAATCTATATAGCACCAAGTCCGCTATTTCTCATCCAGCTTAATCGCAATATACGACGTGCCTTCATTGCGTTTAACCAGCATTGCAATATTGCGTCCGGTGGGGACGGACGCGAGAAATTCATTGAGTTGTTCCGCCGAATGCAAAGGGATGTTGCCTATCGCCAGCAGTACGTCGCCCTGACGCAATCCTGCTGAACGCGCCGCTGCACTCTTGACGCTTTCGACGAGCAGCCCGCCTTTTACTTGCAGTTCTTGCTGTTGCGCCGCGCTTAACACGCTCACCGAAATATCCAGTCGGTCAAGCGTTGTGGCGGTTTTTCCGTCATTGGTTTGGTCATCCGCATGGCTCAATTTATTTTCTTCCGGAATTTCCGCCACAACCACGCTCAGTTGTTTTACCGTGCCTTTGCGCCACAATTCAACTGTCACTTTGCGGCCCGGTTGGGTTGCCGCGACAATGCGGGGCAGATCGCCGGAGCGGTTAATTGCTTTGCCATCAAACTTAAGAATGACATCACTGACCTCAATACCCGCCTTGTCTGCGGGAGCATCTTTTTCCACACTGCTGATGAGCGCGCCTTCCGGCTTACTCAAGCCAAACGACTCCGCCAACTCGCTGGTAAGCTCCTGGATCGTCACGCCGATACGGCTGCGCGTGACTTTGCCGTTGCTGCGCAGTTGATCCACCACTTGGGTGGCCACATCAATCGGAATGGCGAAAGACAATCCCATCGAACCACCCGAACGTGTGTAAATTTGGGAATTGATGCCCACCACTTCACCGCTCAGGTTAAATAACGGTCCGCCCGAATTACCCGGATTGATTGCTACATCGGTTTGAATGAACGGCACAAAGTTATCTTGCGGCAGTGAGCGTCCCTTGGCACTCACGATGCCTGCGGTAACGCTGTTATCAAAGCCGAACGGTGAGCCAATGGCGACCACCCATTCGCCCACTTTTAATTTATTCGGGTCGCCTTTGTCGATTTTGGGTAATCCGTACGCTTCAATTTTCAGCAGTGCGACATCGGTGCGTTTGTCCGTGCCGATCACTTTGGCGCGAAACTCACGCCTGTCGGTCAGGCGTACGGTTACCTTATCCGCACCATCAACGACATGCGCGTTGGTCATAATGTAGCCATCGGAGCTGATGATAAAACCCGAACCCATCGATTGTTCATCCCGGTTCTGGTCAGGCTGAATTTGCGGGGCAAAGCGACGGAAAAACTCGGAGAAAGGATCGTCACCTTCCTGCATATTGGGGGTGACGGGTGTGTTGCCGGCCGTTTGCGTGATGCTGATATTCACCACCGCCGCGCCTTGTTTTTCAACCAAGCCGGTGAAGTCAGGCAACTCTTTTGCGAGGGCTTGTAAACTGCACATCGCGCACACAACCCATGCCAGCGTTTGCCTGAAATTATTTAGCATATTTTTGTTTTGGAAAGACTTACAGCTTGCCGCGATACGGCCCAATGAGACGGGGTTGAAAGTAGCCCTGTGACAAACGCGAAGAAATTTGTTTGGACACGCCCCAGCCGATCGCCAATCCCAACAGCGCGCCCAGCACGGCATAGCCATCTTGTTGTGCCTCTCCGCTTGCCAAGGCACTGCCCAGCGCAGCTCCCACCAGCAATAGCAGTAAAGGCAACAGGTACGCCAGACCAATACCGCGCAACACCGCGCCTTCGCCGATTGCCACGAGGACATCATCGCCCACTTTTGCACCGATGGAGTTTTCTACCTGGAATTGACGCGGACGACTGCAAAACAATTGCCCCAGTTTGCTGGAGGCGCAGCCCTTGCCATTGCATTGCTCGCAACTTGAAACGTGATCCGATTCGACCAAGGCATTGCCCCCGTCTAGTTTCACCACCGTTGCACGGGTTTCCAGCATAATTACTTGCTGCTATAACTTCTGCTGCGCGTTACAGAGCCGAGAATTTTGGCGACCGTGCGTGGAGGCACTTCCCCTACCACGGTATAAAGGTAATCTCCCACCACCTTGTGATACAAACTCATCGCGCCGCGACTCGACAGCCCGTCAAAATCGTCTTCATCGTGGTCATTTTCCTCAATGAAGATCGACACCGCTGTTAGCCCGTCCGAATAGACAATTTGTATGACTGGCGCGTGTTTCCCGTGCATGGGACGTTCAAACTCAGTCATTTTCTTAAAGCCGGCGGGAAGATAATTGGCAGACCAGCCGCTATTAAATGGCTGGGCGGATTTGTAAGCATCAGCGTGTTTGGACTTGCTGATACCGTGGCCTTTTTCACCGTGAAAAGTTTTTGCTATGCTGGTTTTCAACCAGGCTCTGTCAAGCTTTCCGCCCACTTGCAATTGGGTAAATGTGTATTGCTCGACAGCCTTATTCTTATCGTCCAATACGGCAGATTTGAGCAGCAGTCCCGAATCGGAATGTATCCACATTTTGTGGCTATACAAGGAACGGTCCTTGGGTTGAAATAAAATAATTTGCGCGTCATAACCCGCTATGCGCTCTTTGCCCGCCAGTTTTGCCTGGTAATTCTCGCTCAATGCGGTTAGTTGTTGCGGCAACAATGCTGGGAATCGACCGCGATTCTGCTGGCTATCCATTTGCAACATTCCATGCTCGTTGGACATCCAGACCTGCCCGTGATGGCGAAGAATTTCCCGCTTGGGGCCATCCAACCCCTCCAGCTTGTCGTACTCCACTCCCGAATCAATCAGGTGAGTGATGCGTGATGTCTCTACCGCATCATCATGCTGATAAACAAACACGCCGCTGTATTCGGTTTCGTGTCCGGCAAAGGCGACGGTTTTAAGCCAATCGGCACACGTCTCCGCCTCACCCGCACCAACATTGAACGTGCAAGCCAACAACAATGCCAATAAAGTACCGCGAAGCCTCATCACATTCCTAATCAAAATTACTGGGTATTACCATCATACGTATAGGCAGCCGCACGTATGTACGATGCGCCGCCATTCATATCTGTACTGGGGGAAAATTCCTGATGTGCCATCAAGTATTCATTTGCATCCGGTCGAAACTGCATACTTGCCGGACGAATAGCGGCTGGTTGTGAGGCCGTAGCCTGAAGATTGGGTTCCGGGCTGATGCCTAACGACATCCACGCCACCACGCCTACTGCCGCCAGTGTTGCCGCCGCCGAGATGGCAAAGTGACGGGGGTTTTGCCGAATCATGCTGGTACGTGGCGCAAGCACAGTGGGCTCTTCCTGAATTTTCACCCTGATTGCCATGCTCAAATCAGCGGGAATATGCCCCGGTTGGCGTAACGCATCTCCTATCAGATGATAAACCGCCCAGTCGCCACGCGCTTCCGAACTTGGCCTCAGACCCGCCAAGCAGCTACTCGCCTCGTCCTCGAATAACTCACCGTCCATCAACGCCGAAATTTTTTGCTTCACACCTACCACCTATTCTCTTTACTGGTTTCCAACAATGGCCGCAGATTGGCTGCAACCGCCTCACGTGCCCTGAAAATTCTTGATCTTACCGTGCCGACCGGGCAATTCATCGCATCGGCAATTTCTTCGTAACTCAACCCCTCTATTTCACGCAGTGTCAGAGCCGTTCGCAAATCATCCGGCAACGCCTGTAATGATTTCTGCACTACATCGACAACTTGTTTGCTCATGAGTTCATTTTCGGGCGTATTAACCTCACGAAGTAGGCTGGCCTCTTCAAAGGATTCGGATTCTTCAGCATCAAAGGGTGTAGTGGTGGGTGCACGACGCTTGTTTGCCAGCAGATAATTTTTTGCGGTATTGATGCCGATACGGTACAGCCATGTGTAGAAAGCACTGTCCCCACGAAAACCGGGCAATGCCCGGTAAGCCTTGATGAAGGCATCCTGCGTCACATCTTCGGCTTCGGCAGGGTCGCGCACAAAGCGCGAAATGAGTCGCCCCAGCCTGCGCTGGTATTTGGACACCAGCAAATCAAAGGCGACCTTATCCCCGCGCTGCACGCGCTCGACTAATTGTTGATCTATTTCCCGATCCGCCATCCGACATTTTCACGATTACCTTGACGACTCATGTTCTCACAAGCCACTTAATTTATCCAGCCGCAGCCTTGCCCAACAGCAAACTGGCCGAGAATTGAACTCATAGAGCCAAGGGAAACACCGCTTAAAAAGCAAGGCTGAACTTCTTCAGCGCGTTTGCCGACAAGCTCTCCAACGAAATTTTCCGGGCGGCATCAAGCCTTGTGTAATGCCTGGAGGTGGCGCGTTGATAGCTGGGGTCGTAGTGCAGTGTGAGCAATTCGGCGACCAGTGTATGAAAATTCCCCGCGTGGATGAGTTCAGCCCAGTGATCTAATTGCTTTTCACCGTGAAAACGGTGCAATGATTGCAAGTGGGCAATGAGCATCTTGGGATTGGTTAAGTAATGCTGATAATCTTCGATGAGCCCCGCCACCCTGACTTCCACAGGTGTTTCAATTAACAGACATTCGCTGGCGTGCATCGCCGTGATGAGTGCGGGCGGCACGGTAATGAGGCCGATTTTGTTGCTTTCCGCTTCCACATAAACGGGGCGGGCGACATCAAATTTTTGTAATGCTTGCAACAACAGGCTATCAAATAATTTCTGCGAGGGTTGAGCTTGGCCGGGTAACCTTCCCAGCACCGAGCCGCGATGTTGTGCGATATTTTCCAAGTCCAGTACTTGCTGCCCATTGCTTGCCAAGGCTTTCAGCAGGCGACTTTTCCCCGATCCCGTCGCACCGCACACCACGCGAAATTTCAAGCCGGACGGTAACGCTTCGAGTTTTTCCAACACGTCGCGGCGATAGCTTTTGTAGCCGCCTTCCAGCTTGTGCGCCGACCATCCCACTTGCGCGAGAATGATGCTCATCGCCCCGCTGCGTTGCCCGCCGCGCCAGCAGTAAATAAGGGGTCGCCATGATTTGGGGTGATAGTTAAAGCACGTTTGCAAATGTTCGGCGATGTTTTTTGCCACCAGTGCCGCACCAACCTTGCGTGCTTCAAACGGTGATTGCTGTTTGTACAATGTCCCCACCACCACACGCTCTTCATCCGAAAGAACGGGGCAGTTGATCGCACCGGGAATGTGATCTTCGGCAAACTCCGCAGGCGTGCGCACATCGATAATTTCGTCAAATTCACCGAGCTGTGATAGGTTTGCAATCTTAAATAGCATCTGGAAGGAATCACGCGTGTCGGAAATTAAATTGACTTCATTGTCGCATGGTGGCGGTTGCGGCTGCAAAATTGCGCCTGCCCTGTTGCAGAAAATTTTGGGTGAGGCGCAAGATAAATTACCGTTTGCCAATCTGCTGGTAGGCACAGAAACCAGTGACGATGCTGCCGTATATCGCCTGAACGACCAGCAAGCCATCATCGCCACCACCGATTTTTTTATGCCGATTGTTGATGACCCGTTTGATTTCGGACGCATCGCCGCAACCAACGCACTTTCTGATGTGTATGCCATGGGTGGCACGCCTATCATGGCGTTGGCGATTGTAGGGATGCCGATCAACAAACTGCCAGTGGAAACTATCCGCGCCATTTTGCAAGGCGGAGAGGCAGTGTGCAAAGTGGCGCGCATTCCACTGGCTGGCGGGCATTCGATCGATTCAATCGAGCCGATCTACGGCTTGGTGGCTATCGGTATCGTGCATCCCGACAAGTTAAAAAAGAACAGTGCGGCGCAAGCGGGCGATGTGTTGATACTCGGCAAGGGGCTGGGCGTGGGCGTGTTGGCACAAGCATTGAAAAAAGGCGTGCTGTCTGCCGAAGGGTATGCGCAAATGATTGCCACCACCACCCAACTCAACACGGCAGGTGGCGCGTTGTCTGAGTTGCAGTCGGTACACGCGCTGACGGATATAACTGGCTTTGGTTTACTCGGACATTTGCTGGAGATTTGTCGCGGATCGAATCTGTCTGCCGAAATTAATTTTAATGACATCCCCGTGTTGTCCCATGCCCTACCTCTGGCGCAGCAAGGCTATGGGCCGGGCGCGATAGAGCGCAATATGGAGAGCTACGGCCATGCAATGGACTTTGCCGCGCAGATGGAAAGCTGGCAACAACGTTTGCTGGCCGACCCGCAAACCAGCGGGGGATTATTGGTATCTGTTGCGGCACAAGCTGTGGATGAAGTACTAGTTTGTTTCAGGGATGCCGGATTCGCCCAAGCCAGCGTAATCGGCTCAATGCGGGAAGGCTCACCAACAATCAAAGTGACTGTGTAACGCGCGAAGTGATGAGCATTAAAACCTTCCCCAACAGCCCATATCGTTTGCATCAACCGTTTCAGCCTGCGGGTGATCAACCCACGGCAATCGCGCAACTGGTGGAAGGCATCAACGATGGTTTGTCGTTCCAAACTTTGCTGGGCGTAACGGGTTCGGGCAAGACATACACCATGGCGAATGTCATCGCCCAGACGGGTCGCCCCGCGATGGTGATGGCACCAAATAAAACACTCGCCGCGCAATTGTATTCCGAGATGCGCGAGTTCTTTCCTGAAAATGCGGTGGAGTATTTCGTCTCGTATTACGATTACTACCAGCCTGAGGCCTACGTGCCGTCACGCGATGTGTATATCGAAAAGGATTCCAGCATCAACGAGCAGATCGAGCAAATGCGCTTGTCTGCCACCAAGGCGATGCTGGAACGCGAAGA
>CAZSPN010000001.1:115521-122441 GCA_964608835.1 uncultured Gallionella sp.
ATTACCACGGCATGATTTTGCATCTGCGCCACAACGAAAAAATGCACCAGCGCGAGGTGATCAAACGCCTCATCGAGATGCAGTACGAGCGCAACGACACTGATTTCTCGCGCGGAAAATTTCGTGTGCGCGGTGATGTGATCGACGTTTTCCCCGCCGAGAGCAACGAGCTGGCGGTGCGCATCACCTTATTCGATGACGAAGTGGAAACGATCTCGCTGTTCGATCCGCTCACGGGACACATCCTACAAAAAGTGCCGCGCTACACCGTTTATCCCTCCAGCCATTACGTTACGCCGCGCAGCACCGTGCTGGATGCAATCGAAACCATCAAAGTCGAACTCGCGGAACGCATCGCGTTTTATCAGCGTGAAAACAAATTGATCGAAGCGCAACGTATCGAGCAACGCACCCGCCATGATCTGGAAATGCTCAACGAGATCGGCTTTACCAAAGGCATCGAAAATTACTCCCGGCATCTGTCGGGGCGCCTAGCGGGAGCCGCACCGCCCACGTTGATCGATTATTTACCGCCCAACGCGCTGATGTTTCTCGACGAAAGCCATGTGATGATCCCGCAAATTGGTGCTATGTACAAAGGTGACCGCGCACGCAAAGAAAACTTGGTCAACTACGGATTCCGCCTGCCTTCCGCGATGGACAACCGCCCGCTACGTTTCGACGAATTTGAAAAAATGATGCGCCAAAGCATCTTTATTTCCGCCACCCCCGCCATCTATGAAGCCAACCACGCGGGGCAAGTGGTGGAGCAGGTGGTGCGTCCCACCGGGTTGGTTGATCCCATCATCGAAGTGCGTCCGGCGATCAATCAGGTGGATGATTTAATGTCCGAGATCAACCTGCGCATCAAGGTTGGCGAACGTGTGTTGGTCACCACGCTGACCAAACGCATGTCGGAAGACCTAACCGATTACCTGTCCGAGCACGGCATCAAAGTGCGTTACCTGCATTCCGAAGTGGAAACCGTGGAGCGTGTGGAAATTATCCGCGACCTGCGTTTGGGTATGTTCGATGTGCTGATCGGAATCAACCTGTTGCGCGAAGGGTTGGATATTCCCGAAGTATCGCTGGTGGCGATACTTGATGCCGACAAGGAAGGGTTTCTGCGTTCCGAACGTTCGCTTATTCAAACCATAGGCCGCGCCGCGCGTCACATCAATGGCAAGGCAATGTTGTATGCAGACAGAATCACCGACTCAATGCGCCGTGCGATTGATGAAACGGATCGCCGTCGTAACAAACAACTTGCGCATAACGTTCTGCACGGCATCACTCCGCAAGGTGTGCAAAAACGCATCAAAGATATTATTGATGGCGTGTTTCAAATTGACGATGAGCGTAGCCAATTAAAAGCGGCGCAGACCCACGCAAAATATCTGGCGATGAGCGAAAAAGAGATTGCCAGGGAAATCACCCGCCTGGAAAAAGAAATGTTGCAAGCGGCAAAGGATCTGGAATTCGAGAAAGCGGCAAGCTTGCGCGACCAGTTGAAAAAACTGCGCGAGAGCGTACTGTTGTCGCCGCTGTAAAACCGGACTCAGCTCATTTACCAGAGGAACACTGATTTATCTGGCGTGCGGTTTATACAACCGGCACCGTAATTTGCGTGCGCCACAGCAATTTTTTGAAATCAGCAGCCGTCATGAAAATTTAACCCGCAAAAAACCAAGGGGCGTTCACTTCGAGTGAACGCCCCTAATTTTGTGATGCTTAAAAACCGCTAACGCTTAAGGCTTAACTTCCACTGCCGGTGCGGTTACGGGTGTAACGGTAACTTCTTCTAGCAGCCTTGGGAATAAATAGCCGCCGCCAAAATCACGGTTAATTACCACCACGCCCGTGAGGACAACTTGATCGCCCACGTTAGCCAGTTGCGTAGTCGTACCCGTTAAGTCGTTGGTCTCAACTTTGGCATCACCCGTACCATCCTGAATATGAATGAAATTGCGTTTCTTGATGCCTTTCACCACCTTCACCACCTTGCCTTGCACACTCACCGTTTTCCCCGCAAGTGCTTCGCCGTTTTCGTAAATGGAGATAACGGATTTCAAATCATCCGCCGCGCTGGCATTGAATGATGCCAGCACCAATGTGCAAACAAGCCCAGCTAATACGGTGGAATACAGCCTCATAAAAACTCCTGATAGAAGGTTGAAAGTGAATTTGGAAATATCGGTCGGCAGTATATCATTCGACCGTCTGACCTAAGCCAATGCTGCAAAAGCATGAACAATGTGGCATGGCGCGAGAAGGAGTTGCTTGCATTCAATTACCTGAAAAAAAGATTGCCAAAAATATCAACCGAGCTGACTTCAGATGCTTGGTTGGGTGGTGGTGAAGTAACGGAACAGGCCGTAACACGGCATAATTTGTTATAATCTGCGGCAACAAAACTCGCCGGAATGGCGAGCTATTATGGGAGAAAGCGATGCAAGTCAGACCCAGCCTTTACCAGAAGATCGCCCAAGCTGCCCGAACCTTGATGCGGATCGAAGGCTGCAAACTCGCGCAATCCGCCGCAGTCAAAAACAGGCTCAAGCCCTGATGGAACAGCACCGTGTCCAAGTATCAGTTCATCGCAAAAAATACTTGGCCCTTGAATAAGACGATGTGCGCCTGACCTACGTTGCCATCACGCGCGCGATGCATGAGGCGTTTGATATTTCTTCGAGTATGTCGGAGTTGGTGGTTTAGGGTGAGAACATCCGGTGCAATGCTGCGCCCTTCGACAAACTCAGGACGGTTATTGCACCCTACTCTGGCTTAATCCCTGATTCTTGGCTCATCCACCCGAACCGCTTCGCCCTCGATCACTTGCCCTTTGAGTTCTGCTTCCGCAAAGATGTCGCTCTGACGTGTCGCCCCGCTCGGCGGTGGAAAGTTCTGCATGTGTTGCCTCATCTGCTTGCGCAGCTCGCGCGTTTTCCACCAAAAAATACTGCCACCGATCACAACCAAAATCAGCAGGGCAGTCAGTAATACCGCCGAGAACATCAGTGCCACGCCCGCCAAGGCTATAGTCATGACAGCCGCTACCGTTTTGCGCAACAAGCTGGGGGGGCGGGTTGAAGTGTAAGAAATGGATTTCGTTTGCATGGGGTGATTTTATCGCATCCTGATTACAGGCGCGTTACGATAATCCAGTTACGGTTTGTGCGGTCATCCGTGCCATTGGCTTCGGGGTTTTTGGTGCGTGCGTGGCGGGTACCATACCGCAAGGGGGTGACCCCGCCTTGGGTGATGCACACTTGCCGGATACCGGTCTTGGGGCTGGTGTTACCATTAGCGGGTCATATAACGGGGAATCGTTTGGGTAGTGGCGAGTGCGGATGTCCACTATTCGTTTTTCCTATTGGCTTCTTGCCAATACGCCTATTTGAAAGTGAGATGAGGGTACACAATGCACATACAATCCAATGCCGTGTTATGCGGTGACATCGGCGGTACCAAAACGCGCCTCGCTCTCATCGAGGTAAGCGGCACGAGGCTGAACACGCTGCGCGAGGCGAGTTACCCCAGCCAAAATTATTCTACGTTTGATGAATTATTAACCGATTTTTTGCATGGCTCGGACACACCAAGTCGCGCGGGTTTCGGGATTGCCGGTCCTGTGCAAGGCAAGGTGGTGCAGACTACCAACCTGCCCTGGCGCATTGATGCGGATGCGTTGCAACGTCAATTTGGTTTTGCGCGGTGTGTGTTGCTCAATGATTTGGAAGCGACGGCTTGCGGTTTACCCGCACTGGGTGAGGCGGATTTATTCACCTTGCACAAAGGCGCAGCCGACGCAGTCGGCAACCTGGCCGTGATTGCGGCAGGGACAGGGCTGGGTGAGGCGGGTTTGTTTTGGGATGGTCAGTCGCATCATCCATTTGCAACAGAAGGCGGACACACCAGCTTTACCGCCAGCGATGACCGCGAGTTTGCCTTGCTCAAGTATTTGCAGCAGCGTTACGAGCATGTGAGTTGGGAGCGCGTGGTGTCGGGTATGGGCATCGTCGCGCTGTATGAATTTATGTGCCATTACCATCATGCCACCGTCCCTGCCTGGCTGAACGATGAGATGGAGCAAGGCGATGCGGCTGCCGCAATTGCCAATGCGGCGATTGCGGAACGCGATGTGTTGTGCGTGGAAACCTTAGATTGGTTTTTGCAGTTGTATGGATCGGAGGCAGGCAACATGGCACTCAAGATGATGAGCCGTGGCGGCGTGTATCTGGGCGGCGGCATTGCGCCAAAAATTTTATCGCGCCTTCAAAATGGGATTTTCTTGAAAGCTTTTTTCAACAAAGGGCGGATGCGCCCGCTGCTGGAAGCCATGCCTGTGAAAGTAATTTTGAATGACAGGGCGGCGTTGTACGGCGCGGCTTTATTGGCTGCGCGCTGATCAGTGCTTCCCTAGCAGCAGCGTTTCACACCCGTCCATTTGCGCTGCTGTTCATGTGCGAACCAATCGGTTCGGGATAGCGGTGCGGATTCGGGATGCACCGCGAGATGGTGCGCCAAATATCGTTCATAGCCATCATCACCGCTAAGTTCGCGGATGCTGCACCACAGCGAACGGATAGTATTAAGTAAATTTAGTCGCGTACCCATGCACGCTCCAATTCGGTCTCTTGATATTGGGTTTCTGCCAAGGCCGGTACAGGTTTTCCGGCCAAGTGGCGCAAACAAACACGCACAGTATCGCCCACGATCACCCATAGCAGCACGACAAAAAACAGCACCAGCACAGCGTCGAGTTGCTGGTTAAAAATCAGTTGCGGTGCGACGGCGGCCTTGTCGGGCGGCAATGCGCCGGCGGCTAGTTTGTCCGCCATGCTGTTGGCGGCGGCGATAAAGCCAACGCGAACATCATCGCTGGTGAGTTTTTGCCAGGAGGCAGTGCTGGTGATGATGACCAGCCAGGTCAAGGGCAGTGCGGTGATCCACGCATAACGCAGCTTGCCGGATTTCACCAGGATGCCTGTTGCAACACACAGTGCGATTGCCGCCAGAATTTGATTGGCGATGCCGAACAGCGGCCACAAAATATTCACGCCACCATTCGGGTCAATCACGCCGATGTATAAAAAATAGCCCCATGCTGCCACGACAACTGCGCTGCTGAACAACACCGACGGATACCACGAGGTGCGCCCCATTGCAGGCCAGATATTGCCCAGCATATCCTGCAACATGAAGCGACCCACCCGCGTACCCGCATCAAGTGTGGTCAGGATGAAAATGGCCTCGAACATAATGGCAAAGTGGTACCACATCGCCAGCATGCCCGCGCCGAACGCGCTGCCGAAAATGCTTGCCATGCCGACAGCCAATGACGGCGCGCCACCGGTGCGCGCAAACAAGGTGGCTTCGCCCATTTGCTGGGCGAGTACATTCATTTGTTCGACTGTGACAGGGAAACCCCAAGAAGTAATCTTGGCGACCGCATCAACAGCTTCTTTTCCGACCACACCCGCAGGTGAATTGATGGCGAAGAACACGCCGGGATCAAGCACCGTCGCGGCGATCATTGCCATGATGGCAACCATAGACTCCAGCAACATGCCGCCATAACCGATCATGCGGATGTCGCGTTCGTTGGATAGCAACTTGGGTGTTGTACCGGACGAGATCAGCGAATGAAAACCGGAGATTGCACCACAGGCAATGGTGATAAATACAAACGGAAATAACGCGCCGCCAAATATCGGCCCAGTGCCATCCACAAACTGTGTGAATGCGGGCATTTTTATTTCGGGGCGCAACAATAAAATTGCGGCGGCCAGCAAAATTACTGTGCCGAGCTTAACGAATGTGGAGAGGTAATCACGCGGCGCGAGCAGCATCCACACGGGCAAAATAGCGGCAGCGAAACCGTAGCCAATTACCGCAAAAGCAAGCGGGAGTCCAGGATGGTTAAACAGTTCACGTAACCCTTCCTGATGGTCGATCCAGCCACCACCTGCCACCGCCAACAGCAATAGCAATACACCCAGTACCGAGCCTTCCAACACGCGCCCCGGTCGCAGCTTGTACATATACAGCCCCACCAACATCGCAATCGGTATTGTCGCGGCAACGGTGGAAGTTGCCCATGGACTGTTCTTCATCGCGTTAACCACCACTAATCCCAGCACCGCAATCAGGATAATCATGATCAAAAAAGTCGCCATTAGCGCGGCAACTCCGCCAATCGCGCCGAGTTCATCGCGCGCCATTTGTCCCAGGCTTTTGCCATTACGGCGCGTGGAAAAAAACAGTGTCACCATGTCTTGCACACAACCGCCCAATACCGCGCCGAACAATATCCACAGCGTGCCGGGCAAGTAACCAAACTGCGCCGCCAAGGTTGGCCCGACCAGCGGGCCGGGGCCGGCAATCGCGGCAAAGTGGTGGCCGAACACAATCCAGCGGTTAGTCGGCACGTAGTCGCGCCCATTGTTCAACCGCTCGGCAGGCGTGGCGCGGGTCTCGTCTATACTCAATACCGTTGCGGCGATCCATGCGGCATAAAAACGGTATGCGATGGTATACACGCACAAAGCAGCGGTAATGAACCACAGCGCGTTGATTGATTCACCGCGATTGAGCGCGATACCGCCCACAGCCGACGCGCCCAGCAGGGCGACAAAAATCCATACAATGACTTTGCCAAGCGAGTTTTTCATATTCAGGGAGTTCGGAGTCAAGAAATTTTGTGCGACAATGCTACCCTAATTTAAGGCGCGCAAACAAGAATCCCGCGCCTTGTACATTTCAGGATTAGCCGTGTTTTTAAACAATCTCAAACAACATCTCGCGGCAGATATGGCTGCGGTGGATCAAGTCATCCGCTCGCGGCTACACTCGGAAGTCGTGTTGGTCAATCAGGTCAGCGAGTACATCGTCAACAGCGGCGGCAAGCGGTTGCGCCC
>CAZSPN010000001.1:122451-133584 GCA_964608835.1 uncultured Gallionella sp.
TGTGGTCGTTGATGTATGCGGCGATGCGCGTGCGCGGCCATACAGGTTCGTTTTTGCTCGATGCGATTGCCGGGATTGATACGGCGCTGTGGGACCTCAAGGCGCGACGGGCCAACCTGCCGTTGCACAAGCTGGCGGGCGGCAAGCGGTTGCGCCCCGCATTGGTCATACTGGCGGCAAATGCTTTGGGCTATCAGGGAACACAACATCATAGTCTCGCGGCAGTGGTGGAGTTTATTCACACTGCCACTTTGCTGCATGATGATGTGGTGGATGAATCTTCCTTGCGTCGCGGGCGCGCCACCGCCAGTGCTTTGTTCGGCAATGCCGCCAGCGTGCTGGTGGGCGATTTTCTCTATTCGCGCGCATTCCAAATGATGGTCGAGGTCGGTGACATGCGCGTGCTGGACACCATGGCGGAGGCCACCAATACCATTGCCGAAGGTGAAGTGCTACAACTGCTAAATTGTCACAACGCCGAGGTCGATGTTGCCAACTACATGCGCGTGATTCACTGCAAGACTGCAAAATTATTTGAAGCGGCGATGCGCCTCGGCGCGATTCTGGGCAAGGCATCAGCAGCGGATGCGGATGCCGCCGCGAAATATGGCACGCATCTCGGCACGGCATTTCAATTGATAGACGACGTGCTGGATTACTCCGCCAACGAACAACAAACAGGCAAACATCTGGGCGATGATCTCGCCGAAGGGAAACCCACCCTGCCCCTGATTTACGCCATGCAGCACGGCACGCCCGATCAGGCAGCGGTGGTGCACCACGCGATTGAACAGGGTGAGGTGGAAAAATTTGCCGACGTGCTGGCGATAGTCCATGTCACGGGCGCATTGGATTTCACACGCAAGCAAGCGTTACATGAAGCCGAATTGGCATGTGCCGCACTGGCTTCCTTACCCCCATCAAAATACAAGCAGTGCATGCTTGATCTGGCACAGTTTGCGGTTACCAGACAGCACTAACCGGAAAATTATTTAAACAAAACTGCATGGTGATGAACCGTTGGTTAAGAGTATGGGTGCCTGAACTTTCATTAAGCAAATGACTCTACGGCTCGTTCGTTTTAACCAAGGAGTAATTGATGTTTCGTTCCTTATATCTAATCAGCTTCACTTTAATCACCTCGATTGCCCAACCTGCCTTTGCCGAAACACCCGCCGAAATTTTGGCAAGCATTAAAGCCAATGCCCTCAAAGAGGGTAAGTTTCAGGAATTTTCTGCTGCGCGTGGCGAGAAATTCTTCAAAGACAAACACGGCGGCGATTGGAATTGCGAGTCGTGCCACACAAAGAATCCTGCTGAGCAAGGCAAGCACGCAAAAACCGATAAGCCGATAGACCCACTCGCCCCGGCCGCCAATGCGGAACGATTTACCGAAATGAAAAAAGTGCAAAAATGGTTCAAGCGTAACTGCAATGACGTGCTGGAGCGTTTATGCACCCCACAAGAACAAGGCGATGTGCTTGCCTATCTGTTAACCATCAAAAAATAACAAAGGAGCGAATGTGAAAGCTGTAAAAATCTTGAGCATGGCGATTGCAGGTATCAGCACCCTGTCGCTGTCGTGGGGAGTGTATGCGAGTGATGGTATGTTGATTCCAAAATTAAGCAGCGATTACACTGACAGCTCTAAATCTTACATACTGGCACTCAATGAAACGGATACCGCTACCCAACCGGCGGCTTCCGTGCCAACGAGCAAGCCCGCCGAATTCAAGCCGCCGTTTTTCACGGCAAGTAATGCGCACCAATATCTTGGCCTGGGTACGATAGTGTTGGTGGGTTTGGCTGCAATCACCAATCCTGGCGAAGGCTGTGAAGACAGCTGCGTCTCCCCTGCTCCTCCGCGCCAAACCTCAGGTACGGCACACACACGCTTTGCACGTGCGGCGGCAGGCATGGCAGTTGCCACGGTAGCATCTGGACTCATTACGCATTGGGATGATTTTCATTTCGAAGACGGCTTTACCGACCCGGACAATATGCACGCGTTGTTGGGTGCAGCAGGTGCCGGTCTGATGACCTATGCCGTCCTAAAGTCAGCCAGGTCCACCACGGAAACCAGCCATGCGGGCATGGCGGAATTGGGCGGACTGGCGATGGCTGTCGCAATTAAATTGACATGGTAACGGAGCGCGTGATGACAACAAAATTAAAACTCACAACGTGTACGTTGACCTTGTTGCTGCTGGGTAGTGGCCACGCGGCGGCAGCGGAAAGTTTGGGCGGTTGGCTGCTGGATTTCAATCGCGCCAAGGAAGTTAAACCCGTGACCAACAAAGCCTATCAAACTGAATGTGGCGATTGTCACTTTGCCTATCAACCAGGATTGCTGCCCGCAAGGTCATGGGAGAAATTGTTGAGTCCCGATGCTTTGCGCAAACACTTTGGGGTCAATGCCGAAATCGAAGCCGATACGTTAAAGGAGATTCTCGATTACGCCATCGAAAATGGCGCGGACAAATCCTACTACAAACGCGCCCGCAAAATCGCCAATGCGGCAATGAGCGGCGATACGCCAATGAGCATCACCGGGCTGCGATATATCGAGCGAAAACACAAACACATCCCCGCAAAAATGGTGAAGGGCAATGCAGGAGTGAAATCACTTAGCCTCTGTGATAAATGCCACACACAAGCCACAAAAGGTGTGTTTGATAACGACACGGTGTCGATTCCCAACTATCCCGATTATGACGATTGAGTTTGCAATGATTTGAAAAAACATCTGCCTAGTGCAACGCCAGGCAGATTTCGTTAAGAACTTCTAAGCTGCCGTTACACTCCCCGCATGCTGTGCATCATTTTTTCATCTGCATTGCAATATTCCCATCCGTGAATCGTCTTTACCAGTATGGATACAACGTTAACTTCTAATGCGCTGATGATCGAGAAAGATAAACGTATCACCGAGACGATCTCCAGCGAGCGCGGGCAACTGGGAAGTTTCATTCGCCGCCGCGTGCCTGATGCGGGCGAGGCTGAAGATATTTTGCAGGATGTGTTCTTTGAGTTTATGGAAGCGTATCGCTTGCCTGAACCGATCGAGCAAGTCGGCGCGTGGCTTTACCGTGTTGCGCGCAATCGCATCATCGACCGCTTTCGCAAGAAGAAGGAGGAGCCGCTGCCGGAATTTTCCGAGGAAGATGACAACGAGCATTGGCTGGAAGGGGTGCTGCCATCGTTAGATTCAGGGCCAGAAGCGGCGTATGCACGAGCGGTTTTGTTGGAAGAATTGACCGCCGCGTTAGCCGAATTGCCAGAGGAACAACGCGCAGTATTCATCGCTCACGAATTGGATGGGCGTAGTTTCAAAGAGCTGGCAGATGAAAGCGGCGTGGGCGTGAGTACCTTGCTGGCGCGCAAGCGTTATGCGGTGCTGCATCTACGCGGCAAGCTGCAAACGATCTATGACGAATTTCTATAAATTCACTGAAGCCGCGCTGACGGTGTTGCAAACGCACTCAAAATCCTCGTGTACCTTTTTTTACACTCCGGTTTTTCGCCCATTTGCGCCTTGCCATCATCGGCTTGATTGAATTTTTAGTATGACCTTAATTTTGTAAAGGAGTAATGAAATGAGTATGAACTGCAAACCAAAATGTGGAAAAATTTTCCTCTTGGTGGTGTTGGGTATCGCAGCACTGGGCTGGGTGGTGATGACACTATGGAACTGGTTGATCCCTGTGCTATTCACTGGCGGACATGAGATCAGCTACGTGCAGGCAATGGGCTTGCTATTGTTAAGCAAGATACTTTTTGGCTGCAGTTTCCGCAAATGTGGCGGCTGGAAAGGACACTGCCGACCACGCAGCATGGAAAACATGACACCCGAAGAGCGCGAAAAATTTCAGACGGGAATGCGCAGCTGGTGCTGCAAGCCCAAGCAAGATGATGCGGATGCAAGCAAGCAGGAACACAATTAAATCCATGCTCTGATTTATTCGTCATCCCCGCGTAGGCGGGGATCCAGCTTGTTAATTTGACTGGGTTCCCGCCTGTGCGGGAACGACGAACTCGAATAGATCAGTGCTTCCCTAACACCTCAACCAAGGAAAATAATATGACCGCCAAGCTATTCACCCCAACCAATCTCGGCAAGCTGCAATTAAAAAACCGCATTGTTATGTCACCGCTTACGCGTTGTCGTGCTATCGGTAATGTTCCGAATGAGTTGATGGAAAAGTATTATCGGTTGCGCGCAGATGCGGGACTTATCATTACCGAAGGCACCTCGCCTTCGCCCAATGGTCTTGGTTATGCGCGTATTCCGGGCATGTTTTCGGATGCGCAAGTGCAAGGTTGGAAGCGCGTGACCGATGGTGTGCATCAAGCGGGTGGCAAAATTTTTGTGCAGCTGATGCACTGCGGGCGCGTCTGCCATCCCGCCAATATGCAGGCTGGTACGAAAATACTGGCCCCATCAACAATAGTTTTGCAAGGCGAAATGTGGACAGACAGTGAAGGTATGCAGCCTTACCCCCCACCTGATGTGATGAACGAGACTGACATTGCGCAAGCTATCGCCGAATATGCAAATGCCGCGAAGCGCGCGATAGAAGCGGGTTTCGATGGGGTGGAATTGCACGGTGCGAACGGCTATTTGATTGACCAGTTTCTCAATACCGCTTCCAATCAGCGCGTCGATCAATGGGGCGGCAGCATCGAAAATCGTATTCGCTTCGCGGTGGAAGTTGCTAAAGCAGCGGCTGCCGCGATTGGCGCGGAACGTGTCGGTATGCGTCTTTCGCCCTATGGCGCATTCAACGGCATGACATCCGATGCCGTGATGGACACGCTGTTTGAGCGACTGATCAACGAACTCAATACGGTGGGCTTGGCGTATATCCATATCGTCGATCACAGCGCGATGGGTGCGCCTGAAGTCAGCCCCGCGCTAAAAGCCAAGCTGCGCGCCGTATTCAAAGGCCAGTACATTATGTCTGGTGGTTATGATGCAGCCCGCGCGAATGCCGACCTTGATGCAAAGCGTGGTGATCTTGTCGCGTTTGGCCGTCCATTTATTTCCAACCCGGATCTCGTTAAGAAGCTGCAAAATGGGATCGGGTTGGCCGCGCCGGATGCCAATACTTTCTATACGTCGGATGAAAAGGGTTACACCGATTATTGAGCGTAACAGTATCGTTGACAGTTGGAGGTTGTATTACTACATTAGCCCTTCCTTAATTTTGCACCCTCGCTATCCACATGAAACCTATTTTTGCCGTACTCGTTTGTGCTGTCGCGCTTACTGCCTGTAGTAAGGAAGGCCCTCCGCCCGAAAAGACTGAACAGCTTGCTCTGACGCAAATTGTGGGTGCGGTAGCGGGTGAAGGCAGCAATCTCTACAGCGGCGAGATACGCGCGCGCCACGAAGCCCCATTGGGTTTTCGTATCGGCGGAAAAATCACCGAGCGTTTGGTTGATGTTGGATCGCAGGTAAAGGCAGGGCAAGTGTTGGCGCGTATAGATTCCGTAGATAGTGGCTTGCAGGTCAGTGCCGCCGAGGCGCAGTTACAGTTGGCGGAAGCAGATGCAAAACGTTACCGCGAACTATTCAGTAAGAAATTCGTTAGCCAATCGGCTTTGGATGCAAAAGAAACACTGTTGAAATCTGCTGCTGCTCAAGCGGGGTTGGCGAAAAACCAGTCTGCTTATACCGCGCTACGTGCAGACCGCGCGGGCGTGGTGTCGGCGACGTTGGCAGAAGTCGGTCAGGTAGTGAGTGCGGGGCAGGCGGTAGTGCGTGTGGCCGAAAGCGGCGAACGCGAAGTATTGATTGCCGTGCCGGAAGCGCAATTTGCCAAACTCAAAATCGGTGCGGCAGCAGAGGTGACGCTGGCATCCGATGATAATGCCGAATTGCAGCTGTCGGGGCGTTTGCGTGAACTTTCTCCTGCTGCGGATGCGGCGAGCCGCACCTACTCGGCGCGTATCGCACTGAATCAATCGCGTGGTGACATCGCTTTGGGCATGACAGCCAGAGTGCGATTTAAATCCGCACGGGATAAGGGCAACCTCGTTATCCCATTGACGGCTATCTTTCAGCAGGGCGACCAACCTGCGGTGTGGATTGTTACGGCGGACCATTCGATCAGCCTGCGACCCATTAAAATTGCGGCTTACCGCGATGCGGGGGCGGTGGTGAATAGTGGCTTGATTGCAGGTGAGCGCATTGTGGTTGCCGGTGTGCACAAATTGAATGCGGGTGAAAAAATCCGCGCGATTGAAAACGGTGCAATTCAAACTGGTTCCGGGCAATGAAAGGACCCAACCTTTCCGCATGGGCACTCACGCACCAGTCTATGGTGGTATTCCTCATCTTCGTGTTGAGTGTCGCGGGTATTCTTTCCTATTCCAGCCTGGGACGGTCGGAAGACCCGGATTTCACTTTCAAAGTGATGGTGGTGCGCACCTTGTGGCCAGGTGCGACGGCGCAAGAAGTGGAACGCGAACTGAGTGAACGTATCGAGAAAAAATTGCAGGAAGCCCCCTGGGTGGATGTCATACGTTCCGCCTCTAAGCCAGGCGAATCATTGGTGTTCGTAATACTCAAAGATTACACGCCGAAAAAGGAAGTGCCCGATGCGTGGTATCAGGTGCGCAAGAAGCTCAACGATATCAGACAAACTTTACCCGCCGGTGTGCAAGGGCCGTTTCCAAATGATGAATTTGGTGATGTGCAAATCAACATCTTTGCATTGACGGGAGATGGCTTCGATCTGGCCGCGTTGCGCCGTTACGCGGATCGCATCGCGCTGGATTTGAAAGCCGTACCCGATGTGAAGCGGGTCGAGATGATAGGCGTGCAGGAAGAAAAAATTTACATAGACGCATCACCCACACGCCTCGCCAGTTTCGGTATTACGCCGCAGCAAATTTCTGAAGCACTGCAAAAACAAAATGCGGTGAATCCGGCAGGATTTATTGAGACTGATACCAATCGTATTCGGCTGCGGGTGAGCGGCGGATTTGATAGCGTTGAACACGTGCGCGATGCTGATTTGTTGGTCAATGGGCAACACTTTCGCTTGGGTGATATTGCCAAAGTCACGCGCGGTTTATCCGATCCACCCAGCCCCACCATGCGGGTCAAAGGCCAGCCTGCAATTGGCTTAGGTGTGGTGATGGCGAAGGGCGGCAACGTCATCAATCTGGGCGAAAATTTGCAGCAAGCCATGCAAAAAATCTCCGCAGAGTTGCCCGCGGGAGTGGAAGTGCATGTGGTGGCGAATCAACCCGAAGTAGTCAAAGGCTCGATCAAATTGTTTGAAGAGTCGCTCGCCGAGGCGGTGCTGATCGTGCTGGCAGTCACCTTCCTGAGCTTGGGTTGGCGTACGGGTACGGTGGTGGCATTGTCGATTCCGCTGGTGTTGGCAATTACGTTTTTTATGATGAAATTATTCGGCATCGATTTGCAGCGTATCTCGCTGGGCGCGCTGG
The DNA here is from genome assembly GCA_964608835.1 of uncultured Gallionella sp. Classification (GTDB taxonomy): domain Bacteria; phylum Pseudomonadota; class Gammaproteobacteria; order Burkholderiales; family Gallionellaceae; genus Gallionella. The sequence goes on from CAZSPN010000001.1 coordinate 129,913, forward strand.
TCATCGCTCTGGGGCTATTGGTGGATGATGCCATCATCGCGGTTGAAATGATGGTGGTGAAAATGGAGCAAGGCTGGGAACGCACCAAAGCCGCCACGTTTGCCTATACCTCCACCGCCTTTCCGATGCTCACCGGCACGATGATTACCGCCGCCGCGTTTACGCCAGTGGGTTTCTCCAAGTCTGCCGCCAGCGAATACACCATTTCAATTTTTCAAGTAGTGACCATTGCTTTGGGGGTGTCCTGGATCGTCGCGGTAGTATTCACGCCTTATCTTGGCTACAAATTGCTCGACCAAAAAAAGCTGATGGCAAAAGCCCAGCAACATAGTGAAAATGTATATGACACGCCATTTTATCGGCGTTTCCGCGCAGTGGTGGAATGGTGCCTGACTCACCGCTGGAAGGTAATCGGCGCGACCATTCTAATTTTTGTGCTGTCGATTATGGCGTTCGGCAAGGGCGTGCAAAAGCAATTTTTTCCATCGGCGAGTCGTCTGGAGCTGATGGTGGATGTGTGGCTGCCGCAGGGCACATCGCTGAAAGCCACCGAGCATGAAGTAAAACGCATTGAAGCGTTGTTGAAAGACGACACCGCGATTGCTTCGTACTCTTCGTATGTAGGCAATGGTGCACCGCGATATTTCTTATCGTTAGACCAACAATTGTTCGCCGATAACTTCGGGCAATTTGTCATCGTCACCAAAGGATTGACGGAACGCGAAGAGTTGAAGCACCGACTCGAAACAAAATTTGCCGCAGCCGATAGCGGGTTTTCACACCTGCGCGTGCGTGTGGTGCGCCTAGAAAATGGCCCGCCGATTGGCTACCCGGTGCAGTTTCGCGTGATGGGTGAAGACCTCAGCAAGTTGCGCGAAATTTCTGAGCAAGTAGCTACTTTGATGCGTGCCAATGTGCATTTGCAGAATGTGAATTTTGATTGGAACGACAAAATAAAAAGCATACAAGTGGTAGTGAATCAGGATAGAGCGCGGCAATTGGGCACATCGAGCCAGGAAATTTCACAGGCGTTGCAAGGTTGGCTGAATGGCGTGGCGATAACGCAATATCGTGAGGCGGATCAATTGATCGACGTGGTTTGGCGTGGTGCGCGGTGTACAACTGCAAACCCCTCCCAACCCTCCCTTGTCAGGGAGGGAGCGCACCTCTCCTCCCCTGACAAGGGGAGGCTGGGAGGGGTTTCTTGCAATGATGAAACTCGTTCGCTGAATAACTTACCCAATCTGGATATTCCCTTGTCGGGCGGACGACACGTACCACTGGCGCAAGTCGCCAAATTGGTTCCCGTGTTGGAGGAGGGACTGATCTGGCGACGCAATCGTTTACCTGCATTGACGGTGCGAGCAGACATGGCGGATAAAACCCAAGCCGATACCGTGTCCGCTGAAATTAACACGCAGCTAGCCGAAGTGCGTGCCAAATTGCCTGCGGGTTATCGCATCGAAACGGGTGGTAGTGTGGAAGAATCTGCCAAGGGCGAGACTGCCATTAAGGCCGTGATGCCGTTAATGCTGGTCGGGGTAATCACACTGTTGATGATTCAACTGCAAAGTATCAGCCGCACTGTAATTGTGTTGCTCACCGCACCGCTGGGCTTGATCGGTGTGACCATCGCGCTGCTAATTTTTCAAGTACCGTTCGGTTTTGTGGCAAACCTGGGCTTCATCGCATTGGCGGGAATGATTATGCGCAACTCCGTTATCTTGGTAGATCAAATCCGTCAAGATGAAGCCGAAGGTAAGAGCCAATGGCAAGCGATAGTCGGTTCAACCGTGCGGCGTTTCCGCCCTATCATGCTCACCGCCGCCGCCGCGATATTGGCGATGATTCCGCTCACGCGCCAAGTGTTCTGGGGGCCGATGGCTGTCTCGATTATGGGCGGCCTAGTAGTAGCAACGATGCTCACTTGTCTGTTTTTGCCCGCGCTGTATGCGGCGTGGTTTAAGGTGAGGAATAGTTGATCACTCGTTAAACCTTCTTTGGCATCAATGGGTAGAGTAATGGAAAAAACATTCTCTTGATGCTTCACGCCTTTACCGCCAACCTCCACAGCGAGGTGATTTCAGCTTTGCGTGCCGCATGTAGCGGATCGGTGGTATCCAAAACTTTGGGATGTTGCGGCGCAATATCCATACGCCCTATCACTTGCAAACCTGCCGCATAAAACCACGCCAGCAATTCTTCACGAGTACGCAACCCTAAATGTTCAGCGATGTCGGACAACACCAACCAGCCTTCGCCATTGGATTCCAGATGTATAGCCAGACCGCTGATGAATCCGCGCAACATGCGGCTGTCAGGGTCGAAGATTGCATACTCGATAGACGCACCGGGTCGAGCCGGAATCCAAGGCGGATTGCACACTATCAATGGTGCGCATCCTGCGGGGAACAGATCGGCTTCCACCACTTCCACTTGTGCATTCAAACCCAATCGCGTGAGATTCTCTTTGGCGCAACTAATCGCGCGTTGATCTTGCTCGGTGGCGATGATGTGCTGCACACCGCGCTTCGCCAGAATTGCAGCCAACACCCCAGTTCCCGTGCCAATATCAAAAGCCAATTTTATTGAGGGTAACGGTGCGGTGTTGACTAGCTCCAAATACTCGCCTCGCACTGGAGAGAACACGCCGTAGTGCGGATAAATACGTTCGCCCAATGCCGTTATCTCAACGCCTTTTTTGCGCCACTCATGCGCGCCTATCAACCCCAGCAATTCACGCAGCGATACCACCGAAGCCTCACCTGCCGCACCGTAAGCTTCATGGCAAGCCGGCTGCATCAAAGGAGCACGACGCAGAGAAATGGTGTAATCCTTATCCAGGGAAATCAAAATCATCGCCAAGGTGCGGGCTCGCTGTGATTGTGCTTGTCTATGCAAATTAAAAGCTTCACTTGGTACGCCGGATGTTTTTCGTTCCTTGCGATCCGCACGCCGCGACATTGCCGCCAGCAACTGCCGCGCATTTTGAAAATCGCCACGCCACAACAAAGCCGTACCCTCGCAAGCCAAGCGATATGCGGCATCAGCCTTCATTGTATCGTCCGCCATTATTACTTTTTTGGGCGGCGGCAAACCGCTCTCCGAACGCCAGTGCGCCGTGCAAGATTTTCCTGCTTCATTCCAACTTATCATGGGGTAGGTATTTGTCATTAGGTGAGGTGAACATGGAATTGCTCACCAACTTATGGAGAGTACGTGAACATAACCAGCGGCTTAGTTGGCGTTGTTTGCCAGCCTAGTCGAAGGTTAGTAGCTCCATCAGATGAAACTTGTCCACCATACTACTTAAAACTACGAAGAGGGGACTACACAACGTAGCTATCGCAGAAGTTGTGTCACAACCGTCCCATCTTGGGTAACTCGCCCACTAGCGGCGCAACATAATCCAGCCAGACTTGCGTCACATCATTACCCGCTGCGTTGATGTATTCATCTTTCATCTCTGTTGCCACTTTTGCCACGGATGACAACGGCGTGATAAAGCATTCGCTTTGATAAGGCGCGTTGCCCAAACGGCGTATCGCCACCGAGCCGGGTTCACCTGTTTTCGCCGCATGATTCACAGCATGCTCTCCCACCATGCGCGCTTCCTTGGCATCAATGGGTGAAATAATAGTGGGAAAAGAACGTTGTAAATAACCGAAGGTA
>CAZSPN010000001.1:133594-149428 GCA_964608835.1 uncultured Gallionella sp.
CGGCGCGTACGCGCACTTTTTGCCCCGAAAACGCCTCTTTCACCAACGTGGCAAGGGTATCGCCCAATGCACCGCTGCCCGACAATTGGATGTTACCGTGTGAATCTTTTTCGCCACTGGTGGAGATCGGATTGCCATCCTTGTCGCTGATGCCTTCCGATGCGGCGATGACACAACGGCCATATTTCTTCACTGCGTCGCGCACGTCTTGTTTGAATTGCTCAACGTTAAATACTCGCTCCGGCAGATAAATCAGGTGCGGACCATCGTCGGGTGCTTGCCGTGCCAGAGCCGATGCGGCTGTTAAAAAGCCGGCGCTGCGCCCCATCACCACGTTGACCTTGATGCCTTGCAGCGCGCGGTTGTCGCGATCATCCCCCATGAATGCCAGTGCCACAAAGCGCGCGGCGGAGGCAAAACCGGGGCAATGATCGGTGACTTTCAAATCGTTATCGATAGTCTTGGGAATATGCACGGTGCAAAAATCGTAATTCGCCTCCTTCGCCATCTCGGCGATAATGTGCGCGGTTTCGGCGGAATCGTTTCCGCCTATGTAGAAAAAATAACGCACGTCATTTTTTTTGAACACCTCGAATACTTTTTCGCATTCTTCTTTGCCGGGCTTGAGGCGCACTGAACCAAGTGCGGCGGCTGGCGTGGTCGCCACCAGCTCCAGTTGCTCGACACTTTGCGTGGTGAGGTCGATGAAATCTTCTTTCATAATTCCCGCAATACCGTGATGCGCACCCAGTATGCCGGTGATGTTGGGCTGCTTGCGCGCCGCCAGAACCGCGCCAACCAGAGATTGATTGATAACAGCAGTAGGTCCGCCCGATTGACCGATTACCATTTTTCCGACGAGCTTTAATTGCACAGTCATCGCTTTTCTCCCCTTAACGTATTTGCGTGGCTGCATTCTAAACCTAATACGGTGGCTGCGGCATCTGCCTGCATCGCTTATAATCTTGCCTTTTTGTTTCGCTATTCAATTTTAAGGAAATCGCATGAGTTTGTTAAATGTCCTCCCCGGCAAGAATTTGCCTCACGAATGTAATGTCATTATCGAAATCCCCAAGCACGCCGACCCCGTAAAATACGAGGTGGATAAAGATGCGGGGGTGCTGGTGGTGGATCGCTTTATCGGTTCACTGATGCGCTATCCGGCCAATTACGGCTTCATCCCTGAGACTATCGCCGATGACGGTGATCCGGTCGATGTGCTGGTCGTAACTCCCTTTCCTATCGTGCACGGCGCAATTATCCCGTGCCGCCCGGTCGGTGTATTGCAGATGTCCGACGAAGGGGGTGACGATGCCAAGATCATTGCCGTCCCGACTGACAAACTCACGCCGTTGTATCACAATGTGAGATCCTACCAAGATTTGCCTGAGATAACGCTGGAGCAGATCAAGCATTTCTTTGAATTGTATAAAGCCCTGGAGCCGGGTAAGTGGGTAAAAATCAAAGGCTGGGAAGGTGTGGAAGCCGCCCATGCGGAAATCACCAAGGGCTTGGCGTTATACAAACAATCCACCGCCGGCAAATAATTCGGGAGCATCAAGATGACCGCACATATCATCGACGGAAAAACTATCGCCCAACAAGTACGCGCCGAATGGAAGGTGCGCGCAGACGCGCTGAAAGCACGGGGCATTACGCCCGGCATGGCGGTCATCATCGTCGGCAATGACCCTGCCTCCAAAGTGTATGTTGCCAACAAAGTCAAAGCCTGTGCTGAGCTCGGCTTGTATTCCATACACCGCGAGCTGTCTGCTGACATCACTGAGGCTCAACTGTTGAATGAAGTCGATGCGTTGAATAACGATCCGAAGATACACGGCATCTTGGTGCAATTACCCCTGCCCAAACATATCGATGCGAACAAAGTGATCGAAGCAATCAATCCGGACAAAGACGTGGATGGTTTCCACCAGAAAAATGTCGGCGCGCTGGTCACGGGCGAAACGCCCTTCCCTTCCTGCACACCCTATGGGGTGATGGTGTTGCTGGAAAAAACCGGCATCGAGATTGAAGGCAAACATGCCGTGGTAGTTGGCCGCAGCAACATCGTCGGCAAACCGATGGCTCTGCTGCTGCTGCACAAAAATGCTACCGTTACCATCTGCACCTCCAAGACTGTTGATCTCGCCAAGCACACCCGTGATGCGGACATTCTCGTGGCTGCGGTAGGTAAAGCCAACTTCATCACCGGCGATATGGTCAAGCCCGGCGCGGTGGTTATTGACGTTGGCATCAACCGCAACGCGGAAGGCAAGCTGGTGGGTGATGTGGATTTCAACAGCGTAAAGGAAGTGGCGGGCTATCTCACCCCCGTGCCGGGCGGTGTTGGCCCGATGACTATTACCATGCTGGTGGCTAATACCGTGAGGGCTGCGGAACGCTTGGCTGGCTCTACGAACTAATCGTCGACAGCTTCATATTGGCAGGAGTGGCGTGAACAAACTCACTTTACTGGTTTTTTTTTGCTTTGCCTCAAGCGCCCTGAGCGATGGCCTGCCCGATCTGGGTGATGCTTCACAAGGTACACTCAGCCCGATGCAAGAACGGCAAATCGGTCAGCAGAGCATGTTGCAGATCCGCTCCAGCAAACAGTTTTTAGACGATGCCGAGGTCAATGATTACCTCAATCAACTCGGTTTGAAACTGGCTGAAAACAGCAGCGAACCTTCGCTGGAGTTTGAATTTTTCGCCATCAACGATTACAACGTCAATGCCTTTGCCATGCCCGGGGGATTCATCGGTGTCAACGCCGGGCTGTTGCTCACCACACAAAGCGAATCTGAACTGGCCTCGGTTTTAAGCCACGAAATTTCCCACGTCACACAACATCATCTGGCGCGTATGGTGGCAGGGCAGCAGGGTGAAAGTCTTGCAGCAATGGCTGCCATCGCTGTCGCCATTCTTGCCGCACGCAACAGCTCGCAAACCACCGAAGCAATCGTGATGGGTGCGCAAGCGGGGCTAATACAAAGGCAACTCGATTTCACGCGGCAACACGAAGAAGAAGCTGATCGCATCGGGCTACAAATCCTGCAAAAATCGGGGTTCAATGTTCACGCCATGCCGGAATTTTTGGAACGGCTGCGCAAAGCCACCCGCCTGCTCGACAGCAACGCACCCAACTACTTGCGCACCCACCCTATCACCAGCGAACGCGTTGCCGAAATAGAAAATCGCGTACAAAACCAGCCTTTCAAAATGCTGCCCGACAGTCTTAATTTTCAGCTGGTACGCACCAAGCTCATCGGTGCGCAAAAATCACCGCTGGAGGCGGTCACCTACTTTAACGACGCGCTGTACATCCGGAAGTTTGGCAACGCCGTCGCACAACGCTATGGTTTGATTGGCGCGTTACTACGCAACAACGACATCCCGCGTGCCGCACGCGAATTGACCGCATTGCGCAAAAAAGTCAGGAATAATCCCATGATCGAAACCCTCGCGGGGCAAGTGAATCACGCGGGCAAAAATGACGCGGCAACGCTAGCATTTTACCGCCAAGCCGTGCAAAACTTCCCGCAGCATCGTGCGCTGATTTATGACTACACCGACCGTTTACTGCAAGCCAAACAAACGGACACCGCACTTAAATTGATTACCGAACAACTCATCCGCCACCCCAGTGACACCACCTTGTACGGGCTGCAAGCCAAGGCGTATGAGATGCAGGGAAAAACTCTGGAACAACACCGGGCACTCGCCTACAGCTACTCTTGGCAAGGCAATGTGTTTGCCGCGATAGAACAACTGGAATTGGCGAAACAGGCGGGGGGGAGTTTTTATCAGCTTTCGACGATTGAAAGCGAATTGAAAGAGCTGCGTGAAATGATTCAGCCACCAGATGACAAAGATATGCCGCAATGAAAAGTCTTCAAAGTTTATCGCAGCCCTGCCGAATCAAGCTGCAACTCTTTTGATAATCGAGCTTCGCTTTACCAACTTCATTCATTGATTCCCAAGCTTGAGCCCTGCCCAAATACCCTTTGGAATTCAACCCAAATTTTGATGCCTGTCCTACCTTTATTGCCTGGGTAAAGGCTTCGACCGCTTCCTGCCATTGCCCTGCTTGCAAATAAGCTGACCCTAAATTGTGATAGGGATAAGGCCAATCAGGCTGCAACGTGATTGCCTGCTTGAAGTCTCCAATCGCCAAATCAAGTTTCTTTACCTTGAGTAACTGATTTCCGCGATTGTAATAAATACGATTCACCCCAGGCAGATATAACCTGTCCTTCACTAGCTTCTCCGCGTCATCCCATAACAACAATGGATGCGAAAACGTTTGCAATCGCCCCATGGAAATGGGAAATAGAATGACAAGTACGGCGGCCACAACGACAACCAGCAGTCGCTTTCGTAACATGTCCAATAACACGGCCAAGCCGACACAAACACCTATTCCCCACAAATAGCTGCGATACAACACAAAACTTTCCTGAATGCGTATAACCGAAAATTCGGTCATAAACATCAGCCACGGAAATAGCATCGCCCACCCAAGCAAGCCGATTCGACCGCGCTTTATCAATAGCCAACACCCAACCACACCCCACGCAATAAATGAAACAAGCGCGGCCAAATAAGGTGAAGACAGTGATTTGGCAAAAGGCTCGCGCATATCCACCGACAGCCAGTTCGGATTGGGTAACAACCAAAGCGCAATGTACTTAAAAAACAACCATGACTGGGTCAAAATACTCATCAGATAACTGGAATCCTCGCCAGACGTAACCGCCATCACCGCTTGCACATCACCCCGGTCACTTTCCGCACTCAACATTTCTTGGGCGTTGACTTCATATACCGAACCAAGCAAACCCTGTTTTGCCGCCACCGCAAATACCGCGATGATTGCCAGCGTAGTAAATATGCCCTTGCGCTGCCACAATTTTATTCGCCAATCGTGATGCAACAGAATAGTCAATGCTAGCAATGCGGCAGGTAGCATAATGGCGTGCTCCTTGCACAACACCGCCAGATAATAAAGCGGCACACTCAGCCACAGCCACAATGCTCGATTTTGTAAGCTGCCATGCAGGTATGCCAACATCGCCAATAAGCCGAATAATGTTGCCATCAGGATCGTACGCTGCACCAAATAAGCGGCGGCATAGACTGCAACCGGGTGCAGCGCAAAAATGAGCGCGATACAAAATGCGGTAAAGCGCGGACTTAATCCTTCCACATCAGGCAGTGGATTAGTCGTTGCCAATAATTTTGCGAGGAAGAAAAAAAGCGCGAGTACCACTGCCGCATGCAGTAGCAAATTACCCATACGAAAATAGATCAGCTCCAGACCGAACCATGATTTGGTCCAAGCGAGGGAGGCGTATGGAAAGGAGCGTAATTCAAACAGCGAAAAATAATAATTTGAAACGGGTTGATTGCCCGCGCTATCCACCATAAAAAAAGGCAGGTCATCAAATACCAGCGGGCTCCACAGAAACTGCCCGTATAGCAATGCTACCGAAAGAATCAGCAGCAACAGAAAGCCGAATGGAGTACAGGTTTGCACTGAACAGTACCTATATAAGATGTAGGGGTAACAAAAAAGCCCCTCCAAAAGAGGGGCTTTTTTAACTCAACAAACTATACTTAGTCTTTACAAATATTGGCAGCTACGCACGTACCGCTAACGGCCCATTTAATGCCAGTTGTGGCACTATATGTCGGTGAAAGAACGAAAGTCTCCCCGTTCAGACCCAAAGTACTTACCGCAGTAGCGGTGATTGCACCGCCAGCAGCAGTCTCCACGCTCGCCACATATTTACCTGCAGCACCACTGGTCGTAATATCCGCTGGAATACCTTGACTACCAGCATCACAACCGGTCAGTGTACCCAAATCTGAGGCACAAACTTCAACTGCAGTTTTAATTGCTTGGGTGGCCTGTACGACCTCTTGAAATTTTGCCTTTTTAGTGTAGTTGCTGTAAGCAGGAATCGCTACCGCAGCCAAGATACCGATAATCGCAACCACGATCATCAATTCGATTAAGGTAAAACCTTTTTGTACGTTTTTCATGTTAAAGCTCCTTGAGAATAAAAATTAACTTCGTATTGCCATTCGACCAAGTTGGAAACCGCACCTTCCGAGTCGTTGGGTAACACACAGTATGTATGTTGCTAGCATGACAAGCAATGGTCGTGCCATAAAATCAACCATATGTTTTTTAAAGTGATAATGGATGCTAGACGCATGGGCAGCGCGGGGTTTACATCCTTCCCCGTCAGTCGGGGTGACAATTTTGGTCAGGCAATCCCGAATTATCAATTAGGAAATTTCTCCTCGTAAGAGCGAGCCCTGCTCGCGATTATTTATTTTATCGCGAGCAGGGCTCGCTCCTACAGGGGGTTTCGTTCCAATGGATCATCTGGGTTTAACAGTTAAGCGTCGTCCTGATCCAGATTGAATGCTTTGTGCAGTACGCGAACAGCCAGCTCTAGGTATTTTTCATCAATCACCACAGAAATTTTGATTTCGGAAGTGGAGATCATCTGGATGTTGATGCCTTCTTCCGCCAGAGTGCGGAACATTTTGCTGGCAATGCCCACGTGTGAGCGCATGCCCACGCCCACCACGGACACTTTGGCGGCCTTGTTGTCACCCACCACTTCACGCGCGCCGATATGCGGCTGAACCTTATTCTTCAAAATGTCCATCGTTTTGGCAAACTCGTTACGATGCACGGTGAAGGAAAAGTCGGTTGTGCCATCCGTACCGACGTTTTGAATGATGATGTCCACATCAATGTTGGCATCGCTGACAGGACCGAGTATTTGGTACGCAATGCCGGGCTTGTCCGGAACGCCCATTACGGTGATTTTTGCCTCATCGCGGTTGAACGCGATCCCGGAAATAATGGCTTGTTCCATTTTATTACCTTCCTCAAATGTAATCAGTGTGCCGTCACCCTCTTCTTCAAAGCTGGACAGCACACGCAGCTTGACCTTGTATTTACCCGCAAACTCGACCGAGCGGATTTGCAGCACTTTGGAGCCGAGGCTCGCCATCTCCAGCATCTCTTCAAAGGTAATGGTTTTCAGGCGGCGTGCTTCCGGCACCATGCGCGGGTCGGTGGTGTAAACGCCATCCACGTCGGTATAAATCTGGCATTCATCTGCACGCAGCGCAGCGGCAATCGCCACCCCTGTAGTATCCGAACCGCCTCGGCCCAGCGTGGTGATATTTCCATCCGCATCCATACCCTGAAAACCCGCCACTACCACCACGCAATCATTTGCCAAATCGGCACGAATGTTGTGTTCATCGATAGAAACAATACGGGCTTTGGTAAACGCATTATCAGTAAGGATTTTGACTTGTCCGCCCGTATAGCTTCTGGCATTTACCCCGATTTCCTTTAGTGCCATGCACAACAAGCCGATAGTGACTTGCTCACCCGTCGAGATAATGACATCCAGCTCGCGCGGATCGGGATGCGCCTGCATTTCTTTGGCAAGGGCAATCAAGCGATTGGTTTCCCCGCTCATCGCGGAAAGCACCACCACCACTTGATGCCCTTTTTCTTTGAATTTTGCGACGCGCCGCGCCACATTTTTGATTCGTTCGGGATTGCCGACCGATGTACCACCGTATTTCTGAACTATAAGAGCCACGTTTATTCTCTATTCTCACCAACAAAAAGTGGCGGCAATTCTAACGCACCTGGCTATCTCCCGCCAATACGAAAAAAACGAGGCGAGCCATGGCACGTTTGTTAAACTCACTTACCCAAAAAGTTGTTAACTCACCATGCTCGAAATTATCCCCCGTCACGCCAACCAAACTGCCACCGAACAACTGGTCACAGTAGGCTACTCGACTGCCTTGGCGAGAATTTATGCGGCGCGTAATATTACCCACAGCAGCCAACTCGAACACAGTCTGGCGAATCTGCTGCCCTTGAATCAACTCAAGAACGCAGATCAGATGGCGATGCTGTTAGCCGATGCGATTGCCACTCACAAAAAATTGCTTGTCATTGCCGACTACGATGCCGACGGCGCAACAGCCTGTGCAGTCGCGGTTCGTGGACTAAGAATGTTTGGTGCTCACGTTAATTTCATCGTACCCAATCGCTTTGAATATGGCTACGGCTTAACACCCGAAATCGTACAGCTCGCCGCACAACAACAACCCGATATTCTTATCACAGTAGATAACGGTATCGCCAGCGTAGAGGGTGTGGTCGAAGCCAATCGGCTTGGTATCCAGGTACTGGTTACCGATCATCATTTGCCAGGTGACGTGTTGCCTGATGCGGCGTGTATTGTGAATCCTAACCAGCTTGGCTGTAGCTTTCCCAGCAAGAATCTCGCGGGTGTGGGCGTGATGTTTTATGTGTTGCTGGCTTTGCGTGCAGAGTTGCGCACTAGAGATAAATGGGGTCAGACTCGATTTATATCGCCAACAGCTGCCACACAAAATAAATCGAGTCTGGCCCCAATTGAAAGAGAACCTAATCTCGCCAACCTGCTCGACCTCGTGGCACTCGGCACAGTCGCTGACGTAGTGAAGCTGGATCAAAACAACCGCATCTTGGTTCAGCAAGGTTTACTGCGCATCCGCGCGGGTAAAACGTGTGCAGGTATCAACGCACTGTTTCAAATCGCCAAAAAAAATCCGGCGCGCGTCATCAGTCACGATTTGGGCTTTGCCATCGGCCCACGACTCAACGCGGCGGGGCGTTTGGAAGATATGAGCTTGGGCATTGGCTGCCTGCTTTGCGATGATGACGATGCAGCCATGCTCATGGCAAAACGTCTGGATGAGCTGAATCACGAGCGTCGCTGCATCGAAACCGAAATGCAGGAGGCAGCAATGACAGCGTTGGAAACCGTTCAAGTTGTGGACAATTACAGTCTTGCACTATTCGACTCAAGTTGGCATCAGGGTGTAATCGGCATTCTTGCCTCCCGACTCAAAGACAAATTCCATCGCCCTACCATTGCTTTTGCTGAATCAAAAAATGGTGAACTCAAAGGCTCCGGGCGATCTATCAGCGCGCTGCATTTGCGCGATGCGCTTGATTTGGTTAGTAAACGCCATCCTACCCTCATCAAGAAGTTTGGCGGTCACGCAGCCGCAGCGGGACTAACTATCGAACGCGAGTATTTTGAAAATTTTGTTGTGGCATTTGAGCAAGTGGTGCGCGAGTTATTAAGTGAATCCGACTTGCAACAAAAACTGGAAAGCGATGGTGCACTCACTGCACAAGACATCAACCTGGAGTTTGCCCAACAACTCGATCAACAAATTTGGGGGCAAGGTTTCCCCGCTCCGCTATTCGACGACGATTTTGTAGTGCAGCAGCAACGCATCGTTGGCGAAAAGCATCTCAAGCTACGTTTGGAAAAATCAGGGCAACACTTTGAAGCCATATTATTCGGCCATGCAGAACCGCTACCGGATAGCATCCATGCGGCTTACAGCCTGAGTGTTAACGAGTACAACGGCAAGCGCGGTGTGCAACTTATCATTCGGCATTGGCAGTAAATTTGTTTTTGTAGGAGCGAGCCCTGCTCGCGAACGCTTTTCGCGAGCAGGGCTCGCTCCTACACAATCCGCTATAATCTGCGCCTTTAGAAATTCACGCACAACACCATCATGGAAGCCGAACAACTCAACGCTCTCAGCAATCAGCTGCAAGACTTAGCATCGCGCAGCGCAGAACTTCGGAGGTATCTTTGACTACGATACCAAGCATGAACGCCTGACCGAGGTCTGCGCACTCTCGGAAAATCCCGACATCTGGAACGATGCGAATCGCGCTCAGGAATTGGGGCGTGAACGCAAGTTGCTCGAAGGTGTGGTGCTGGGTCTGGACAAGATCAAACAAGACCTGAACGACGCGGGAGAATTGTTCGAGATGGCGAAAGCCGAGAACGATGAAGACAGCCTGAACGCCACGTCCGACGATATTCAAGACGTGGAAAAACGCGTTGCTGCAATGGAATTCCGCCGCATGTTTTCCAACCCGATGGACCCCAATAATTGCTTCATCGACATTCAGGCCGGATCAGGCGGCACAGAAGCTCAGGACTGGGGCTCGATGTTGCTGCGCATGTATTTGCGTTATTGCGAACGCAAGGGTTTTCAGGTCGAAATTCTGGAGCAATCCGACGGCGAAGTCGCGGGCATCAAAGGCGCGTCTATCAAGGTCATCGGCGAATATGCCTACGGACATTTGCGCACTGAAGTCGGCGTGCATCGCCTCGTGCGCAAGTCGCCATTCGACTCCGGCAATCGCCGCCACACCTCATTTTCCAGCGTGTTCGTCTATCCTGAAGTGGACGACTCCATCGAGATCGACATTAATCCCGCCGATCTGCGCGTGGACACCTATCGTGCCAGTGGCGCGGGTGGACAGCACATCAACAAGACTGACTCAGCGGTGCGTATTACCCACATCCCGACCAACATTGTGGTGCAATGCCAGAGCGACCGCTCGCAACACAAGAACCGTGCCGAAGCCATGTCCATGCTGAAGTCGCGCATGTATGAAGAAGAGCTGCGCAAGCGCAACGAAGCTAAGCAAGTATTGGAAGACGGGAAATCCGACATCGGCTGGGGACACCAGATTCGCAGTTATGTGCTGGATCAATCACGCATCAAAGACCTGCGCACCAATTACGAAGTGGGCAACACACAAGGTGTGCTGGATGGTGACCTGGACGATTTTATTTCAGCGAGTTTGAAGCAAGGGGTTTAGAAAAGCAGGTGGCTAATTCTCCGCCTTTCCTCTCATAACTCAATCTCATCGCGTATCCAACAAGATTGATACGCATCACTTAATTACCAACCTCGAATCACCTTACTCTCTGATAAACTGCGCGCCGCTGTTGTGTTTACTTCCTACTGGTTCGCCGTAACGCCGATTTTTCTCTCACAAGAGGGTTGAAACGGGTCTGACGGTCTGCGTGTGGCTGGTGGAAAATTGGGCATGACAGAATGTGCCGTATCAACGCGCTGCCAGTGTGCAGGTCAGCAGATCCTATGAGGTGCGAAGCTTTGCTGCCGATTCTTTTAATCGAATGGTGCAGGCTTTTCCCATGCGTCATTTGGCGTGTGGCGTATCGTCATTTCTGTTTCCCCTCGCCTCCTGTCAGTGCCCACTATTTTATAAAGGGCTGCCATGACTTACCTGCAACAACTCGATGACATCATCAACACTATTATCGCGCCAGCGGCGCAAACGATGGACCGCGAGAGTGCGTTTCCACGTGCGGCGATTCATGCGCTGGGCGATGCCGGGCTACTCGGTTTAATCAGTGCCGAGGAAGTCGGCGGCATGGAGCTGGGATTGGTTGAGGCGGCTCAAGTTGTGGAGCGTATTTCCAAGGTGTGCGCTTCCACCGCAATGGTGGTGACCATGCATTATTGCGGCACGACGGTGCTGGAAAAATTCGGCAACTCAGCCATACGCCGCGATATTGCGGAAGGTGCGCACCTAACGACACTGGCTTGGTCTGACAGCGGTTCGCGCAGCCATTTCTGGGCACCCGTCAGCAAAGCGCGCCGTGAAGGTGATGACATCATCCTGGACGGCAGCAAGAGCATGGTGACCTCTGCCGCCGAAGCCGATTCTTATGTGTGGTCAACGAGTCCAATAGCGGCTGAAGGTGCGAGTACGCTATGGCTGGTAAACAGCAAGGCAGCAGGGCTGAGCCAGCCAAAATATTTCGATGGCTTAGGGCTGCGCGGCAACTGCTCGTCACCGCTCACTTCCACTGCGCTGCACTTGTCAGCATCTGACATGCTGGGTACGGACGGCGGCGGTTTCGACATTATGATAGGCACGGTGTTACCTGTATTCTCCACGCTCATTGCCTCTTGCTCTATCGGCACGATGGATGCGGCTATCGAATCTTCCTGCGCGCATGTCAGCGGCAACAAGTTTGAACATCTGGGCAGCTCGTTAGCTGATCTGCCAACGATACGCGCTTACATCGCCCGCGCGAAAATCCGTGCCGACATGGCACGCACACTGCGCGACGACACGCTCGCCGCATTGGCCGCCGGACGTGCTGATGCAATGCTGCGCGTAATGCAAGTCAAAGTGTCGGCGGCAGAAGCCGCACTAGAAGTAACCGACACGGCAATGCGTGTTTGCGGCGGCGCGGCATTCCGCAAAGATGTCGGTGTGGAACGCAACTTCCGCGATGCGCGTGCCGCTTCCATCATGGCACCCACCTCCGATGTGTTGTACGACTTTATCGGCAAAGCGGTATGCGGCATGCCGGTGTTCGGATAAGGTGAAGGCGATGACAAATCCTTTAATGATGGGCGCAGTGGCTTATGCACCCAAAGTGGTCACGATATGGGAAGGCTTTAAGGAGTATTTCCAGCAGCATGATTTCGAGTTCGATTACATTCTCTATTCCAATTATGAACGTCAGGTCGAAGCGCAATTTGATGGCAGCATCGCGCTGGCTTGGAACTCGCCGCTGGCTTGGGTGCGGGCGGATCGCATCGCACGCGCCAGAGGGCAACAAACACGTGCGATAGCAATGCGCGATACCGACCTCGATCTCACCTCGGTGCTGGTGGTGCGCAGCGATTCTCCTGTCGTAACTTCAGGCGAATTGAACGATCTTAAAGGCAAAGTCATCGGTTTTGGCGCAATCGATTCGCCGCAGGCAAATCTGATTCCGCTCGATCATCTGCGTCAGCTTGGATTGATTGCAGGTCGCGATTACACTGCGCAACGCTTCGACGTACTGGGTGGAAAACATGGCGACCATATCGGCGGTGAACGTGATGCAGCGGTCGCACTGATGGCGGGTGAAATCGATGCCGCATGGATGATAGACGGCAATCATATTGCCTTCTCGCGTGAAGGCATCCTGCCTGCCAGTGCGACACGCATCGTGGCGCGTACTGGCAACTTCGATCACTGCAACTTCACCGTCAGCCCCGGTGCGGATGAAAAGCAGATTGCGCGTTTCACCGAATTGCTACTGGCAATGAGCTGGGACGATGCGCAAGTCAGACCCCTACTCGAACTGGAAGGCCTCAAGGCGTGGCTACCCGGTCGTACCAGCGGTTATAACTTGCTGATTCGCGCCACCGATTATGAAAAATTTTACGATGCAAAAGGAAATATTCTTGTCGCCGATTATCGATATTGAAAATCTGGGGCTGGATGCAGGTGGACACCTGCTGGTCAAGCATGGCTTGCTGGCTGTGCCGCCCGGCGGTGAACTCTGCGTCGTCGGCAGCAGTGCTGGATGGGATGCGCAGCTATCGGCTTGGTGTCGCAATCAGGGGCATCCGATTCGCTTGTCAGAACAAGATGGACGAACAGTTGCATACATAACGCGCGGGGCGGCGCCAACTGGCCGTTGGCGCGGCGCGATGCACACCGGACAGGCTGATGCCAAATTGGCGGGAGCAGTCGCCGAACAGGCTCAAGCCAGATGGGGACTGGCTGCACGTGGCGCGACGGTGGAAGCAGGCTCACCCGCAATCCATTTCCGGCTCGATCAAAAAATAGAAGTGTGGGCTGATAGTGCAACCGATCTCTATGCACAGGCGGTAGCGGCGCAATGGAATCCTGACGAGGCGATTGATTGGAACACGCCATTCGAGTTACCCGATGTAGTGGAAGACGCGGTGGTGCAAGTGTTGACCTACATGATCGAAAACGAAGAAGCTGCCTTGATTGTGCCTGCGCGTTTTCTGGGGCAACTGCATCCGCATTTTCGCGAAGTACAGGCTGTGCTGGCGATACAGGTCGCCGACGAAGCGCGACACATTGAAGTCTTCACCCGACGACTACGCATGAAAGGTAGAGAGCCCGCGCTCTCCACCGCAGGCGGTCAAACTTCGCTGAAGACATTGCTGGATGAACTAGATTTTTCCGTCGCGGGATTTTTATTATCAGTGCTGGGTGAAGGCACTTTCGTCAGTCTGCTCAACTTCCTCCACGCTCATGCGCCCGATCCAGTGACGCGGCAAATTGCCCGTTTAGCGGCACGCGATGAAGCCAGGCATGTCGCATTCGGCATGGCACATCTGATGTCGCGCATCAAACAAGAGCCGGATTTGTTAACGCGACTTTCCAACGCAATTCAATCGAGAAACGATGCCCTGTCCGACACGTCAGGACTTAACGAAGAGGTGTTTGATGCATTGATTTTACTGGCAGCGGGCGAATTTATACCCCAAGCTATCGCAGCCGGTTATGTGCGGGTGCAACAGTTGATGCTGGATATGGCTGAAGGCAGACAAGCGCGTCTGGAAAAACTTGGCTTCGCGCGCGAAGCCGCGCAACGGCTTTCATCTCTGCACACGCGCAATTTTATGTGAAGCGCAAACTCTTACTTCAGTGTTTCCGCGTTGCGTGCCGCAACAAATTTGTCGGCACGTTGCAACACCAAAATTTCTTTATCTACCGCGCTATTTTTATCGAAGGTAGTTTCAATTCTGAAGATCAACTTTTTAAGATAAGACGGCTTGGTGATTTCGATTATCCCTGAGCAAGCCAGAGAGCTGCTGGCTAGCGGGATCACCAACGAAACTGTGCTGTTTGCCTTGATAAAGGGTTGCGGCAAGCAAATGTAATTGGGGTAGTTTAGCAAAATGCCTTGAAACAGCAGGGATTGGATCTTTTCTGCTTTGCGGCGCAAACCCAGCACAGTGTCAGAAATAAAAAAGTCCTGCATTGCTGCAAGTCTTTTGAATTCTGGCTCCCCGACCTGGACTCGAACCAGGGACCTGCGGATTAACAGAACAGGCCACTGATAAATTTATAGCTCGTAAGCTGAAGAATCCTAAGTGATTTTTACTTGCGGCATAGCCTAACGCACATTCACCGAACCTATACCGAACCTGTTTCTGGCATGGGATTTTCGGTATCAGTTTAACGCCATCAGATTCATCGAGTTACCTAAAATTTCCACCGAACTTTTACCGAGCTTGGGCAGCTGCCATCGAGGTTGGGGGAGGGTAGGCGGAAATTCTGTAGTGGATGCAAATCTGATGAAACTGAAAAACTGAAATCTGATTTTTGAGGCGAGGGGTGAGCCCGGGGTGAGTGCGCGTAGTACCCGAGGTTGCCGCATAGCTACCCGGCTGGGAGCCGCTGGGGGTGAGGATAGGGGGTAGCCATCCGGGGAAAGCTGAGTGGGCGTTATGTTGCAGTATTGTGGACAGCGTCAAGCGTCAAAGGCGAGTTGGGCTCGGTGATGGGCAGCTTTGGGGCGATCAGTTTGGTGAAGTGTACATCTGGTTACGACCCCATACCGGTCGCTCAACTTTGCTAAAATCTGGCCATTAACATTTCTTGGGTGAAAAATCATCTTCCACGGAATTCCGGCAAATATTATTCGCAGCCCACGTGAAATGGGTTGACTGCAAAATAGGGTACCTGTTGTTCACATACACGTGGGGTTTGATTTTATTGCGCAGTAATTGAGTATATGGATGAGTAAAAAAAGCTAGCTTCTATAGGTTTCCATCCCACAGTTATTGTAGTCCCACTTGAAAGCTGAGGAGTTAGAGTACTGGGGCTCGTAATTGCAGGACCAAAGACACTTGCACTATATCTGGGAGCCTGCAGAATACTGTATTGAGTAGTAACAGGCACTCCGTTAACAACTAGAACAACATACGGGAACCCTGAACACGTTGTCGAATCTACTACTGCCCATTCGCTTAAATTTGTTGGGTCAGACACATAGTTTAAATTCCATGTGGCGGCCGATAACGTCATAGGACTCGATGAGTCGCAGTTTACAATCACTGGACTGGGGTGAGGTCGGTTGTCAATAATGGATACGAACGGGTTCATGCAGCCAGTCTTTTTTC
>CAZSPN010000002.1:0-9647 GCA_964608835.1 uncultured Gallionella sp.
CACGCCGGATTTCAGCTGCGGTGTTTGCGTTTTAATATCGACTCCGCCAAACACTACCAGCGAGCGCAGATGAGTATGCTTGGCATACTCCCTAACACTCTCCTCCACTTGAATAGCCAATTCGCGTGTGGGAACCAAAATCAAAGCGCGCACGGGGTGACGCGCGGGCGATGTGCTGGTACTCGCAAAGGGCAGTAGCTTCTGCAACATCGGTAACGCAAATGCGGCCGTTTTTCCCGTGCCAGTTTGCGCACCCGCCATCAAATCGGCTCCTTCCAGTACCCATGGAATGGCTTGCGCTTGTATTGGGGTGGGGGTGCTATAACCGGCCTCGGTCAATGCCTTGAGGATTTCTGGGGCTAGATTCAGGTCGGTGAAACTAATCGTTTTCAAATTCTTAATCTCTTAACAAACATCAAAATCACTACGGTAACAGCGCGCAGTATATGCTAATACCCTCATTACAAGACTATTTTCTCAAAACTAATCCCAGCGATCATCTTGAATTTGCACCACACCGTTCTCAATTCTTACGGGGAAAGCGTAGGTGGGTTCATAAGCAGGTGCAGTTAATGCTTCACCCGTTTTGATTGAGAAGCGCGCGCCGTGACGCGGGCAAATGATCTCATCATTTTCAATGCAGCCACCCGTGAGTTGTCCGCCGTCATGGGTACATAGATCTTCGATCGCATAATATTCATCAGACAATTTGAATACTGCAACGCGTGTACCGTCAATTTCAGCATGGACAGGATGTCCTGCTGATACATCAGCCACATTGCAGACGGTAACCCACGCGCTCAAATCACCACCACTTCGATGTCCGGCTCTATGGTGCGCGCCAGGTTGCCAATCGCGGAAAGGGTGCCGGCAAGCGAACTGGGGCAGCTGCCACACGCCCCAAAATAACGGATGGTCAGAACATTCCCTTCCAGTCCAACAATTTGTAAGTCACCACCATCGCCCATCAAGGCGGGGCGAATTTGTTGGTCTAGCAAAGATCGAATCGCGGCTAATCTCGGCTCGTCCTCGTAAGTCGCATCGGTTTGTATCTCAGGTTTTTGTGCCGCCTCAGCCTCCCGAATAGGCATGGCAATTTCTCGCACCAGCTTGGGCCAGTCGGCTTCCCCGTCTTGAGTAACGGTAATCCATTTATCCATGTAATACACATTGGTGACATGTGGAATAGCAAACAATTGCGCGGCAAGCGGATCGCACCTTGCCGATTCCACATCGGCAAATGAACGCGCTGTACCCCACGTCAATCGTTCTTTCAGCACAAACTTGACCGCGTTGGGATTAGGGGTGTCTTCGATGTCGGCAATTTTAGGCATGATCACCGCCCTCCACAGGATCATCGGCGAAAGGATCGCCAATGCGTTCTGTTGAGACTTCTAATTCCGCATTGAGTGCCGCATGGAGCGTATGCCAGGGCAGGATCGCGCATTTGACGCGTGAAGGTAAATCTTTTACGCCGACAAAAACTTTCAATTTGCCGAGTTGGTTTTCCTGTTGATCGGCATCCAATGTACCCGTCACCATGCTGCGAAATTCCGTAACCAGTGTTTCGGCATTCGCCACGGATTTTCCCTTGACCGCACTCGTCATCATTGAAGCGGAGGCTTTGCAAATTGCGCAACCCTCTCCTTCAAAGGCAATGCCATCAATTTTCTCATCCAGCACATTCACGGTCAGCTTAATGTGATCGCCACACAATGGGTTATGACCCTCGGCATGACGGTTCGCCGCAAGCAGTACACCGAAATTTCTCGGTTTGCGGTTATGGTCAAGTATGACCTCCTGATAAAGCTGTCTCATATCACTCACGGCAGCCTCCCAAAATCCATATTTCATCCCCAATGCTGTGTTGCGAGAAAAAATTCTTGCTTACATAAACCCCATATGCGGCGCGGCAAATTTTCCCCCGCGCCTTGCATTTGGGAGAACTCTGAATTTTTAGAGGCCACCTCATGCGAACATCTCCTGCACTTTTTTTATTCCTGCTATCAGTTTGTCAATTTCTTGTTTGGTGTTGTAAAACGCAAACGAAGCGCGTGCGGTAGCGGGAACATTGAAACGCTGCATCACGGGCTGCGCACAATGGTGGCCTGTGCGGATTGCAATGCCTTCATCATTCAGGATCGTCCCCACGTCATGCGGGTGAACTCCTTTAATTTCGAATGAAAGCACGGCAGCTTTGCTCTTTGCTGTGCCGATAATACGCACACCGGCAATAGTTGAAATTTGCTGGGTCGCGTAGTCGAGCAACTCCTTCTCATAAGCTTCGATGTTGGCAAGTCCGATGTTGGTCAAGTAATCAATTGCCGCGCCCAGGGCAATAGCCGCCATGATAGGGGGGGTGCCTGCCTCAAATTTATATGGGATAACGTTATAGGTGGTCTTCTCGAATGTGACCGATAAAATCATGTCCCCGCCACCCTGATAGGGCTGCATTTTTTCCAGCATTTTCGCTTTGCCATACAATACGCCAATGCCGGTCGGGCCGCACAGTTTATGTCCTGAAAAAGCGTAAAAATCACACCCCAAATCTTGCACGTCAATGGTTTGATGCGGTGCTGCTTGTGCGCCATCCAGCAACACCGGTACGCCATGCTTATGCGCAAATGCCACCATAGATTTGACGGGATTGATCGTACCCAATGCGTTGGATACATGCATCAACGCGACAAACTTAGTCTTGGCATTGAATAGTGCTTCGTACTCATTTATCAGCAGCTCGCCCGCATCATTCATCGGAATGACGCGCAACACCGCGCCTTTTTCCTGTGCCAACATTTGCCACGGCACGATGTTGGAATGATGCTCAAGGGCAGAGATGATGATCTCGTCACCCTTGCCGATAAAAGCCCGTCCATAGCCATGCATCACCAGATTGATCGCATCGGTTGTACCCCGCGTGAAAATAATTTCACGCGATTCCTTGGCATTGAGGAAGTGCTGTACTTTGACGCGCGCCGCTTCAAATTCTTTGGTCGCCAACTCGCTTAAATAATGCACCGCGCGGTGAATATTGGCGTGTTCCTGAGTCTGGTAGCGCGTAATGGTGTCGATTACTGTTTGCGGCATCTGGCTGCTTGCCGCGTTGTCCAAATACACCAGTGGTTTGCCCGAAACTTGCAAATCAAGAATCGGGAAATCGGCTCGAATACGCTCGATGTTGAAATTTGTGGCACTCATAATTTTGCCTCGCGCTCAAACAACGTTTTGCTTAAGGCAGCCACCAATGCAGGTACAGGAATTTTCTCGATGATTTCAGCGGCGAACGCATGAGTGAGCAGATTTCGTGCATCGGCCTCAGTCAAGCCTCGGCTGGTAAGGAAAAATAGCGCATCGAGGTCAATCTGCCCAACTGTCGCGCCATGTTTGCAACTCACATCATCATTAAATATTTCCAGTTGCGGCTGGGTATCAATACGCGCTTTGCCAGACAGTAACAAGTTGCGGCTGCTTTGCTCAGAGTCCGTTCCCGCCGCGTGTTTGTGAACCATAATCTTGCCGCTGAACACCGCTTGAGCCGCATCATCAGCAATACATTTGTGCAATTGCACGCTCTTGCCTCGTGGTGCCGCGTGATCTATCAAAGTGTGCGTATCCACGATCTGCCTTCCGGCAACCAAAGCGAGTCCGTTGAGGTGCATCTCCACGCCCTCACCTTGCTGGGTGAGATGCAAGTTGTAGCGGGATAGACGCGCACCCAATGCCAGCGAAGTCGAAGTGTAGACACTGCCCTTGGCTAATTTAACCGCGCACTGCCCCACATGAAATGCGGTCTTTTCTTCGCGTTGCAGATGAACATGTTGCAACTGCGCGTCTTGTTGCAACACGATTTCTGTGACCACATTGGTCAAAGATACCGCACCTTCCATTGCCACATAATCTTGAATCAACACGGAGCGGCTATTGGCCTCCAGAACCATTAAGCAGCGCGGATAAATTGCCGACGGCGTATCTCGTTTAGTCGCCACATGCAATAAATGTATTGGTGTTGCCACTTCCTGAGTGATATGTACCCATGCACCATCTTCAAAGAAATGCGTGTTCAATGCGGCAAACGCATCGTGTTGATAGGGCGCATGTTGACCGAGATGCGCCTCGATTTGTACGTTGCCAGCGCAATCCAGCAATGACTTAACGGTAATGTCCGCGCCAGCCTTGCTCACATCAGAAAGCTCGGTCGCATAATATCCATCGACAAAAACCATGCGTATGGTGTCGGGAATAAAATGCTTTTCAATATCGTTCAAAGACAATTTTGCAAAGGTCTCGACGGGTTTGAATTGATGCTGGAACAGCGCGGACAAATCGGTAAAACGCCAATCATCATGCGCTGATGAGGGGAAATTCAATGCTTCGGCACTGCTCTTCGCATTGCGGCGAAGGTTTGCCAGCAAACCACTCGATTTGACTGGTTTGCCGAGCAATAGCTGCTCAAAGCATTGGGCTTGGGTAAGGCTCATGCTACCGCCCTGAGCCAGTCGTAGCCACGCGCTTCCAGCTCTAATGCCAATTCTTTGCCGCCTGTTTTGACGATACGTCCGCCATCCATCACATGCACAAAATCCGGCACGATATAATTCAGGAGACGTTGATAATGCGTGACCATCACCACGGCATTGTTTGCCGAAAGTAGGCTATTTACGCCCTGTGCCACTATGCGTAGCGCGTCAATATCAAGACCCGAATCGGTCTCGTCCAGTATCGCCAGCTTGGGTTCAAGCACGGCCATTTGCAGTATCTCATTGCGTTTCTTTTCACCGCCAGAAAATCCTTCGTTCACGCTGCGCGAGAGAAAGCTGGCATCCATTTCGACCACTTTTATTTTCTCTTGAATGAAGTCTTCAAACTCCAGCGGATCAAGTTCTTCAAGCCCGCGTTCGGTTTGCAGCGTGTTGTAAGCCAAGCGCAGCAACGCGCTGTTGGACACACCCGGAATTTCAACAGGATATTGAAAGGCTAAAAACAGGCCTGCTCTGGCGCGCTCTTCTGGCTCCAGTTCAAACAGATTTTTGCCGCTAAAGTTAGCCTCACCCGCAGTAACAGTGTAATCAGGGTGACCCGCCAACACTTTGGATAGTGTGCTTTTACCCGAACCATTGATGCCCATGATGGCATGCACTTCCCCGGCACGTATGGTCAGATTCACACCTTTCAAAATCTCTACGCCAGCCACTTCGGCTTTGAGGTTTTTAACATCCAGCAACACCTGACTATCCTTGTAAATCACCCTACGCTCCCTTCCAGTTTCAGACCAAGTAACTTGGTAGCCTCGACCGCAAATTCCATCGGCAAATGCACGAACACGTCCTTGCAGAAGCCGTTAATAATCATTGAAATCGCCTCTTCCGAGCCGATGCCGCGTTGCGCGAAAAAAAACATTTGATCTTCGCCTATCTTTGAAGTCGAGGCTTCATGCTCGACTTTGGCCGTGGTGTTCAATACTTCAATGGTCGGGAAAGTATTGGCGATACATTGATCACCTATCAGCATCGAATCGCACTGCGAATAATTTCTTGCGCCCGTCGCGCGACTGCCCATTTTTACCAAGCCGCGATAGCTGTTGTTGGAACGCCCCGCCGAAATTCCCTTCGCAATAATTTTGCTGCGGGTGTTTTTGCCGACATGAACCATTTTGGTTCCCGTGTCTGCCTGTTGCAGATGATTGGTCAATGCAACCGAATAAAACTCGCCCACAGAATTGTCACCCAGCAGCACACAGCTTGGATATTTCCAGGTAATGGCCGAACCGGTTTCCACCTGCGTCCAGGAAATTTTAGAGTTAACACCCTTGCACAAACCGCGCTTGGTCACGAAATTGAAGATGCCACCTTTGCCATTTTCGTCGCCTGCATACCAGTTCTGAACGGTGGAATACTTGATGTCGGCATTGTCCAGTGCGACTAATTCCACCACCGCCGCGTGCAGCTGGTTGGTATCAAATTGCGGTGCGGTGCAACCTTCCAGATAGCACACTGAACTACCTTCTTCCGCGATGATCAGAGTGCGTTCAAACTGCCCAGAACCTTCCGTGTTGATTCTGAAATAGGTGGACAAATCCATCGGGCATTTCACGCCCTTGGGAATAAAACAGAACGAACCATCCGTGAATACCGCCGAATTCAGCGAGGCGTAAAAGTTATCACTGGCTGGCACAACACTGCCCAGATATTGCTTCACGAGTTCGGGATGTTCGCGAACCGCCTCTGAAAAAGAGCAGAAAATAATACCGATCTCGGCCAGCTTGGCTTTGTAAGTAGTCGTGACAGAAACACTATCGAAAATCACATCGACAGCCACGCCTGTCATCAATTTCTGCTCATGCAACGGCACGCCAAGCTTTTCAAAGGTACGAAGCAACTCAGGATCAACTTCATCCAAGCTTGCCAACTGCTTCTTAGGTTTGGGTTGCGCGAAATAAATGATGTCCTGAAAATCAATTTTCGGATACGACACGTTTGCCCAAGTCGGCTCTGTCAAAGTGAGCCAATGACGATAAGCCGACAAACGGAAATCCAATAACCATTCCGGTTCTTCTTTCTTTCTGGAAATCAGGCGAATAACATCTTCGCTCAAGCCTTTTGGCACGACTTCCGTTTCGATGTCGGTAACGAAACCGTGTTTGTATGGCTGATTGACCAGATTGTTTAATACTGCACTCATTGCTTAATCCTCAGACGGCAAAGCTTTCACCACAGCCGCATTCATTTTTAGCTTTGGGATTATTGAACTTGAAAAATGAATTCAACCCCTGTTGCACATAGGCAAGCTCAGTCCCTTCAAGGTAGGGCAGCTCAGTCTTATTGACCAATACTTTTGCGCCAAAACTTTCAAATACGGCATCGTCAGCCAATACCTCGTTCGCCATGCCAAACGTATAGCGCAGCCCGCTGCATCCCGCTTGTTTAACACCGAGCCGCAGGCCAATCGAGCCGTCACTTTTTTTGACTTGCGCAAGAATATGTTTTGCGGCTGCTTCGGTTAATGTAATTGACATGTTGTTCTCCTGAAATTTAGGGACGCACCTTGTGTACCTTGATAATTTGCGGCTTGGGAGAAATCATCTCGGCAAGCTTCACTTTTTCCAGCGCACCAAAAATTGTTTTGTTGATAATTTGCCAGTTACCCCTGGTCGAGCAAACCGACTCCCTTGAGCAGGACGATATTTCGCCGCTGCATTCCGTAATCGAAATCGGCCCATCCATTGCGTTGATAATTTCCGCAATCGAGATTTTGCTCGCTGCACGCGCCAAGGTGTAACCACCTTTCGCCCCCAATACCGAAACCACCAAGTTTTGCCGCGCCAACATTTTGAGAATTTTGCTCGCCGTGGCAGCGGTAATGCCCAAACTTTCCGCAATTTCACTGGCACTGTGCATACCATTATCACGCGCCATATAAGTCATAATTTGACTGCCGTAATCTGCCAATTTGCTCAAGCGCAACATAGCTCCAACCTCCGCCACTAATATGGGACTATATTAGTACGGTTTAAGTTCAAGCGCAAGACGGATGCCTGCGTGTTGTTTCAAAATAGGTAATTCATTCCGAGTGGAAAAGATGAGGATTCCCAAGTGCTATCAGCCCCTCTCGGAGTCAAGGATGAGCCGCCACAAGAAATTGAGGAAAGATGGTAAAGGTGGAACGAACGTTCAGAAACGGGTGCAGAGTCGTGCCAATTGGAGAGTACCAACACCCCAACGAGGTTCAGTCATACCCGGTGCAATGCTTCACATTTATTTCAACAGCGGGTGATCTTTCGGCAACTGTCTCGCGTACCACATCGTCAGTTTATGGCGTAAGGACTTTTCAGCCACCTGATCTTCGGGCAGGGGTTGCATGACTTTATCGTGCACCATCAGGCGATAGAGATACAACAGCTTTTCGCTGGCGGAATCTGTTGCCTCAAACTCCACCACGCCGCGTCCCTCGGCATATTTGATGCCCGCAGCCATTGCCTCTTTGAACAACTCAGCTTCGTGCTTCAGCTTCTTCATGTGGTTCTCCTCAGGTTCACCATCAATTTCACTGTGCCATTTCTGCACGAAACGGTAGGAATAAAGCCTTGAAATTTCCCCGCCATTCCCCATCTTGCTGTCATACGGGGATACCCGGTTAACTTAAGGAGAATGGCAATGGCTAACATTTTACGCTACAACCCTGCGGATGACGCATTCGATGATTTGTTCCGTGGCTTCTTCATGCGCCCGGTGCACTTTGAAGGGCAGCCGGACGTGCAGATCAAACTAGATGTGCATGAGGACGACAAGGCTTACGCCGTGCATGCCGACATCCCCGGCGTGAACAAGGAAGACATCCACGTCACGATAGACGGCAACCAAGTGTCCATCAGCGCGGAAGTGAAGAAGGAAAAAGAAGTGAAGGAGGGCGAGAAAATACTGCGCAGCGAACGCTACTTCGGCAAGGTGTCCCGCGCCTTTACACTGGCACAGGATGTGGACGAAGCCACTGCCGATGCCAAGTATAAAGACGGCGTACTGGAGTTGCGCTTGCCCAAACGCGCCACCAACCAGTCTAAAAAACTGAGCATCCAGTAATTGGGTGTGAACTTAGATCTGCCCCGGCTTGTGTCGGGGCAGGTTTTTTTGCGACGTACTTTCCAATAGTAACTTGACATGACGTACGCAATTGCGTACCGTTTAGGCTTCTTTGAAGGAGCACGAAATGCACACACATACCGCCAGCGAAGCCCGTGCGAATTTGTATCGGCTTATTGATGAAACAGTCGAGTCTCACACACCCATCATTATTTCCGGGAAACGCAACAGTGCCGTGCTGATCTCCGCAGAAGATTGGAGTGCAATTCAAGAAACCTTGTACCTGCTGGCAGTACCCGGTATGCGCGAATCCATCAAGGCGGGTATGGTTGAGCCGCTCGCAAAAAGCTCGAAGGTAATTAAGTGGTAGCTTGGGAAGTTGTTTACGCCAGGCAAGCAATGAAAGATGCAAAGAAGCTTGCTGCAAGTGGCCTAAAACCAAAGGCACAAGAACTGCTCGCGGTTCTGGCCATCGACCCATTTCAAAATCCACCGCCCTTCGAGAAGTTGGTCGGTGATCTTATCGGCACCTATTCCCGCCGCATCAATATCCAGCACCGCATGGTATACGAAGTTTTTACCAAAGAGAAAATGGTTCGCGTTCTGCGTATGTGGACGCACTATGAGTGAAGGGCTTAACCCATCCATCAACCCGGACGTGGTCAACAAGACCGTTTAAGTCTGTTTTTTTCTGTCCTGTCACACAGCTGATCTGAAAGAAATTTGAGAAACAGCTTGAGCTTCCATCCGCAGAGTTTTGGGTTGCCCTAAAATTCAAGTCCAGCCGATAATTCAGCTACCCCCATGAAAAATAGTGGAGAGTTAGTGATGCTTGACAATGCTTGCCGATTTAGGCGACATTGCTGGCTTATGAAAATGTTTTCTAAATTACTATAAGGGCTTTCGTTAGCCATCATATGAGCAACAAGGATGTTCAGGCTCTGGCGCAGTTCTTCGCGGAAAGCTGGGAGCCCATGCTTGCGCTGATGGGGCGCGCACGAGCCATAGAGTTCCGGATAAGGCTTGCAGCAGAAGTACATGCGCAGGCCACGTTTTCACAGTCACGCACCTGGG
>CAZSPN010000002.1:9657-37588 GCA_964608835.1 uncultured Gallionella sp.
GAGGAATTCCAGAAAGGTGCGCGTCAAGTTTTCCGCCGCAAACTGGAAAGGCACGTTCGAGAGGTCTTTTCCACAATCGCCGACCAAATGATTATCGTCAGGCAGTGTGCAGATGTACTGGCACATGCCGACTACAGGGCGGCTCGTCGTCGCATTGACCAATATCGGGAGCGTTTCTCACTATCTGCGATGCTTACAAAGGACGACATCGGTGTAATGCTTTACAGGAATGTCACTCATCAAAACGGCACATCGGGCGATATCGGCTACCTCATCAACACATCGGACGAGAATCTCATTTTGGAGGAATATCAGGTCTTCCAACGCCAAGGTTATGTTGCTGCTGCCGAAGAACTCATGTCGTTTGCCGAGCAGAAGCTTGGAGAGGTAGTCCCACTCCTCAATCTCAAATATGCCGCATTGATGATGTCTCGCGGCCTGAAGTATGGGAGACATCTGTGAGAAAAATAGGGTCAGACTGAGCTAACTCATTCACCACCACGGCTAAATCGACAGTGATGAGCTCATCTTTTCTTCCACCACTTTGCGCGTCAGGTGCGGTGCGAACAGTTCAATAAAGTCGTAGGTGTAGCCGCGCAGATATTCGTTTTTTCGGATTGCGAGGCGTGTGGTGCTGGGCTTGAACAGGTGTCCCGCATCCAGCATACGCAGATGTTTGTCCCGTTCCGGGATGAAAGCCAGTTCCGCGAGTATGCCCACCCCTAAGCCAAGCTCCACATAGGTTTTAATCACGTCCGCATCAATCGCGGTGAGCGCGATATTAGGTTCGATCCTTGCCGTCGCAAAAGCCTCGTCGATTTTGCTGCGCCCGCTGAAGGCATGGTCATACGTGACGATGGGGTATAGGGCGAGTTTCGTCAGCGTGAGTTTTTTCTCATTCAACAAGGGATGTTTGGGCGGCACAACCACACAATGGTGCCAATCGAAGCAGGGCAGGGTGAGCAGCTTGTCGTAGTTGGACAGGCTTTCGGTGGCGATGGCGATGTTGGCTTCGCGGTTGAGCACTTGCTCGGCAATTTGCGTGGGGTTGCCTTGATGCAGCCCTAATTTTACTTTGGGGTAGCGTTTGATGAACTCTTTGACCACGGGCGGCAAGGCATAGCGCGCCTGGGTGTGGGTGGTGGCAATAATCAGTTCACCGCTATCCTGTGCCTGAAATTCCTGCGCCACTTGTTTGAGGTTGCCCGCGTCGTGCAACATGCGTTGTGCGATTTCCAGTACTGCCATGCCCGGCTCGCTGACGGCGACAATACGCTTGCCACTGCGCACAAATATCTGCATACCCAGCTCGTCTTCCAGTTGCTTGATTTGCTTGCTGATGCCGGGCTGCGAGATGTAGAGCGATTCCGCCGCTTTGGAGATGTTCAAATCGCTGCGCACAATCTCGTTGAGGAAATGCAGTTGCTGTAAGTTCATTTCGCCTCCTGTTGCGAACCGGGATTATATTCCTATAGATTATAAAGAGCCAACTTAAATGTATTTAGAAATATAACGAGTGTGAACTAAACTGCGCGCCTGAAATTTTTGAATGGTGTGCAATGGATGGGATGTACACACTTTCCGGCTTTTTAGTCGGGTTGGTAGTCGGGGTAACCGGCGTGGGCGGCGGCTCTCTAATGACTCCGTTGCTGGTGCTGGTGTTCGGTGTGTCTCCGGCCACGGCAGTGGGTACAGATTTGCTCTACGCCTCGCTGACCAAAACGCTGGGCGGTTGGGTTCATAGCCGCAAGGGGACAGTAGATTGGAAAGTGGCGGGATTGTTGGCGATGGGGAGCTTGCCGGCAGCCGTGATTACTATTGGCTTGTTGAAATACATCGCACTGGATGCAAAAACGCTGAAGACTTTAGTGACGAGCGTATTAAGTGTTGCGCTGCTGGCAACCGCAACCGCTTTATTGCTGAAAGACTCTATTAAAAAAGTTGCGCGCCGCAAAGATGGCACAGTGTATGAGTTACACCATCGTTATTTGGCATCAGCAACGATTGCAACGGGTGTGGTGGTTGGCACATTGGTGACAATTTCCTCCGTCGGTGCGGGAGTATTGGGTACGGTCGCATTGTTGTTTTTGTATCCGCGTATGTCAGCCGTCAAAGTGGTGGGGACAGATATCGTTCATGCAGTGCCGCTCACTGCAGTTGCGGGTATGGGTCACCTGGCACTGGGCACGGTAGATTTGGTATTGCTTGGCAGTTTGTTGTTGGGCTCGCTGCCGGGAATCTATGTTGGCAGCCATTTAAGCTCGAAAGTGCCGGAGAAAGTGTTGCGCCCATTGCTTGCAGCGATGTTGCTCATCATCGGTTTGAAGATGATGTTTTACAAGTAAAAACAGATAAGATTTTTTGGATTTTGAAGGAAGCAAGTTATGAGTACCAATAAACCCAATAAACCCAAATCCGTGAGCTGGTTCAACGGCTGCGGCGGACGCATCGGCGTGGTGGTTGGACAAGAAGGCGAGTACGCCTATATTGGCATGGCGGTGAGGCATGACGAGGACGACGATGTGGCGCATATTCTTCAGTATGGCGCGCAGTTTCCTCTTGAAGCGGCATTGTTATTGCCTGTATCCAAACGTTACGAGGGTTGAGTCATGTACCGCTACGATCAGTTTGATCATCAGATAACAAAAGAGCGTGTCGCGCAATATCGCGATCAAGTTCGTCGTCGCTTGTCGGGCGAGTTGAAGGAAGACGAGTTTCGCATCCTGCGTTTGCAAAACGGCCTGTACATGCAGATCCACGCGTACATGCTGCGCATTGCCGTGCCTTATGGCTTGGTGAGCAGCGCACAGATGCGCATGTTCGCGCACATCGCGCGCAAATACGACAAAGGCTACGGGCATTTCACCACGCGCCAGAACATCCAGTTCAACTGGCTCAAGCTGGAAGATACGCCCGATATTCTGGCTTACTTGGCCAGCGTGGAAATGCACGGCAACCAGACTTCCGGGAATTGCATCCGCAACATTACCAGCGATGAGTTTGCCGGCGTGGCGCGCGACGAGATCGTTGATCCGCGTCCTTACGCTGAGATATTGCGTCAGTGGAGCACTTTTCATCCTGAGTTCGGCTATTTGCCGCGAAAGTTCAAAATCGCCATTACGGGGGCAACGGAAGATCGCGCGGCGATTGCCGTGCACGACATCGGCTTGCAGGCGGTAAAGAACCCGCAGGGCGAAGTGGGTTTTCGCGTGCTGGTTGGCGGCGGGCTGGGTCGCACGCCTATCATTGGTGTGGAGATTTGCGACTTTGTGCCGTGGCAACATGCCATCACTTATCTCGAATCCATCGTGCGTGTGTATAACGAATATGGTCGCCGAGATAATGCTTATAAAGCGCGCATCAAGATTTTGGTCAAGGCACTGGGCATTGCAGAATTCAAGCGTCAGGTGGAAGCAGATTGGCAATTTACCAAGGATGGTCCTTGCACCATTACGCAGGCAGAGCTGGATCGCGTCTCGGCATTTTTTACCGCACCCGCTTATGAAACATTGCCATTGCACGATGCGGCAGTTTCAGAACACCAAGCCGAAAACAAAGCCTTTGCCAACTGGTGCAAGCGTAACGTCAAGCCGCACAAACAACATGGCTACGCGGCAGTGATGTTGTCGCTGAAAAAAACCGGAATTGCGCCGGGTGATGCGACCGAGCGACAAATGGATGCGGCGGCGGAGCTGGCGGATCGTTTCAGTTTTGGCGAATTGCGCATCACGCACATGCAGAATCTGGTGCTGGCGGATGTCAAGCAAGCCGATTTGTTCGCCTTGTGGGAAGCCGCAAAATCATTGGGCATGGCAACGCCGAATATCGGGTTGTTGAGCGACATTATCTGCTGCCCAGGGGGGGACTTTTGCTCTCTGGCCAATGCCCGTTCCATTCCTTTGGCGAAAGCAATTGCCGAGCGTTTCGACAACATTGATTTTCAGCATGACATCGGCGAGATTGAATTGAATATGTCGGGCTGCATGAACGCCTGCGGACATCATCACGTTGGCAACATCGGGATACTTGGTGTGGATAAGGACGGCGAAGAGTGGTATCAAATTTCCATTGGTGGTGCGCAGGGCAATGGGGCTAGTCTGGGCAAAGTGATAGGCCGTTCGTTCAAGTTCGAACAAGTTCCTGCTGTGGTGGAACGCCTGCTGGAGATTTATGTGCGTGAGCGGTTTGATGGAGAGCGGTTTATCGACACAGTGGGCCGTTTGGGGCAAGAGCCTTTCAAGCAGGCAGTGTATGGTAGCGAAGTTGCAACAGATGACCGACTGCAAGGAGCAGGCTATGCTTTGATTGGTGATGTCACGCCGTATGCGACACCTTATTATTCGCCGAGATTTTGAAATGGGCATCTCTCAAAATCCAAATTTCGTTGCCATGCTGCGTTGCGTACGAAAAATTACTCCTTACATATTTCATATATGCCGCGTCGCAATTTTTCGCCCGCGCCTTGCCTGGCTTAGAAACTTGAATTTTTAGAGACACCCATATGATTATTAGGAACCGAAAAATTGTGAACGACGACTGGAGCGTGCTGCGTCTGGCTGACGGCGACACACCTGAAACTGTTGCTGTGCCATCAGGAAAAGTCATCGTGCCGCTGAAAGTGTGGCAAGCTCAACGTGATGCATTGCAAACCCGCAACGAATTGGGGGTGTGGTTAAATAGTGATGAGCGAGCCGAAGATTTGCAAAACGATGCGGAAAAATTTTCAGTCATCGCGGTGAACTTCCCAAAGTTTGCGGATGGGCGCGGCTATTCAATCGCACATTATTTACGTGTTCGGTTGGGTTATCACGGTGAACTGCGCGCTATTGGGGATGTGTTGCGCGACCAGCTTTTTTACATGCAGCGTGTGGGCTTTGATGCTTTTGCTGTGCGTGCCGATAAAGACATCAACGAGGCACTAAAAGGCCTGAGTGATTTTTCTCTTACCTATCAGGCATCCAGCGACGAAGCTCAACCATTGTTCAGGCGCGTGGCGAGGTAAGTAATGAGTGATTTGAATCAAAAAATTGAGCAAGTTAAACAAATATTAGCGGATGCGGTGCGTGATTTTTCGCCCGTCACTTTTGCCAATAGTCTGGGTGCGGAAGACATGGTGCTGACCGATCTCATCGCCAAACATCAGCCAGACATCGTAATGTTCAGTCTGGATACGGGACGTTTGCCACAGGAGACCTACGATTTGATGCAAGCAGTGCGGACACGCTACAGCGTGCCGTTGAACATCTATTTTCCGGATGCCGCTCAGGTGGAAAACTACGTGGCAAAAAATGGCGTGAATGGTTTTTACGACAGCGTGGAAAATCGTAAAGCTTGCTGCCACATTCGCAAAGTTGAGCCGTTGAAACGCGCACTGGCTGGGAGCAAAGCCTGGATTACCGGTATGCGCCGCGATCAGGCGGTAACACGCGGCGGATTGGAAGTATCTTCTTTTGATAGCGATTACGGCATGCAAAAAATCAATCCGTTGTTGGATTGGAGTAATGCTGAGGTGTGGGAATATCTCAAGCAAAATGATGTGCCATACAATAAAATGCACGACCGTTTTTACCCCAGCATAGGCTGCGCGCCATGCACCCGTGCGGTTACTCCCGGCGAAGACATACGTTCAGGCAGATGGTGGTGGGAAGATGCTGGGCAGAAGGAATGCGGGCTACATATTGGAAAACTGAAGAATGGTTAATGCCTGCAGCCCAGCATCTCAGTGAAAGCATATGTATGCTGCGAAGCAGCTGACGTTAGCTGTAGCTAAAACCCTGAAAACAAGGAATGTGGGTTGCATGTTGGGAATACCCCGCTGAAAAACAATTAGCCACAGAGACCACAGGGCGCACAGAGAATGTGATGCAGGTTCTTCTCTGTGTACTCTGTGGCAAAAGATTTTGAAGAAATGAGAAAGAAGAAATGAGTAATCACACCCTGTCCCACTTGGACGCACTGGAATCCGAGTCCATCCACATCATGCGCGAGGTTGCGGCGGAATGTAAAAATCCGGCACTACTTTTTTCAGGAGGTAAGGATTCCATCGTCATGTTGCGTCTTGCTGAAAAAGCGTTTCGCCCCGCGAAATTCCCGTTCCCCTTGGTGCATATCGACACTGAGCACAATTTCCCCGAAGTAATTGCTTGTCGCGACAAATTGGCGGCGGACTTGGGCGAGCGGCTGGTTGTGCGTTCTCTGGAAGATTCGATCAAGCGCGGCACGATTATCATCAAAGATTTGGATAAGCCGCGTAACCCCTATCAATCGGTGACACTGCTGGAGACCATCGCAGAGTTTGGTTTTGATGCATGTATGGGTGGTGCGCGACGCGACGAAGAAAAAGCGCGTGCCAAAGAGCGTATCTTTTCTTTCCGCGATGAGTTTGGTCAATGGGATCCGAAAAATCAACGCCCGGAATTGTGGGATACCTACAATACCCGTGTGCACAATGGCGAAAACATTCGTGTGTTTCCGATATCCAATTGGACTGAAATGGACATCTGGCAATATATTGGCCGCGAAAATCTTTACATTCCCAGTATCTACTATGCACATGAACGTGAGGTGATCCGTCGTGGGGGTTCAGTCATTCCGGTGTCGCATTTGGTACAGCCTAAAGCGGGCGAGAAAGTCGAAGTGGTCAGTGTACGTTTTCGCACAGTGGGCGACATGACTTGTACCGCACCAGTGGAATCTACCGCCAGCAACGTAGAAGAGATTATCGAAGAAACCGCGACAACGCGCATTACTGAACGCGGTGCAACTCGCATGGATGACCAGACTTCGGATGCGTCGATGGAG
The DNA here is from genome assembly GCA_964608835.1 of uncultured Gallionella sp. Classification (GTDB taxonomy): domain Bacteria; phylum Pseudomonadota; class Gammaproteobacteria; order Burkholderiales; family Gallionellaceae; genus Gallionella. Next base: position 16,459 of record CAZSPN010000002.1, read on the forward strand.
TTGCGTAAAAAAGAAGGGTATTTCTGACCGAGTGTTCCCTCATCCCAACCCTTCTCCCGCAGGGAGAAGGACTTGACCTCTCTCTCCTTGTGGGAGAGGGATTGAGTGTGAGGGGGCGCAGAATGATGTTTTAGCAAAATTAACAAGGTACGTATATATGAGCAACACCACACAACTTCTACGTTTTATTACCGCTGGTAGTGTCGATGATGGCAAGAGCACCCTCATTGGGCGTTTGCTGCACGATTCAAAATCTATTTTTGAAGACCAGTTCTCGGCTATCTCTAAGACCAGCGAAAAACGCGGCATGGCCGCTGTCGATCTGTCGCTGCTCACTGATGGCTTGCAAGCCGAGCGAGAACAAGGCATTACTATTGACGTGGCGTATCGCTACTTCGCTACACCCAAACGCAAGTTCATAATCGGCGATACGCCGGGGCACGAGTACACACGCAATATGGTGACAGCCGCCAGTACCGCGAATCTGGTGGTGATTTTGATTGATGCCCGCAAGGGTGTGCTGGTACAAACCCGTCGCCATACCTATTTGGCGAGTCTGGTTGGTGTGCCTCATATTGTATTGGCGGTGAATAAAATGGATATGGCGGATTATTCGCAGGCGCGTTTCGACGAGATTGTCACCGAATACAAAAAATTTGCCGCGCAACTTGATCTGCATGACGTGACGTGTATTCCGATGTCCGCTCTGGTGGGGGATATGGTGGTGGATCGTGGCGATAGCCTGAATTGGTATCGAGGCCCGACGCTGATGGAAAAACTTGAAAGTGTGGAGATCGACCATGACGTGAATACCACCGACTTCCGTTTCCCCGTGCAGTGGGTATGCCGTCCGCAAACCGATGAATATCATGACTTTCGTGGCTTCATGGGACGCATCGAAGCGGGTGAGGTTTCTGTTGGCGATGAGATTTCCGTGTTGCCATCTGGTCGCACCAGCACGGTTAAAGAAATTGTGACGTATGACGGTAAGTTGCAAACTGCGTTTGCACCTCAATCCGTGACAATTACCTTGGCTGACGAAATCGACATCTCGCGCGGCGATATGTTTGTCAAAGCCGACGCGATGCCCAGCGTTGCCAAAGAGTTTGGGGCGATGGTGTGCTGGTTGTCCGAGACACCGCTGGATAAGAATCGCAAATATCTCGTCAAGCACACCACGCGCACGGCAAAATGTCTGTTCTCCAGCATCGACTATCGCATTGATGTAAATACTTTGGAACAACACGCTAACCCCACCGTGAACATGAATGACATCGTGCATGTGGCGATGAAGGTGCAGCAACCGCTGGCATTCGATCATTACTCATGTAATCGTGCCAGTGGCAGCTTCATTGTGATTGATGAGGCGAGTAACAACACCGTTGCGGCAGGCATGATTGGTTAGTCAAGAGTCCTGATATAATGCGCGCCGATAGATTTTCGGCGTTAATGTTTTGGAGTGGAATTATTAATGAAAGATCATTTGGTTAGCATTAAATTTGGATTGGCTTTGGTGTTGCTGGGGCTGTTGTTTGGTGTTGGATTGGGTATTACCTTCGGCGCAAATGAAGCTATGTTTGAGCAGTATATTGCTCAGGGTATTGCCGCACATCCTGAATTGCATGATGTGAAGAGTCCGGACAAAATTTGGCGGTTTGCACAACGCGCGCACTTTCACGCGAATGGCATCGCCGCATTTTCGCTTGGATTAATACTGCTGGTGGCTTTCTCCACACTGAAAGATAACTTGAAAAAAGTTTCTTCCGCCCTGATAGGCTTGGGTAGTGCCTATCCACTGGCATGGTTCACCATGTATTTGCTCGCGCCCTCTATCGGTCGAGACGCGGCGCATGAACACATCATTACCAAACTGTTTACCATGATCGGGGTGGGCGGCTTGATGGCCGGACTGACCATTTTGTTGGGAAACTTATTTCTGGGTTTGGGTCGCGCCTCTGACAGCAACTAGGGTGTCACTGACCCATTCGTAGCCGCCATTACACCCAAAACGTCCAGATTAGTAATCTAAAGCCCTTGCAAAGCCGTATGTAGGCGAAGCGTGACAGATCACATTGATGAGATTCGGATTCCTGGGTTGCCACGTCACCGCAGTCCCGCATAGTTATAACTGACTCCAGCCATGAACCTCTTCGCTTTGATTATCGCGCTCATGCTGGAGCAATTTTCCCCGCTTGCCACACGCAAAAAATTGCAGAATTGGCTGTTTGACTATGCTGATTTTTTTCAGCATCACCTCAACGCGGGCAAGTATAAACACGGAAGAACAGCGTGGTTGTTGGCAGTATTGCCGTTGCTTGTCGCCGTACTCATCCTGTCATTCTTACTGCATAACATTCATCCAATTTTTTCATGGATGTTTAATGTGTTCGTGTTGTACCTCAGCTTGGGTTTTCGCCAATATAGTTTTTATTTCACCGACATCCACCAAGAGTTGCATGCCGGTAATCTGGACGAAGCGCGAAAATTGCTAACTGTTTGGCGTGGCATGCCTGCACACGAATTGAATGCAAAAGAAGTTGCACGAGTTTCAACTGAAGAAGCCTTGCTCACCGCACATCGCACTCTGTTTGGTTCACTGGTGTGGTTTGTTCTATTCGGTTCAATCGGTTTGGGAGGGGCGGTTGGCGCGTTGTTATATCGGCTTGGGCAAATCTTATGCAAACGCTGGGCAATAAAAAATGAATTGGAATTGGCTGAGTTCGGACGCTTTGCACAGCAAGCGTTTTGTGTGCTGGACTGGCTGCCTGTCCGCATTACCGCGCTGGTATTCGCCATCGTCGGCAATTTTGAAGACACGATTTATTGCTGGCGTACCCAAGCGGTAAATTGGACAGACAAACAAGACGGCATAGTATTGGCCAGCGGGGCAGGCTCACTCGGCGTGCGTCTTGGTATGGCCATTCCACAAGGAGGCCAGCTTCTGGACAGAGCAGAGCTAGGTGTGGGGAAAGATGCAGATGTTGAATTGATGCAAAGCACCATTGGTCTGATTTCCCGGTCGGCAGTGCTAATGCTGATAGTGTTGCTATTGATTGCTCTGGTGCGTTCGGGTTGGTGAAACACAACGTTTGATGGATGATGTTATTGGAAATAGGCAGAATTGGAATTGTTTACCAACGTTGCTCTATATGTGGGCGATTGGGTAGTGGGGCGGTTGTGGTTGTTTTGGCTCGCACCGATTGTTGGTGCATTGTTGAGTACAGCGGTTTATCGGATGATAGGCAATAGCGACGACTGATCTGGTAAGTTGCTTCGTATCCAGATCACCGCCCCAGTGGTTCTTTTTTAACTTGGGAATTCTCGCATGATTGAAAGTTTCTTCCACACGCTCCAAGCTCAATTCCAAAACCAGTTATTCGTCGGCGGCTTGGCGTTGGGTTTGGTTGGCGTGTTGGCTGCCTTGCTGCGTAACATTCCCGGTGTGTTATGGGCTTACGGGCGGAGATTCATCATTGCCACGGCGGTGATTGATAATCGTACCAATTTGTTCGACGCGCTGGTGGTGTGGTTGAACGATTTACCGTTTGGTCGCAAGAGTCGCTTCTTCACCGTTATTCAGGCGAACGCAGATCCCGATGACGACTCCAGCCAAAACGGCATGCCGCGCTTGCTTTATAGTCCCGCTCCGGGATTTCATTTCTTCTGGTATCAAGGGCATTTGATGTGGATGGAGCGTGAAGTCAGCGTGAATCTGCAAGTGGTCGATACGTTAAAAATTCACGTGTTGTTTGGTCGCCGTGATTTTGTCGCGGGTCTGTTTGAAGATGTGTTGAAGCGCACCTATGCTGGCTTGGCGAATCACACCATGTTATTTTCGGTGGATAGTTGGGCGGACAACTGGAAGCAGGGCGATGCGCGCCCACGCCGTGCGATAGACTCGGTGGTGTTGGATGGACAGATACGCCAGCACTTGCTTGATGACGTACAGGGATTTTTCTCGAAGCGCAGTTGGTATGCGCGTATCGGTATTCCGTGGCGCAGAGGCTACTTGCTGTATGGCCCGCCAGGCACGGGCAAGACCAGCGTGGCATTTGCGTTGGCGGGTGAGTTACATCTTAATTTGTGCTGTTTGTCTCTGACCAATCCCAAACTTAACGACCAAACTATCTCCGCATTACTGCAAAAAACGCCCGCGCGTTCTTTAATTTTGATTGAAGATGTGGATGCGTTTTTTACCGCACGACAAAAGCAAGATGATCGCATTGAAGTGAGCTTCAGCGGACTACTGAATGCGCTGGACGGCGTGGCGGCACAAGAAGGACGCATCATCTTTCTTACCACCAATCATCGCGAATTGCTCGATCCTGCGTTGATTCGTCCGGGACGCATCGATGTGGAATTCGAGTTGGGACTCGCTTCGCACGAACAAATCATCAGCATGTTCCTGCGTTTCCACCCTGAACATCTCGCGATGGCAGAAGAGCTGGTGGGAAGCATTCCAGAGCATCTCTTGAGTCCCGCTCAACTACAACAGGCATTGCTGCAAAATACCGAACCAGAAGCAGCGATTGCGGCGATACGGGCTTTAACTATTACTACTCATAACAAGCAATAGAATTTGGTTTTAGGCAAACAAAAAGGCGACCTCACGGTCGCCTTTTTTCTGTGCGAAAAAATAGCTTAATCGCGTTCACCGCTAAATGCCATCAAAAGACTCAGCAAGTTAACAAAGATGTTGTAGATGTTCAAGAATAACGACATGGTCGCCATGATGTAGTTGGTTTCGCCACCGTGAATAATTTGGCTGATGTCGAACAAAATATAAGCCGAGAAGATCAGCACGGCAATCGCCGAAATAGTCAGGGACAGAGCCGGGATTGCAAAGAACAAGTTAGCGAGCGATGCGACTATCAATAGAATTAAACCGATGAACAAAAATTTGCCCATGAAGCTGAAGTCTTTTTTGGTGACGGTGGCAATCGTTGCCAGGCTGGCGAAGATAATGCCTGTTCCACCTGCTGCCATGCCTACCAGTTGAGCACCGTTGCTTAAGCTCAATGCCATTTGCAAAATCGGGCCGAGAAACACGCCTGCAACGAAGGTAAAGCCAAGCAAGGCAACGACCCCCCACACACTATTTCGTAGCGCGGTAACGGCGAATAACATGCCCATCATTACGCCGAACATGGCGAGTGAACCAATAATGGGATGCTCTGCCATGAATGAAAAACTAACCGACGTGCCTATGAATGCGCCGATGATGGTGGGAATCATGGTCAGTGCCAGCATCATGTAGGTATTACGTAACACCTTGTTCTGTTCAGTGGAAATCGCACCGACCGGTGCGGTAATTTGAGATGGGAATTGCATGGTGTTGTCTCCTAAAAAGTTACGCGTTAACTCAACGACGGTATTAAGACTATCGAAGTGTGGTGAAAGTTGCAATCGCAATCAGGTTATTGTGGTTTGTCTCAATCTATCTCAGATACCATTCGTCGGGAATTCGTTACCGTTCATTACCAAGTCACGTAACCACAACGCCTGTATTTCTCCATTTGTTGAGTTTACTTCTCCATCCATCGGAAATGAACGTAGTTGCCGAGATTGAATGTGTTAGCGTTTGCAAATCGATGTTCATTAAACAGGAATTACATGAAACGAATTCTGGTTGCGGTGTTTTTCAATTTCTTGGTGGTTGCGCCCGTTTTGGCAACTCCAATTTACGCGGGCATACAGCTCGGTGATGATTCGGTTGGTGCGCTGCTGGGTTATCAAATCAATAAGCGGTACGCTGTGGAAGGACACTTTTCACGGTCAGATGCAAGCATCACCCACGCGGGCATCACAGTCGATTCGACGATTGTCGGCATGGGTGTCACCGGAATCGCGCTGTTCCCGATGAAGCTCAATGGGGTGTTGCCTTATTTCTTGTTTGCGAAAGCTGGTTTAGAGCGTACTACCAATAAAGAAAATTATTCCATTCCCAGCTCGGTCACGCTCACGCTCCCGTTTAGCGGCAATATCAACAGCCACAAAAATCAATTTATTGTCGGCGGAGGAGCGGAATATGGCTTTACCAAAAATATCGTCGGTCGCATGGAGATCGACTTTGCCGGCAAGGATCGAACCATCAACGTGGTAGCGATCTTTCAATTTTAGCCGAGTACATTCAGATGAAAATTTTATTCGCACTGTTGATTTCCTCCCTATTTTCTACCTGTGCAATGGCGGGGGTGGTTGCACCTGTGACATCGCCAAAACTGGATGCGCTCACACAGGATAATGCGACAACAGCCCCAGTAGTTACACCTGCTGTGCGCAAATCGCCCACCCGTAGTGCATCTGCACGCACAACAACGCCTGCTAAGGCCAGTCCATCGACTGTAAAACCTGCACCTGTTTCTATCCAAATTGCGCCCCCCGCCGAAATACCCGTTACAACTGCCCCTGCCGATGCAAAATTTTCACGGGTTTATCTGGGCATGCAACTGGGTGATTCAATCGTGGGTGGTTTGGTTGGGCTGCAAGTCAGCAAGATGTTTTCTGTTGAAGCACGGTACGACTATGTGGATACGATTTACGTACCCAATGGCAACACCAAATCCTCAAATCTCGGCATCGCCGGGGTCGCGTTGTTTCCACTCAAACTCAGCGATCTTAAGTTGAGTGATATGGAACCTTTCTATTTATTTGGTAAAGCAGGTTACGAACGCAGTACGAAGAAAACCACCTCAGTCTCGCCGGATTTGGGTGTGCCTGGATTTCCCTCTACCACCACGATCACCACCACGGTTAAAGGTCGCCTGTTGATAGGCTGCGGGGCGCAATACGACTTCAGCAAAAAATTTAGCGGCCGTGTCGGGGTGAATTTTGTGGGCAGCGACAATTCAATGTACCTCACTACAATTTACAAGTTATGACAACTTCAAGGTAGTGCGAATGATGAATAATCGAACGGCAAGACTCATCACCCAGGCCACATTACTCACCGCTTTACTCTCGGCGTGTAGCGGCGAATCCACAACTACAACCTCGGATGCAGTTCATCCCACGCCAACAGAAGCATCGCGTATCCTCTCCAAAGGAACATTCGGCCCAACAGTGGGTGAAGTGGATAGGCTGGTTAACATGGGGGCATCCGCTTGGTTTGGTGATCAGTTTTCCAAACCGCAACGTATAGAAACGCTGCACTTTGTTTACATGAATGCCGCTCAAGCTGCATTGCCTGCCGGGCAAAGAATCAGCGAAGAACAGTTTCTCGAATCGTTCTGGAAGCAAGCGGTGACAGGTGACGACCAGTTGCGTCAACGGGTCGCTTTCGCTCTCTCACAGATTTTTGTTATCTCTTTCCAGAACAACACGCTTGCGGATAATCCGCGCGGCGTGGCGCAGTATTACGACATGTTAGGTGCATACGCATTTGGCAATTTCCGGACGCTGCTGGAGCAGGTCACCCTGCACCCCATGATGGGAAATTATCTGAGTTCGTTGCGCAACCAAAAAACCGTCGGAGCTCGACTACCCGATGAAAACTATGCGCGCGAGGTGATGCAACTTTTCACCATCGGTCTCAAGCAACTCAACCAGGACGGCACTGATACCACTATTCCGCCCACCCCCACTTATAACGCCGATGACATCAAAGGATTGGCGAAAGTTTTTACAGGATGGAGTTGGTATGGGCCGGACAAAAGTCAGACACGGTTCTTTGGTGGCAATCCTGATCCCGACCGGGATTGGAAGCCGATGCAAAATTATCCAAATTACCACGAGCCTTTGCCTAAAACATTTTTGGGCGTAACCATTCCAGCGAACACATCGGGCGAGGAAAGCCTGCGAATCGCGCTGGATACCTTGTTTAACCACCCCAATGTCGGTCCCTTCATTGGCAAGCAATTGATACAACGTCTGGTTACCAGCAACCCCAGCCCTGCTTATGTTGGTCGCGTTGCGGCTGCATTTTCCAACAACGGACAAGGCGTGCGTGGTGATCTTAGAGCGGTGATTAAGGCGGTGTTGCTAGATACCGAAGCGATGACTTTCTCAACCTCCCCTAGCGCAGGAAAATTACGTGAACCGGTGATTCGCCTTGCCAACTGGATGCGCGCATTTAACGCCACATCGGTGTCGGGACGTTTTCCTATGGGCAACCTTGACGACCCGTTGCGTGAAATCGGCCAAACGCCCATGAATTCGCCGACCGTGTTTAATTTTTTTCGACCCGATTACACCCCGCCCAACTCCAGCATCGCCGCTGCCAACCTGGTTGCGCCCGAAATGCAAATTACCGAAGAAACCTCAGTGGTGGGTTACCTGAATTACATGCGCAATGCCATTCCCAACGGAGTAGGTACGACCAACGACATCAAAGCTAACTACTCCGCAGAACTCGCCTTGGCAAACACACCGGAACAATTGGTTGATCGGGTCAATCTGTTGCTACTGCAAAACAACATGTCCACAGGGTTAAGAGGGCAGATTCTTGGCGCGATTAACGCTAACCCTTCAAATTCCGCTCAAAACAAAGTGAATCTGGCTATATTCCTGACGATGGCCTCACCTGAATATTTGGTGCAGAAATAACGAGGGCATAACCATGACCAATACGATCGATTTATCCCGCCGTGAATTCTTACGCAAAGGCTCAATGCTTTCTGTCGCAGGTTCGCTGAGCGCGCCGTTTGCGTTCAATTTGTTTTCCATGAACGTCGCCGCCGCGACTACGCTCAACACCGATTACAAAGCGATTGTGTGCCTGTATTTGGAAGGAGGAAACGATAGTGCCAATATGGTATTGGCGACCGACACACCATCGTGGAACGGCTATCTGGCTGCACGCAGTAACGGCGGTGCAGGTATTGCATTGCCTATCGGTAGTGTGTTGCCTATTGTCCCAAGCACCACCAAAGTGGATGACGTGGGTACGCGTTCCTTCGCCTTACATCCCAGCTTGATCCAAATCAAATCCTTATTTGATGTGGGACGTGCCGCCGTGGTTGCCAATGTTGGTACATTGTTGGAGCCGATTGCTGACAAAGTGGTTTATCGGAGCAATTCTGTTCAAAAACCTGATAATTTATTTTCGCATAGCGATCAAACCACCCAATGGCATTCGACTGATCCAGACAAGCCGATATATGGTTGGGGCGGGCGTATGGCCGATGCGCTCAAAACCAGTAACAGCAAGCAAAATTTCTCCAGCATCTCCTCGTCAGGCAATAGTGTGTTTCTGGCGGGTGAAACCATCAATCAATACCAAATCAACGCTAATGGTGTGGCTGTTCCGATTGGCGGTATGAACAATTTGTTTGGTATTAACACAACCAGCAATCCGATGTCAGGCATCATCACCAATATAGGCGCGAGCAACCTGATAGAGCGCGAACATGCTGCTGTGGTGGAACGTTCGATTGCGGCGCAGACCGATTTGAATAACGTGATGTTGGCTACCCAGACTTCTGTCCCATTGCCCACTCAATATACCAACCCGAATAATAACCAACTGAATAACAATCAACTGGCAACACAGTTGCGTACCGTGGCGCGCGTCATTGCCGGGCAGGCAGCCTTGGGTGCGCACCGACAGGTATTTTTCGTCAGCATTGGAGGATTTGATACACATGACAACCAACTTACCGGGCAAGCTGATCTTTTCGCCAAAATTGGTCATGCAGTGAATTACTTTGACACCACGCTCTCTTCTCTCGCGGGTTTGGGTGACTTAAGAAACAACGTGACACTCTTTACTGCATCGGATTTTGGTCGCACTTTCACCAGCAATGGCGATGGTACCGACCACGGTTGGGGCGCACACCATTTTGTGGTGGGCGGCGCGGTAAGAGGAAAAGAGATTTATGGCGACTTCCCACAAACCGCTGTTTCTGGCGGCAGCATCGATAATCCGCTGGATGTGGGTTCAGGCAACTGGATACCCACGGTCTCCGTCGATCAATATGCCGGTACATTGGCGAAATGGTTTGGATTAAGCCCTTCAGAAATTGCATCCGTGTTTCCAAATCTGACCAACTTTCCGATTCAAGATCAAGATGTAGGCTTTATGCTTTAACTGAAACACACCTAACCCATGCTCACTCATTCTAAAAAAAATCTTAGCCTGATCGCCCTGACGATGATATTAACTGCTTGTGGAGGAGGCAGTGGATCAGGTGCGCAGAGCAGTCCTGTTCCACCCGCAACAGTTACTTCTATTATTCCTTATGGTGTAGTCGCATCAGGAAGCGCGCAAGCACTATCGATAAAAGGGACAAACTTCGTGAACGGCATGACTGTCAGCGTTGATGGTATCAACTTCCCTGCAACCGTCACCTCGTCGACTGTTATCACCGCAAATGTGACGATTACCACCGTCCCAACAAACAACGTCGCTAATGTAGCCGTAAAATCTCTATCTGGTGCAACACTCGGCACGGTTACATTGGGTGTCGCAAGTGCCGCAATAACACTTGCTGCGGATGTTTACCCGATACTGGATGCAAAATGCCGCAGCTGTCACACGGGAGCTGCGAATGGCAATCTGGATTTTGCCACTTATGCAACCACCGCTTCAGCCAGCGCAACGGGCCTCATTGGCATCCCCAGCTCTGGATGCCCCTCAAAATTTCGTGTAGCGGTGGGTGACCCACGGCGCACCAGTAGCGTCTTCATCGACAAAATATCTGTGAGCGGAACGCCTTGCAGTGGCACGCTCATGCCGCCAACAGGTAGTCCAGCACTGACCACAACAGAAATACAAACAATAGTCGATTGGGTGGCAGGTGGCGCGAATTAATTATGATCGTTTTGCAATGCCTGTTGTTGCAACTAGCTGACGAACCAAGCCATAGCTGACATGTGCCAGTCATAACGCCTAATCCACCTCCAGCCATATATTCCGCAGCTAATTCCTTCTGTTGCATTTGCCGTACCCACCCATACATTGCGTGCAATATGTTTCTGGCAGAAGATAAAGACTAGCTGCTAAAATGCGCGTCTTTCACATTACCCGCCTCCATATGAAAGACGCATCAAATTCTATGAACCCAGCCGAGCGGCGCGCCAGCTTTGGCTTAGCAGGTATCTATGGCCTGCGCATGTTGGGCTTGTTTATCATTCTGCCGATCTTTGCCCTGTATGCCGAAAAATTGCCAGGTGGTGAGAATCACATGTTGATGGGCTTGGCGTTGGGTGCGTATGGTTTGACACAGGCGATTTTGCAAATTCCCGCCGGTTGGATGTCGGATCGCTATGGCCGCAAGCCGATCATTTACGGCGGGCTGGTGGTGTTTGCCATCGGTAGTTTTGTCGCGGCTTCTGCCGATAATATTTATTGGGTGATCGTCGGTCGCGCGATACAAGGGGCGGGCGCAATTAACGCGGCGGTGATGGCACTCACTGCCGATTTGACCCGTGAAGAAGTGCGTACCAAAGCGATGGCGATGATTGGCATGACCATCGGCATTACATTTTCTTTGTCGCTGATTTTGTCACCGCTATTGAGTAATTTTATGGGTGTGCCGGGCATCTTTGCCTTGACCGGTGTGTTGGCATTTGCGGCGATGTTTTTAGTGCGCTTCGTAATTCCTAATCCGGCCATCACGCGATTTCATACCGACACTCAGGCCAGCGGCAGTCAGTTTGCCGCTGTGCTGAGCAACAAAGATCTGTTGCGTTTGGATTTTGGCATTTTCTCGTTACATGCAATTTTGATGTCGGTGTTCATGCAAGTGCCGTTCGTGCTGCAATCCAATGGATTGGCAGTTGCGCAGCATTGGCAAATTTATCTGCCCGTGATGTTGATTGCGTTTGTGCTGATGGTTCCCCCCATCATCATCGCCGAGAAAAAAGCCAAGATGAAACAAGTGTTCATGCTCGCGGTGTTTTTAGCGTTGTGTGCGCAAGCCATGCTGATGTTCGGGCAACACAGCCTGTGGGCAATCGCTGTGGCGTTGCTGGTGTTCTTCACCGCGTTTAACGTGTTGGAAGCGACGTTGCCGTCGTTAATCAGCAAGATCGCGCCGCTTGCCTCAAAAGGCACAGCGATGGGTGTGTATAGCAGTGTGCAATTCCTCGGTGCATTTTTTGGCGCGGTAACAGGCGGCGTGTTGATGCAAAAATTTGGTGGCGATGCTGTGTTTATTTTCAGCATGGGTTTGCTGGCACTCTGGCTGTTGGTCGCCAGCACTATGCGTCCGCCGGCAGCGGTCAGCACCAAGCTGTATCCGCTAGGTGAACTGAATGCGGTTGAAGGGCAGCTGTTGCAGCAACAGCTTGCACAAGTGCAGGGCGTGAATGAAGTGCTGGTGGTGGTGGCGGAGCGCATCGCTTGTCTCAAAGTGGATATGCAGGGATTTGACAAAGACGCGGTAGAACAACTTGTATTGAAAGGAGCATGACATGTCGTTGAACAAAGTAATGTTGATAGGCCGCCTAGGCAAAGACCCGGAAACCCGCTACATGACCAGTGGCGAAGCGGTGACCAACGCCACGCTGGCAACCTCGGAAAACTGGAAAGACAAAAGCGGCGAAAAGCAGGAGAAGACCGAGTGGCACAATCTGGTGTTCTATCGCCGCCTCGCAGAGATCGCGGGGGAGTATTTAAAGAAGGGTTCGCAGGTGTATGTGGAAGGAAAAATACAGACCCGCAAGTGGCAGGATAAGGAAGGCAAAGACCGTTACACCACCGAGATCATCGTCAATGAAATGACCATGCTGGGCGGTAAATCAACGGGTAGTAGTTTCGAAGTGGTGGAGAATCAGTCTGCTGCCCCATCAGCAGCACGTGCCAGTGCGCCAGCGGCTAAAGCCGCACCCGCCGCGAAAAACTTCGACAACTTTGACGACGATATTCCGTTCTAGAATATACCGTATTAATTATGTAAAGATTTAGTCAATAAGCCCATGTAAATCATGGGCTTGTTGATTGTACGAGGTAAACTACATCAAGCGTAGCAGCGAAGGCGCGATGAAAACTGCTGCAACGCTTCGATTCCACTATTCTCGGCTCGGTGACACCAGTCTTCCAGTTCCTTGACCAGTTGTTCTTTGGTAGCAGTGGTGCGCAACCAGATTGCGGCCAATTCTTGGCGCAGGGTATAGGCAAGGTGAATTTTTGCGCTGGCCTGCGTGATCAAGCTTAACTTGGATTTTTCTTGTTCATTCAAATCTGAGTGATCAAGATGCAGCCAATGTTTTATGCGCCGCATATCGATTTTCCCGAAGTCTGCCCTCGCTAATTTTAGCTGGGCAATTTCCTCACGGTAAGTTTGCTGCAAAGATTTCGCGTATTTCGCCAGCACTTCGTAGCGATGTGTAATCACAGCGTGCAGTGTGTCGGCATCGCATATTTTTTTATTTGTATCCAGACGCAGTTGCGGGGCAAGATTTTTCGCTTTTGCTAGGCCGCAAGATTGCAACGTGCGGATGTATAGCCAGCCGATGTCGAATTCATAAGGCTGGGTGGAAAGCTTCGCTGATGTCGCGTAGGCGTGGTGATTGTTGTGCAATTCTTCGCCGCCGATCAAAATTCCCCACGGCATCAGATTGGTTGAAGCGTCATTTGATTGGTAATTGCGATAGCCCCAATAATGCCCCGCGCCGTTGATGATGCCAGCGGCGGTGACGGGAATCCAAGCCATTTGCACCGCCCAAATCGTCAGACCAATTGCACCGAATAAAAACAAATCGATTACGAGCATCAGCACTATGCCACACGAAGGATACTTGCTGTAAATATTGTGCTCTAACCAATCATCAGGTGTGCCATGACCATAACGCGTCAAGGTTTCCTGATTGCGTGATTCTTTTTTGTATAACTCATAACCTTCCAGCAACACTTTCTTAATGCCCAGTATCTGCGGGCTATGCGGATCATCCACCGTTTCGCATTTGGCGTGATGTTTGCGATGAATGGATGCCCATTCTTTGGTGACTTGACCTGTGGTTAGCCATAGCCAGAAGCGGAAAAAATGGCTGGGGATGGGATGCAAATCCAAAGCACGATGCGCCTGGTGGCGATGTAAAAAAATCGTGACTGAAGCGATGGTGATGTGTGTTAATACAAGTGTGGAGAGAACATAACCCCACCAAGGTAAATCTAAAAATCCTGTCAGCATGAACAATTCCTTGCGTTATAAATGCGATGAGTTGATGCTAGTGTAGCACTGAATAGTATTGGCTAAGTTCGCTCTAACACCGCAGCGAAAAATCCATCCGTATTGTGTAGGTGTGGGCGTAGTTCTAAATAATCACCCATTGCCAGATCAATTTTTTGTTGCTGCAAAACTTCGCCAACTGGGCGTAAGATAAAATCGGGATGCGCGGTTAAAAATGCCTGCACGATGCCCTGATTCTCTTCTTGCAGAATACTGCATGTCGCATAGACCAAACGCCCGCCCTTTTTCACCAATCGGCTGGCGGAGGCGAGGATGGCGGATTGTTTTTGCGTAAGTTCATCGATACTGCCCGGTGATTGGCGAAATTTCAGATCGGGATTGCGGCGTAATGTGCCGAGTCCACTGCACGGCGCATCCACTAACACGCGGTCAATTTTCCCCGCCAAGCGTTTTACCTTCAAATCATTTTCGTGGGCGATGAGCATAGGTTGAATGTTGCTTGCACCGGATCGCTTGAGGCGGGGCTTGAGATTGGCGAGGCGTTTTTCCGACACGTCCATCGCGTACAAGCGACCCTGCGAATTCATCAGCGCGGAGAGCATCAATGTTTTGCCACCAGCACCCGCGCAAAAATCCACCACCATATCGGTGCGCTTCGGAGCTAACAGCAATCCCAGTAGTTGACTGCCTTCGTCTTGAACCTCGACTTTTCCCTCGGTAAATAACGCGTCTTTATTCAGGGGTATTTTTTCTTTTAGACGGATGCCCAGGGGTGAAAATGGTGTGGGGGTTGCATCGATTTTTTGTGCGTGCAGATTTTGCAAAACTTCATCGCGTTTGGCTAGCAAGGTATTGACGCGGATGTCCAGTGGCGCGCTTTGCTGCATGGACTGCCCGATGGTCAGGATGTCGGCATCCGAGTAAGTTGCACGCATTTTTTCTACCAACCAATCTGGTAATTCGGCCTGCACAGACAGCGGTAAAGTTTCCAACTTCACGCCCTTAACCGTTGCCAGCCATTCTTTTTCATCGCGTTTCAGAACAGGTTCTATTTCGCGCAAGTTGTAACCGCCAAATCGCACCAGATAGGCCAGTGCCATGCGGCGTGGTGTGGCGACCCCGACACGGTGTTGCGCAGCATCTGGTGAGGGAGGAGTCACCTCACGCCCTCTAACAGAAGTGGATGGTTGGACTGGGAACTTGGCGCGGGATGTGATATCGCCGCACGCGTGTTCCAGCAACATGCGATGCCGCAACGTCCCAAACACGGCTTCCGCAACAAAGGCGCGTTCGTTAGAGCCGATGCGTTCCTGTTGGAAAAAATAGCGCAGCGTGGTGTCGGCGGGATGCGCCAGCGGCAAGATGCCGCGTAAGGCAAGGATAGCAAGTTCGAGACGGTATTCAGTGATGAGCATAATTGAAGGGCGACAGCAAATTGTGGAACGGGTTCAAGAAGTAAAGCGTAATTGGGTGCGGCAATGCGTTTGCATTACATCGGGATTAAAAGCGATGGCTTATGGTGAATGAAAATTTATCAATGCCCACATATTCGCCTGGCGAGAACAACAATTCCTGGCGCTCGTGGCTGAACGAGGGTGAAACAAACGTTGCTGTTTTGGGTGACCATTGTCCTTCCACCCCAAAGGAGTGACTTCTTAACGTGACGATATTGGGCGGAAATGTCCGCTCCTCAGGTGACTTTCCCGTGCTGGCACTGAATCGCACGTATCTGTCCGCATCGGCAAAATAGCGCGTTAGTTTGATACCCGCAGACCTTGATGTCCCGACACTTGATGGTGTGATATATGGTCGAAAAGTCAGCAGATAATCGCCTATGTATTTGCTCAAGCTCCCTGTGTACATCGTGACAGATGAATTTGTAAAAGCGAGGTGTCGAACACCCAACGATGCCTCGTAGCCATTGCCAAGCGAGGTAAATATTTCCGCACCTTGGCGATTACGCGGAAACAGATGCCCGCTCGATGTCCCAAAATTGAGTTCCGCATAACCACCGTCCCAAAGCTTCGGATACAAATCAATTTCGTATTGAGTGTCCTGGCTTTGGTAGCGATCAGCCGCATTGAGTCTCAATGAAAAAGATCCCCATGAGGTCAACCGCCCATACTGTAGCGATAAAATTGGATTCTCTTCAAAGTAGTCGGAATAGCTATCCACCGCATAACCTATTTTCAAGCTATGGGGGGTAAGCAAAGCAGTATTGTCCACGGTAAGCGATTGAACCGTAACCTCGGCATGGGCGACCTCCGCCATCAGCAATAGGGCTGCCAAACAAATGGAACACTGGGATTTTCTGACCATGATAAAAATTTCGTTTACTTTCGCTTTGCTAACAGGCTCTTTTTCAATGTTTGTGCTTCGGCCATATCAGGCTTCAAGTGTAACAGATGATCGAGCGTTGTTCGTGCCGCAACCCATTGTTTGAGGCGTTCCTGTGCGCGTGCCTTGTGCATCAGCAAGTCAGTATCATTGGGGTCTTGCACTAAACCTCTTTCGATGATTGCCAGCGCGTCAGCGGGCCTGTCCGTCCACAATGCCAAATCGGACAAAGCCGAATAGGCATCGCAATAGCCGGCGTTGCGCCGTATCACTTCATTAAAGTTGAGACTGGCTTTTTCGTGGTTGCCTTCCCAGGCGTAGCTGCGCCCCAGCAGCATGCGCATGTCATGGTAATTGGGAGAGCCGCGCAACACATGGCGCGCAATGAGACGTGCATCGTCATACCGCTTTTCATCCAGAAGTATCTTTCTCGCAACATCGTACGCTTGCCCCGGCGTGGCTGTTTGCAAATAGAGTGCGGCGATTAAATTTTGCTCTTCGGCGATTTGCGGGTCGGGCAGAGTCAAGTCGGGCTTGATTTTATTATTGCTCATCACATATTGATTGACGGATTTGAATGCGGAAAAACCATTCTCCATTTGAGCCTTGATACGGCTATCGCTGAGTTTTTCCAATTTAAGTCCTGGCAGCAGTCGGTACAATGTGTCACCCGACAGAAAATGTTCACCGGAGAGAAAATCATCCAAATTGTTTTTGATGCGCATTAAGCCAAGCGTATGGGTATTGCGAAAGGTCGTTGACAAATCCAGCCCCGTACCCAGCCAATGTGCCTGATCGGGGAACTCCATCTGGTAATTGACGCGCAAAAACGCGATCAGGCTGGGTGTGACATCGGCATGAGTCGAAACAGCCTCGATTTTTTCGGAATGTTTAAGCAAAGGTGACCAGATGATAAGCGGAACGTTGAATCGGTCGATTTCCGATTCCTCTGGCAGCGGAATAAGTCTGTGGTCACCCGTGATAATAAAAATGGTACGCTCGAAATCTGCCCGTTTGGCGTAATGCTTAAACATTTTTTCCAGCGCGTCGTCCGAATAAAGCAGGGCGCGAAATATGTTGGGGTTGCGCTTTATTTCGTCTTGTGTCGAACTATCCCAATGACGTTGCGCGATCACCCCTTCAACCTTTTTTTGCCAAATTTCAGTGTCTGGGACTTTGAACGGCTCGTGCAGATTCACAGTGTGGTAAATATCCAGCCGGGGTGAGTTGTCCGCATCCGCAAGGTACTCCTGCGCGCGTTTGAACAAGTCCGCATCGGCATAGCCCCATGAAAATCCACCGTCATTGGCTTCCATTGTTTGGTATCCCGAACCAAAATTTCCCCGATACAAAATGTGATCGATACCTTGTCGTTCAAGGAACACATCGCCTCCATCGAAGCTGGCTTCAAAGCCCACAAAGTAATTGCTGCGATAGCCGTTTTTTTTGAGCAGACTAATCAAAGTGTCGTGCGCGGGCATGTTAATTCCCTCGCGCATAAAACCGCCATCACCGAGCGGCAACGAACCGAAGAAGCTGGGTAAAAAACCAAACGTGCGTCCCGTGGTCGCAAGAAAGTTGGGGAAGTGTAGCCCTTTGCTTGCCAGTGAGTCCATAAAAGGGGTGAATCCGCCGTAGCGTCCGTCGTGCATGAACGAACTTCCCAATCCTTCAACCGTAACCACCACGATGTTGGGTGGTGCATCGGCTTGATTGAAATAGGATCCCAACACATCTTGGAATTGAGCGGGTTTCATCAAAGGATATTCTTGATCGGGCGTTGCGTGCTTGGCTGTTACCATCGCCGTCCGGGTGTCCTGCACGTATTTGAAACTGCTGCTCAAAAACGCATGGAGCTTGTTGTCGCTCAGTACCTGATTCGCCGCGATAGCTGCCGGAACCGAGATCGGCCAATACAGACTGCCCGTCATAACCATACCGAGCAAATAAACGAGAGCAGTGTTACGAGAGGGATAAATTCTCTTGATTATCCACCAGACGGCAAGCAGGCCGATTGCCAGCGCAACCAGCTTAATGATTTCGAGTAAGCCAATCCCGGAAGACGTGCGTATCGTTTCGTAAATATCATGCCGACTGTAACCATACAAATCCGCGCCCAGCGGAACGCCGGCCTGGATAAAGTACAGGCTGAGCAGCAGACTGGACAGAACCATGGATACGGCAAAAAACGTGGTGACTACCGCAGCGAATTGCGCGCTGATTAACCAAAATGAGGTGAAAAATAAAACGGCCAATCCTGTCGCGAGCATTCCCGTCAGAAGCAGGTCGTTACTCGTTGCAACGAACAGCCAATCCGTCGCATTTTTTGGCATGCCATGGCGGGCAACATATTCAAAGGATTCGAACGCCCGCACCAGCAACATGGCGGGTATGAACCATGCCGTTACACGGAAAAATCCTTTCAGGGAAGACACTTCGTCCTGCATATTTATCAATTAAAAAGTACCAGTAACCAAACTATCAAGGCATTCAGCAAACTGAACAGCACGGCTGTGCTGCCCATATCTTTGGCGCGTTTGGCAAGTGGATGGTGTTCCAGTGAAGTGTGATCCACGGCGGCTTCAATTGCCGAGTTGAGTAATTCGACAATTAGCACCAACAACACGCTGGCTATCATCAATGCCTTGCCGATTACACTCCCATCCAAGAACAGTGCGGTTGGAATAAGAATTATCGCCAATAGCAATTCCTGGCGGAAAGCCGCTTCATGCTGAAGTGCTGCCCGCAATCCAGCCAGTGAACAGGTCAAGGCATTTGAGATTCTCGCCAAACCTGTCCTGCTTTTGTGTGGATTCTCCATTTTTGTTTCCCATGCGCATGATAGATGCGGTGTGACAGTATAATCCGCCCGTCCATCCACCGTATTTCAGCAAGTGAATTCCAGCAAAAATTACTACTGGCGCATTGCCGGGTTCTATTTTTTCTATTATGCCTTTGTCGGGATGTTCGCCCCGTACTGGAGTTTATATCTCCAGTCTATCCATTTTAACGCAGTCGAGATTTCTATTCTGATGTCCATGCAGCCCGTGATGCGCATGATCGCACCGAACTTGTGGGGCTGGCTGGCTGACCACACCGGCAAGCGGCGGCTGGTGGTGCAGCTTGCGGCAACCATTAGCGCGGTGTGCTACCTCGGTGTTTTTTTTACCACGAGCTTTTGGGGCATGTTGCTGGTGTTGGCACTGATGGCATTTTTCTGGAGTGCCTCGATGCCCTTGGTTGAAGCAACCACGTTGTCTTATCTGGGCAAGCACACCGCGCATTACGGACGTATCCGTTCATGGGGTTCGATCGGCTTCATTGTTGCGGTGGTAGGGTTGGGTTACGCTTTTGACTATATTGCTATTGCCTGGTTGCTGTGGGCGGGATTGGTGTGCGAGATCGGTATCCTGATTTTTTCGCGGCAAATACCCAAGACAGAAGTGTTGGCGCACCACACCGATAGCCAGCCCATCAAGCAAATCGTTTTGCAACCTCGCGTCATCGCATTATTGAGCGCGTGTTTTTTTATGTCTGTTGCGCACGGTCCTTACTACACCTTTTATTCCATCTATTTGGTTGAACACGGCTACGCCAAAAGTGCCGTGGGCGGGTTGTGGGCACTGGGTGTAATTTGCGAGATAGGTGTGTTTTTCCTCATGCCATGGCTGGTGCGCCATTTTGGACTCACACGTATTTTGCTGGTGAGTTTTGCCTGTGCAGTGTTGCGTTTTATGCTGATTGGTTGGTATGTGGACTTCATCGTATTGTTGTTGCTCGCGCAAGTGCTGCATGCCGCAACCTTTGGCGCATACCACGCGGCTTCGGTGGGATTGGTGCATGAGTTTTTCCAGGGACGGCATCAATCCAAAGGGCAAGCACTGTTTGGCAGTTTGACTTATGGTGCGGGCGGCATGCTAGGAGGCTTGGCAAGCGGCCCGATCTGGCAATACTACGGTGCAACGGCCTTGTATTCATGCAGCGCGGGCATGGCATTGCTGGGGTTGCTGTTGATGTTCTGGAAGTCCAAATAAAGCAAAGGAAACGCCGATTAAATCAGCGTTTCCCAAAGGTTTTAGAAGTGGCTACGGCTCGTTTGGCTGTAATACGGGCTGCTCAGTAGGCTGTGAAGCGGGTTGTTCCGGTGTGTCCACATTCGATTCTTGTGGTATTTCCCCACCGTGTTCGGCGAGTTCTTTTGCTAATGCTTTTTCTGCCTCGCTTTGTCGCTTGTCGTGCAACGCTTGGCGTTCTTCAGGCGACATGGTGTCCAATTCTTTGATTATCACCTCACGTTGATCGGCACGTTGTTCGGGAGTCATTTCCTGCATGGCTTTATGCAATGCTTTTTGTTCTTCGGCAAGCTGTTTGGGTTTCAACTCCTTCAATCGATCAACTTCCGCTTGCAGTGAGGGGGGAGGGGGTGCAGCCGGAACAACTTTTTTAGCCGTTGAGCAGGAGCTGAGCAAGGTGATGATGCCGAAAACTATCAATGTGTTAAGAGTGGTTTTCATCGTAGTACTCCTTCTCGTGGCCATGCAGATGAATGCAACCGTGCATTAAGGTGCGAATAAGAGTTGTGCCGGGTAGGGAAGTTCCTCGGGCAACTTTTAGCTCCTGCCGGATAGTCCGCAAATTTATGGCTGGTTTGAACTATACACCCCATCAAAAAATGCCACCGCTTCAGCGAGAATGGCTTCGTGAGCATTTAAAAAAAAGTA
>CAZSPN010000002.1:37598-38038 GCA_964608835.1 uncultured Gallionella sp.
ACCGCTTCAGCTTCAACCCTGGTTCGTTTCATCGGCGGCAAGCTTTGCCAAATGCGCTTACCATAAGGTTTGCTGATAAGGCGCGGGTCGCAAATCATCAACACCCCTCTATCAGTTTCATCGCGTATCAAACGTCCCGCGCCTTGTTTTAGAGTAATGATGGTGCGCGGTAACTGATATTCCATGAAGGCGTTACGCCCCTGCTGATTGAGTTGTGCGATACGTGCGGCGAGGACGGGATCATCGGGCGGGGCGAAGGGCAGTTTGTCGATGATGACCAGCGATAATGCATCGCCGCGCACGTCCACCCCTTCCCAGAATGATTGGCTGCCCAACAGCACCGCATTTCCTAGTGTGCGAAAGCGCGTTAGCAGTTCGTTGCGCGAGCCTTCGCCTTGTAACAACAGCGGGTAGTTCCAGCCACGCGCTTCAAATTCAAT
>CAZSPN010000002.1:38048-61420 GCA_964608835.1 uncultured Gallionella sp.
CTGCATGGCACGCAAGCTGGTGAATAGCAGGAAGGCGCGTCCCTGACTGGCTTCCAGCATCGGTAACGCCGCTTTTATTACTGCCTCGGTGTATTCAAAACTGTTCGGGTCGGGCAGGTTTTGCGGTACATACAGCATTGCCTGATTGGGATAATTGAACGGGCTATCCCAACAGGCGGTCTGCGCCTTGAGCAAGCCCATTTCGCTTTGGTAGTGCGAAAAATCCTGCTTCACGGCGAGAGTCGCGGAGGTGAATATCCAGGCGCGTTGCGTGCCGTGGATTTGCTTCTCAAAGATTTCAGCAATCGATAAGGGCGTGGTGTTGAGTTGCAGGGAATGGTGGAATATCTCCAGCCATCTCACTTGATCTGGCTGGTCGCCTTTTTGCCATGCGGATAATTGTGCCAGCAATGCTTGAGCACGCTGGTTACAGTTTTCCAAGCCCTCGCTGCGTTCTGCCTGTAGCTCCAGCAAGCTGCCTATATGAGCCAATTTCTCGCTGAGCGATTTTAATGCGGGGGAAAATTCTTTGAAATCATTTGAAGCAATGGCTGGCAGCCGACCTTCCTTTTTGAACACCAGCCGCAGGTCGCGTGCAGCTTTCTCCAACTCGTCGCAAGCCTTGGGCAGCGGCGCAAAATCTTTGGCCGACGTTAATGCCTCAATGCGTGCATCACGTGCCAAATCGAGTAACTGCGTGGTGGATAAATTCTCGCCAAAAAACAAACTGGCAGTCTCCGGTAATTGATGCGCCTCATCAAATATCACCGTATTACACGCAGGCAACAACTCTGCCACACCCTCATCACGCAGCATCACATCGGCAAAAAACAGATGATGGTTCACCACCACGATGTCGGCTTTCATGGCCTCAGTGCGCGCTTTCAGCACGAAGCATTCTTTGTGGTTGGGGCATTCCTGGCCGAGGCAGTTGTCGCGTGTGGAAGTGACGTGCATCCAGATCGGTGCGGTTTCGGACACATCCGCCAAACCGCTTTTGTCGCCGGAATCGCTGATCTTGGCGTATTGCTTGATTTTTCCAAGATGTTTGATGTCTTCACGGGTCTTGAACAGTCCGTCACTCGAAGCGCGCTCCAGATGGTAATGGCACACATAATTGGCGCGGCCTTTAAGCAGCGCAATTGCCACAGGGGCTTTGAGCGCATCGCGCACTTTGGGCAAATCTTTTTGAAATAGCTGGTCTTGTAAATTCTTCGTGCCGGTGGAGATGATGACCTTGCCACCGTTGAGCAGGGCAGGGACAAGATAGGCGAACGTCTTCCCCGTTCCCGTCCCCGCCTCCGCCACCAGTATCGCGTTATCGCGAATTGCTGCCGCTACAGCCAGAGCCATATCGCGCTGCTGTTCACGCGGGCGGAAAGTATCAACTTCAGCGGCGAGCGGGCTTTGTGCGGAGAAAAAACGTTCGACTTCGATAGACACGATAGGGGATTATTCCAAAGCTTGAGAAGCAGGTGCTGCTAGTTGTTTTCCAAAGGAAGTATCCGAATGCGCTCACGCATTTCGTCCACTAAACGTAACGCATGCTGCAGCCAACGGCACCTCAATCTCTTCTGCACGCCAAGCGGCATAGCGCAATGCCTGCGTGATGTCTTCCGCTTCCAGATAGGGATACAAAGCCAAAATCTGTTGCGTATCTTTTCCGCTGGCAACCAGCCCGATCAGCATGCCGACCGTTACACGTTGCCCGCGAATGCAAGGCTTACCTCCCATCACGGTTGGGTCTGTGGCAATGCGGTTCAGTTGTCTCATGGCGATACTCCTTGCGAGCGTGTGATAGTGCGAATTTTAACGGAAATCTTTAACGGCATCTGTTTATCTCACTGATGCGCACGGTTTACTTTTGCAGCGGGCTTTGTGCGGAGAAAAAACGTTCGACTTCAATGGACACGATGGGAGTTGTTGAACCTGGGTGAGGTGTGGTTATTTGCCGAGGTCGGCGTTATAGTTCGGCGGGGATTTTACGCGATGGATTAAACAAGTGTTGTGAAAGATTATTAGCAAACTTGGTTTTTGAGAGGCTCTAACGTGAGTGATAATAAATACGCCAACGAGATACAAAAGACGGGCTATGTTCTCGAAAGTAAAGTTGGAGATGTGCTTCGTAGTTGCGGCTGGACTGTAATTAGTAATAAGTATTATGAGGACGATTTTGAAGGCAGTGTTCGGGAAATTGATTTGCTGGCATATAAGGTTTCAAAAGTTCAGCACGTCAACGTATATACGACATTACTAATAAGCTGTAAGAAGAGTGATACAGATATTTGGGCTCTCCTCGCTAGGAAGATAAATCTTAAAGACCCCAACTCAGATTGGTGGCCCCTTCATGCGTGGAGCAACGACAAAGCTATCAAGTATGAGTTAGCGAAATCTGGGGTCGCAAAAACATATCATGATGAACTCATTAAATTTGGTGTTAAATTGGTGTTAAAGAGGCACTATCGATTCCAAAAAATGAGGTTTTTGCCTTTAAAGAAATGAATCGTGTTAGTGGCGCGCCGCATAACGACAAGAATATTTTTAGTGCAGTAACATCTTTAATGAAAGCTCAGGCCTACGAGCTTGGTGCTTTGTCCCATAGAAAAAAATCCTTCCGTTTATCAGTTCAACTTAATATCGATTGTTGATTCTGATTTATTTAGGCTGAACATTGATGGCAGTAATATTTCCGAGGAGAAAATCGACATTGAACATTACATTTCGCGCTACATAATAAAGAAGAATGAGTCATTCTCTAGAATACGGTTTATTACAGCCTCCAATTTCAAAGAAAAACTAAGTGACTATGGACATCTTCACGATGCAAATTGCAAATGGTTTGATAACACAACGAATGCATTTTATAACGAGATTTAGAAAGATGTTAGACGTGTAAGTGTGTACATTGAGGAATTTAGGTCGAAGGTTGGATGGTTCATATACTGGGCGGTAAGACAGAAATTTGAAACGAAAGTTAATCAAGAAACTATTAATTTGTCGTGGAATAAAAAAGATGGGTATGCCGAGGTTACTGTGTTTATTTCAATGAATGATGCAATCGTTATAGACGGTCTTAACGGTGATACAGAACTAAAATTGAAAGTATCAGATGCGCTTAAAGTCATATATCGTTACACGGGTGAATTTCAATTTGCGGTTGATGATATTCCGTTCTAATTTTGATTAATCACTAGCGAAGAAGAGTGGGTAGGGAATCATGCAAATTTACGTCGATGCCGATGCGTGTCCCAAAGTCATCAAGGAAGTGTTGTTCCGCGCGGCGGAGCGGTTGCAGATTCCGCTGACGTTGGTTGCCAATAAGCTGCTGTATTGCCCGCCCTCCAAGGTGATACGTGCCATGCAAGTGCCCGCCGGGTTTGATGTGGCGGACAGCAAGATTGTGGAGTTGGTCGCCCTCGGAGATATGGTTATCACCGCCGATATTCCGCTGGCCGCCGAGGTGATTGCGCGCGGTGGCCATGTGTTGAATCCGCGCGGCGAGTTCTATACCAAAGATTCGATACAGGAGCGGCTGACTATGCGCAATTTTATGGAGAATCTGCGCGGCAGCGGGGTGGAAACCGGTGGCCCACCAACCTTTAGCCAACGTGACTGCCAGACGTTCGCCAATCAGTTGGACAAATTTTTGGCGAAGCAGCAAGCGTGACATTGCTATCCCGATTGTTTGCGGTGATGGTATTGCATGGTTGTGGGGATGCCAGGGTCGTTAATCGGCAATAGGTTCGGGGGTGGACATGAATGACCGCTATTGATTGTCAGTAACACAGCCCCCGTCCTCGCTTTGTCATTCAGGGGTCGATGTGGTTTAATCGCGCCATGAATTTTCCCTTCCAACGCGTTGCCCTGATAGGGAAGCACAAGACCCCAGAAGTGGCCGAGCCGCTATTGCGATTGGCCGCGTTTTTATCGTCCAGAAAACTACAAGTCGTCGTCGATAGTCTGACTGCCGAGCATCTCAAGAATAATCTTTATCCGGTGATGAGCCTTGCGGAAATGGGCGGCAAGGTGGATTTGGCAATTGTGCTGGGGGGGGACGGCACGATGCTGAACATCGCGCGTACTTTGTCGCAACACGGCATCCCGCTGATCGGTGTGAACCAAGGCAGGCTTGGGTTTCTCACCGACCTGACACTGGAAAATATGCTGGAGAGTGTGGAAGCAATGCTTGATGGAAAATTCATCGAGGAACAACGTTTGTTGCTTGCCGCCAAGGTGATGCGTGGTGATGCGGAGGTGTATCACGGCTGGGCATTCAATGAAGTGGTGGTACACCGCAATTACACCAGCAGCATGATCGAATGCGAAGTGCGTGTGGATGGCGAGTATGTGTATAACCAGCGCGCGGACGGATTGATTGTCACCACACCGACGGGTTCAACCGCTTACGCAATGTCTTCCGGTGGGCCTATTCTGCATCCGAGCTTGGAAGTTTTCGCGCTTGTACCGATTTGCCCGCACACTTTGAGCAATCGCCCGATTGTCATCAAAAGCTCGTCCATTATTGAGATTTTGACGCATCGCACCAGCGATATTCATATCCGCTTCGACAGCCATACCGACTATGATTTGCAGGAACACGACAAGATTGTCATCTCGCGTCACCCCGCACCGGTGTGTTTACTGCATCCGGTAGGACATAGCTATTACCACACCCTGCGCGAGAAGCTGTTGTGGAATCAGACGTTGTAACGGTTGCAAAAACGAAGGACATCTGTGCAACTGTTTTAATCAATTTTCCATGCTGAAGTTTTTAACTATCCGCGATTTCATCATCGTCCCTTCTCTTGAGCTGGATTTTTCAGCTGGCTTTACCGCGCTGACGGGCGAGACTGGTGCGGGCAAATCCATTTTGATTGATGCTTTGTCGTTGGCTTTGGGCGGACGAGGTGATGCGACGATGGTGCGTGCCGGATGTGAGCGGCTGGAGATTGCCGCCGAGTTCGATATTGCGCTCATGGAACACTTGCAAGCTTGGCTGCGCGAACAAGAGTTGGCGGGTGATACCGGTGCGTGTTTGATGCGCCGAGTGATGGATAGAAGTGGACGTTCACGCAGTTTCATCAATGGATACAGCGTGACCTTGCAGCAACTCCGCGAAGCAGGCGAACAGTTGCTCGACATACATGGGCAACATGCGCACCAATCACTGCTGCGACCTGATACACAGCGCGCCTTGCTGGACGGCTATGCGGGTATCACGACAGAGGTCGCGCAAGTGGCCAAGCGGTACCGATATTGGCAGGCTTTGCGCCGAAGATTTGTGCAGCTTGGCGACAATGAAGAAGCTGTTGCGGCGGAGCGCGAATTATTGCGTTTTCAGCGCGCCGAAATTGAAGGGCTGGGTTTTGAGCTATCGGAGTGGGGGGCATTGCAGGAAGACTATGCACGCTTATCCCATGCAGCCAGCCTGCTGGACACTGCCGCGTTCGGGATTGAAAGACTGAGCGAGGCGGAAGGAGCTTGTCTGACACAATTGAATACGCTGATTGCTCGATTGCATGAAGGCGCGACACACGATGCCGGTTTGCAGGAAATAGCCGCGCTGCTGGAAAGCGCGCAGACTGAAGTGCAGGAGGCTGTCTATGCCCTGCGGCATTACCAGCAAAAGCTGGATCAGGATCCGGAGCGTTTGCAACAATTGGAGCAACGCATACAGAGTGTGCTGGATATTGCGCGCAAGCACCGCACCACACCTGACAAATTACACGAAATTGTGCAACGTGCCACTGCGAGGCTGATCGAGCTGGGCGATGACACCAACCTTGATGAACTCATGGAGCAAGAGAAACACGCCCTGCAAGATTACTTTCATGCGGCACAAAAGTTGTCTGTTGTACGTGAGCAAGCGGCGCGGAAATTTGCTGCCGAAATTACCGAAGCCATGCAATCTCTGGCGATGGAAGGAGGGCGTTTTTCCGTTGCCTTGATTCCGCTTGGCGAAGGTAATGCGAGTGGCCTGGAAACTATTGAATTTCAGGTGGCAGCGAATCCGGGGTCACCGTTGCGCAATCTGGCAAAAGTTGCCTCAGGCGGCGAGTTGTCGCGCATTAGTCTCGCGGTACAAGTTGCCACCAGCCAGATCGCCAGTGTGCCAACTTTAATTTTTGATGAGGTCGATAGTGGCATCGGCGGGCGTGTGGCGGAGATCGTCGGGCATCTGCTCAGGCAATTGGGCAAGTCCTATCAGGTGTTGTGTGTGACGCACTTGCCCCAAGTGGCAGCGGTGGCAGATCAACAGTGGCAGGTAAGCAAGACGATAGAACAGAGTGAGACGCGCAGCCATATTACTGTGCTGCGCGGCGAGCAGCGTGTGGCCGAAATTGCTCGTATGCTGGGCGGTGTGACGATTACCGAGACGACGCGCAAACACGCGGCGGAAATGCTTGGTATGGCGAGTTAGGCTATGATGCACAGCTTAAATTTGAAACGAAGAATATGCGAATTAAAATAATTTTACTTGTCTTGTTGTTGACCTCGTGCGGTTTTAAACCGTACAAAATGGACATCCACCAAGGCAACCTTGTGACAGCTGAAATGCGCGCCAAGTTGAAGCTGGGGATGACCAAAACCCAAGTGCGCTATGTGTTGGGTACACCGATGGTGAATGACCCTTTCCATGCAAATCGTTGGGATTATGTGTATCGCTATGAGCATGCAGGTAAGGTAATTGAGAAACAACGGCTGACTTTGAATTTTTCGGACAGCAGATTGCAAAGCATAGATGATGGCATACAGATCATTCAGGCTGATCCCGCCGCACTCAAAGCGACCACCCAAGAAACAGTCCCTCCTCCTGTTGTGGTCGTCGTGCCGCTGCCTGCGACCTTGCCGCAAACCGCTGTTTCATCAACACCAATTGATCCGTCTATTGATGTGGAGGAGGCGGTGCATGCGTGGGCTGATGCGTGGTCGGAGCAGGATGTGGAGCAGTATTTCGCCAGTTATGCGGATACGTTTAAGCCTGTCGGCATGAATAAGTCAGCATGGCAAACGCTGCGCAAACAGCGCATCGGCAAGCCTAAAGAGATTGCTGTGTCGCTGAGTGATTTGAACGTTACGTTGGTAGATGAGAGTCATGCGAGCGCATCGTTTACGCAAAATTATCGCGCGGATAACTATCGGGACGAAACACGGAAAACGTTGCAACTGGAAAAAATAGATGACGTGTGGCTGATCGTTTCGGAACAAGCGGCGAAGCAAAGGAAATGAAATGAGCAAAACAAAAGTTGTGATTGCGGGAAGTAGCGGACGTATGGGGCGTAATCTGCTGGAAGGCGTGTTGCAAGCGGATGACCTAGTGTTGCATGGCGCACTGGAACACGGTGGCAATGCCATGTTGGGGCGCGATGCGTGCGAACTGGTGGGCGCGCCGTGCGGCGTAAGCATCAGCGCGGATGTGCAAGCTACATTAAAGGGTGCGGATGTGTTGATTGACTTCACCCGTCCCGAAGGCACGTTGCATCACTTGGATGTTTGCCGCCAACTCGGCGTGAACATGGTGATCGGCACAACGGGATTCACACCGCAACAAAAAGCGCAGCTCGGCGCGGCGGCGCGGGACATTGGCATCGTATTCGCACCCAATATGAGCGTGGGTGTGAACGTGGTGTTCAAACTATTGGAAACCGCATCGCGTGTTTTAGCGCACGGCTATGACATCGAAATCATCGAAGCACACCACCGCCATAAAGTGGATGCACCCTCCGGCACCGCGCTCGGCATGGGCGAAGTAGTCGCGCGTACTCTGGGGCGCGACCTGTCGCAATGCGCAGTGTACGGACGCGAAGGCGTGACGGGCGAGCGCGATCCTTCCACCATCGGCTTTGCCACGGTGCGCGGTGGCGATATTGTGGGTGACCACACTGTGCTGTTTGCGGGCATCGGCGAGCGTATTGAAATCACTCATAAGGCTAGCAGTCGTGCCACTTTCGCTTTGGGCGCATTGCGAGCAGCCCGTTTTTTGAAAACAAACCCGGCAGGCATGTACGATATGCAGGACGTGCTGGGGCTGAAGTGATTTGATTATGGTCAATCAAAAGGGTATTTGAGCAGGCGAACTTCATGAGCAACTATGAGTTTTTTGAGATCACCCAATGAAAACTGAATCCCTTGCTTGTGGGTGACGAGCGAATGCCTTGCAGTGTTGCTATAAAATCGCACAGTAAATTTTGGAGGTTCACTCATGTTGGCAATTATTGGCGGTCGTGGATTAACCCAACTGGCAAATCTGAAAATTACACACCAACAGGTGATGCGCACCCCTTATGGTGAGCCGTCCGGTGCGTTTATGTTTGGAATGTTGCATGGGCATGAGGTTATTTTTTTAGCCAGGCATGGCTACGGACACACTATTCCGCCGCACCTGGTGAACTATCGCGCCAATCTGTGGGTGCTGAGGGAGCAAGGTGTAAAGAATGTGATTTCGGTAGCGACGGTGGGTGGTATTCGTTCCGATCTTAAACCCGGCACAATAGTTATCCCTAATCAGATTATCGATTACACACACGGACGGGATGCGACATATTTTGACGGGCGCGACAAACCTTTTACCAATGCCGATTTTACTTTGCCTTACAGTACCGAGTTGCGCGACAATATTTTGCAATGTGCAAAAACAGCGCAACAACTGTGCATTGATGGTGCGGTGTATGCCGCCACACAGGGGCCGCGCCTGGATAGCATTGCCGAGGTGAACCGCTACGAGCGGGATGGGGCGGACATGGTGGGGATGACGGGTATGCCGGAAACGGCACTGGCAAAGGAACTGGATTTGAATTACGCCACCATTGCTGTCGTGGCCAATTACGCGGCGGGACGAGGTGACAGCGCGACCGGTATTAATATTGAAAGTGTGAATGCCACTGCCAGTGCGGCGATGGTGCGCGTGCGCAGGATCATTGAGTGTGTGGTGAGCAATGGCGGTTAGACCCGTTTTGCGCATGGGAGATGCGCGGTTGTTGCAGCTTGCCGAGCCAATCAGGCAATTCGATACCAAAGAATTAAAAAACCTGCTTATCGATATGCGCGACACCATGCATGCTTTGAATGGCGCGGGATTGGCAGCACCACAAATCGGTGTGGGTTTACGCGTGGTAATCTTTGGTGTGCAATCCAACTCACGTTATCCCGATGCGGAGAACGTGCCGGAAACGGTACTTATCAACCCCATCATCACATCCATAGGCAACCAAATTGAAGACGGCTGGGAAGGCTGCCTGAGCATTCCCGGTTTGCGTGGTGTTGTGCCGCGTTACCTGAATATCCGCTATCAGGGGTACGACGAATCCGGCGCGTTGATTGACCGGACAGTGGGCGGGTTTCATGCGCGCGTGGTGCAGCACGAATGCGATCATCTTGACGGGATACTATATCCGATGCGCATCAGGGACATGAGTAAGTTCGGCTATACGGAAGAATTATTTCCGGGGCAGGATTTGCAGGATGAGTAGTTGGGTATCACTTTCGAGCGTAAGTTGGTTCGAGTGATGCCCAAGGGAACATCTTCCCATGTTGGGCGACTCAAGCGGTAATGATATGGAAGTGCTGAATAAATCCGTGCCATTTCGCTGCGATATTTTTTGCAGCATCATCGATAATTATGGCGATATTGGTGTGTGCTGGCGGTTGGCCAAGCAGCTGGCAAATGAACACAAGCTTGCCGTGCGACTGTGGGTGGATAATCTAAGCGGTTTTGCCAAGCTGTGCCCTGATGTGAATGTGGCATTGGGGAAGCAAAAATATGGTGGTGTTGAAATAATTTGGTGGGAAACCGAAGCAGTTTCCCAATCTGTTGGTTCCCTACTAACTCTCACAGGGGAGGGGGCGACCGACATCGTGATTGAGGCGTTTGCCTGTCGTTTATCGCAGAATTTTCTTGCAGCAATGGCGCGGCAACAGCCCCAGCAGTCAGTGTGGATAAATTTGGAATATCTCTCCGCAGAGGACTGGGTGCAGGGCTGTCACACACTGCCTTCGCCGCATCCCACCCTGCCATTGACCAAATACTTTTTTTTTCCGGGATTTACGCGGGAAACGGGTGGTTTGTTGTTGGAATCAGATTTATTTGCGCGGCGCGACGCATTCCAAAATGATACCGGACAGCAGCGAGTGTTTTGGCAATCGTTGGGCATACAAATGCCGATGTATGACACGCTAAAAATTTCGCTATTCGCGTACGAAAATGCCGCACTGGGTAATTTATTTGATGCTTGGTCTATGAGTCTGCAGCCAATACTGTGCCTGATTCCAGAAGGACGTATCCTGACTGAGGTGGGCGAGTATTTTGCCGACGCGACACCGCGCAAAGGTAACGAGTATGTGCGTGGCAATTTGCGCGTGCGTGTGTTGCCGTTCCTTACGCAGGAAAATTACGACGTGTTGCTCTGGGCGTGCGATGTCAATTTTGTCCGCGGCGAAGATTCGTTTGTACGCGCGCATTGGGCGGGGCGACCTTTTGTTTGGCAAATCTATCCACAGCACGATGAGGTACATTTTACGAAACTGGAAGCCTTTCTAAATTTATATGCCGCGTCACTTGGTGAATCCGAGCAACGTGCCGTTAAAGGTTTATGGGTGGTGTGGAATCAGGAAGGCGATGCAGGTGAGAAGTGGCGTGCTTTTTCAAACGAGTTAAAGGGGATAAGTAGTCATACCCAAGCGTGGGCCAATGAATTATCCAAAAACAATCTGGCGTTGAATTTACTGGATTTTTGCCAAAAAATCGGTAGAATCCGCGCCTTCAAAATTGATGGAAGAGCAACATGAAAACAGCACAAGAGCTACGCGCAGGTAACGTGATTATGGTCGGTACCGAGCCGATGGTAATTTTGAAGGCGGAATATAGCCGTTCTGGTCGCAACGGTTCGGTGGTCAAAATGAAGATGAAGAATCTGCTGACCGAGCAAGCTAAAGAAACCGTTTACAGTGCCGACGACAAATTCGACCAGATTTTGCTGGATCGAAAAGAAGTGACTTATTCGTACTTCGCTGACCCAATGTATGTATTCATGGATGGCGACTACAACCAATACGAAATCGAAGTGGAAAGCATGGGTGACGCGCTGAACTATATCGAAGACGGCATGCCTTGCGAAGTGGTATTTTACAACGACAAGGCGATTTCGGTTGAACTGCCCAATACCATTGTTCGTGAGATTGTTTACACAGAACCCGCCGTGCGTGGTGATACTTCAGGCAAGGTAATGAAGCCCGCTAAAATCAATGGTGGCTTTGAGTTACCCGTTGCGGCATTTATCGAAATCGGCGACAAAATCGAAATTGATACGCGCACCAATGAGTACAAACGTCGCGCGTAATTTTTAGAGTGATTGATTTGTAAAAAGCCAACCACGCGGGTTGGCTTTTTTGTTTGCGTGTTTAATAGCCCAGTGCTCTAGCACTTTGATAAAACGCAAAGCTAATTAACCATGCCAAACTTAATGACCAAGCAAGCGACAGCGCGGTGAATTTGAGTTGTTTTGATTCGCTTTGCAGGGTGGCGATGGTGGCGAGACAGGGCGTGTAGAGCAAGGTAAATAGCATGAAGCTGTAGGCTTGTACCCAATCGAGTTGCTGTCCGATTGTGCCGCTCAGTGCGTCGCCGCTTAGTCCGTAGATGACCGCGAGCGCGCCGATGACGATTTCTTTGGCGATGAAGCCGAAGATCAGCGCGATGGTGAGCTGCTCGTTGATGCCCACGGGCTGAAAGATGGGCTGCAGAAAGCTGCCTATCATGCCTGCAAATGTTTCCGGACTTGAAGGTGTTGCAGAGAAGGGCAGGTTGGTCAGTAACCAAACCAATACGACTCCGGCAACGATGAATTTGGTGGCACGACGCAAAAAGTGGGTGACTTCCAGCCAGCCGCGCAGAACCATCTGGCGCAGGGTAGGGAAGCGATAGGGCGGCAATTCCAGTACGAATGGCTCGGTGTTGTTGAACTGGTGTTTGAAGATCAACGCGGTGAGTATCGCGGTAGCAAAACTGAATAGATACAAGCTGAACAATACCAATGGAGCGGCTGAGGCGGAGAATAAAGCGGCGGTGAAAAAGATAAACACCTGCAAGCGGGCTGAGCACAACGAAAGTGGAATGACCAGCATGGTGAGTAAGCGCATGGCGCGTGAGCGCATTACCCTTGTGCCCATCAGCGCGGGTACGTTACAACCGAAGCCCATCAGTAACATCACAAATCCGCGTCCGTCCAAACCCAGTTTTGCCATCAGAGCATCCATCAAAAATGCGGCACGCGACAAGTAGCCGCTGTCTTCAATGATGGCCATAAACAAAAAGAACAGCACGATGATGGGTACAAAAGCGGCGACCGTGGTCACACCGTTGTAAATACCATCCAGTAAAAATCCTTGAGCAGCTTGCGGCAAGCCGTTCAGTAACGGATCGAGCGCGCTTTCACGCAATCCACCCAGCAGGTCATTGACGATCCCCTGCAAAGGTTGTCCGAGAAAAAATACCCCTTGAAACAGCAGGTACATTACGCCAAAGAAAATCGGCAAACCCAGCCACGGGTGCAGCATCAGGCTGTCCAATTTGTCGGTGAGGTTGTCGGAGAGGCGTGCGGGAATTTGTACCGAATGTTTCAGCACTTTCGCCATCTCAGTTTCGATATGTTCGTCCTGCTCTAGTTGACTGCGTAACTCTTCTGCCATCCCTGGCGTGGGATAGCTGAGTGCTTTCGTAGTCGCTTTGAGTGCCTCAGCGTAACCTGTTCCATATTTCGCGCTGAGCATAAATATAGGCATATCGAGCAATTCAGACATTTTTTCAGCATCAATGCTGATGCCGAATTTCTTGGCTTCGTCTGCCATGTTGAGCAGAACCACGATGTTCATGTCGAGTTGTTTGAGTTGTAAAAGCAAACTCATTTGCCGTTCAATTTGTGTGGCGTTGAGAATGACCAAGGCCAAATCGGGGACATTGTCGTGCAGAAAATGGCGTACCACTTGCTCATCATCAGAGAAACCGTGCAAATCGTATATGCCTGGCAGGTCGATGATTTCCACCATGTCACCGCCGAGCAAAATTTTTCCGCTGAGTAATTCAACGGTAATGCCGGGCCAGTTACCTACCCGCGCGGCACCGCCTGTCATGCGATTAAACAGTGTGGACTTTCCCGTGTTGGGCATACCTAACAATGCTATGCGCTTCATTTGCGCTCCACGCTGATCTTGGCTGCTTCGTTTCGTCTCAGCATAATGTCGGTGGTGCCAACACGAACTTGAATTGGACCGGAAAAACTGGCTTTGCGGATGAGTTCAATTTGCCTGCCAGTGCGTAAACCTAACGCGAGCAAACGTTTATGCAACGCCTCTTCTGCATTGATATGAAGTACGGTGGCGATGTCGCCGGGGTGCAAAGTTGCAAGCGTGTGAGAAGACATGACGTGATGCCAATTTCAAGAGTGCTGCCATTATTCCATAAACCTGAGTGATTCTGTCTTCATCCAACAAAAAAGGACATCTGGCTGATGTCCTTTTTGCCAGTGCAAGAGAGAGGAGCGCGGCCGCTGTTAACGTACTCCGCGCAGGATGATTTCCACGCGCCGGTTCGGCTGCAAACAGGCTACTTGTTTTGCTTTTGGGAGATTGGTCGAGCATTCCACGATGGGCTGTTGCGATCCCACACCCTTGGTCGTAATTTTACCGGAAGACATTCCTTTGCTGATCAGATATTGTTTGATGCGCTCTGCGCGGTGCGCTGAAAGTTTTTGGTTGAGTTCAAGTTTTCCATCGGTGCGCAAGCGGTCAGTATGACCCACCAAATCAACGCTATCCAACGAAGTAACATGTGCGAGGTTGTACATCAAATCGTCTAATTTTGATTTCGAATAGCGTGTTAATGAGGCTTTGTCGAAATCAAACAGTGCGTCAGCGGAGAGTGTGATTTTATCCAGGACGCGGGGCGTATTCTTTGGCACGATATCGGCTGGCGCAACAACGGGTACGGCAACTTCTTGCGGAGTGACTATTGTCGCCTTGCCACTGCAAGAATCAATAGCAGTTTGTGCTTCTTTTATGGAGTTTTCGGCCAATTTTGCGTAAGGTTCTGCATGATTCCAGCCGGATTCCAGTTTCTCATGTCCCGCCCAAACCAGCTGCACTTCGGCTTCGGCAAGCTGCCGCTGCCCGCAGGTGTAGTTTCCTTTGCCTTTGATCACAGCAACTTTATCCCATAAATCTGCGCGTACTTTTTCACTGCCGGGGAAATCGGTGAGCAAGTCTTCATGGATAGCCACCTTGTTTTCCAGCGCGGAAATCAGTGTGTTTGCCTGAGTGATTGCAGCGGGGAGTACACCGCTGGTATCGGTCTGGTGATATTCACTCGTTGCTAAGTCCAGCCAAGTTCTTGCCTTGGCGATATGATAATTATTTGCACCCATTTCACCGTAAGCCAGCGCGTCAGCGCGGCGTTGCAGCGCGACGATTTGTTCCAAGTTTTCAGGCAGCACACTTTCCGCAAGCAAACTGACGGGCAAGCAAGCAAGCAGGGAGAACAGTATTTTTTGAGTCGGTTTTTTCATGGTAATTACCTCACCCCGTGGAAGATAATTTCAACGCGGCGGTTGGGTTGCAGGCAGACTGCCAGTCGGGATTTGCTCATGTCGGGGTCATTACATTGCACCACTGGCTGGGAAGAACCCGCGCCGCTGGCACGCATTTTATCGGCATTCACACCTTTGTCTGCTAGGAATTGCTTGACGGTTTCCGCGCGATCTTCAGAGAGTGTTTGGTTGCGTTCGGGGTGGCCGTCGCTCCTCAATCGGTCGGTATGCCCCACCAGCACAATTTCATCGTAAGACTTCAGGTGTTTGATTTTGTCGGCCAACTCATCCAATTTTGGGATGGCAGAAGGATTGAGCGTGGAGCGGTTGAATGCAAACAGCGCGTCACCCGACAACGTAATTTTTTCAGTTGCAGGAATGATAGATTCGATAGGTTTGGCAATTATTGGCGGGGGGGCAATGGCGGTTGGCGCGGAAACTGCGAGCGTGTTGCAAATGTTGATTGCAATTTGCGCTTCCGCGATCATGTTTTCAGCGATACGCAGATAAGGGGCTGCGTGACTCCAGCCCGACTCAACCTTCTCATGCCCTGCCCAAGTTAACTGCACTTCGCCTTCGGCCAGCTGGCGTTGCCCGCATTGCTTGTTTGTCTGAATCTTGATTGCGGCAATTTTTTCCCACAAGTCGGGGCGAACCATTTCGTGGCTTGGAAAATCACTTGCGATATTCACCTCGGCGGGGGGGTGATTATTTTCCAGTGCGGAAATGAGTATTTCTGCCTGAGAGACGGCTGCTTGTAACACTCCGCTATCGTCTCCTTCATGGTACTCGCTGGTGGCAAAATCCAACCAGGTACGGGCTTTGGCAAGGTGATAATGATTAGAGCCAAGCTTGCCAAACGCTAATGCGTCCGCGCGGCGTTGCAGCGCGACTATTTCATCCAGATACTTGGCAGGCAAATCCACACCCGCAACTAGTGAGAAAGACAGCGTACACAATAAGGCAAGGGTACTGCTTAACAAAGCAAAATGGGTAGGTTGAGCAAGTTTGTTCACAATAAATACCTAGCGGTTATTTTACACACACGCGGAAATTAAAATTAAAGCTGGGACTGGGTGGAGTCGGGTTGCCCACAAATGTACCTTTGGGGTTGAGGCGCATGTGGGTCACCAGCGGATCACAGCCATCCGTGCCTGCAACAGGCACATAAGTCCAAGTCGTTCCGTTGTCGTTTGAGAACGACACATCAGTGGCCGGGGTGTAGATCAGAGTGCTGGAAGACGTACCTTGTGTAAATGATATTGGACCGACTGGTGTGCCGCCAATGTCACTCACAAACAATGCCGTGTTCGCCGGAACGGGGTCGGTAATGAGTGTCGTATTGTCATCGACCGATCCGGTTCCCGAATTGATAGCACTAAGGGTGTACTGTGCTACCGCACCGGGAATGAACTTGGGATTGGTTGAACCATTGGCGGGGTCGGAGATGATCGCCACGGTTTTCATAAACATCAACGAGGGCGTAGGATTGTTCACCGTAATCAAGGCCTGGTTGTCTGAGTTGCCATTAAACCCGGTACTCGCGCTGGTTTGTTCGAAACGCACGCTGTTGTAATAACTGACCGCAGGCATGGCACTGCCGACCGTCGCATTAAAGGTGATCGTGGCGGATGCGCCTGCCGCCAAAGCAAACGCGCCAAAGTCCCATTTGATTTGTTGCTGATTTACGTTGCTACTGTAGGGCGCGACGGTTGGTGCAACTGAAGTGGTGGGCGTTACTACAGGCAAACCACCGGTGAAGCCTGTCGTACTGCTGTATGCCAAGCGTTTGGTCGTATCCAATACGCCGCTGCTGTATGGCAAGAAGTCATACACCGCCAAAGTCTGTGTTGCTGCCGTACCCGTGTTGGTAACGGTGATGGTGTAAGTCGCCGTCCCGCCGGGAATGACATTCGGTGTGCTGGTAGTTTTACTGATACTTAGCACGGCCACGTTTTGTGCTGTTGCTGTTGCAGTGCTGCTAACCACACCAAGTGTGGCGCAGGTATCGGCGGCAACAGTGCTGATGGATGCACAGTTGCTGACCGCCACACCCGCCACAACATTTGTTTGAACATCCACGTACAAAATTCCGGAGCCATTTCCGGGAAGGCTGACTGCTGTCATGGCGACCGTGCTGCCCGAAGCGATAGCGGTGAGTGCGACATCTCCCCCCCGTGCTGCGCCCGCTGCCGCGCTATTTTGAGAGATAGCTGGGATGCTGGGTCGAATTTCTGGTCCGCTGCCGACATACAAGTTACCCGCTGCTGTGGTAGATGCCGGTAAGGAATCTTTGATGGTGACAGTTTGTGCCAAAGGAGATGTGTTGGCGTACAACAATTTGTAGCGCAACTTTGCGTTGGGCGGAACTGGGTTGCCCGCAGTGTGGGGCTGGCAGACTGGAATCGCTTGAGTGTCGTACACGCAATCTATAGTTTTAGCCATGGTCAGCGTGTTAAATGGCACGAGCACTGCAGCCTGGTTCGTCGCACTTGCGCTGGGGAACAGTCCACCCGAATAGTTTGCAGCGATATCGTTGTAGTAGGTTGCACCGGGTGCTGTCGTGCCTTTTGGTACAACTGTGCCTACGGTGGCGGTAAAAGTAAGCGTGAGCGTTTGCCCAGCTGGAATAACCACGCCACCTGTGAATGTCCAGGTCACGACTTCTTTGTTGGTGGTGGCGGGAGCGGCGGGAGGTGTAACCACTGCTGTGTAGGTAGGCGTGATCGTCAAGCCGTTTAGATTGATTACGCCAGTTGCTGTGTAAGTAAAGCGACTGGTTGTTCCCGGTGCGGTTGCAGCAACGCCGGGCAGGGTATCTACCAAGGTATTTAAGGTTGCTGATGAGGAACCGTTGTTGGATACGGTGATGGTGTAGGAAACGACTCCACCTTGTGCAATAGTCGATGAAGTACTCGACGTGATTGTTTTGGAGACAGATAGGTTTGCTCCATCCGTGGCGGCAATGGCAAAGCTGGTGACCCCGACAGGGTCTTGCGTACTGGTCATTTTACCGGTGTTGGTCACACCGGCTCCTACCGTAGCGGTGGTTTGGACATCAAAGGTAATGGTTCCCGTTGCACTTGCTGCCAGCGTACCGCCAGTTAATAACGTCGCCGTTGCACCGCCTCCTGCTGAAGGGGGCGCAGCGGTGGGCGTGCCATTCACGATCAAATTGCTGATGGAGTTGGCGGCGGTTTGAGTTGGCAAAATATCTGTAATAGTGACGTTATTTACCGCCAAGGCAGATAAATTTTCGTAAACAATTTTATAACCCAACTTGGCATTCACCGGGATGGGCGTGCCATCCACGTACGAACCAGCCACGCATGTCGGTTGATATATACAATCGATCGTTTTAGTAATTTTTGAAATCACCGACACATTCACAGGAGCAAGATTTTGTTCTGAAGTACTGGCGGTTGGCCCACCGGTATAGTTAACCAACACCTCGTTGTAGTAACTCAAGCCAGCGGGAATTGCACCATACTGCACCACGAAAGTGATGACCATGGCCTGTCCGGGATTTATGACTGCTGTACCTGCGGCAGGGAACGTCCACGTTATAACTTGCTGCACATTGGGCGCGGCAGCGGCGGGGTTGGGGTTGGTGTATTGTGCCCCGACTGGTACACCCGCCACGCCTGTTTGTGCCACGCCATTCACCAACACTGAGGTGGTTGATGTGTAAGAAATTGTTCCGACTGTAGCGGCGGGGAGCGAATCCACTACACTGG
Organism: uncultured Gallionella sp.; assembly: GCA_964608835.1. Classification (GTDB taxonomy): domain Bacteria; phylum Pseudomonadota; class Gammaproteobacteria; order Burkholderiales; family Gallionellaceae; genus Gallionella. The sequence continues at coordinate 56,362 of CAZSPN010000002.1, forward strand.
TAACGGGTGCTGGCGTTGTGCCTGTGTTGGTCACAGTGACGGCATAGGTGACCGGATTATTGGGTGCAATGGAAGCGGAAACAGGAGTCACCACTGCTTTGCTTATATTGAGCGAATTATAGGGTACGGCTACCGGAGCAGTTAGACCCGTTTCGGATGATCCTCCCGTGTAATTGATTCTGGCCGTGTTGCTATAAATATTGTCACGTAGCACGGTCGGACTAAAAGTGGCGGTAAAGGTCAGCACCATTGTTTGACCCGCGTTGAGCGTTCTTGCTGCAGACGCACCGGCCAATGTCCACGTATTGATTTGGCCCACTGTTGCAGTTGCTGCGGTTTGAGCCAATGTGGGTGCTGCCGCCGCAACACCATTGATGGTTAAAGTCGTTGTTGCCAAGCAAGTTGGAACCGACGTTCCACATAGTATCGTGCGTCCTGCTGTGTTGGGCAGTGGTTTTGGCAAGACATCCACTACATTCGTAAGTATCACAGCACCCCCGGTGGGGTTGGTCACGGTAATGGTGTAAATCACGTTATCACCCGGCACAGCCGTAGCAATATTTGAGGTCTTGATGATACTTAATGCAGAAGCTGTGGCATTCACTACGCTCGTTACTGCCGCCCCCCCGGATGTCAGACGCTCGGCACTTTGTATCGAAGACGTGTTGGTGACTGTCACAGTCGCGGCCACATTGGTTTGCACATCCATGTACAAAATGCCGGAACTGCCGCCAGCCAAACTGGCTGATGTGAAATTGATTACCGTACTGGGTGCAATTGCGGTGAGTGACGCATCAACTCCGCGTGCTGCACCAGCGGCAGCAGGATTTACCGATAACACGGGTGTGCTGGGACGAATATCCGGGCCGCTGGCAACATATAAGTTTCCCGCTGAAGTTGTCGAGGCAGGGAGCGTGTCGCTCAAAGTAACTGTCTGGGCAGATGCTGCTGGGTTAGCGTAAGCAATTTTGTATCTCAACTTGGCACTGGGTGGGATACTGCTGCTCACGGCATAAGACCCTGCGATACACGTTGCGCCAGAGAACACACAATCTATGGTTTTGGTTATCTGTAAATTGGGGATGGTTAACGTAACGGGTGCAGTTGCACCTGTACTTTTGGTGGTTGCCGTTGCGGGCGTGGTAACACAATTAGCCGAGCAGTTAATTGTTGCGGTGTTGCTATACGCCGTGCCATACGCCATGAAATTGTTTATCGTGTTATTTCCTACCGTTGCGGTGAACGAAACAACGAGCTGTCCGCCTCCCGGAATAGTTGTTCCTGATGGGAATGTCCACGTGATGATTTCACTGTTGGTCATGCCGGGCGCAACGGGCGGGGTGACTGTGTTGGTCACGCCGGAAACAGGTGAGCCGTTGATTGTGGCAGTCCCCGTGGCAACATAATTAAAACGGCTTGGTATCTGGTTTGCAGGCACAGCGGTGGCCACCCCCGGCAAAATATCGACCAAAGTGGTGATGCTGGCCGCACTACTACCAGCATTGGTAACGGTGATCGTATAAGTAACTGAATCTCCTTTGTTCGCGGCACTGAGAGAATTACTTTTGACGATTCGCAAGTCCGCTGCCAATGAAGCAACCACATTGGATGGCGCGACGGAAGTCACCCCGGCTGGTATTTCGGTACTTACAGCCTTGGTAGTATTGCTGATGCTGGTGCCTGCGGTGAGAATCGGGAATTGCACGTCGTATTCAATAACTCCCGCTGCACCGCCTGCCATCACAGGGATAGTCGGGTAACTGAATGTCGTTCCACCTGCACCAAACCCGCAAGATGGTGCCGCAGGACTGGTGGGCACTCCAATATAAGGTGATGCACTGATTTGGCTGACACCCGTGGCAAAAGTGATTGCAGGAGTTGTGGTGGGTAATTGATCGCAAATGACTACATTGTGCTGCGTTCCGTTATTGGTGTTGATGTAAGCGATGCGATAACGCACTTTAGGGCCAACCGTTGCAGGTGTGCCAGTGGTAGGAAGATTTGCGCCATTATTAGTGACGCAAGTTCCTGTTGCGTCATAAACGCAGATGACTTCTTTGAGTGTGTATAAAGTGGACACATTGCTGGCAACACTGGGTACGTGATATACCCAGGCACTGTCCCGATTACCTGGCCCACCGACGTTGCTTTCAGGGCTGGCATCGCCGCCAAACACCTCTGAGTTATTCACCAGACCCGCTGACGGAGGCGTGGTCGTGAGGAGCAGGCTGATTTTGACATAGTTCTGCGTACCCACCACCAAACGACCTGCCGCCCAGCGAACAGCATTTGTGGAAGGAGGTAAAGGGAAGCTCGCTCCGCTAAATGTCGAGGTTGCCAGCACAGCGGTGGTTCCCGCAGCGACTGCTGGATTGGTTGCTGAAAATGCGTTAGAACCTACCATGGAACCTGGATAACTGACGCGCTGCCAAGGCCCCACATTTCCGGTGTAATCAAGTTGGTAGCCTGTATCCGGTCCGGCAACGGGTGAGCCTGCATTGAAAGGGGGCAAGCCGGCACCGTTGCTGTCCAGCTTTGCAGTACCGGAATTAGGAGTGTTGGTAGGCAATACATTGGAGCCAAACGCATCGGTCATCGCTGCGTCCCATAAATTATGCGTGGATGGCAACGTAACACCCGTTGTTCCGCCCATAATGGGAACTAGCTGCGTGTTGCGTGTTGAATTGACGTAATAGCCGTTGCCTCCCGTGGTTGCGCCCCATTGTCGAACCCGACCATCCGTGCTGGGATAAGGAAATACCTGTGTACGCGAATCAGTAGAATAAAAAATTCCCGTATCCGCATAAAGCTGAGCCAAGTTGCCCGTACAGTTAGCCAAAGTACGCCCTGCGGCGGAACAGGTGCTGATGGTATAGGCATCCGATGTCCAGGTTGCTGTGTATGCGCCCGCGCCGCCCAATCCAAATCCATTCGCCATTAATGCCGGTGCGGGAGGGGAAGTTTGATAAAACCCGCCAAAACCATCCGGCTGCACAAATGCCGCGTTGGTGACTTGTGTTCCTGCCGGGATGTAGTCGGTGATATAGCCACCCGCGCCAATATTTGCACTATTTGCAATGGGTGTGAACTGGATGATGTAACTAACGGTATCACCGGTTTTGAAACCCAGTGTCGCACCCGGTACACCATTTGCAACATCCAGTACACGCTGCTTGATCATCGCCACCGTTTCGGGCGCAAAATACTTGGTGGTTTGAACTTGCCCAACGCTGTCCGCCTGCGCAACTTGCACTCCAAACAGCAGGGCGAAAACTGGAGAGAAAACGTACCGCCAAATTTTTTGTGTTGTACTCATGGGTGCATCACTCTGTTGACATCGGGCGCGTTCTTTCGCCGCTGTTGTTTAACTTAAAAGTATCCTGATCAACTTTCATGCGTAAAGTGAGGAAGGGACCTTTTGCGCGATAGGACGCGGCGGAGAAATCACGGTCGCTCACCGCGCGAACGTTGTAGCCGAATGCCACCCAAGCGTTGTCGATAATCTTGAAACCTATCGATGCACCCAAGCCGTAGTTGCTCACACCTGAATTATGCGAGTTCATCACCGAAGCCCATGCGCCTATGTCCCAACGTTGGGTGAGGTCGTGGCGAATTTCCGTGCCGAATAAATCGGTGTAGCCTTTGTATTCAGTGTTGTCGATATTTTCCAGCACGTATTTCGCGCCGTATTGCAGGCTGATTTGGGTGCGACGGTTCGGCATGTAATTAACGTGCAAGTTGTTGACCCATTTTTTGCCATGGATCGAAAGTCCCGCACTTTGGTTGCTTTGAGTGATGTAGTCGCCGCGATCAAACCATACCCAGCGGCTGTCATTGGGGCGGTGCGCGTAAGACAAGCGCAAGTCGGTGTCACGGGTGTTGGCAACCAGACCATTGGCTTGTCGCAGGGTGTAGCCTGCCGCGAGATTGCGACCCGCATCTAAGCTGCGTTGTGTACCCAATTGCAGATTGCGCTGGCGATCATCGCTTGCGTTGCGCAATTCAATGCGACCATTCGCGCTCCACAATTCGTTGCTGTACGCACCACCGATAGCCGAGGCCGTGTAATCGCTTGAGGTAGTAGGCAAGCCTGCTGTGCCCCCAGAACCGGATGCCAGCGGGGTATCCAGATTGAGCGAGGTGGCGGTATTTTTCAGCGTGTGGGTGCGATCCAAGCTGAAGTCGGTTTGCCAATGTTCGTTGATTTGCCAGCGTTGCACCAAGCCGAGGTTGCTGTAGATGCGTTCGGAATCGTTGCTGGTGTTGCCACCTACGGATGCCGACATTTCGCCACCTGTCCAAGGTTGGGTGCGCAAACCAAAGCGTGAGGTGTTGGCGGCAATTTTTTCGCCACGGGCAAACTCTTGTTCAGCGAACATTTTGGTTTGCTCGGTGAGTTTGTAATCTGCGCCCAACGTGGCGCGATTGGGCATGTTCGCGCTACCTGCCGTGCCGCTGGTAAATTCGCCCGCACCGTGCAGCGTGAGTTTTTTGTTATCGGTGATATAACTTGCGCCGGTGATAACCTGGTTACTTTGGCTGTTGCCACCCGCCGCTGCGTCGCGCTGATCTTGTGCCGTGCGCGCCCCCAAATAGGCGTTGAGATTATCGGTGATGCGATTTTCCACGCGACCTTCGACCACGCTGTTTTTACTATCGTTGGTTAAATTGGATTGCTGGTAAGCCTGTCCTTGAAACTGTGTTTTATCGGAAAGTTTTAAGCGGCCATCCACACCCATTTTTCGCGTGGCCACTTCCGATGCCGCTTGTTGACCCACCTGCCCAAGCACAAAGCCGCTTTGTTGTTGGCGCATGTAAGCGTTGGCATCCCACTGCGATTCATGGTGGGTAATCTCTCCCAGCCAAGCATTACCACTGTTTGCCACGCCCGCACGGTCTTGGTTGGTGGAAGCAATTTCTGCACGTATTTTGGTTTGCTCACTCAATTGCATCGTCGCGTCCAGGCCTTTCAAATTGCCTGTCGCGCCGACTGTGCCGTCATGGATCAGCGTCGCGCCGACTTCCACTTGCGGCGTGGGTTTGAAGCTGGCGCGTCCAC
>CAZSPN010000002.1:61430-61939 GCA_964608835.1 uncultured Gallionella sp.
CCGATTCATATTCCGCCACAATGTAAGTTGGGTTGAGATTGTTGTCACGTGTATTGATCGGCTCGCGGAAAGTCAGAGAGCCTTTGTCGTAATCCAGATCGTAGTCCAGGTAGCGTGTCAACGTATGCACGCTAACGATAATGTGTGATTGGAAACGGTCACGGGTTTCGATGCGGATTTTGTCGGAGTTAATCATCAGATTACCGCGCGACAACTTGTACACCCCCGATGTGCCATTGCCGGGAATTTCATCTTTCAAATAGGCTTGCGCCGTTTCGGAAGCAAATGCGGTGTAGCCAAGCTGTTCGCCTTTGTACGCGCTCTTCACGCCGTTCAACGTGCGGCTGTAGCGCGACAACTCAGTCACGGTGAGACCCGTGTCGTAGTCGCCAAACATCGCGTAAAACTGTTTGCGCTCCAGCTTCACATAAAGGCGGCTGGAGGAAGCAGCATCAAACCCTGCTTGCATCGCATCGGCATACAGTGTGTAGTGTTGGGTTGGGTCAACG
>CAZSPN010000002.1:61949-68962 GCA_964608835.1 uncultured Gallionella sp.
ATGCCGGTTTCTCCTGCGAGGTGGAGCTTTACGGCGTCGATATAGGGCGGTTTGAGTTCATCAACGGCTTGTTTGAGCAGGTTGTTGCCCGTCTGTTTAGAGGTATCGTAAGCCAGCGTCAGCAGGTAGTCACCCTTGATGCTGCCTTTGGCGTAGAAGGCGAGCTTGTTGCTATCGAATAATTCTTTATCAGCATTGGCATCTTGCAGGGCTTGTATGTTGCCCGACAAGGTTTTGTGTCCGATAGTGCCTTCGGCAAAACCCACCAGAATCCAGTCGCGTTGACCCGCTTCCAGCCACGCGCGCAATTCTTGTCGACGAGTATCGCTGAACTGGAAGTTGAGTACCGCTTCGCCCGATTGTGTGGTTGGCTCCAATTCAATCATCGCCATACCGTCGCTCATTACTTCAAAGCGCGGCTTGCCGCCCAAGTTTCCCGACAAGGGATCACGGGTGATGGCTTCGTACTTGTTGTAGGAACGATACGGTTCATTGAGCAGGTAATCGCCATTAATACCGCGGCGCACGGGTACGCCGTCTTTATCGAGGAAGCGCACCGCAATGATTGGGCGGGTTTTACCATCGGCAATCAGGCGCGATTGCGCTGCCACAAACTCAACGTGATCGGGCATGGCGGCAAAGTGGATTTTGCGTACCGTGCGGCTAACCTCCGTGCCATCCGCATTGCTGATCACCAACTCAACTTGATTGTCGCCTTCTTGCACAGGCACGGCTCGCCAAGTGCTGAGCGACACGGTGCGCGCTGCATTCATTTTCGAGCCGTCATACCGTAGGGGACTCACTACTTCGCCGTTTACGGTCACGGTTAATTTTTGACGGGGCGTGTGTTTGACCGCCATACTCATCACAGGTAAATTGGGGTGAAAACTTTCCTGCGGATGCAGCCATTCCACACCGGGTTGAGCGGCAGCCAGCCATACTTCATCGTAAGGCAGCTTTTCCATCAACTGTGACGGGTCGTCATCGTTTGGAGCTTTTGCGGGACGGCTATCAGCGGCTTCCACCAATACTTCAGCCGATGTGCCTTGGCTAGTTGGCGCGTGGTTTATCATGTCAACTTGCGCGACGGGTAGATTTTTTCCGGGTTGCCCCAGCGTGGTGTAACGCATCATGGATTTCAGCGTGGCGCGAGGCCCGACTCCGTCGATGGCAATCGTGTATTGATCTTGCCAGCGTGTGGGGCGTGCCTGACTGCGGAAGGTGAGGACATTGGATGTGTTGTCAGGATCGGCAATAGTTGCGCCGTTCAGTTTCGCGCTGCCAGGCACGTAAACAGTACCTTCCGGCAGGAGGATGGTAGCGGAATAACCGGTCACCTCGGTGCTGCTGACTATCGCCAACGAGGCTATCGTCAAATCATTATCGGTGTGCGTGCTGAGCGTTTGCGAGAGGCGCAAGGCAACGGGTGCTTTTTTCTGCACATGGAAATCCGCACGCCACAACGCGCCGGGATGCAAGTTCACAAACTGCGAATAGCTCCGTCCAGCAAAGCGGGTGTTCTTTTCGCACGCCACCACTTCGTAATCTTTTGGCAGGGAATCCAGATCAAGTTGAACCACGTGTGTACCTGCGCGCACATTGTCGATATGCCAGCGACCTTCTTTATCAGTCAATGCATATGTGCCGTCTTCCAGTACCACGCGCGCGTTGCTTAAGCCAATTTCGTCATTCTCAACTTGGTCGTCGCATGAGCCGTCGATGACACGACCAATCAATATAGTTTTGTTGCGGAACAAATCTTCGCGTACCAACACGCTGGCACGTGCAGTGTTGGATGTGGTCGCGCCGATTGCGGTAGCGGTATTTTCAGCCGCGCCCATACGCGCTGCGGGTGTGACTTCCAACACATAACGTATTGTTACAGGGCTGGCGACGGTATTGAGATTGAAAGTCAGCGTGCCGGCATCCACTGCAATCACGGGGTCAGTTATCGCCACCCCATTTAACCGAGCTGAACCTTTTTGGTAACGGAAACCGACGGGGGGGCGATCCACGATGTTCGCCGTAATCGCCGACCCTGAACTGACGGTGAGTGTGTAAGGAATAAAATCGCCCGTACTGACCACGGATTTTTCAGCGGTTTTCACAATGCTCAAAATAGCACTGCTGCTGTCCAGCGGAATATCCAATTTGAGTGCGGGTCCCCATAATGTGAATAAGCCGCCGTAAGAGCCACCCGCAGTCGCTGGCGTACCCGGGTTGCCCAGAATGACGGGCGCAGCGGCAGGTGTGCCAACTAGGGCTGGCAAGCTGGCAGCAGGCAGGGTGGAAATCACAAGGCCACTGGGTGGGGTAGTTACTAGACGGTAGCTGCCAGCAGGCACTAGTGGGAAACGGAAGCCGCCCGCAGAAATCGTGGCAGGATCAGTATCACAATTCGTGGTTGAGCCAGAGATGACGGGTTGCGTCAACAAGGTAGTTCCATCATCGCAAAACACATCAACGGGCGCACCCGTGCTATCGACCATGCGGATGCTTGCGCCGGGAAGAGGCGCGCCCGTGGTTGAATCGAACACGATGCCATAAGGATCAATCAAGCCGCTGCTGGAACTGGCTATCGTGCCTGTACCACAGTCTGAATGGGAAAATTCAGCTTTGATGGTTTCATTGTGCGCGGAGATGTTGATGCGACCATCATAAAGTGTGGGAGCTATGCCGAGCGCAAACGTGGTGGTGATCGCACCTGCAAACACAGCACTGGAAACATCTGTTTCAGTGAGTTGTATTACTTCAGCGTCACCGCCTATTGACGTGCTGACGGTAATGCTAATCGTGTCTTTTACCGCGCCATTGGTGTTGCCATCATAGCTTCCCACACGCACAAAAATTGGCTCGTTACGCGAAAAAGAAGAGACTGGATTACCCGATGTGTCGGTGAGTTTGGACAGCAGTAAAGTATTCGGCAGCGCAGTGGGGGAAGTATCACCCAGCAGTGTTGGAGAAGTGAGCGGGGCCAATGTGCCTGTCGCCGATCCGTTTGCATATTGCCCTGCTTGCACGACCACGTTGAATGCATCCGGCGCGCTGGTTGCGCGAGAGGAGGGAATGTGTTGCAACAAGTCGATTTTAATGCTTTGAGCGAAGCAGCTGGTAGTGTTGACCAGATTTGAACCCGTGCGCGTGAAGTTGGCTGTACCAATACTGTAATTTGCTGTCGCGGTATTATTGATCGGGCTATTGGCCGGAGTGATTGCTAAAGCCGACGCGTTGATAGCCAATAGTGCAGACAATGAAAGCACCTTTTGCTGCACACCCAAAGTACGCAGTAAAAGGCGGGCTGGCCTTGCGACCAACCTGCCAAAGACACTCCCCGCTGCACGTTGCACTGTGCAGGCCGAGGATGAAATCGTGAAACTAAACGTCATTGAACTTAGTTAATCGTGACGTTAAATTTCACCGTTGCGCTGGCACCCGGCTTCAATTCACCCGTAGCCCAGGTCATTGCACCAACTGTACCGCCAGGTAAAGCGTCGGAGAAAGTTATTGTTGCCACGCCGGCTGTGACATCTGCACCGTCATTACCTGCCGCTGTGTTGGTCATGTTGCCGGAAGCTCCCGCTCCGCCCAAAGGTCGAGCATCCGCACCTTCGGGAGTGGCTGTAATGTTGATGCCAAGTGTCCCGACACCTGCCACGCAGGTTGCCGCATCCGTGGGTACGGACAAGCCGGTTGGTGTTCCCGGCTCATGCGTTGTGTTGGCATTCAACGTGTCGGCAATCGTTCCCAGTGTGGCGGAAGCTGTTCCTGTATTGCTCACCACAATCGACCACTGCACAATTGCACCCGGAATGTTTTTCGGATTGGTTATGCCGTTGGCAGGATCGCAAAGTACGGTTGCGGTTTTCGCAACGCTGATAACAGCCGAAGCAATCTGCGCCGCATCACGTGCGGAATGCATGCCGTCACCGATAGGATCAAGCGGATTCGTGTCATCCGTACCAATCGCATCAGCCAATACCACATCAACGCCAGCAGTTGCCGCGCCTGTATTAGTCAGTGCCGCACCTGCTGTACCCGCTGTACCGCCACCAGCGACTGTACCAATTAGGCTAACAACAGCTTGAGTACTGTTCGCCTGAGTGGCGGGAGTTGTGCCAACTACATACACGGTTTTTGAATCGTTCGCAGCCAATTCGTCGATATAAGTGGCAATATCTTCAAGCGGTTGGTATCCAGGCGTTGCACCAGATTCAACAAACACAGTTACACCCGTGTTGTTAAAGGCATCTGTTGCTGTGGGCGAACCCAAAACAGTACCTGTACCAAGGTCTGCACCCGCCAAAATCACGTCTTGAGTCGTGTTGCCGTTATTGGTGACGGTAAACTCGCCCAATACACCAGTCACGCCCGGCCCAATGAGTTCTACTGCAGCATCAGATGCAGCCACCGTGATGATGGCTTTGTTGTCCACTGTGAAGGCGGTGGGCGTACCCGCACCGGAAGTATTACCCGCTTCAGACGAGCCAATAGGGGTTTGCGCGATTCCGCCCACCGTGTAATTCAGGGTAGCCAAGTTGTCAATTGAGGTACCAGATGCAGTACCCAATGCCAACGCGCATTGCGACACCAAGCCCAGCAACGCCGCACTGACCAACAGTGGGACAAGTCGGGTTGGCTTGCGTATTTTTTGCGTTTTCATTTTGATTCTCCTTATTAAAGTTACATCTTGAAAAATTACCGTTACATCAATTACAAAACTCTTCTTAATCTAAGGGTGGGGCTAAACTTTGCGGTGAGCCGCACCCATAATGCGGTGGATCGATGCAAGGTGGATCGGTTATGGGCTGGGGCATGCGATATCGCCCTTGGTAAGTTGAATAATGGAAATTCATGATTGTTGTTTAGTTAATGGTGGCGCGAAACCCGACATCACCGGACTTTCCCGTAGGCAATGGTTTTTTGTATATCCAGCGGATGTTGGTGTATTCCTTGGGTAAAGCGATATGCTCGTTACCTTCAGCATCGACGATCTTTAACGTTTCTGCATGCCCAAAATTTTTGCCACCATCCACTGAAAACAAGATGTCGCAATCTGCACCGAACGCGCTGCCCGCCGTGAAAGTGGTGCTGCCCGGAATAGGATTGTTGATGACGATGTCGGCGGCGGCCTTGTCGCTGGTGTTTTCGAAGGTGTTGGTGAAAATGATTTCTGTGCCAGGAATGGCTTTTTCTACAGGTTGGCGCACGAAGGTTTTTTTGCCGTCTTTCATCAATTCCAGCTCAACTTGGGCAGTGCTGGTGACTTTAACCGCGCCGCCAGCGGCGAAAGCGTTGAATGACAGGGTGCCAAATAATGCAACGAGCGAGAGGGTCAAAAGCGGTTTAGATATAAACATGATGTCTCCTTGATTTGATAATCAATTGATGGTTGCTTGGAATCGAACAATGATACTTGCGGCGGGAACGGCAATTAAGTTGCGCGTGACAGTGACGATATTGCTTGTAAAGTCTGCGTTGTCCGTGTCGGCTGAAGAATCTGTTTTTGCCACACCATCCACGGTGATACTGTTGGGTACGTAGGTGGTGCTGGCGGGAATCGGATCATTAATGACCAGCGTATTAACTGTCCCTGCTCCAATGAATTTAGCCTCAATTTGATAGGTGATGACCGAGCTAGGGCGCAAAGCAGTGTCTCCGCTAGCAGGGTTTAATACCGCCGAGCCACCCGTAGGCAGCACGCTTATGATAGTTTTGGTCAGTGTGATATCGACTGCGCTGACAAGATAGGCCGCGTAATCTGAGTGCTTGCCATCACGCACAACATCAGTCACGCCGGCATTGTCCGCAAATACGGTGTCCAAACCCATCAACGCATCCGCGCCCAAAGTTGCACTCAAGGCTGTGCCATCAGTTGCTACGGCTGTTGCGGTGAGGCTTACCACGGATTGTTGCCCATCAGTGACATCGCCTATGTCTCCGATGACAAACAAAGTAGGTGAAGTGGCACCTGCCGCTAAATTGGGAACCGAAGTGGCTGTGTCAGTCAATGGCTCGTAAATGTCGTTGCCATTATCAACAAACACATTCGCTCCTAATACCACATTAAAATTATTGGTGGTGAAAGGTGCGATGCCATTGGGAGCAGGATTACCCACAGCTACTGCCGCAGCGAATATAAACCCTTGTGCATCGTTGCCTAGATTAGTAACTTTGAACGAAGTCACCGCACCAGCTTGCGGTGATTGAACTAACGTTGCCGCTCCAGTGGTTTCTTGAACGCGTAAATCTACTTTCTTGTCTACCAGAATCTGGACAGTGTTGCTTAACGTGTTCAATGATGGGGAAACGCCGACGATAAACTCCACACTCGCTTGGTTGGCGATTAGTACGCCGGAGGGTGTTAGAGACCAGCAAGTTTGTGGCGACACAAGAAACAACAAACCCCACAGGCCAGCCAGACGTGTGAGTAGATAATTTGAATAGCGATGAAAAACTCCCATTTATCGAACGATCATATTTTTCATGCGGTGATAATTTTATAAAAATTGGTATAAAGTTTTCTGATTCTTGGTCGATACTTGAGATCAGTTGAGGTTAAATTTAGCAACCATACTATACTTGCATTTAGTATGCCACAACGTTTTTGATACAAAATATCTGTTTAACTTATTGATTAAGAGTGGTTATAGAGTTTTTATGATATGTCTCGCAAAACCTACTGACAAGATTTATTTTACTCAGACCAAAAATGACTGTTTAAATGGATTAAATCTAGTAATAAACACAAAGGCCAGCATTGCTGGCCTTTGTGTTTATGCTACACCTTAATCCTTAATCAATCTTGGCCTTGGCGCGTAGTGCCGTAACGGTGTCCTGAATAGCCTGTTGCTGCATGCGTTGGGTGATTTGCGGTTTAAGTTCTTCAAACGGGGGAATTTTCAAATCGCGCACGTCGTCCAGCTTGATAATGTGCCAGCCGTATTGGGATTCCACGGGAGTTTTGGAGTAACCACCTTTTTTCAGGCTAATCATGCCTTCCGCGAAAGAGGGGT
>CAZSPN010000002.1:68972-75030 GCA_964608835.1 uncultured Gallionella sp.
AGAGGGGTCGAAGCTGCCCGGAACGGTCCAGCCCAACTCCCCCCCTTGCGCTGCCGAACCCTCATCAATAGATTTTTCGGCGGCAATTTTGCTGAAATTGCCCTTTTTGCCCAGCTTGGCAATGATGGCTCGTGCTTCAACATCGGTTTCCACCAGAATGTGGCGCACGTTATATTCTTTTTCGCCCGCAGAGGCTTTGATTTTTTCGTATTCCTGTTTAAGCTGATCCTCGCTGATCGTGTGGTCTTTCATGCTGTTTTGCACAAATGCGCCAGCTAAGATGGATTCTTTGGCAATGTCGATTTGCTGAGCGACATCAGCGTCTTTATCCAAACCTAGGCGCGCCGCTTCCTGCGCCAACACTTCCAGATTGATGACATCCTCACGAATCGCTTTGCGTAATTCTGGTGTGTCTTGCTGGCCCTGACCGAGAGCTGCTTTGACGCGGGCATCAATGCGCGCTTGAGGAATGGCAATGCCATTGACCATGACTGCGGCTTTGTCTTCGGCAAATGCGGGGTGAATTGCCAGCGCGCTGAGTAGGGTAAGTGTGGCGAATTTTCGGGTGTTTAACATGATGTGTCCTCGTTAAAAAATGACTAAATATCTTCGGGTGTTTGCGCTGTGATGGTGAGCGCGTGTATCTCGCGCTGCATCATGTCGCCAAGTGCCAAATATATCATACGATGTCGCGCCATCGTGTTTTTGCCAACGAATTGCGTCGAGACGATATGTAGCGCGAAATGCCCGCCACCGCTTGCCGCACCTTCATGTCCTGCATGTTTGTGGCTTTCGTCAATTAGCTCAAGCACGGTGGGATTAAGCATGGCGAGATGCAGTCGAATTTTTTCCAGGCGGTCACTCATGCCGGTTTTCAGGCGGGAAATGTTTTTTTGAATGGTTTGACATCAATTGAGGCATAGACACCCGCCGCGATGTAAGGGTCAGCATTTGCCCACTCCTGGGCGGCGGGTAAAGAGGAAAACTCTGCGACGATTAGACTACCCGTAAAACCTGCCGCGCCAGGATCAATAGCATCAACGGCAGGAAAAGGGCCGGCAAGCAACAGCCTTCCTTCGGCTTGAAGCACCTGCAATCGCACAACGTGAGCAGGTCGAGCTGCAAGGCGATTTTCCAGACTATTGGGAGCATCGCGTCCGATGATGGTGTACCACATCAATTATGCTCCTTTTTTTCGTCAATATATTTGGATAACCACGCGCCTTGCGCGATGACGAATACCAGCATTATTCCTGTGAAGCCGAATAATTTGAAATTAACCCAACTATCCAGCGGGTAATTAAACGCAACGTATAAGTTAACGAAGCCCAGCACTAAAAAAAACAGACTCCAAGCCAAATTGAGTTTGCTCCAAACGTGAACAGGAAGGGCGATTTTTTCCTGTAAAAATATGCGAATGAGATTCTTGTTGAACAGTACACTCGACCCGACCAAAGCTACAGAAAACAGCCAGTACAGCACGGTGGGCTTCCATTTGATAAAGGTCTCGTCATGCAGGATCAATGTTGCACCGCCGAGTACCGTAATGATGGCAAAACTTACCCAGAGCATGGTGTCAACTTTGCCGTGCTTGAATTTTGTCCAGATGATTTGCACTACCGTGGCGGCAATGGCAACAGCTGTGGCGACGTAAATACCCTGATATTTGAAGGCGACAAAAAATAATACGATGGGAAATAAATCGAAAAGTAGTTTCATGGTGCAGAATTATTTGGTGTCCAGTTTTAGGGAGGCGGAATTAATGCAATAGCGTTGTCCAGTGGGCTGCGGGCCATCGGGAAAGATATGCCCCAGATGTGCGCCGCATTGTTTGCAGCAAACTTCAACGCGCGTCATACCGTGGCTGGTGTCGGTGTGGGTAACGATGTTGTCCGATTGATAAGGCTGCCAAAAACTCGGCCAGCCTGAACCGGAATCAAACTTGGTGGTGGAATCAAATAAAGCATTGCCACAACACACGCAGCTATACACGCCCGCCTCGCGGCAATCCCAGTAGATGCCCGTAAAAGGAAGCTCGGTTCCGCACTGGCGCGTGACTTGGTATTGTTTAGGCGTTAATTCTCTGCGCCATTCGGCATCTGACTTTTTGACGGGAGTGAGCATGTTGTTTATAAAACTTCACCCGCATGGTCCGCAAGACGTGAGCGTTCACCGCGCAACAACGTGACGTGTCCACCATGCTCCCAACCTTTGAATCGATCCACCACGTAGGTCAAGCCCGAACTTCCCTCGGTGAGGTAAGGCGTATCTATCTGTGCGATGTTGCCCATGCACACCACTTTGGTGCCAGGTCCAGCACGGGTAACTAATGTTTTCATTTGCTTCGGCGTGAGGTTTTGTGCCTCGTCGATGATGACATATTTATTTAGGAAGGTACGGCCACGCATAAAGTTGAGTGACTTTACTTTGACACGAGAGCGTATTAAATCGCGGGTTGCGGCACGCCCCCAATCCCCACTTTCGTCATCGGATTTGTTCAGCACATCCAGATTGTCTTCCAGCGCACCCATCCAGGGAGTCATTTTTTCTTCTTCTGTGCCGGGCAAGAAACCAATATCTTCACCCACCGGTACGGTGACGCGGGTGATGATGATTTCCGAGTACAACTTGGTTTCCAATGTCTGCAGTAATCCGGAAGCTAGTGTCAGCAAGGTTTTGCCCGTACCAGCCTGCCCCAGTATCGTGACGAAATCAATATCAGGATTCATTAGCAGGTTGAGTACAAAATTTTGTTCACGATTACGCGCGGTGATGCCCCACACATTATTTTTGCTGTGCGTGTAATCAGTCAGCGTACACAGCAGCGCGGTCTGGTCGTCTTGCTCCAGCACGACGGCATAAAAAGGCGTGTCATCCTCGATATAAACGAACTGGTTTACGAAAAATGCGGCACATAAAGGCCCGCGAATCTGGTAATAGGTGCGGCCTTCCTTGATCCAGGATTTCATGTCTTTGCTGTGCCGCTCCCAAAAATCATCGGGCAACTGCAGCACGCCTGTATAGAGTAAATCGCTGTCTTCCAGCACTTTGTCGTTGAAGTAGTCCTGTGCCTCCAGTCCCAGCGCACGCGCCTTGATGCGCATATTGATGTCTTTGCTGACCAGAATGACCGCGCGATTAGGATGTTGCTTCTGCATACTGATGACCACGCCGAGAATGGCGTTGTCAGCTTTTCCTAGCTCAAGATTTTCGGGCAACTCTTGTTTTACAAAGCTGGTCTGCAAAAACAACCTGCCTTTGCAGTTTTTATGCGAGTCCGATTCCAGCGCGATGCCTTCCTCGATGTTGCGCGGCGCATCATCCACAATTTGGTCGAGGAAACGGCTTACTTGGCGGGCGTTTCTGGCAACCTCGGTCATGCCTTTTTTCTTGTTGTCCAACTCTTCCAGTACAAACATCGGCAGGCAAATATCGTGTTCTTCAAAGCGGTACAGGCTGGTGGGGTCGTGCAACAGGACGTTGGTGTCCAGCACGAATAATTTAGAATCGCTATTGGCTGCGGATTTTTTGCGGGGTGGCATAACGTTCCTTTTACTTGAGAGTTGAAACAAAATCTAAAACATCCTGCGCATGACCGTTGGCTTTAAGCCCGCGCCACTCATGGCGTAGCGTGCCTGTTTTGTCGAATACAAATGTACTGCGTTCAATGCCGCGCACTTGTTTACCGTACATATTTTTCATTTTGATTACGCCGAACAAAGTACAGGCAACTTCATCGGCATCGGAAAGTAGCGCAAAGGGCAGCGAGAACTTGGTTTTGAAATTTTCATGCGACTTCAGGCTGTCGCGCGAAATGCCAACAATCTCACAATGTGCTTTTTGGAATTGCGCATACAAATCACGGAACTGCTGGGCTTGTGTGGTGCAACCTGGCGTGTTGTCTTTGGGGTAAAAATAAATTACCAAAGGCTTGCCGCGCACGGCTGATAAAGTGAAAGTCTCGCCGCCGGTGGCGGGAAGTGAAAAATCTGCAACAGTGTTTGTGGGCATGAAGTAGCTCGCTAAGGTTGCCGCCATTCTTGTCAATAATGCCAACAAAGGCAAGCGAGAATTTGTTATTGAGTGAATTGAGCAGTCATGAAAAGTCGTTCAAAATTTTTCGTAGTAATCTTCCCCACTTCCTCCACGCCGATACCGCGCAATAGCGCAATCTCTTCCGCGACGTGTTTCACATACGCGGGTTGATTGAGCTTACCACGATGCGGTGATGGCGCAAGGTAAGGAGAGTCGGTTTCGATCAACATGCGCTCAACAGGTACGCGCCGCGCAACTTCTTTAATTTGCTTGGCATTTTTGAAAGTAACGATACCGGAAAATGAAATATAAAAGCCCATTGCGATGGCAGTTTCGGCCACTTCCCAACTTTCGGTAAAGCAGTGCATCACGCCGCCTGCCTTGTGCGCATTTTCTTCTTGCATGATGCGTATCGTGTCTTCGGCAGCGGAGCGGGTATGGATGATGAGCGGTTTTTGGCAGGCTATAGATGCGCGTATGTGGGTGCGAAAACGTTCACGCTGCCATTCCAAATCACCCGTTAAACGATAGTAATCCAGCCCAGTTTC
This sequence comes from uncultured Gallionella sp., assembly GCA_964608835.1. Classification (GTDB taxonomy): domain Bacteria; phylum Pseudomonadota; class Gammaproteobacteria; order Burkholderiales; family Gallionellaceae; genus Gallionella. The sequence continues at coordinate 73,556 of CAZSPN010000002.1, forward strand.
GCCGATGGCGACAATTTTGGGATGCCGCGCCAATTTGATCAGATGCTCCACAGTGGGTTCTTCCACATCCTCGTAATCGGGATGCACTCCAACTGAGGCATAAATCCGCGCATGGCGTTCAGCCAGTGCCAACACCTGGGGGAAATCCGCCAGATTGACCGATACACACAACGCACTAACAACATCATTCGCATGCATTTTTGCCAACACCTCGTCGATATTGGCAACGAGCTCGGGGAAATTGATATGACAATGGGAATCAACGAATGGCATGTTGTTATTCCTGCATAAGTTGAGCGTAGTTGAGGAGCAATGATTCAAAAAATAACTTTGGGTTGAGGGTATGCTGTGATTCACGCTTCGCTGTCACCAGCAATTTCTGCAAGCGTGCCAAGTTAAGCGGCGCGATGGGCATCACCAGTTTTTTAATCAAAGCTTCATCGCCAAAATGGTAGCGTAATCTGCCTGCCAGCTTCATCGCACTCAAGTCATAGCTCCATTGTTGCAGCCATTGCACCACCAATACCTGCTCAGTTTTTTGTAGCGTCTCAGCTAATGCAAAAACATCCAGCCCGCTCGGCTGACGCAATGCCTGTAACAATTTTTCACGTTCCTCTTGGCCTGATTGCTCTCCCATCTGTGCAGCTTGCAGCGGCGAATACCCAGACAATGCCAGTGCTTCGGTTGGGGTATTCACTCCTTGTTGCTTCAGCCATTGAATCACTTTGTCGTTATCGGGTGAAGGCAAGGTAAAGGACAAACAGCGACTCAATATCGTCGGCAATAGTTGCTGTGGCTTATGTGACACCAGGATGAATAATAAGTCCGGGGGAGGCTCTTCCAGACTTTTCAGCAATGCGTTGGCAGAATTGCCATTCATGGTCTCGGCAGGATGAATTATCACTACGCGTCTGCCACCTTGATGTGCCGACATACCCACAAAGTCTGATAATGCCCGCACCTGATCAACGGAAATTTGCTTACTGGGCTTTTTGCCAGACTCAGTTTCTTCACCCTCCAGACTTTCTAATTCTGATTGCAGCAAACGAAAGTCGGGGTGCGATCCCTGCTCAAACCAGTGACATGACGGACACGAATCACAGGCAAACTGTTCGGTATTGGGCTGCTGGCAAAGCAAGGATTTGGCAAACGTCATCGCCAGATCAAACTTGCCGATCCCTTTTGTCCCCTTGAGTAGTAAACCATTCGGCAAACGTTGGCGCAACACCTGCAAGCGTGACCAGTCATTTGACTGCCAAGGATAAATGCTACTCATACCGTTGCAAGGATTTGTGCGAGTTGCTGTTGCACTTGCTCCAGCGACTGAGCGGCATCAATTACGGCATAACGTTGCGGATTTTGCTGCACACGCTTGTGGTAGCCAGCACGCACGCGCTCAAAAAAATCGCCCTGTTCCTGCTCGAATCGATCCAGCGTCACATTATTTTCCAGACGTTGCCGTGCCACTTCGACAG
>CAZSPN010000002.1:75040-88261 GCA_964608835.1 uncultured Gallionella sp.
CGACAGGCACATCAAAAATCAAGGTGAGGTCAGGTTGCAGACCGGCGTGTACCCACTGCTCAAGCTGGCTCAATTTATTCCAGTCCATGCCCCTGCCGCCGCCCTGATAGGCAAAGCTGGCATCTGAAAAGCGATCGGAAATTACCCACTTCCCGGCCTGCAATTCGGGCTTAATGACTTGCTCGATATGCTCCAAACGTGCGGCAAACATCAGCATCGCTTCTGTGCCGATGCTCATCGGTTGATTAAGCAGTATCGTGCGTAATTGCTCACCAAGTGGAGTTCCGCCAGGCTCGCGCGTCACCACCACATCCAGTCCACGCTGGCACAACGCATTGGCAAACCATGCCAGATGGGTGCTTTTGCCAGCACCATCCACTCCCTCAAATGTAATAAATTTACTCATGGTTAGTTTGTCGAGCGAATTGCTGTGTCGCGTACTCACTCATTCCTCTTTTATCAAATTCGATATGCCTCGTCATTCGTTGTGCGGCTCCGTGCGCCTCATCTCGCAAAACAAATTCCAAGCAGTTTGTCATTTCTGGTAGCGGTTTACCGCATTATTATGCGCAGTCAAGTTGCTGGAAAATTCCGAACTGCCGTCGCCACGCGCCACAAAATATAGTGCTTCTATCGGGGCTGGATGAAGTGCAGATTGTAACGATGCAAGTCCTGGCAGCGAAATCGGTGTAGGGGTTAGTCCAACTCGCATATAAGTATTGTAAGGGGAATCGGTGATCAGATCGCGCTTGCGCAGATTTCCATCGAACTTATCGCCCATACCATATATCACTGTCGGATCAGTCTGCAATAGCATACCCTTGCGCAATCGGTTTACAAACACCGCTGCCACCTTGTCCCGGTCGCTGGCTGTACCGGTTTCCTTTTCCACAATCGAAGCCAGAATCAAGGCCTGGTAGGGTGTTTTCAGGGGTAAATCGGGATCACGAGTTAACCAAGCTTCCTGCAAGCGTTGCTGCATGATCTGGTAGGCACGTTTGAAAATTGGCACATCGCTACTGCCCACCGAAAAATAGTAAGTATCCGGAAAAAATAATCCTTCAGGCTGGGTTTCCGTCGCGCCAATGCGCTGCAAAATTTCTTCTCCAGTCATATTCAACGTATCGTGCGCTAAGTCGGGGCTGGCATTCAGCGCGGCGCGAAATTGATTGAATGTCCAGCCTTCAATCACACTCACCGCCGCTTGCGTGACCGTTCCTTTGGTAATCATATCCAGTAGTTGGCTCGGTGTGACCGCACGGTTCAGCGTGTATTTCCCCGCTTTGATTTGCCCGGACTTTCCCGACAGCCGCACCATCCAAGCAAACATTGCCGCCTGATGGATCACCCCCGCCTGTTGCAATTGTTTAGCGGCGCTTTTTGCGCTGCTACCAGGGCGCAGCGAAAACTCCAACGCCGTATTGGTGAGCGGTAAAGGCTGCGACAAGTAATAGCCTATGTAACCAGCCAATAGCAAGCCAATTAGAAAAATTAAGGTGAGGAAGCGGGTCATTATGCTAAGGAAAGATGGTGTCGGTTAGGGTCGGCTGACCCTCAAATCAAGGTTCGGCTTGGTTAAAGACAGTTAGTGCGGAATCTTCATGCCCGTAAAGTGCTTCTTCAGAAAATTGTTCAACGGTGAAGTACATGATTATGGCTCCTGTATGTAAAACCATCTTAACCCGCTTTGAATTATTTGCGTATAAATCTCCGCCTAAAGCCCTAGTGTTCTGCAAATAACCGCTTTCGAGCAGATTGTACTCGCGTTGGCAAAAAGGCGATTGGTAGTACAAAAGTCCTATGGCTCTAGCCAAATTGCAGGAGTAGAGGCCTACGAAGAAAAGTTGGTACGTCCTTTGAATCAATAGCGAGACTGCGACATATTGCCGCACCAGCAGAAAGTTTGTTGCAAGACGGGCAAACGACTGTATTTGAGCTTGGAGCAGGAGGAACAGGAAATGAAAACTCAGCACGTATTTCAAAGCAACTACACAACTTATTTGTGCAGCGCGGTGGTCTTAATGGGCTTGTCTTTATCGATCCAGTTGGCACACGCCGGCGGCGGATCGTTCAGAGTTCAATGCCCTGAACAAACCGCATTGCATCCATTGGTGAATGCAAATGGTATTTCTGGCCAGCCGGACAGCACATTGCCGAATCCCAATATTAAGTGTCAAGAAATTTCGGGAGGAGATGGATATGCCACGATGGGGGACGGAACCCAGATGTATCTATTCGGATATGGCCCACTATCCGGCATAGAACTAGTTAATCAAGGTAAACCCGGTACACAGTCCGCAGCGGATTTTAACAAAATGTACAATGGTGTGAATCTGCCATATACCGATGCGATGAATGCAAACGCGGTTGTACCTAACGCATTGCATGATGCCACCAAGCCTGAAAATCTTAATGGCGTGGTGACTGAACCGGCAGTGATCATGAATATGGGTGTGTTGAGCGCGCAAGCTCCCGCACCGATGATGGAAATCAATGAAGATGACGAGTTTTTCCTGACTCTCAGCAACGTTGGTCAAATCATGCGTCCCGATCTGTTTGAGCAGCACACTGTCCACTTCCACGGTTATGCGAATGCAGCCCCGTTCTTCGACGGTGTGCCTGACGTGGCCATTGCGATTAACATTGCGGGTAGCATGACGTATTACTACACTGCACCAGAGGCGGGAACCTATTTCTGGCATTGCCATATCACGCCACCCGAACATATTGAAATGGGGATGGAGGGTAATATGTTTGTGAACCCACGCCAAAATAAATTGCCCGTAGGTACAGTACTTTCATCGGTAGTTCAAGCTTGTGATCCCAATGACATTTTGTGTGCAACGCCTTTGCCCAAACCAAACACAGTGACTAAACCCGCTGCTGATACACAGTACGTGTTCAATGACGGCGATGGCTCGACTCGATATGATGTCAGCTACCCAATGATGATGATGGGCTACGATCCCAATTTCCACTATGCCAGCATGACTTTTAATCCCACCGACTTTTCGGGGATGAAAAGCAAGTACTTCATGCTGGAAGGACGTAGTTATCCCGATACAGTCAATCCAGCGGCGATTACCACAACGTCTTCAGATGGCTTAAACCGCACTTCCCAGCCACACCCTGCGCAAATTGTCATTGACAAGACTAACGGCAAAACGCTTGCATTGCTTCGCCTGTCCAATTTGAGCATTACAGAATTTCACACACTGACCGCAACCGGTATCCCCATGCACGTGGTGGGTGAGCATGCACGTATGTTGCGCGACATGGATGGCAATAATCTGGATTACTACACCCACTCGGTCACACTGGGTGGGGGTGAAACCAAAGAAGTGATACTGGATGCGCAGGACGTGCCAGTAGGAAAATACTTTCTTTACACCTCGAATCTGGATCATTTGTCGAATGACAATGAAAATTTTGGCGGCATGATGACCGAAGTGGTCGTGCAATAAATAAAGAAGTGTATGATTGAGACCGTTTGAAAATCAAACAGTCGAGAGTGTTAAGGGAGACGACGATGAATTACGCAAACAGATTATTCAAACAAGGGGGCGCGCTGCTGGCAGTTGCGGTTGCCTTGCTTTCGCTAAATTCAGCACAAGCTGCTGTGCCGGGTATTTCAGCGGCAGGCTCAACTTTCAATCTCACGGCAAGTGCCGATTACATCACCGCACCCGATGGCGCGATGATTTATTCTTGGGGCTACGGTTGTAGTCCTGGCTTTGCCCCGTCTTTTTTGCCGACCACACCGGATTTTCCGGCAGGCAATTGTTCGTTGATGCAGTTGCCCGGTCCGACGATGGTTGTGCATGAAGGCGACACGGTAACAGTAAATTTAACCAACGCCCTGCCTGTGGCGGCGGGCAATACCTCAATGCTTTTCCCGGGATTTGATGTCGCTACTACCGGTGGTGTGGCAGGGCAATTAACTCAAGAAGCAACAACCGCAGCGAGTCCTCTCACAAATACTGTCACTTATACCTTTGTTGCCAATAAGCCGGGTACTTACGGATATCACAGCGGCACCCGCCCTGACTTGCAAATCGAAATGGGTTTATATGGTGCTTTGGTAGTATTGCCCGCTAGCAGCTCAGGATGTACCCAAGGCGATTTCGCGTTGGCCGCATCTGCATACAGCGATATTGGTGCTGTTAATCCCACCTGCTATGACCGTGAATACTTGATGCAGTTGAGTGAGACCGACATCAATATCCATCAACAAGTGGAAGCTCAGATGGCGGGGCCAGGCCCAGTGGTTGCAACTATGGAGCCTTATGTACCGCAATATTTTTGGATGAATGGTCGTTCCTTTCCAGATAATGTTGACGCAATTTATTCAAATGCTTATCCGCGTCAACCTTATAATTTTGCCCCCCAGATGCACCCCAGAGAGCGCATGTTGATTCGTGTGCTGCAACAAGGGCGCGTCGAGCATCCTTTGCATATTCACGGTAATCATGCACGTATTTTGGCGAGGGATGGCAACTTGTTGTTAAGCAAGACGGATCCTTCAAAATTGGCTGGCCCGCAATCGTTTACTTTTACGGCGGCTCCCGGACAGTCTTTGGATGCTATCTTCACCTGGACTGGCAAGGGATTGGGTTGGGATATATATAACCATAAGGCGGGAGATGGTTCTGCATGTATTCCCGATGCCAGTGGTTTCCATAGTGTTACTACTGATGCCAATTATGGCGAATGGTGCGGTGATCATACTAGACCCATCCCCGTTACACCCCCAGATCCAAGCATAGTTGCGGTGGGTCAATACTATGGCGGTAGCCCCTATTTGGGTCTTTCGGGAACGGGGCAACAGTCATTGCTAGCACCTGGAGTGGTGAAACAAAATCCGGGCGGTGCTTATTGCTACCCCTGGCATTCACACCACGAGCGCGAAACAACCACCAATAACGTTTTTCCGGGCGGGAATATGACGATCATGTGCATTTTGCCTCCCAGTTTGCCTGTTGGTGAATAACGAAAATTGATAGTTAAGTAAATTTGTTGGCAAAGAAAGATTCAGGGAAAGAGAGGAACGCACCATGAAACTCCATACTAAAAATATCGTGCTTTTGCAAATCGCTACATTGGCAGCAGCATTGCTTACAGCGGAAGTTGCCACAGCTCAGACGACGGTCAACCTTGCTGCGCAGCGAGCCAGTGTGGTAATGCCAGGCGGGCAATCCGTTCCAATGTGGGGTTATTGTGGCGATGTGGAGGCCGGCTCAACTGGTACAGTGGCTGCGGTTGCTTGTGGTGGTGCGTGGAAGCCTGCCCCAACGATTACTGTTGCCGCAGGTGATTCTTTAACAATCAATCTGACCAACAATTTACCAACGCCAACTTCGCTCTGGATACAGGGGCAATTGGGTGGTGGGCTGGGACAACCGGTGTTTAATACGGTCAGTCCTGTTCACAATGCGCAAACTACCACCACATTTCCAGGGGTGGCGGGCGGCACATTTACACCACCCGCTCAAGGGCAACGTGTCCGATCCTTTGTGCCCGAAGCGGTTGCAAATGGCGGTACAGCGAGCTATTCATGGAGCAATTTGAAGCCGGGTACATATATTTACGCGACTGCTACTTTCCCCTCCATTCAACAACCCATGGGTTTATACGGCTTGCTGGTTGTAACCGCATCGGGAGCAACTTATCCGGGTGTTAGCTATGATGGCGAGACTGCATTGCTGTATAGCGAGATTGACCCTGCACAAAACGCCCTGGTGGATGCAATGTTGGTTAATAAAGCGGCGTGTTCTGCAACGATCGGGGCTTGTGCGGGAGTAATTGACGATGCCGAGCAAGTTGCCACACCCGCTGCGGGAGGCTATCCACCCGCTGTGAATTATTCGCCTCGCTATTTTCTAATCAATGGCACTACGTTTGATAAAACCAATACATTAGGTTCTGTTTACAATATCCCAGATACCTACAGCAGTGGCAATGTGCTTATACGCTTTGCCAACGCTGGTTTGCGTACTCACACCCCTGCCTTTGTAGGTATGCCGATGACTTTGCTAGCGGAAGATAGTCACATTTCTCCGGGCAATCCCAAGATTCAAAACGAAGTGAATTTGGAAGCGGGCAAAACCAGAGATGTGGTGATCAAACCTACGAATGATGGCACAGTTTACGCACCGGCTACCCATGCTTTGTTTGACCGTCAACTCAGCATGACCAACAATAATGAGGCCAATGGCGGTATGCAAGGTTTCCTTCAAATTGCGGGCGGTGCGGGAACAATTACTACGTCTGGGACAGTTGCCGCACCGTTTGCCGTGAATGATATTTATAACAACCCCCATGGTGTGATTTTCAATGGTAACGTAAAAACTAACGATATTTTGGTGACGGATGTTGCAGTAGCGACCAATCCTGCGCACGGTACATTGGTTTTGAATGCCGACGGAAGCTTTGTTTATACTCCCAACATGTTTTTTGCGGGCGTGGATAGCTTCACTTACAAGGGAAACAGTGGAACAACCAATACGGCAAAAGTTACCTTGAATGTGGCAGAGGTACCCGCCGCGATTGCGGATATTTACACTAGTAAAGTTGATACGGTATTGAAAATTGCCCGTCCGGGTGTGTTGAGCAATGATACCGATTTGGTGGGCTACACTTTGACTGCCAAGCCGACACCAGCCGGTAACTTGCCATATGGAATCAGCCCGATGCCTGCATGGGTTACTTTGAATGCGGACGGATCATTTGTGGCAAGGCCACCCGCCCCAGGCACTTACATCTTTAGTTATATCGCAGAAAATTCACTGGGTATGGATAGCCAACCGACCACGGTGACGCTGAATTTCCCTGCCGGATCAGGATTTAATCTCAGTGTGCAAGATACCGAAAATCCCAACATGATTATCAGTGATTATCGTTGGGTGATCGAAGAAGATATCACTTACAAGCCCGATCCTGCTAATCTGTTGCAGGGCAACACTTGTACGCCGACTCAATCTTACTTGGGGGTTTGCACTCCACCGCAAAGTGCCGCGACGGAATTCGTAAAGAGCTACATGCCTTTGGTGGCAACAGGATGTACAGGACCATGGAGCTGCGGAGACGCGCAGCCTTCCACCAAGCAGTTGCCCACCTCAATTGGCGATGTGGTGTTGGACCCTGCTAAGCACTATTATATCTCAGTGCTGCCCGGCGATTCATCCGATCAGGGCGGTGTGGGTTTTGGTCACACCATGACAGGCGCGGCGATTACGCCCGGATCGAATGCTGCGATTGCGATTGCACCACGTAACCCCACCCCACCCGCACAAATCAGCGTGATTGTTTTTGAAGACAATTCACCCAGCAACGGCAATATCGATCAAGGTGAAGTCGGCTTGGGAGGATTCAGGATTGAGATTACCGATGCGCGCGGTGTATCCGGTGCGAATGCGGGGACCATTACTTATGACGCTCTGGGCATGCCACTGACTAACTCGCTGATGGATGGCAACAATCCCGATTGTCCCAATACGCTTGCGGGTTCATCCGAAGTGGGCGTGATGATTACTTGTCCGAATTTGCGTGCCGATGGCACACCTTCTCCCTTGGCGGGAATGGCACTGATTAAAAATATGATTCCGGGTCGCTTGGGTGTAATGGCTTACCCTGGAGCACAACGTGGCGCGGATGGTGAAAATTGGGTGCAGATAACCACTGTGGAAGGCACGCGAAGCAATGACACTTTCGTCAAGCCCGGCGAACCTCCTTATTGGCAAGAATTTGGCGCGCCTGGTTTCCATGCGGCAATCGGTTATGTGAATCCCGACAAGGTAAAAGTGTTGACTGATGCCAATGTGGTTGCAGGTGCGACAGGTAAGGTAACAGGTCGGATTACTAGCTTACATATGGATAGACCACCAGAATCCAAATTGAATAACAGTTGCCAGTCTGGCTCAACCGAACCCGATTGCGCGCGCGCATCGCTGGCTCATACCAATTGCTACGTGGCATTGAACTCAGTAGCAGGGATGGGGCCGAACGTTGCAATGTCGCATTGTGACGACAATGGCAATTTTCAGTTGACTGGTGTGCCAGACGGCAATTACATCTTGTTTATCTGGGATGATTGGTTAGATCAGATCAAAGCGATGAAATCAGTGACTGTACCTGACCCGCTTGCTGCTATTCCAAATCAGGTGAATATGGGTGACATACCGGTATTCACATGGTTCACCAGTCTTAAGCAATCTGTATTTACCGATCTAAATGGAGACGGCATACGTCAGGCAGGTGAGCCGGGTGTACCCAATCTTCCTGTAAACATCCGTTATCGCGATGGCAGTATTGCCTACACCGTGGCCACGGATGCGAATGGTGTTGCCGCGTTCACCGAAACCTTCCCGTTGTTTAACTGGTATGTCGCCGAATCGAATTGGACTCGTTATAAGAGTACGGGTACAAACGTGACTTATGATGCAGGTGGACTGACTGACAAGACAGGCGCATATGCGGGCTTGATGAATACCAACGAAACCACTCCGTTACCTGCTGACTTGCGAGTACCCGGTGCGAGGTATGACGTGCAAAATCCCGACCCGCTTGGACCCGTGTATCCTCATACGACTAGCCGTGTTGACCCGCCAAGTGTAGGTTTTGAAGGTTATCAGGGGTACATCAATCAAACTCAATTGATTGACTGGGGTACTGCGAACTATGCTTCCGGAGAAAATGGCGGTATTGGCGGGATGGTTTTTTACGCCAATACTCGCGGTGTGGATGATCCGCGTTTAGGCGCACAAACTCCATGGTCGCCTGGTATTCCACGCGTTCCAGTCAATCTGTACCTGAAAAAAGCCGACGGTAATTTGCAGTTGGTTGACACCACCACCAGCAATAGCTTTGATGATGCGGTGGCATCGGGATCCCCCGATCAGCCGCACTGTCCGGGGGATCCGCTCAGCGATCCGTTTGTGATTATGACATTGGGCGCGGTTAACCAATTTAAGTGTTATGACGGTCAGCACACTTTCAACCAAGTGCAACCCGTTCCTTATGATGGCTTCTACAGTTTCCCAAGCGACAACTGCAAGATATGCACGTCAACAACAGTTACTAATCCTGACGGGTCAACAGAAACTGCCTTGCAATTACCGGCAGGTGTCTATGTGGTCGAAGTCTCGCCACCAACTGGTTACGAAACCGTAAAGGAAGAAGATAAGAATATTTACGGCGGTGATGCATGGGTAGCCCCTGCTGTTCAGCAATTCCCTAACGGGATAGGCAATGTATTTATTTTGCCCGACCAAGCCATTATTAACAGCAATTATAACCCCGTGTATGGACCGGCCAGTCCTCCATGTGTGGGCAGTATGCACCGCGTGCCAGATTACTTGACTCTCGTTCCGGAAGCACAACATTACACACCGTTTGCCGGCATGGATAAGCCATTGTGTGATCGCAAAGAAGTTCATTTGGGCGATATGACTGCGGGTGCAGCCGACTTCCAGTTGTTTACGGAAACACCAGTTGCGGCACGTTTTACCGGCATGATGTTGAATGATGCTGCGGCAGAGTTTGATCCGTTCTCTCCAAGCTTTGGCGAGAAGGCGGCCTTGCCAAACGCACCCCTAGCCCTTCGTGATTACAACGGCGTGGAATTGGTGCGTACCTACAATGACAAATGGGGTATCTTCAACGGTTTGGTCGCGTCCACATGGGATGTGAACGCTCCTAACCCCAGTGGTTTTGCGATGAACATGCTTACGAGCTGTATGAACGATCCAGGTCCGATTGTGGATCGTCGTCCGGAATCTCCTACATTCGGTCAGAAAATCATCGATCCGATGTACAACCCGATGTTTAGCAACTTCTGCTATACATGGCCATTTATGCCGGGGCAGACCGCTTATTTGGATACACCTGTATTACCGATTGCCGCGTTCGCCACAGGGTCGGGGTTCAATCCGGTGGATTGCCAATATCCTGATGCCACCCCCGCGATCAAGCGGGTGGATGGGAATGGAACGTTTGGTCCTTATATCGACATGAGTAATCCTAATAAAACATTGACTATTACCGCATTGGGTGATGTGGATGTGTTGAATCCGGCTTATCTAGGGCCGACATCGACTACTGTCGGCACGAATAAAACTTATATTAAGCGCCACTATGGTTTTGGCACACAAGGTCCGAACAGTGTTGTGACTTTGGGTGGTACAGCATTGATCGTTAACTCTTGGAGTGACGGTCAAATTGTGGTGACCGTACCTGCCAATGCGGTAACAGGCCAGCTTGAGATCACTGCTGACAACGGTAAAAAGACCGAAGATGGCATCACTGTAACAATAGAGGACTCAAGTGTGTTGGGTTACCGTGCACCGATTTATGTGAATGGTTCGGGTAATTCAATTCCTGATCCAAATCAGGCTTTGGGTCTTGCTCACCCTATTCAAGACGCGATTGACGCAGCTCAACCGGGCGATTTGATTCTGGTAAATGAGGGGCATTACCCTGAGTTGGTCATTATGTGGAAGCCTGTACGTTTGCAAGGGGTGGGTGCAGCTTCGGTTCTGATCAACGCTGCTAAATATCCAACAACTAAAGTGGAAAACTGGCGTGCTCGCATTGAACCATTGTTCGCTAGAGATGCTCAAGGAAATGCATTGCCTGGATTATCTCAAGTTGATCCATTGCCCACGCAACCTGTTGGTGGGGTAACCCTGACAGAGCCGACTACACTCGCGGCTCAGGAAGGTCCTGGTATTACGGTGCTGGCTAAAAATCCTGCAGCAATTGCATGTGATGACCCAACTATGGCCGCAGGGTTAACTTCACTGGTTAGAGAGAGTAACTTTACCTGCGCGACTTCACGAATTGACGGTGTTTCCGTAACGGGTGGTGATGGCGGTGGTGGAGTTTATGTAAACGGCTGGGCACACAATTTGGAAATTTCCAATAACCGTATCTATGGTAATGCTGGTACGACCAATGGCGGTCTGCGTATTGGACAAGATGGTCAAGCACGGGTAGCGGATGTGAATGGCGCGTTCATTCCGTATAACTTGAATATCAATATCCACAACAATGCGGTGACGATGAACGGCACAGTTGAACCGATTATCGGTTTGGCGGCACGCGTGGGTGCAGCACCGGGCGGTATCGGTATCTACTCGGGTAGCGACAATTATCAAATCACCAATAACTGGGTGTGCGGTAACTATAGCTCTGGGAATGGCGGCGGTATTGCGCATGTCGGCATGAGCGTGGATGGCAACATTTCCAACAATAAAATTTTGTTTAACCATAATTACAATCAAGCTTCACCCGCAAATGGCGGTGGGTTGATTATTGAGGGTGAAGGCAATGGCGTGACGGCGGGTACCGGTAATGTGACGGTCGATGCCAACCTGATTATGGGTAACTTTGCCCAAAGCGGTAATGGTGGTGGGGTGATGTTGTTCCAAGTGAATGGAACAGACGTGGCTAACTCGCCAGATCCAGCCAATTGGTGGAAAGTATCGTTGACCAATAATATCATCACCAATAATGTGGCGGGTTGGTCTGGTGGTGGTATCTCCATGGCTGACGCCTTGAGCAGCTCCATTATCAACAATACCGTGGTGTCTAACGACAGCGTGGGCATTGCGGGTAACCTGTTCAGCACTGTGGTGGGCAATGCGACTACGGGACCATCAACAACTGTGCCTAGCCCAGCAGGGATTAGCTCGGATTTGACCAGCGCAGCGTTGCTTGCAACCGTGCCCTTAGCTCTTCAGGCTGAGAAGAGCATCTCAAAACCAACACTGACGAATAACGTGGTTTGGCACAATCGTTCATTCTTCTTCGACATGTCAACGGGTGTTACACGCCTGTTGCCATCCAATAATTGGAATGATGCGGTAACCTTTGACGTGAATAATCACGTGGTAGGCGAGCCATTGGGTCCTCAGGTGACCACAGGTCAGTGCGTGACGGGTGGCAAGTATTGGGATATTGGTGTGATCGGTGACACCTCACCAACACCCGGTATAAACGCTCTGCAACCGAGTTACTCAATTTTGAGCAGCATCATTGGCTACACTGGTTCGGGTAACTTGGATACCGACCCGGGTTTAACCAAAGTGTATTGCAATGGATCACGTGTGCAGCCGGGCTTGTTGTTTGAACCTGCTACTCCGTTCTTGCCTAGCTTCCAGTTTGCGCCGGCTGCTGCATTGGATGAGGCGGGTAACTTTGTTGACCTGCACTTTGGACCGTTGTCACTGACAGATCCTGCAAATACGGCATTGGCAACCCCGTTAGGTAACGCACATCTTGCAAGTGTGGCTTCAACAGCCTACAACGCAGGTACGTTGAACGGTGCGCCTGTTATGGATATTGATAAGAACTCAAGGCCACAGGCTAATGTAGCTGACGTTGGCGCGGATGAGTTAGCCTTTGTCAGCGTAACGCCTCGTGCATTAAGTTTGGGGAGTGCGCAAGTTGAAGAACCGACCAATTTGGTAGCCGTAACATTAAAAAACACAGGTACGATTGATCTGAATTTCCACGGCATGATGTTTGGCGGCATGTTCGCTGCTGACTTTGCCTCTCCAAGCAACACTTGTGGTGCAATTTTGGCGGTTGGCACGAGCTGCACGATTGATGTGGTATTTACACCAAGCGTGTTGGGTAGTGAGTCAGCAACTATGAACCTGAACTTAAGCGGTGCAGGTGGGATAACGATTACTGAGGCGGTGGCATTGTCTGGTGTGGGCGTTGCGCCCTCAGCGACCGTGTCACCTGCATCACTGACTTTCGCCGAGCAGCAAGTAGGCATTGCTAGTGCCAGTCAGTCTGTGGTATTAGCTAATACTGGCGTTGGATCACTGAGTTTCACCGACGTGACGTTCGGCGGAGCCACACCGGCGGCGTTCAGCCGGACCCACAACTGTCCTGCGGTATTGGACGCACCGACGGTTGTTGGTGGTATCAGCAGCTGCACGATTGAGGTGACCTTTGCCCCTGGTTCGGTGGGAGCCAAATCGGCGACACTGAGGATCAGCGATGCGGTGGGTACGCAAACCGTATCGCTGAGCGGCACGGGTGTTGCACCGGCAGCGAGCGTGACACCGGCAAGCTTGACCTTTGCCGACCAACTGGTCGGGACACCGAGTGCCAGCCAAGCGGTAACATTAAGCAATACAGGTACAGCTCCGCTGGCATTCACCGACGTGACGTTCGGCGGAGCCACACCGGCGGCGTTCAGCCGGACCCACA
>CAZSPN010000002.1:88361-107919 GCA_964608835.1 uncultured Gallionella sp.
CACTGAGGATCAGCGATGCGGTGGGTACGCAAACCGTATCGCTGAGCGGCACGGGGTATTAGTCGGTCGTTAGAATTGTGTGTATGGTAGCATCGGCTTATGTTAGAACAATTAGTCTTAGGTAATTATAAAAAACTGCTCACGTGTTTACTCGTGAGCAGTTTTTTTATTTTTGAAACTTTGGTGAACGCAACCGAACAGTTACCATACCAAGGCTCTGTAGCATCGCTAGCTGTCGAAAGGGCAGCATCGCACACAAATAACTGGTATGCCCGTAACAGTTTACGAATCCAGCGCAATTGGGGTGTCGATGTAATGGGCGTGCGCCCAGTATCGACGGGATTCATGTTGTCCTTCAAATACCGCGTGGTGGATGCTGAAAAAGCTGAGCTGCTGAATGACAAGCGATCGAAGGCGTATATAATCGACGAAGCGACGGGTAACATTCTGGGTGTTCCCATTATGGAAAAGCTGGGTGAAATGCGTCAAAAATCAAGGCCTGAGCTTGGGCGAAATTATTTTATTATGTTTGGCAATCCGGGCAAGCTGGTTAAGTCCGGAAGTCGTGTGAGCGTGGTGATAGGCGAGTTTCGCGCAAGCGGATTAGTGGTGGATTAACAGATCAGAGAGGTAAGTGTCTCATGCTACAAAAAAAACTTCATGTAGTTGCATTTTTAACATTGCTTGCGGTTCCATTTTTGATTTCAACCGCGCATGCTGCTGATGCAAAGTCAGCCAAGACTACACTGACGGCCGAACAAATTGCCGATAAAAATGCCGCTGCGCGCGGCGGGTTAAACGCGTGGCTGGCAGTGCAAACGATGACCATGGCAGGCAAGATGGATGCGGGACGAATCAAACCCCCTGCCAAGCCGGAAGTCAGTGTGGAGAAAGGGCGGCGACATAAGCTGGCGAAACAGGAAGAAGGCAAGTTAGTGGAGTTGCCTTTTGTGCTGGAAATGCAGCGGCCACACAAGACACGGCTTGAAATTGAGTTTGCAGGACAAACTGCGGTGCAGGTGTTCAATGGAACGAATGGCTGGAAGCTCAGACCATTCTTGGGGCGCAAGGAAGTGGAGTCATTTACACCGGAAGAAATGAAAGTCGCCGCGCAGCAGCAAGACATGGAGGGTGTGCTGATTGACTACGCCGCTAAAGGTACTAAGCTGGTGTTGAATAAAATGGATCAAGTGGAAGGAAAAGATGCGTATAAACTTACCCTGACAATGAAGGACGGCGAGGCGAAGCACGTGTGGGTCGATGCGAAAACATTCCTTGATGTGAAAATGGATGGCGTGCGTAAGCTGAATGGCAAGTTGCGCACAGTGACGACGCATTTTCGCAACTACAAAGCGGTGGAGGGTTTACAAATGCCTTACTTGGTTGAAACCAGTATTGACGGTATTCGTGGTTCGGAGAAAATAAATATTGAACGAATTACCCTGAACACAAAATTGGATCCAATCCGTTTTACTAAACCAGAGGGAAACTAAATATGAAAGTGATCGGTAAAGATGTAGCTTGTGCGGCAGTATTTGCGTTGCTGGGGGCGGTTGTTCAGCCTGTGCAGGCTCACGAAGACCATAGTCATCACCAGATGCAGGATATGGAGACCAAACAGCCAATCAAGCTCACTACAGTCGATTACGCTATTCCTTCAATTCAACTCGTGCGCGAGGATGGCGAGGCTGTTGATCTCGCCAGTGAATTGAATGATGGTCGTCCTGTACTGGTGAATTTTCTTTACACTACCTGCACGGAAATATGCCCCCTGACTGCGGAGACTTTTTCGAAATTTCAAACCAAGCTGGGTAAGAATCGCGATAAAGTGCATATGCTTTCTATCTCAATCGACCCTGAACAAGACACGCCAGCCTCGCTGAAAAAATTCTCCAAAAAATATAAAGCCAAGTCGCAATGGAATTTCTACACGGGTACCACGAGCGCAAGCATTGAGGCGCAAAAGTCCTTTGATGCGTATCGCGGCGACAAGATGAATCACGTACCTGTGACCTATTTGCGTGCCGCTCCGGGTCAATCTTGGCTGCGCATAGATGGTTTTGTATCCCCGGAAGAATTGGTGCGTTCCTACAAAGAATTGACCTCTGTCAAATGATATTCCCCGTATGAAAATCTTTGTACGCCCGTTTTTTTTGGCGTGCCGGCTTGTTTTTATTTTATTGTTGTCATCCCAATACGTCTTTGCGGAGGTTGTTAAGCCCACAGCCGGTGAGATGGTTTTTCAGCAAGGCAAGTTACCTTCAGGTGCGCCACTGCGGGGTAGTCGTGAAGCCGATGTGTTCGTCGAAGGGGCGGATGCTGCCTGTATCAATTGCCACCGTCGTAGCGGTCTCGGCTCGTTTGCGGGCCAAATTCAAATCCCGCCCATAGTGGGTAAATATTTGTTCCGCTCCGCAGGCGAAAATACCAGGGATTTGGACGCGCCTCATGTGATGATAGGCGCGGTGGTCGATAGGCCTTCCACCGAAAGTTATACCGACACGACCATTGCGCGTGCGATACGCGAGGGAATCGGACGAGGTGGACGCAAGCTGAACTATCTGATGCCTCGTTTCAAGATGGATGACGCGACGATGGCATCGCTGATTACGCACCTCAAAAAGTTATCAACTGCGCCTACCCCGGGAGTATCTGGTGACATTTTGCATTTCGCCACCATCATTACCCCCGATGCCGATCCAATTGCCAGACAAGGAATGCTGAATGTCATAAACCATTTCGTTGAGGACAAAAATTCATTTATTCGCGGCGGAAATCGGCCGATGAAAAATCCCAAAGGAATTCAATATCGCGTGACGCGCAGATGGCAGATGCACGTATGGGAGCTAACGGGTTCACCGGATACGTGGCAGCAGCAGTTGCAAGCCAAGCTGATCGCAGAGCCGGTATTTGCGGTTATTTCGGGATTGGGTGGAAAAACCTGGAAACCTGTCCATGATTTTTGTGGGCGTGAAAAAATACCCTGCCTGTTTCCGAATATTGATAACCCAGTGATCAATGAAAATGATTTTTACGCGATTTATTTCTCGAAAGGCGTGACGCTGGAAGCGCAATTGATTGCTCACCAAATTCAAAGATTGCAAACCAAGCCGGGCAGTGTTGTGCAGATTTATCGCAACGGAGACGTTGGCGTACAGGCTGCGAACGCGGTTCAAATCGAGTTGGAATCACAAAAAATAAAAGTGGTGAATCGTGTGTTGAAAGATAGCTTATCAAGCGAGTCACTAATCGAGGCGTTAAGGGGTATAGGTGAAAACCATGTGTTGTTGCTCTGGTTGCGGCAAGATGAGTTGGCTTATTTGCCCGCCGAGGCAGCGATGAGCCAAGCAATTTACGTGTCAGGGTTGATGGCGGGGTTGGAGAATGCGCAGTTGCCTAAAGAGTGGAGGCGGGCGGTGAGGATGACGTATCCATTCGACCTGCCGGAAGGTCGCAAAGTGCGCATGAATTATCCACTCGGCTGGTTCAAGATAAAGCGCATTCCCGTTGTTGCCGAGCGTGTGCAATCGGATACGTATCTCGCGCTCGGCATTTTGTCCGAAACACTCATGATGATGCTCGACAGTTATGTGCGTGATTATCTGGTGGAGCGTGTTGAGGACATGTTAAGCAGACGGGTGATAACCGGCTATTACCCAAGGGTGGGACTTGCGCCCAAGCAACGATTTGCCTCCAAAGGGGGCTACTTTGTCCGTTTTGAAGGGGATATCGGAACAAAAATAGTCGCAGAGAGCGGGTGGATTGTTCCTTAGTTTTTGGGCAAGGCGACCCTGATTTTTATACGCATTACCGGAAAGTTTGGTAAGCTTCAAACCGCCTTCAGATATGCGTTCCGTGTTAGGAGGGAGGCGCAATAATTGTTGTTGGGTGTACCGGAATAATATGATGAAAAAATACAATTTCCCATCGAATCTTTCCCCCTCAATCGCTAGGCAATCAGGTTTTACTCTGCTTGAATTGCTGGTGGTGATGGTCATTATTGGCTTGTTGGCCGGCTATGTGGGCCCCAAATATTTTTCTCAAATTGGCAAATCTGAAGTGAAAGCCACTCGTGCGCAAATTGATGCCTTGGGCAAGGCACTCGATCAATTTCGCCTGGATGTGGGGCGATATCCAAGCATGGAAGAGGGCTTGCCGGCCTTAACAGCGCAACCAGCGAGCCTGACCAAATGGGATGGGCCATACCTGACCAAGAGTGTTCCGCAGGATCCGTGGAGCAATAATTACATCTACAAATTTCCCGGCGAACATGGCGAGTATGATCTATTGTCTTACGGTAAGGATGGGCAATTGGGTGGTGAAGGTGAGTCTGCCGATATTACGAACTGGTAAATGAGGATTTGGATTGCATTGCACATCGGTTATGGAGAGGCTATGCAGTATGAAGTAAAAGTCTTGCGTGCGAATGAGGGACTCACATCCTTGCTGTTGGAGGCAGTGAACCTCAATGAAGCAGAAGCACAAGCCAGAGCTCAGGGTTATTCAGTCATCTCGGCCAAGGCGAAAAAAATCTGGTCGCCTTTCGGTTTTGCGAGCAAAAACAAATTCCCGCTGATTTTATTCAGTCAAGAGCTGGTGGCTTTATTGCAAGCAGGTTTGCCACTGATTGAGGTGTTGGAAACGCTTGCTGAAAAAGAAGAGCAGCCTGAAGTTAAAAAATCCTTGAAGCAGATAATCTCGCTGCTTTATGAAGGACACAATTTTTCGTACGCGTTGGAGCAATCCCCACAAGACTTCCCTGCACTGTATGTTGCTACGGTACGTTCCAGCGAGAAAACCGGATCTTTGACTGAGGTGTTATCGCGTTACGTCGTCTATCAATCGCAGATGGAAGGCATCAAAAGAAAAGTTATCACCTCTTCAATTTATCCAATTTTGTTGGCGGTAGTGGGTACGCTGGTAGTAATGTTTTTGATGTTATTTGTCGTACCCAGCTTCAGCCATATCTATGAGGATATGGGCGGCGATTTGCCGCTGATGTCGCGGCTATTGATGAGCTGGGGGCAATTCCTGGATGCGCACAAAAAAATTCTATTGTTGGGCATGGCTGTGGCGGCAGGAGGGGGAATTTTTGCCGCGATGCAGCCTGTCACACAGGCGTGGTTGAAGAAAAAGATGTGGAATCTCCCCACAATTGGCAAACGCTTACATCTATACCAGATGGCGCGTTTCTATCGGTCTTTTGGCATGTTGTTGCAAGGCGGAATGCCCGTCCTCGTCGCGTTAAAGCTGGTATCCGGATTGTTGCAAGAATCGCAGCGCGAACAACTTAATTTGGCTGCGTCAAGCATTCAGCAAGGCGGATCAATCTCTCAGGCGATGGAGAAATACCAATTGGCTACGCCACTTACACTGCGACTATTGCGGGTGGGAGAACGCACGGGGCAGATGGGTGAGATGATGGAACGTATCGCCAATTTTTACGAAGAGGAAACCGTGCGCTGGATCGAACGCTTTGTGAAACTGTTCGAACCGTTGCTGATGATTTTTGTTGGGCTGCTGGTAGGCCTGATCGTGGTGTTGATGTACTTTCCGATCTTCGAATTAGCCGGGAGTATCCAATGAGTGTGGCTCAGACTACAAACGTAACGGCTCTGTTTTCACTTCAACAAGTGCGCGAAGCCAGACTCACTGCGGCGCAAACCAAGCGCAGTGTTGCAGAGGTACTAGAAGACCAATTGGATTTAGAAGCGAAGGATTTCGTTCAGACATTGGGAAAACAATTTCATTATCCAGTGTTTGGGATGGAAGATCTCAATCGTTGCACGCCGGCGTTTGATGTGTTGCCCTTTGCGGAATCCGTGGAGCAAAGTTGCATCGCCTTGTGGGACAACGATGTGCTGATGTTGGTGATAAGCGATCCATTCAACATTGGCTTGCAGACAGTCATGGAGCAACGTGTCACCACCCCGTTTGGCTGGGTTTTGGCACACCGTGCCGACGTATCAGCCTATTTGGTGCATCACGAAAAATCCCTGCATGCGATGGATAGCATGCAGGACGTTGGAGAAAAATCGACTGCTGATGACGATCAAGGCGTGGAAGATTTGTCGTTCAAAACCATTAGTGAGGAAGCCAGCCTCATCGTCAAGCTGGTGCATTCCACAGTGTATGACGCATTAAAAGCCCAAGCCAGCGATATACATCTGGAAGCCACGGCATCAGGGCTGGTAATCAAATATCGAATTGACGGCGTGCTGGTAGCAGTGAGCTCCATGGATGGCATCGAAATGGCGGAGCAAGTTATTTCACGCATCAAAGTAATTTCTGGTTTGGATATAACCGAGCGGCGCACACCGCAGGACGGGCGTTTTAAGGTGTCGATGCAGAAGCATGAAGTGGATTTACGCGTGTCTATCATGCCCAGCGTGTTTGGTGAATGTGCGGTACTGCGTATTTTGGACAAACGTGCGCTGTCCGACCAGATGAAAGGTTTGCGCCTCGATCATCTGGGGTTCGATGAAAAATCCATTGCCTTTATTCGCCGCCTTTCCAATGAACCTTACGGCATGGTGCTGGTGACCGGGCCGACGGGTAGCGGTAAAACGACCACGCTGTATGCGGCGATTACCGAAATTAATCACGGCAGGGACAAGATCATCACCATTGAAGACCCGGTGGAATATCAACTACCGGGTGTGTTGCAGATTCCCGTGAATGAAAAGAAAGGGCTGACGTTTGAGCGAGGCCTGCGTTCGATATTGCGCCATGATCCGGACAAAATCATGGTAGGCGAGATTCGTGATGCGGAGACCGCGCAGATCGCGGTGCAGTCGGCTCTGACGGGACACTTGGTGTTTACCACAGTACATGCCAATAACGTGTTCGATGTGATTGGACGTTTCATGCATATGGGTGTTGATCCGTATAGTTTTGTATCCGCACTGAATGGTATCGTGGCACAGCGATTGGTGCGGGTGAATTGCACCGAATGTGTGGCGGATGATCACCCTGATGCGGCGTTGATTGCCGAGTCCGGGATTACGCCCGCCGATGCGCAGAAGATCAAGTTTCGTGCGGGACGAGGCTGCGGCCATTGTCGCGGTACGGGGTTTAAGGGACGCAAGGCCATTGCGGAAGTGTTGTATTTGAACGATGAGATTCGTGAACTGGTTATCGGCAGACAGCCTGTTCGTCTGATGCGTGAAGCTGCAAACAGAAACGGCACACGCTTTTTGCGCGATGGCGCGATGGACTTAGTGATACAAGGTGAATCAACATTGGAGGAGATCAATCGTGTCACTTTCGTTGCATGATGAAATGCGTGTGATGTTGCGGCGCGATCAGGTGCAACTGGTGCGCATCGGTCGAGAGTTAACGTTGCGGGGTTTGACTCAACGCGTGCTGGATAAAAAAACGTATTCCTGTGCAGTTGATGCAGATTCACCGTGGGGTAACCCCCTGAAGGTATTGGAGTCAGCATTGGGGACATTGCCGACCAAACCAGCTGTCGTGCAAGTGATACTCTCCAACCAGTTCACACGCTATGCCATGATCCCCACGAGCCAAACGCTAAATAATGAAGCGGAAGAGATGGCTTATGCCAGACATGTTTTTAGCCAACTGTACGGCACAAGTGCGGAGGCTTGGGAAATCAGGCTGCATCAAGATGCAGTTGGTGCGTCACGGCTTGCCAGTGCCATAGATAGGCAGTTTCTACAGGCTTTGCGTGCGCTGTTTGCCGCCACGGGAATTAAACTGAAATCAGTACAACCGCAATTGATGACGGCCTACAATAATTGCCATGGGCATCTGCATAACCGGGAAGCGTGGTTCGTTCTCGCGGAGCAGGATAGTTTATGTCTGGGGCTGGTACAGCAGGGTCAGTGGCGTAGCGTGCGTACTTTAAAAGTGGGCAGTGATTGGCTGGAAAAACTGCCTGATATATTGGACAGGGAGGTCTACCTGAGCGAAGTAGATACGTCATCGGATGAAATCTATTTATGGGCTCCGGAGTACTGGCGTGCAACGTTGCCCAAGGTGATGAATTGGAAAATACACAAGCTACAACCTGCCATTCGAGACAGCTTCGCAGCGGATTATGACGAGCATTTTGCCTTGGCAATGTGCGGGTGATGCGATGAGTGAATTGCACCTTGATTACCAAGCTCGCGCCACTTTTCCCTGGTTGGGAGCGATTCTATTGGCGGTGGCCATAATTGGCTTGATGATGCTGAGTACACAGTATTCAAGGCTGAACGATCAAATCACCAGCACGGAAGCCAGGTTTTCCCATATCCAAAGTAGTGCGACACAAGCGAATTTATCCGTGCAGGAATCGGCCGAGCTGGCGCGGGAAGTCAGTAATGCCAATGAGGTGTTGCGTCAATTGAGTGTGCCTTGGGAGGACTTATTTCAAGCGGTCGAATCCTCAAGTGAAGGTAAAGTCACACTATTGGCGTTGGAACCGGATTTTGAAAAACACCAGGTAAAAATCAACGGCGAGACGAGAAATTTCAAATCGCTGACCCATTACCTCACGCGCTTACAGGAACAAACTGTGTTTGGTTCGGTATATTTGCAAAGCCACCAGGTGCAACAACAGGATGAGGATAAACCTGTGCGCTTTTCGTTGCTGGCGACGTGGCAGGAAAAGCCATGATGTTTAACAGCTCAAACAGACTGCGTTGGAAGATTCGCCAATGGCAGCCATCGTTGGGCTTGGCGGGCGTATTTGCAATTGCCATGCTGATAGTTTGTTTTGCGTTTTATTTGTCAACCATACGTCCCATGCAAGCACGCCTGGAAGTGGCGCAACGCAACGCAGCTTCAGTGAGTGCAAGTGAGGTGAATGTCAGTGCAAAGGCAGATGGTATTGGCGACACACCCGGTGAGCAGCTTGCGGTGTTTTATCAATTTTTCCCGGATGAAAAAAATTCTCCCCAGTGGCTGGCACAGATGATTGCAGTTGCCGAGAAAAGCGGGCTGGACTTGAATGAGGGCGATTACGAGGTAACGCAAGACAAAGTTGGCAAAATGATGAGATACAAAATCACTTTGCCGGTACAGGGAACTTATCCGCAGATACGGAAATTTCTGGTGTCGCTGAATAATGAAGTTCCGGTGATGGCTTTGGAAGATGTGCAGTTCGAGCGCAAAGACGTGGCTGATTCAGCGGTGCAGGCCAAAATTAAATTGGTGCTTTATCTGGTGCAAGCGTCATGAAATTGAACAGATTACATTGGGGAATAATCGGTGTGGTGACTGTCGCACTGGTGATATTCGCACCTTCGGACGATGAAAGTGATCTTGCCAAATCCGTCAAACAGCAGACATCCCGTTCAATGCCATCTTCCATTGTGAACAAGCAGCGATCAACAGATATCGGTCGCGTCGAAATAGAGTTGTTGGCCAATACCCAACTGCAACTTGCGGACAAGAAAGCTGTGGGCAATGCGTTTAATGCCACATCCTGGTATGTGCCGCCGCCCGCCCCGCGTGTAGTAGCCAAGCCGGTCGAGGTTGTTCCGCCGTCGCCTCCCGCTCCTGTTGCACCACCGTTGCCTTTTACCTATTTGGGACGATATGGCGACACGGCATCGCGTACGATTATTTTGTCCAAAGCTGATCGTGTTTATACCGTCGCGGTGGGTGATGTGATAGAGAACACCTATCGGTTGGAAAAATTGACTCAGGGTATGGTGCATCTCACTTACTTGCCTATGAACCAGGAGCAAATTTTGCGTACGGGTGAAACACTATGAAATTCAAAATATGGAATGCGAATATGGTTATCAGAGGGTTTGCAATATGTTAAAACTCAAACAAAAAACGATGTTGACTTTGCTTGCTGTGGCAGTATTGGCAGGCTGCGCAGGGCAGCGGTTGCGCAATAGCGGCATGACTTTGGTGCAAGAGGGACGTATCGAGGAGGGTCTCGCCAAGCTGGAGCAAGCCAGCAAATCCGACCCGGATAATTTGTCATTCCGCACCGATCTGATTCGCAGTAGAGGGCAGGCAGCCAATCGCATGTTGACCACAGCGTCTGGTGAGCGAGCCATTGGACATTTGGATGCTGCACAAGCCATTTACGAGCGGGTGCTCAGGATTGACCCCGATAACAGTGCTGCCAAACTCGCGCTGGATACATTAGCGATGGATAAGCGGCATGAATCTTTGCTTGAAGAGGCGCGTGGTTATTTTGCCAAAGGTGATTTGGATGCCGCACAGGCGGCACTCAAGCCGATCTTTTTGGAGAATCCGAAGCACGGTCAGGCTACGTTACTGCGCCGTCAAATCGATGAAAAAGAAACCAAAGTTCAGATGGCTGAACCTTCACTACAGGGGAAATTCAAGAAGCCGGTGAGTCTGCAATTTCGGGATGCGAATCTCAAGATGGTGTTTGAAGCACTGTCGCGTACCAGCGGCATCAATGTGTTGTTTGATAAAGATGTGAAATCAGACATTAAAACCTCAATCTTCGTAAAAGACGTATCGGTCGAGGATGCGATTGATTTGATTTTGATGCAAAGCCAACTGGAAAAACGCGTGCTGAACGACAGTACGATTTACATTTATCCGAATACGCCCGCCAAAACCAAAGACTTCCAAGATCTCAAAATTCGCAGTTTTCATCTGGTCAATGCCGACCCCAAACAAATGTTGACTATGATTAAAACACTGCTCAAAACGAAGGATATTTTTGTTCACGAAAAAACCAATTCGCTGGTAATGCGCGATACGCCGGATGCTATTCATTTGGCGGAAAAGTTGATAGCCGATCAGGACATCGCTGACCCGGAGGTGATGCTGGAAGTTGAGATTTTGGAAGTTAGTCGCTCCAGGCTGAGTGAGTTGGGCGTAAAGTTCCCCAACAAGCTTTCGTTTGCACCGGTGACAAGTTTGATAGCGATTCCAGATCCCTCCGATCCGACAAAAACAATCAACGCGACTCAATTGACGCTGGATACCCTGCGGAAAGTCAATGGTTCCAATATTGCGGTGACCCCGAACCCGTCAATTACCTTGAATGCCATGTTGCAAGACAGTGACGCAAACATTTTGTCCAGCCCGCGTTTGCGTGTGCGTAACCGTGAGAAAGCCAAAATAATGATAGGGGAGCGTGTACCTATCATTACAAACACAGCTACTCCAAGCGGTTCCGGGTCGGTTGTAACCAGCACCGTTACCTATCAGGATGTGGGTTTGAAGCTGGAGGTTGAGCCTGAAATACACTTGGACAACGAGGTGTCGATCAAAGTTGGGCTGGAAGTAAGTTCGCTGGGATTGGCGGTGAATAACACTACGACCGGTTCGCAAGTATTCCGAGTTGGAACACGCAATACCTCGACAGCACTGCGTTTGCGCGATGGTGAAACGCAGATTTTGGCTGGCTTGATTACTGATGAAGATAAAAGCACGGTGGATAAAGTACCCGCGCTGGGACAGATGCCGCTGCTAGGACATTTGTTCTCTAGCGACAATGGCAATAAGACCAAAACAGAGATCGTATTGTCGATAACGCCGCATATCGTCGGTAATTTCAAACTGCCCGATGCGCGCGATATGGAGTATTGGTCCGGTACGGAAGCAACGTTGCGTAGCAGCCCGCTGGAAATGAAACAGTTCGGCAGTGTTGCGATGGGCAATATGAGCAATACAGTAGCTGTATCGCCAACGGCAGCACCCGCACCACGCGTCGTGCCTCCTGTTGTACCCCGTTCGCCTTTGATAGCTGTGCCGCGCGGTTATGCGGCTGAAACGGGTCAGGCTATTGAGCAACCCACCCCAACCGCACAATCCGGTCTGCTGTCATGGCAAGGGCCGACGCAAGCCAAAGTAGGCGACAAAATTATGCTGTCGCTGAATGCCCAATCGACATTGGGATTAAAAACATTCAACTTTCGGGTTGGGTACGACCCCGCCGTGTTGCAGGCGACAGATGTAATCGAAGGCGATTCATTAAAGCGCAATAACACCCCGTCTAACATAACCAAGAACATCGATCAGGCGAGCGGTGAAATTGCGATTGATCTGCTCGGCACGGGAGCGAATGTCGCCGCGAGTGTGGCGACGCTGATGTTTGAAGTGATTGCAACCGCGCCAGAAACATCGGTGAGTATCAACACGGTTACCGCGTCCGGGGTGTCGGGTCAGCCCAATTCACTTGCCCCCCCCGCGCCCTACGTTATTACGGTAACAGAATGATGCATGTAGAACAAAAGGGAGTCTCTAGAAGTTCAGAGTTCGCCCAAATGCAAGGCGTGGAAAAAATTTGCGAGCATCCGCTGTGCGGATTGCCTGCTTACCCCACTTCGCTGCGCCGCATACGGGTTATATGTCAGCAAAAAATTTTTTATGCAACACAGCAGTTGAGATGCAATGTGGACTTCTAGAGATTCCCTCAAAGGTTTTACTCTCATCGAGTTGGTTATGACGGTGGCGATTATCGGCTTGCTGGCAACGGTGACTTTGCCGCTCGCCGAACTGTCGGTACAGCGTGGCAAAGAGCAAGACTTACGCGTGGCATTGAGGGAAATTCGTGAAGCAATTGATGCCTATAAACAAGCCGTGGACGACGGACATATCATTCGCTCCGCCGAAAAATCGGGATACCCGGAATCCTTGCAAACGCTGGTTGACGGTGTATCGGACGTTAAAGACCCCACCAACAAAAATAAAATATATTTTCTCAGGCGTATTCCGCGCGATCCGATGGAAACCGATGGCAACAAATCAAACGAGGACACTTGGGGTAAGCGCAGCTATCAAAGCAGTGCCGATGACCCGCAGGAAGGCGATGATGTATATGACGTGTATTCGTTATCAACAGGTACAGGTATGAATGGTGTGTCCTATCGGAATTGGTGAGATGTGCAAACACTTCAAACGCGGTTTTACGTTAATTGAGTTGTTGGTGGTCATGGCGATTATCGGCACACTGCTGACTATCGCCGTGCCGCGCTACTTCCATAGCGTGGAAAAATCCAAAGAGGCGGTGCTGCGTCAAAATCTTGAATTGACACGACAGGCACTGGATAAATTCTTTTCTGACAACGGGAAATATCCGGACAATCTGGAAGACCTCGTCAACAAGAAATACTTGCGCAGCATTCCCTATGATCCCATTGCAGAAAGCTCCACCTCGTGGCTGATTATCGCTTCGGATACACCAGAGAAAGGGGCAGTGTACGACATCAAGAGTGGTGCGAGCGGACAAGGGTTGGATGGCACGGAGTACAAGGATTGGTGATGCGGGTACGCAAATACGGCGGCTTCACTTTTCTCGGCTTGATGGTGATTATCACCGTTCTGGGCATCGCGCTGTTGGCAGTGGGGGAGGTGTGGAGTGTTGCTAAACAACGCGAAAAAGAGCCGGAATTATTATTTGCGGGCGATCAATTTCGTCGTGCTATCACGGCTTATTACGCGCATTCACCCAATAAACAACAACCCTATCCGACCAATCTAGAAGACTTGCTTAAAGACCCGCGTTATCCGACTACACAAAGATATTTGCGCCAGATGTATCTTGACCCGATGACGGGTAGTGCCGAATGGGGCATGTTGAGAAAGCCGAATGGCGGAATCTACGGTGTGTATAGTCTGTCTGAACAATCCCCCATCAAGCAAAGCAATTTCAGATTGATTGATAAAGATTTTGCGGGCAAATCAAAATATGCCGATTGGCTTTTCATGCACGTCCCTTCACAACTTGCTGCCAAATCGGCTGTGGCTCCATGAGAAATTCATTCAGCATGAAAATTGCCCCATGATATTCGGATGTGTTTTCAATGTATAAGGATTACTTCCGTCTGAACGAGATGCCGTTTTCGATCGCGCCCGACCCGCGCTTCTTGTTTATGAGCGACCGCCATCGTGAGGCGATGGCACATCTGCTATATGGCGTGCAAGGCGAAGGTGGGATAGTGCTGCTGACTGGTGAGATCGGCGCGGGAAAAACCACCATATGTCGCAGTCTGCTTGAGCAAATCCCTGTAAATATAGATGTGGCTTTTATCCTCAATCCCTGCATGAATGCGGAGGACTTGCTGCAAACCATCTGCGAGGAATTTCACGTTGTTGTTCCGGTTAAAAATCGGGGCATCAAAACTTATATTGATGTGCTCAATACCCACCTGCTTGCCACGCATGCCAAAGGTCGCCGTGCGATTTTGATTGTAGATGAAGCGCAGAATCTTGACTTGTCAGTACTCGAACAACTGCGTTTGCTTACTAATCTGGAAACCAATACCCGCAAGCTGTTGCAAATTTTTTTGATCGGGCAACCCGAGCTGCAAAACATGCTGGCTCGACCCGAAATGCGCCAAGTAGCGCAGCGAGTGGTGGCGCTCTATCACCTTGGAAAACTGAATCAATCCGAAGTGACCGCTTATATCATGCATCGACTACGTGTCTCCGGGGCTTCGCCGCTTATTTTTCCTGAGTCCTTGTCCAAACAGGTGTATCGAGCCAGTTGTGGTGTGCCGCGTTTAATTAACCTGATTTGTGATCGTGCTTTGCTGGGAACGTATGTTCGAGATCAACAACAAGTCACTGCACCGATACTTCGTCAAGCCATCCTTGAGGTCTTTGCCGCTGTGCCGGGAAAACAGCAACGTCGTTGGCCGATGGTAACGGGTTTGATTGCAGTCACGGCGGGTGTGCTGGTTTTTTTTGCCGCTCAAGTTTTCGAATCGAATCAGGATAAAAAAGACAAGCAGCAATCCAAGAGCGTGCCCTCGATGCCGCTTTCCGCCGTGACTTCGATACCCCAGGCAGCATCATCACCCTTGGCATTTGTGCCTGCTGCCTTGCCAATTACCGCACTCAAATGGCCCAGTGACGCATTGCTTTCTAATAGCGAGCATCTTGCGTTTCAAGCATTGTTCAAACTCTATGGCATTGATTTCAAACCGCAATCCCAAGAGACTCCTTGTCAGCATGCGGCAGACAATGGTTTACGCTGCTATAAAGGGCGTGGCGGTCTGTCAGATTTATTCACGATTAACCAACCGGTGGTGATGCGGTTATCGACAACAGATGGGAAATTATTCTTCGCTACTCTCTTTGCTTTGGATCGCCAAGCGGCAACGTTGGACGTGGGTGGAATCGTTCAACGAGTCTCTTTGAACGCATTAACCAATGCTTGGCAAGGTAACTTCGTGTTGATCTGGAATGCGCCGCCAAATTTCAGGACGGAGTTGCGGCTGAATCAACGGGGTGAGATGGTTGTGTGGCTACGTCACGCCATGGAAGCGGTTGATGGTGTTCGTAATAATGGCTCCGATGTATTTGATGCCGATCTTGAGCAACGTGTGCGATCCTTCCAGTCGGCGGAGGGTATGCAACCTGACGGTTTGGTTGGTTCACGCACTTTGATTCGTATTAATGCTCGCGCAAACAAAAGCAACTTGTCGCGCTTGGTTACAGAATAAGGGAGGTGGTATGTCGTACATTCTGGACGCATTACGCAAATCCGAGCACGAACGGCAAGCGGCCTCGGGACAAAGTGTGGGTATGCTGTACCCGATAGAGATTCAACGTGACCGCAAGCTCTGGTTGCCGATAGGAATAGCCTTGCTGGGTGTGCTGATAACTAGCGTATTGGTCTGGTGGCTGTGGTTAAAACCCGACAGTACGATAAATTCCAATGAAACGGTCCAGCCCACAACCACAGCGGTCACGCAGACTTTCGTAACCTCTCAAAAAGTTGCTCGTGAACCCGAAAATGGTATAAGAAAATCAATCTCGGAAGCTTCGCCGAAAGCAGTTAAAAGACCTTCCTCTGAGAAGGCTCAGCTAAAACCATCAGTTCAAACGGAGGCAAAAAAAGGTGCGGAAGCTACTGTTGCCCAAGTTACAAATGTGGATCCACTTAACGACCTGCCCGCATTGAACATTACGGGATATATCCATGACGAACAGGGAGGCAATCTCGCGATGATTAACAACCAATTAGTGCGTGAAGGTGAGGAGATAGTGCCAGGTTTGCGTCTGGTAAAAATTCTCGATAACAGCGCAATCTTTAGTTATAAAGGCTATGTGTTCAGCCGTTAAAGCAACGGTTGAGCAACACATCAGCCCAGCTTATCCGCGTGTATTCGATTGTGTGCTGAATTGGCTTAACTCCACAAAAGGAGCCGGCTGCCATCCGGATTTTCTGTGTTCGGCAATCACGTTGGTGAAGATGCCGCCGCGCACGTAGAACTTGGCGGTAAGTCGCATGAAGCGCGGCTGAGTAGCGGCAACCAAGTCATCCAAAATAAGGTTGGTCATGTCTTCATGGAAGTGTCCTTCGTTGCGGAATGACCACATATACAGTTTGAGGCTTTTGAGTTCGACGCACTGCTGGTCGGCGATGTAATCCAGAATCAACGTGGCAAAATCCGGCTGACCCGTCTTGGGGCACAGGCAGGTAAACTCCGGGATTTCCATGTGGATGTGGTAGTCCCGTAGCGGGTTGGGGTTGGGGAAGGTCTCCAGTGTTTTGCTCGGTTGGGTCGTCATTTGGTCAGGTATCCAGCTTCGGTTAGAATGGCGCGCATTATAAGACGTTGTGATGCCCGTGAAACCTTTAGAAATTTGTTTTTTCGGATTGAAGCGCAAGAAGCCGCGCAGCGAACGATGAGACATATCATTTAGATAGGCGAAGAGTGAGCGAGCACGCGACGCGGTGGTTCGCGGTAAAACGAATTTATAAGGGTTTATCAAATTGCGTCTTTCAAATATCAAGCTAGCCGGTTTCAAATCTTTCGTTGATCCCACCCATATATCCTTACCCGGACAAATCGTCGGCGTAGTCGGTCCGAACGGTTGCGGAAAATCAAATGTGATCGACGCGTTGCGCTGGGTGTTGGGCGAATCAAAAGCATCAGCGCTGCGCGGCGAGACCATGCAGGATGTCATTTTCAATGGCTCCAGCAAACGCAAACCGGTGGCACGTGCCAGTGTGGAGCTGGTGTTTGATAATTCTCTCGGCAAAGCAAATGGTCAGTGGTCGAGCTATGCGGAAATTTCCATCAAGCGTGTGTTGCAGCGCGATGGCGATTCAAGTTACCACATCAACAATCAGCATGTGCGGCGCAAAGATGTGACCGACATCTTTCTCGGGACTGGGCTGGGTGCCAGGGCTTACGCGATTATCGAACAGGGCATGATTTCGCGCATCATCGAGGCCAAGCCTGAAGAATTGCGTATTTTTCTTGAAGAAGCCGCCGGCGTTTCCAAATACCGCGACCGCCGCCGTGAGACGGAATTGCGTATCGGCGATACACGCGACAATTTGTTGCGCGTCAGCGATATTTTGCAAGAGCTGGAAAAAAACCTTGAGCATCTGACCGCGCAGGCTGAAGTGGCGAAACAGTACCGCATGCTGGAAGCGCAGCGTGACACGAGTCAGAAATTATTCTGGTTGGTGAAAAAGGTGGAAGCAGAAGCGCAGCGGGTTAGGTTTTCACTGGCGACAGAGAAAACCCGCACCGAGTTGGAGGCGGAAACCGCGAAGTTGCGCGACATTGAAAGCCAGTTGGAAACCGCGCGTAGCGGGCATTATCAGTTGTCAGATGCAATGCACGTCAAGCAGGGCGACCTTTACACCGTGAATGCCGAGATTGCGCGTCTGGAGCAGCAAATCAAGCACGTTGCCGATCAACGCCAGCGTTTGACGCAACAGATTGCCAATACACAAAAGCAAATTGAGCAGCAACAACATCAACGCCAAGGCGTGCATTCGCTGCTGGAGCATTGGCAGCGACAGCAAGAAAGTGGTGTGGTCAAAGTTGCCGAAGCCGAGCAGAACGCGCAGCGCGAAGGGCAGAATTTGCCGCAAGCGGAAGAGGCGGCGCGCACGGCACAAGAGCAGTACAACAAATTACAGCGTGAACAGCTGCAATTGCAACAGCAAGTGCAATTGGCGGATACACAACGTGCCAACTTACTGCGCAACATTCAGCAAATGGATTCTCGCCGTTTACGTTTGATGTTGGAAAAGGATAATTTGCCGCGAGTGGATAGCGAGGCGTTGCACACTGCACAGCAGCAAGTGACCGAGCTGGAAGCGGCGCGTGTTGAGCAAACCGAAAAACTGGCGAGTCTGCAAGCGCAACTTCCTGTTGCGGACAACGAACGCCGCAATCAACGCAATGCCTTGCATCAGCAAGAGCGTGTGTTGGCGCAGACCGAAGCACGTCTACATGCCTTGCAACAATTGCAGCAACAGCTGGATAACGACAAAAATCTCAACGCGTGGTTACACCAGCATCAACTGGAAAAACTGCCGCGCCTGTGGCAATCCATCCGCATTGAAGGGGGCTGGGATGACGCGCTGGAAGCGGTGTTGCGCGAACGCCTCAATGCCATTGCCATGCCGCACCTCGCCGATGCGGCGACCTGGCATGATGCGCCAGCGGCAAAACTGGCATTGTTTACCCCGGTTCATGGTGGCGAAAATGCCGACAGCACTGTGGGGCAACTCACCCCGTTGTTCGGTTACGTGCAATGCCACGATGAGCAAGTGTTGCCCGTGATGCGCGATTGGCTGGCGAACATTTTCGCCATTACTAATGTGGCGCTAGCTTATGCGCAACGTGCGCAGCTGCCGACAGGCGGCTGGTTTGTTACACCGCAAGGGCATTTGATCGGTGCGCACAGTATTTTATTTCATGCGGCGGATAGCCAGTTGCACGGTGTGCTGGCAAGGCAGCGCGAGATTGAGCGGCTGGAGCAAGAATCACAGGAGCAACATCGCCAAACCGAGTTAGCCAAGCAGCAAGTCGCACAAGCCGAGCAACACTATCAATCCATTGAAATTCAAATCGGCCCGTTGCGCAGTGCCGGAAATGAGTTACAGCAACGTCTGCATGGTTTGCAGATGCAGATACTCAAACTCAATCAGGCGCAAGAACGCAGCACGGAACGCGCCTCGCAGATCGACAAGGAATTGCAGGAAGTGGCGGAGTTGTTGGCTGGCGAACAAACCCAGCAACAGGGCATTGATACGCAGATGGTCACCCTGCGTGAACAGGGGGCGGCTTTTTATACCCAGGTTGAGGAAGCGCAACGTCACGCCAATGTTCAGGATGCCGCCTTGCGTGAGCAGCGCAGTCGCGCACAGCAGGCGCAACACACGCTGCAAGAGGCCAATTTTTTCGCCAAAACTTGTACGGAAAAAATTGGCGACCTGCAACACAACATTCAGCAAATTACCGACGCGCTAGCGCAATTCGAGCAGAATCTGACGCAAATGAATGCAGACTTGTCGGCTAATGAAGATGCGCAATCTCAAGAACAGTTGCAAGCGGTATTGTTGACTCGACAGGCCGCCGAGCTGGCACTCGCCGCCGCACGTAACATCCTGGAAAACGCGACAGTCAACTTGCAAAAATCTGAGCAGGAGCGGTTGGCTTGCGAACACAAACTCAGTCCGTTGCGTGAAAAACTCAACGAGCTAACGCTCAAAGAACAAGAATCCCGCCTGCATTTCGAGCAATGGTCGGAGCAATTGCAGGGTACGGATGAACAAGCGTTACTGCCACTATTGGAGGCCGGAAACAACAAGCCAAGCGCGCTGCAAAGCGAGCTAAATCGACTGAATGCG
>CAZSPN010000003.1:0-35912 GCA_964608835.1 uncultured Gallionella sp.
GCGCGTCGCGCATTAACTACATATTTCGGGTACTTTTATTCGCGTACCAACACTCTTGCTCATGAAGCTGGGATGGAACGCAATTACATTTCATTGCTGGAGCTGGGCAAAAACAGCGTAAGCATAAAAATGATATTTAAGCTTGCCTCCTCACTGGATATAGCGGTATCGGAACTGATGCGCTTGGTCGAGGCGAAACAAAAAGAAGCACAAAAATCTAAGCGCGGTAAATAATCATTTGTTTGCGCAGTAGCCGATCACTTGGCTGAACTGATCGAATTAATCGCATGTCTTGTATCAGATCAGTGCCTATACAATCTTCCATTCATCATCGAATGACATGCGACACTTTGTCGCAGTGCGCGGGGAATTTTCATTGAAATTCCCGTAAACACGAATGATTCGTAAATAAATTTGCCCATTGTAATTTTGGTGTGCTAAATTTCGGGTCATCAAATCTCCTCAAAAAAATCAAAAGAGAGATAGCAGCAAAGCCTAAAAGATTAATAAAAATTGCGCTTAGCGAAGAAGGAAATTCCATGTTGTGTTGCCACAAGAACCCGTCAAACGGGATCTATAGAGAATTTTTTACCTGTGAATTTGAGATTGATTCGACTTCAGGGTCTGATTACGCGCAAGCTAAAGTATTGCATAGTGCAAATCAATCGCGCCCAAAGGCTGGCTTCAGCGGTTTCTGCGGAGCAACCTTCTGATGCCACGCGGGTTCTTGAAACTCGTTTCCAAGAGCCTGTCGCGCGAATCTACGCCTCATGCACTCACCTATAGTTTCACCGCTGAAGATGTGTTGTGGGTGATGGGCAGTTTCTGTGCTTTGAACCGCAAGCCGTTTGATGCGGGATTGTTGCTCAAGCAATTTCCGCCGCCGTATAGTTCCGACTCATTTATTCACGCCGCCCGTGCCTTGGGTTTTCGCATCAAGCGGCGCGATGGTGACACCGCCGAGTTAAGCAAACTTAACTTGCCGTGTTTAGCGGTGTTACACGCACCATTCGTTGCCATGCCCGCAATGCCTGTAGTGGCTGCGCCAACGGTCAGCGAAACCACTCAACCTGATAATGAACACGGCAGTCAGCACACCGACTCCCACTCCAACACTAACTCCAAACAACCCGACATCAGCGACGCGGAACTCGTCAATCCACCGCTTAAATATCAACCCGCCATCATCGTACAAATCAAAGATGGCAACGTAATGTTGTTCGAGGTGGGGACGAATACGCCCAAGACCATTACCCAAACCGAGTTTGATGCGCGTTATGCGGGCACAGCCTTTCAGCTGGCACTGGAAACCCAGGACATCAAAGACCCCGATGGCGCATTAGCCAACAAAGCCACCTTCGGCTTCCGCTGGTTCATCCCGGAGCTGATGAAACATAAACGTATCTGGCGTGATGTGTTAATCGCTTCGCTCATCATCCAGTTACTCGCCCTCGGCACCCCGCTGTTCACCCAGGTCATCATCGATAAAGTGGTGGTTCACCACACCCAAAGCACCCTCATCGTCATCGGTATTGGTCTCGCCGTGTTTATGGCGTTTTCCGCCTTGTTGTCCTGGGTGCGTCAATACCTCATCTTGCATACGGGCAATCGTGTGGATGCGGTGTTAGGTGCAGCGGTGTTCGATCATCTGTTCAAACTGCCACCGCGTTACTTCGAACATCGACCCACAGGAGTCATCGCCGCACGGCTACATGGTGTGGAAACCATCCGCGAATTCATCGCCAGTGCTGCCGTGACGTTGATATTGGATTTCCCGTTCCTGCTGATCTTCCTCGGTATCATGTTTTACTACAGTGTGTTCCTCACCTGCGTGGCACTGGGGATGTTGAGCGTGATTGTGATTCTCAGTTTAATCGTCGCACCGATGTTCAGGGATCGCCTCAATGAACAATTCCTGCTTGGTGCGCGTAACCAAGCCTTCACCACCGAATATGTGGCAGGGCTGGAAACCGTCAAGAGCCTGCAACTGGAACCGCAGCTCAATGCCCGTTACAGCGACTACCTCGCCGAGTATCTGCGCTCGGGCTTCTCGTTGCGTCAGATCGGCAACACCTACAACACCCTGTCCAACGGTATGGAGCAGATGATGACCCTCTCCATCCTCATCTTCGGCGCGTACATCGTGATGAACTCCGACCCCACCACGGGGCAAGCTTTTACCATCGGTATGCTGGTCGCGTTCCAGATGTTTGCCAGCCGTCTCTCCCAACCCATGCTGCGTTTGGTCGGGCTGTGGCAACAGTTCCAACAGGCCAGCCTCTCGGTACAACGTATGGGTGACATTATGAACGCCCCCACTGAACCGTATTCCATCTTGCCCACCCGTCTCAGTTCGGGCAAAGGACAAATTGACATTGATGACCTGAGCTTCCGTTACGCCGACAACCTGCCCTTTCTCTACCAGGGCTTCAAACTCAAAATCGCCCCCGGCAAAGTCATTGCCGTCATGGGGCCATCGGGTTCGGGTAAAAGCACCCTCACCAAACTGCTACAAGGGTTCTATCAACCGTCAGGCGGCACAATCAAGATCGACAACAACGACATCCGTTACCTGTCCGCTAACGAACTGCGCCATTACTTCGGTGTGGTGCCACAAGAAACCATCCTGTTCTCTGGCACCATCTACGACAATCTGCTCATGGCGAATCCCCATGCCAACTTCGAGCAAGTGGTACACGCCTGCAAAATGGCAGAGATCCACACCGCTATTGAAGCCTTGCCGCAGGGTTACCAAACCGAGATCGGTGAACGCGGGGTGGGTCTCTCAGGCGGGCAGAAGCAACGCATCGCCATTGCCCGTGCCTTGCTCAAACAACCCAAAATCCTGATCTTTGATGAAGCGACTAGCAGCCTGGATGCCGCCACAGCAGAACACTTCGCCCATACC
This sequence comes from uncultured Gallionella sp., assembly GCA_964608835.1. GTDB lineage: Bacteria > Pseudomonadota > Gammaproteobacteria > Burkholderiales > Gallionellaceae > Gallionella. Next base: position 2,909 of record CAZSPN010000003.1, read on the forward strand.
ATCAACCAGCTTAAAGGCAAAGTGACCATGCTATTTATCAGTCATGTCGTGCCGAAGAATTTGTTGGTGGACGACGTAATCAGAATCGGGCAGGGAAGTTTGAGTGCGGTGGGAGATACGCAGGATGGAACTAAATAGACTGATGTAAAAAATCAACATGGATAGCTTCGTCAATAAAACCGATGTAAACCCCGATTCAGAATCGGGTCAATACGGTCTGACCTCGCGCGAAATACAAATACTGCGCCACCTTGAGCTGGGTAAAAGTGATCAAGACATCTCTGTCGATCTCAACATTAGCGTCAAGACTGTCAATGTTCACGTCAGTAAAATTATCCTCAAACTAAAAGTCAATAACCGTACTCACGCCGTTGCCAAGGCATTGGTCATCAAGCAGATTGAAATGCGTGCCTCCGATTCCCCGAATAGTCTGCCCAACAAGCCAACCGAGCAGCGAAAAGTGGCGCGGACAAATGTTTTTAAGATTAGGGGACTATCAGTTAAACGATCAGATGATGCTTGATAAGCACAACCGTCTACAACAAAAATAAATTTCGCGCTATAGGTAATTTTACCAATAGAGGAGATCACTAATGTCCGGTTAAAAATGATCCCATGACTCTGGAATCCTTATTTTATAAAGCATACAGCGGTTTTGTGGGTGTCTCCGACTTGAACGTAGTACCCACCTTCGTGCAGTCTGGTAGCTTTTCTGCTGCTGGAGACTGCAATGTACGTTGGCAAGCCTTTGTTCTCCCAAGTCATGGACTTTCTTCCATGGAAGACCTTTCAGCGCATCGTGGAACGACATTGCGGGGATCGTCGCGTCAGGACGCTGACCTGTGCAGAACACTTCCGCATACTGGCCTTTGCTCAACTCATGTGGAGAGTCGTATTTTAGGGATAGGCATCCGCACCGACATCACCCCACAATTTGAAGGCGGGCTCAGTGCGAGTTATGCCAGCTCTACGGTAGGCTCATCCAGCTCTACCACTTCGATGACAGGCGTGAAGTTCCAACTTGGGTTTAAGGTTACACCGCAATTTCAATTGATGGCGGGGGTTGCGTCCAATCAGAGTGGTTCAGCTCCTGCGGTCAATGCGGTGGATGTTGGAATGCGGTTCTTTTACTAGAACTACAGATTGTGATAGCCCTTAGTTTTTATTTGAAATTGGGTGTGTGAGTTGACCCGCTACTAAGGAACAAGTGATGAGACTGTTATTGATGACTTACCTATTCGTTTGCTCACCCACCTTTACCGTTGCCGCAGAAATACAGCAAGCACCCATACAAGTAACCGAAAGAAAGCCGCACATGACCGATGCCACCCCGGATGCCAAACAAAAGCGCAGGGAAAAACTTTTACAGCTGTTCAAGGACTACCCGGACAAAGTATCGCCCGCGATACAAGAAAAAATTCTGGCTGAACAGGTGGTGTTGGGCATGACCCCATACGATGCTTATTTGGCCGCAGGCGCGTTTTTCTTCAAAATTATCCACGACCCGACCAAATGGCAAAAAAACGCGGATCCCTACAAAGTGATGTGGGCGCAGTCCATCCAAGCTGACGACAGTCAAATCTGGATGACCTTCCAGAACGACACCCAATATCCGCAAGAGGGGAAACAATCTTTTCGGGTATTTTTTAAGCACGGCAAAGCGGTCGAGATTGAAAAACAAGGGGGATCAAAATGAACAACAACGTGCGTCGTACAAACATCAAACCCGGATGGCTATCCATTTTCATAATTGCGTTTTTGCCGTGGCTGTCTGGTTGTGCAAATGGATCGCAGCCACCCAAGCCGCCGATTAAATTGCCGTTCGAGGTGCAGAAGGCTGGGAGTAAAGTCGAAACGGAAATGCGAATAGTAGAAGAAAAGGAATATAGATTCAGCCTCCTATTCTTGTACAAAAAAGATGACCGGGCGGATGGTGAGCGAGTAAGGGAATTGGCGGGTTATTCCGATCTGGATATGGGCGGGAAGCTCCTTAGACCAGGGGTTCAAACTCCATTGAGATTAAAAATTCATGTCATGGATTCTGCTGGAGATAGATTGTTGCTGGAGCAAGATATTTTGGAGTTAAGAACAGTAGCTGCGGGTTCTGGACGTTATACCAAACAAGTCATCTACATGATTCTGAAGCCAGGCCAATATCGCGTTAGCGTTGAAAGCCTACAGGACGTACCTGAATTAATTGGAACGCCAGTTGAATTACAGATTGCTTTTTATTCCAAACTTTAAATCCATTCCATACGCAAGCGATTGTCGCAAATTGAGGAGCTAACATGACATACACAGTCACCATAAATATTGCAGGCGCAGGCACACCAACCACAACAGGGCCATCTTTCGCGGGACACATGTGGTATTCGCTCGACAATGGGAGCGGGACTGCTGTCAGTTATGGTTTTGCACCTGTTGATGGCGCAACTGGTATAGACCGTGCTTTCGGGGATGGCGATGTTCATACGAACGACAGCTCCACATACACAGCCGACCCAGCCCACCCCATCACCACCGTCACCCTCGAACTCACTCAAGCGCAGTACGATGCCATGAAAACCTTCGGCGACACTGCTGGAGCGTTACCCGATTGGCAAACCTACAACGGTCTCTGGAACAGCTGCGTTGATTTTGTTTGGGCAGCACTCGGAACAATCGGACTGAACCCCACAGGGACACGTTATAACAAAAAAACAGTCACTGTTATTACGGACAGCGGGCAGCAATGGAACGTTGCGCCAAGCTTTTTACGTAAGACAGATGCCGCATTCACTACTACTGCAAATTCCACTAACATCCTCAATCTGACAAAAAGGTGAATTCGTCAGCAATTTTTAGAGGTGCCCTAGAGAAAGTGTGTGTGAATTGATTTAATTCTTCCCCAAAACTAAGTTGCAACTAATTGATTTTAAATGACGTAAAATGCGCTAAAATCCACCCGAGATAACTGGTTAATTCCGCATAGTGTGATGAAAAATAAGGATAAAACAAGTGTTTTATTTATCTGCATGAACTGCAGATAACCACGTACACCTTCGCAATGCACCAGCGAAGTTTTCAAATACCGGCAAAACACCCGCATCACATCATGTTTGCACCCAGGGCAAACCATCAAATCTCCAGCCGTTAACCATGTTGCGCTGATGACTTGAATTCAGATCTCCCTCAAAGCCGTGGAGAACATTGTAAACTTCCGCCAAACCTGCTTTTTCTAATGCCAAACCCGCATCTACCGAACGTTGTCCCGAACGGCAAATCAACACCACCGGGCGATTCAAGCTGGCAGCTTTTTTCACTTGGGCAATAAAATTCGGGTTGATGTCCCAATCCGGGCCGTCCACCCAGGGAATTGAAATCGCGTCTTTGGGGTGTCCCACAAACATGTACTCCATTTCACTGCGAACATCGACTAATATCCCGCTGAGATTGGTCAAAAGAAATTCTTGGGCTTGCTTGGGCGTTAAATGTTGCATATTTGTCCCTGTAAATTTTCCCGGAACGAGAAGTCCGCTCAATGAAGCACAGCGGGTTGTGGTGGGTTGTTTCCCTGATAACCTGTATATCGGATTCCGTCACGGATGTAGTCCTCAAACTGGTTCAGTGGAACAGGTTTGTTAAATAGATATCCCTGAAAAGATTCACAGCCACATAGTTCCAAAAATGAGAGCTGGGTATCTTCCTCCACACCTTCTGCGATCACACGCAAACCCATTGCCTTGGCCATGACGATGATGGTTTTAACGATGGTGGCATCGTTGGGATCACTGGCGATATCGCGCACAAACGTTTGGTCGATTTTCATCTGGTCTATCGGCAAGCGTTTCAAATACTGCAACGACGAGTAACCCGTGCCGAAGTCATCCAGCGAACACGTCACGCCCAATGCCTTTAATTCATGCATTTTGCTGATCGCATCTTCAACATTTTCCAGCACGATACTTTCGGTTAATTCCAGTTTAAGCAACTCAGGTTTCGCCCCTGTCAATCGAAGCACGCGCTGCACCTCGCTCACAAAATCTGCCTGGCGGACTTGCCGCGCGCTGACATTCACCGCCAAAGTCAATCTGCTGGTCAGGGGATTGCCTTGCCATTCTTTAAGTTGGGCGCACGCCATTTGCAGCACCCACGCGCCTATCGGCACAATCAAACCGGTCTCTTCGGCGGTGGGAATAAAGAATGCGGGAGAAATCATGCCATGCTCAGGGTGCGACCAGCGCAACAACGCTTCAACCCCAACCGGTTTGTATTCACTGTCCACTTGCACTTGGTAAAACAAATCAAGCTGGCGGTTATCCACTGTCAGGCGCAATTCGCTTTCCCATTTAATGCGTTCCACTTGCTCCGCTTGCATCACAGGGTCGTAAAAATGCAGGGTGTTGCGGCCTGCCGCCTTGGCCTGATACATGGCAATATCGGCATGTTTGAGCAATTGCTCAATCGAAGCCTGGTGATCTTTGAACAGCACAATGCCGACACTCATAGTCGTGCCGTAAACGTGATCTTTAATCAGGTAAGGAGGGCTAATTGCGCTGCGAAGTTTTTCTGCCACCGCCTCGGCACGAGAGGCGGATTCTTCGGCATGCGCGCTGAGATTTTGCAGTACCACTACAAACTCATCCCCGCCCAGGCGGGCAATGGTGTCTCCATCACGCACCGTTGCGGTTAAACGCTCACCAACTTGTTTCAGCAGCATATCGCCAATGTCGTGTCCTTGGCTGTCGTTGATATTTTTAAAATGGTCGAGATCAATAAACATCAACGCGCCATGCCGCCCGCTGCGCGCGCTGGCAGCGCAAGCTTGCATCAACCGATCCATCAACAGGCGGCGATTCGGCAATCCCGTGAGCGCGTCGTAAAACGCCAGCCGGTGAATCTGCTCCGAAGCCGTTTTTTGCTCGGCCTCAATGCGCTTGCGCTCCGTTACATCCCGCGCGACCACCACTAATCCGCTGCGACTGCCATCCGCTTTGTAGATGGGCATCTTGCGCACTTCAAAGTGCCCATACCCACCACTGATCGGCAACGGTTTTTCAAAAACCTGCATTTTGGCAGTCCGCCAAACCTGCTCATCCTCAATCGTCATGGTTGCGTATTCCGCCCAAAGATCGGGCTGTAACCGGCTCAGTTCGGCTTCATTTTTTCCCTGCCAAGGAACATTGTGCAACCGAAAAATATTTTTTGCAGATTCATTACTTACCAACCAACGCCCTTCATCGTCCTTGAACACGATACCGTCCGGAATGGCTTCAATCAGGGCATTGAGACGGCTATTGACCTGGGTGACTTCACGCTCATACGCCTGCCGTTGGGTAATATCACGGCACGAGCCGTACAAACGGCCATTGGGCAATTTAACGGCGGTTAACTCCAAGGGAATTTCATTGCCTTTTTTGGTAATAAAACTAACTTCATTGATGTAGCGAGTCGAGCTTGCCATAATTTCTTTGACCATTTCGGCAAACCGCTCGCGATGGTTTGGCACGGGCAGATCAAAAATGGACATGCGCATCAAATCGTGGCGGGTGTGTCCCAAAGACTCCAGCGCGTAATCGTTCACATAGCGGATGCGCCCCGACGGGTCGGCGATAAAAACCATGTCCGGTGCGCAACGCAATGCCATGCGCAAACGATTTTCGCTATCACGCAAAGACTGCGTCAGGGAATCCGACTCCGCCATCATGCGATTCAGCGCAAACTTATGTTCTGCTTCCTGCCTGATTAGCGCGTCGGAATGTTTATCGACTATGCGCCGTTCACGAACCAGCACATAGGATACGACTGCTATCGCAACAAAAATAAACAGAAAAAGTAGCGAGAAATCCCAGATAAGTGCCATGATGCTGCCGGAAAAATGAATGTGTAATACTAGCGCAAATCGAGTGCTCCAACAAAAGTATTTCAGTGTCTTACAATGCAGTAGTCTAGCGTCTTTCCACCCACCACAACATTCCCAACCCCAGCAGCAGGAACACGGCAGACATCGTTGTTGCGCTCAAGAATGGTTGCCAATCATTGAGCGCCCCCAGGCTACCCAGCAGCTTGCTAAAAAAGTGGAATGACAATCCCAGCACGATACCCAAAAATATCATTCCGCTGATCCCGCCCGCCCGCCGACGATATGCCGCGAAAGGCAATGCCAGAATCATCATCACCAGTATCGAAAACGGGAATGCCAGCTTGCCCCACATGGCAATTTCATAGCGCGCACTTTTCTGACGGTTGTCGCGCAAGTGTGACACGTACTGATTTAATTCCATGGCCGACATTTGCTCCGGCACAACCAGTAGCACGCTGAAAATACCGGGGTTCATCACCGAATGCCATGCCTGTTGAGGCAAGGTTTCAGTCGTGACACCCGCTTTGCTGAAACGTGTTTCCAGCACGTCTTTAAGCTGCCATTGCCCAGGCTCAATAAAGTCCGCCTGTTTGGCATGGGTGATATTTTGCAGATGATAACTTTCGTCAAAACGATAAATATCAACGTCAGACAAACTTGCATCAGGCATGACACCTTTCACATTCACGAAACTGAGCTCATCCTTCACCCACACGCCGGAGCGAAATTCTTTCAGGGAAAGTTGCGAGTTTTGCGCTTTCAAACGCAGCTTTTGCGCCATACGTTCGCTGGGTGGAGCAAGCAATTCACCACACACCACACTCAACACTACTAGCGGCAAAGCAATTTTGAACAATGCGCCCACCATCTGCCACAGCGACGCACCCGACGCGCGATACACCGTTATTTCAGAATGGGATGCCATCTGTACCAGCGCGAATATCGTCCCGATCAGTACCACCACCGGGAACAACTCATAGATATGCCCAGGTATGGTCAGCAACACAAACAGCAACACATAGCCCAGATGATATTGTCCTTGGCCGATTGAATTGAGTTCGCGGATCAGATCCAAAAATGCAAACAGCATCAGTAGTGCGGCAAACACCAGCGCGATGCTGGCGTAGATTTCTCTACCCATGTAACGGGTTAATAAATTCATTTTCGCCAACCCTTAATATGGGCAAGGATTTGTGCAAGAATCCGCTGCTTGGAAAATAACATCAAGCGGCGATAAAACATCAGTACCGTGATCGTCAGCATCAAAATATGTATGCCCCACATACCAATCTGAGCAGGCACTTTACTCTGCCCTACCCAAGTATTGCTGACGCTGATTAAATTGCTGTACAACATGTACAACACCAATGCCAACACCAAATTCAGCGAACGCCCTGCGCGCGGGTTAACATAACTCAATGGGATGGAAAGCAGCGCAAGAATTAGCGCGCTAATCGGCAAGCCAAATCGCCAATGAATTTCGGAAAGATTCCAACTGGTCGGTTTTTCCCATAATACCAAGGTTGTCATCATGCGCATCTGCGGCTCGCTCCGTTTCACCGGTACACTATCAATGCGCATTGAATAACGTTCAAATTCCACAATGTTGTAATCGCGCCGACCAGGAATGCCTTCATAGCGCGTACCGTTCAACAACACTAAAAATCGTTCCCCATTGGGCGAAGTTTGCTGCAAAGCCTGCTTCGCCACCATGGTGCTGAATTTTTTACCCTGCTGGGATTGCACAAAAATATTGCTAATGCGGTTGGAGTTGGCATCAACGTTTTCCACAAAATAAATGCGATCCGCCTGTTTCGATTCGCGGAACATCCCCGGTGTTGCCACTGCGACATCGTCACGGCTTTCCAATTTATTTTTGTATTCGTCAGCTTTGAGCAATGCCCATGGTGTCAGCACCAAACTCAGCAACGCAATCAACCCGATCACAGGAACGGCATACCACAACACAGGCTGTATCCAGCGTGTCAAGCCGATGCCCGACGAGAACCACACCACCATCTCGCTATCACGATAACAACGCGAGATAGTCAATAAGATTGAAGTAAACAAGCTAATCGAAAGTAGTACAGGCAAATAATTCATCGCGCTGAAGCCCAGCAATGCCAGCACGCCATCCACCGCAACTTTGCCGTTCACCGCCTCGCCCAACAAGCGGATTAACTGACTGATGACGATGATGCCTAACAGCACTGAAAACACCAGTAAGCCGTTACCCACAAATTCGCTCACCAAAGCGCGCTGGAAAATTCCCATGCGCAATGGCTTTGACTTTATGGGTGTAACTTGCGGATAATCGGGCATCGAAACCTAACGTTTGTTTAACTAAGGAGTAGCGCGTGGAATTTAGCATAAAACAAAGCAGTGCGGAAAAGCAGAAGAGCGGTTGTGTCGTTGTCGGTGTTTACGATGGCGGCAAGTTATCCAAAGCGTCGCAGGCTCTTGATATAGCTGCGTCTCAGCAAATCAGCAAAGTCATCAAAAATGGCGACATGACGGGTAAAGCTGGTTCTACCCTGCTGCTGCACAAACTGGCTGGCATCGAAGCTGAACGCGTGTTGCTGGTTGGCTTGGGTAAAGCCGGCGAGTTGGACAACAAAGCCAGCCTCGACATTTTGCGCGCCACGTTCAAAGCCTTGAACGACACACCCGCCAAAGATGCCGCGCTATTCATCACCGATGAGGGCGTGGGAAAAGATGCAAGCTGGGTCATCAAACAGGCGGTGTTCATCGCCAGCGAGCAAGCCTTCCGTGCTGATGGCATGAAGAGTAAACCTTCCAAGGCAGCGACACTAAAGCGCATCACCTTCGCAACTTTAGATAAACCCGCAGCAGTACAAAAAACTGCACTCGACCAAGCTGCCGCGATTGCGCATGGCATGTCGCTCACCAAAACGCTGGGCAATTTGCCGGGCAACATCTGCACTCCAACCTACCTTGCCAAGCAAGCCGTTGAACTGGGTAAAGCACATAAATCCATCAAGACCGCCGTACTGGAAGAAAAAGACATGCAGAAACTCGGCATGGGTTCATTCCTTTCGGTGACACGCGGCAGCGTCGAACCTGCCAAACTTATCACGCTGGAATACAACGGTGCGGACAAAAAGCAAAAGCCCATCGTGCTGGTTGGCAAGGGCATTACCTTTGACACGGGCGGCATCTCGCTCAAGCCGGGCGCGGAAATGGATGAGATGAAATACGATATGTGCGGCGCAGCGAGCGTACTCGGCACGATGCAAGCCGTCGCCGAAATGGGGCTGAAGATTAACGTGGTCGGTGTCATTCCGACCTGTGAAAACATGCCTGGCGGCAAGGCCACCAAGCCCGGCGACATCGTTACCAGCATGTCCGGCCAAACCATCGAAATCCTCAACACCGATGCCGAAGGTCGCTTGATCTTGTGCGATGCACTCACCTACTCCGCCAAGTTCAACCCCGACACGGTCATCGACATCGCCACGCTCACGGGTGCGTGCGTCATCGCGCTCGGTCATGTTGCCAGCGGTATGTTCAGTAACGAAGACAAACTTGCCAAGGAATTGTTAGCCGCTGGTGAACAATCTCACGACCGCATCTGGCAACTACCGCTTTGGGACGACTACCAACCGTTGCTCGACAGCAACTTTGCCGACATACAAAACATCGGCGGACGGGCGGGCGGCACGATTACAGCGGCTTGCTTCCTCGCGCGTTTTACCAAAGATTACCGCTGGGCGCATTTAGACATCGCGGGTACGGCTTGGCTTTCTGGTAAGCAAAAAGGGGCAACAGGTCGTCCTGTGCCGTTGCTTGCGCAGTATCTAATCAACCGAGCTGGGTGATGTGAGCCTCGACTTCACACCGCTAGAAAATGCCATCAACCAGCTCGAAAATAGTTTGGGTTATGCCACCTCAGTGGCAGCGCAAGCGGATGCGGGGTTGTTTGAGCCGCTGCGCAACTCAGTGATTCAGTGCTTTGAATCCACCTACGAACTCAGCCACAAAATGCTCAAACGCTATTTGGAAGAAACCTCCGCCAACCCTGACGAGTTTGATCTAGGTACATTTCAAAATCTCATCCGCACAGGCAAAGAAAAAGGCTTGCTGCGGTCAGCGCTGGTCGCGCTGGAAAGATTATCGCCAAGCGCGCACCAATAGCAGCCACACTTACAACCATGAAAAAGTCGAAGCCGTTTACGCCATCGCGCCAGATTTTTTGGAAAAAGCGCGTTACCTGTATCAGCAGCTCATCGCAAAAAATAATCACGCATGACCACCCCGAATCTGCCGCCGATAGACCTCATTCCGCGTGACTGGGAAATCGTGTGCGACATTCTGACGCGGCACGCCCCGCAATATGAAGTGTGGGCGTTTGGCTCACGTGCCAAGCACACCGCCAAGAAATACTCCGACCTTGATTTAGCCATCATTACCGATCAACCGTTAGACTTATCGTTCAGCGCGGACATCACCAACGCATTTGAAGAATCTGATTTGTCGATTAAAGTGGATGTCGTTGATTGGGCAAGCACCGACGAAATTTTTCGGCAGATTATTCAGCGCGAGAAAATCGTCATTCAAAAGGCAATATAACTACTCGGAGAAGACCAATATTTTAAGGAGTCGCCGCACATCTCCTCAGCAATCAGCCTGAAAAAACATAAACATTGCTTTTGTTATAATCTCGCCACCTCATAATCGCATTCCACCCGTGACCAAAGTCGATTTTTACACTGGCTCAAATAACAAGCTGCGTACCGCTTGCCAATTGAGCCACAAGGCAATGCAAAGCGGAGTACGGGTGATGTTTAGCACTCCAGATGCTGCCACCAGCCACGCGCTGGACAAACTGCTATGGGAGTATCCCGCTAATGCGTTTATTCCACATTGCCTCAGCACGGTGGCAGAAACTGAAACCATGCCTGTCGTTATCAACCACGATGACGAAAAATTTCCAGACCATGAGTTATTGATTAGCTTACATTCACAAACGGTCAATTTTTTTAGCCGCTTTGAACGCGTGATCGAAATTGTCAGTACGGATGAGGAAGATAGCCGACTGGGACGCGAACGATTTAAGTTTTACAAAGATCGTGGCTATGAAATACGGCATTTTGATTTGAGCAAAGCACCATAAATAAAAAAGCCCTATCACACAATAGGGCTTTTTATCGGCCAGAAAACGTGATTATTGTGCCGCAGCTACTGGTGCTGGTGCCGGCAACAAGGCCTTGATACTGAGCTTCATGCGCCCCTTCTCATCCATTTCCAGCACTTTAACGCGAACGACCTGTCCTTCTTTGAGGTGATCGGACACGCTATTCACGCGCTCATGCGCAATTTGTGAGATATGCAGCAAGCCGTCTTTGCCTGGCAACACGTTAATCAGTGCGCCGAAATCAAGCAACTTGACCACTGGGCCTTCGTACACCTTGCCGACTTCCACGTCAGTGACGATATCTTCGATGCGCTTCTTGGCAGCTTCTCCCGCTTCACCGCTCACGCAGGAGATGGTGACATTGCCCGTTTCATCAATATCAATCGTCGTACCCGTTTCTTCGGTAATCGCACGAATCACCGCGCCGCCCTTACCGATTACATCACGAATTTTTTCCGGATTGATTTTGATTTTAATCATGCGCGGCGCAAACTCAGACACTTCCGCCCTGCCTTGTGGCATTGCTTGTTTCATCAGACCGAGGATGTGCATACGACCTTCGCGCGCCTGAGCCAGCGCGGCCTGCATGATTTCACGGGTGATACCGTTAATTTTGATGTCCATTTGCAGCGCAGTCACGCCTGCTTCACTACCCGCCACTTTGAAGTCCATGTCGCCCAAGTGATCTTCATCACCAAGAATATCTGTCAGCACAGAAAAACGGTTGCCCTCTTTAATCAAGCCCATGGCGATACCTGCCACGTGTGCCTTGAGCGGCACACCCGCATCCATCAACGACAGGCAACCGCCACACACGGATGCCATCGAACTGGAACCGTTCGATTCGGTAATTTCCGATACCACACGCATCGCATAACCAAATTCCTCCTCGCTGGGCAACACGGCAACCAGTGCGCGTTTCGCCAGACGGCCATGGCCGATTTCACGACGCTTGGGTGTGCCAACACGGCCTGTCTCGCCCGTTGAATATGGCGGAAAATTGTAATGCAACATAAAACGATCAGAGAATTCGCCTTGCAGCGCATCAATTTTTTGCGAATCGCGCATGCTGCCCAACGTTGCTACAACGATAGCTTGTGTTTCGCCACGTGTAAACAACGAGGAACCATGCGTGCGCGGCAACACGCCGTTGCGGATGGTAATAGGGCGCACGGTGCGCGTGTCTCGCCCATCAATGCGCGGTTCGCCGCTGAGGATTTGTCCACGCACAATCTTTGCTTCCAGTGAACTGAATATTTCGTAGATGTGATTTGCCTCCGCTTCGGCAGACACTTCCTCTGTAACTTTAGCGTGAATCGCTGCAATCGCATCGGTACGGGCTTGTTTGGAACGAATCGCATACGCTTGCTGCAAAGGCACTTCAGCCAATGCTGCAATTTTCGCAATCAAAGCTTCATCCTTGGCTGGGGCAACCCAATCCCACGCCGGTGCGCCAACCGCTTCCACCATTTCGTTGATGGCTTGAATCACCACTTGGAATTGCTCGTGACCAAACATCACCGCACCCAACATGATCTCTTCGGACAACTGCTGAGCTTCAGATTCCACCATCAATACGGCACGGTCAGTACCCGCAACCACCAAATCCATTTGCGAAGTTTTTAGTTCTGTTGCGGTTGGATTAAGCAAGTATTGACCGTTCGCATAACCCACACGAGCCGCGCCAATTGGACCGTCAAACGGAATACCGGAAATTGCCAAAGCTGCGGACGCGCCTATCACGGAAATAATGTCGGAATCTATTTCATTATCGGAAGACATCACCGTCGCAACGATTTGTACTTCGTTATAAAAACTTTCGGGAAACAGCGGGCGCAGCGGGCGATCAATCAAACGACTGGTGAGAATTTCTTTTTCGCTGGGACGGCCTTCACGCTTGAAGAATCCGCCGGGGATTTTGCCCGCCGCATAAGTGCGCTCTTGGTAGTCAACCGTCAGCGGAAAAAAATCTTGTTCGGGTTTCGCGTCTTTTCTGCCCACAACGGTAACCAATACCACCGTATCATCCAAGCTAATCATTACCGCGCCGCTGGCCTGACGGGCAATCTCACCCGTTTCCATAGTTAATTGATGATTGCCAAACGCGATTGTTTTTTTATAGTGACTCAAGATAGACCCCTCTGAACGGAGAGTGGCGCGCTATCGCGCCACGCATAGTAAATAGTAATAAAACAAAGCGGGTCGCCGAAGCGACCCGCTGGAAACAAATTCTTACTTACGAATGTCGAGACGCTGAATCAGCGCACGATAGCTGTCAGCATTCTTACCTTTAAGATAATCAAGCAGCTTGCGACGACGACTTACCAGACGCAGCAAACCGCGACGGGAATGATGATCTTTAACGTTATCTTTGAAATGCTCAGTCAGATAAGTAATACGCGCAGTAATCAAAGCAACCTGCACTTCGGGGGAACCTGTATCACTCTTTGCACGCTGGAAGTCTGTAACAATTTGCGCTTTTTGCGCGGCGGTAATTGCCATTTGGTTTTGCTCTCCTAAAAAAAGTTGCGCATTGTACCCCCGATTGGGGTAATTGCTCAACACTCTTAATAAACACGGGGCTTGAGCGGAAACGATTCCACGGTCAGCGGTTTCAAGCGCACGGGTTTGTAATCCAGCCTGCTTCCCTCTTTGAAATACAGGGAATGCTTGAGCCAATTGGTGTCATCTCGATCGGGAAAGTCATCACGCGCATGTGCGCCGCGACTTTCCTTGCGTGCCTCGGCGGCGATCATCGTGGCTTGCGCAACTTCGATCAGATTATCCAGCTCCAATGCCTCGATACGCGCGGTATTGAACACTTTGCTCTTGTCCTGTATCCCGGTATGCGCAACGCGTTCGACGACTTGTTTGATTTGCGACACGCCTTCGGCAAGCAAGTCGGGAAAGCGAAACACACCGCAATGTTTTTGCATGGTCTGGCGCATGGCATCACCCACTTCGGCGACAGACTCGCCGTTCTTTTGATTTTCCAGTCGTGCCAAACGCGCCAGAGGCAAGTCCGCAGCATCCGCAGGCAACGCCTTTTGGTGCGGATTATTTTTCAGGTCTTCGATGATCTGCCTGCCCGCTTCACGGCCAAACACAATCAAATCCAGCAGTGAATTGCAACCCAAACGGTTCGCGCCATGCACCGACACACAAGCACATTCGCCGACCGCATACAGCCCGTGCACAACCTCATCAGGGCCGGTTTTATAGGGCATAACCACCTGCCCGTGAAAGTTAGTGGGGATCCCACCCATCATGTAGTGGGCGGTAGGCACGATCGGGATGGGTTCCTTGGCGGGATCGACATGCGCAAACTTCAATGCAATTTCGCGGATGCCGGGCAAGCGTTGTTTGATGACTGCATCACCCAGATGATCCAGCTTGAGCAAGATGTGATCGCCATTTTTTCCGCAGCCTCTCCCCTCGTTAATCTCTACCGTAATCGCGCGCGACACCACATCACGGCTGGCCAAATCCTTGGCGTTTGGCGCGTATTTTGGCATGAAACGCTCACCATTCTTATTCACCAGATAGCCGCCCTCGCCGCGCACACCTTCCGAAATCAACACTCCCGCGCCATACACACCCGTCGGGTGGAACTGAAAAAACTCCATGTCCTCCAGCGGAATCCCCGCCCTCGCCGCCATTCCAAGGCCATCGCCGGTATTGATGAAAGCATTGGTGCTGGAAGCAAAAATGCGACACGCCCCACCCGTGGCAAACAACGTGGCGCGCGCCTGAAACATCATCACCACGCCCGTTTCAATTTCCATCGCGGTAACACCCAGCACATCGCCATCCGCATCGCGGATCAGGTCGAGTGCCATCCACTCCACAAAAAAATGCGTGTTGGCTTTGACATTCTGCTGGTACAGCGTGTGCAGCAATGCATGGCCTGTGCGGTCGGCGGCAGCACAGGCTCGCTGCACCGGAGTCTTGCCAAATTCCTGCATGTGACCACCAAAAGGACGCTGGTAAATCTTGCCACTATCTAGGCGATCAAACGGCATACCGAAATGTTCCAACTCGTACACCACTTCTGGCGCGGCGCGGCACATAAATTCAATGGCATCCTGATCACCCAGATAATCCGAGCCTTTAACCGTGTCATACATGTGCCAGTGCCAGTTATCTTCGTTGACATTCCCCAGAGACGCAGCAATACCACCTTGAGCGGCAACCGTATGCGAGCGGGTGGGGAAAACTTTTGACAGCACGGCCACCTTCAAACCCGCCTGCGCCAATTGCAAAGCCGCACGCATCCCCGCACCGCCCGCGCCAACCACCACCACATCGAATGTTCGTTTTGCTACTGCCATTACATTCCCCACAAAATTTGCACCGACCAAATCGTATAAAGCACCAACATCAGAATCACCAGCACATGGATCACCAAGCGCACTCCCGGCGGCTTGACGTAATCCATGACAATGTCGCGCACGCCTATCCACGCGTGATAAAACACACTTAACAGGAATAATAATGTGAAGGTGCGCATAGCCTGATTGGCGAACAAAGCCGACCACATGTTGTAATCAAGTGGTGGTTGCAGCCATAAATACCCAACCATAATCACGGTATAAATCGCCATCACCACTGCGGTAACACGCTGGATCAGCCAATCATTCAACCCGTAATGCGCGCCGGTTACCACCCGATTCACCATAGCTTCACTCCAAAAATAATCGTCAACGACAGGCTCACCAGCAACACTATTTTGCTGCTATTGCGTGCTTGTGAGATGCTGCCCAACCAATGTAGATCAATTGCCAAGTAACGCAGCCCAGCACAAAAGTGATGCAGGAATGCCCACAGCACCAGCAGCAAAAATAGTTTGCTGGCGGGATGGCTGAACATCCAAGACAGAAACGCAAAATTTTCGCCGGAATGCAGGCTATATTGCAGCGTCCACAACAACAGTGGTAATACCAAAAACAGCAGCAAACCGCTGACGCGATGCAGAATAGAAACCATGCCAGGAAGCGGCAATTTGATAAGATGCAGGGCAAGGTGCTTGGGACGTTTTTTATTCATTTTAGAGGCACGCATTAACGCAGACACAGCCGTAATGCTACACCTTTTACCCGACAAAAAAATGGCGAAGTGATTATGATATGACTACCGTCAATTTGAGGAGGAAAAAATGAAAGCACCTATCCGCATCACCATCACAGGCGCAGCCGGGCAGATTGGTTATGCCACGTTGTTTCGCATCGCCAACGGCGACATGCTGGGACGCGAACAACCCATCATTCTGCAATTGCTCGACTTACCCGATGCGCAACCGATGCTGCACGGCGTGATGATGGAGCTGGAAGATTGTGCTTTTCCGTTGTTACAACAAATTATCATTACCGACGATCCGAAAATCGCTTTCAAGGATACCGAGATCGCTTTGCTCATCGGAGCACGTCCGCGCAGCAAGGGCATGGAGCGCAAAGACTTGATCGAGGCCAATGGCGCGATTTTTTCCGCACAGGGCCGGCTACTCAACGACTATGCCGCACGCCACGTCAAGGTGCTGGTGGTAGGCAACCCTGCTAATACCAATGCACTCATTGCCATGAAAAATGCACCCAACCTTGATCCGCGCAACTTCAGCGCGATGATGCGTCTCGATCACAACCGCGCCATTGCGCAAGTCGCACAAAAATTATTCCAGCCGATCCGCGACATCAAAAAAATGATCATCTGGGGTAACCATTCCGGCACACAGTATCCCGATCTGGATCATGCCGAAATTCGCGGTCGCATGGTGCGCGACATTTTGCCCGATCAGGATTGGGTAGAACGTGAATTCATCCCCACCGTGCAAAAACGCGGCGCGGCAGTCATCGAAGCACGGGGGTTGTCCAGTGCGGCGAGTGCCGCCAACGCGGCGGTTTCGCACATCCATGACTGGATGCTCAGCTCGCACCATAATGATTGGGTAACTATGAGCGTACCGTCGGATGGTAGTTATGGTATTCCTGAAGGTGTGATTTACGGCTTTCCAGTTACCTGCAAGCATGGGAATTTTCACATCGTGCAGGGATTGCCGATCAGTGAACTGGGGCGCAAGCACATGGAAGAAAGCTACCGTGAACTAACCGAAGAGCGCGAGCATGTGAAGCAATTGTTGGGGTAAGCGCTGACATTTCCGATCCGGGATTGCTTTCTCGGCATACGCTCACCGCACTTCCCAATCCTCAACCTCACCTTGCACTACCACAAACAGTGGATGCGGCTCAGGCTGCTTCACCTCGGTGATACGCTGCCATGCGGCAACATCCCGTACTGCCAGCTTGGTGCGCAAATGTGCCAACTCATAATTCATCTGCCCACTGGTCACGGCAATGTGTAAGCCTTCTGCACATTGACCGATTTTGCTGGCATCAAAGTTATAACCTCGCCGTATCGCCTCGTATTGAACCTCACGCAGATACGCTGCAATCGCGCCTTGCGCATCTGCCTGACTATAAAACCGCGTCAACTGCGGATGATGGCGATAACCTTTGGTCAAACCAGCCAGCACCTTCTGCGCTAACAAACCTTCGCGCCACAACGCCACCAAACCCTTGGCATCAAGATAACGCGGATGGAGTGACCATAGCCTCATACGAATGAACTCCTTCTATTTGTCATGACAATATTTTGTTTGTTGGGCAATTTTCGCAGTCTATCCTAGCCATCCGCTTTGATTCGACACTATTGATTCCTCACCGCGCTAGAATGACCTCCCTTCTAAACCTGTCGCCAAACTTTCAGGGTCACCTCATGATTGAAGAACGTTTAGTAAACATCGAAACAAAAATCACCTATCAGGAAGACCTGATCGAGGAACTGAACAAAACGGTTTATCAGCAGCAACAAAAGTTGGATCGCCTTGAAGCGATTTGTGACTCACTCGCAAAACATATCCAATCGCTGGCTGAAGCAGGAAATGAAGGCAAGGTTGCGAACGAAAGACCTCCGCATTACTAGCGTGCAGCTCCGCCGCCAAAATCACGTCTCACATCAAACGACGGAAACGGAAAAGCCTCGCAACAATGAGAGGCTTTTGCATGGTCTATATTCGTGGTCTGTCACTGAACTACGTGGGCGATATGGCGACCTAATTCAAGATTCATTTCCGGCAATGGACGCGCCTTTTTCAAAACATAAGGTTTCACCCATGGTGTCTTGCGCAGCAGGTGTGGGATGACCAACCAGCGCGCACAGATCGTTGAAGTGTTGCTGATAAAAAGCACGTTCGGCGAGTTGGCAGCCTTGCCACTTGGTGATGAATTGCTGGGGTGTCATGCGGCGATTCCCTGATTGGACTTGCGCATTATATCGGGGTTGGTTAAATCCCAACTGTTTGAACTTGCTCGCTGCCGATACAAGATTAAAACTGCATAGCCGTGCTAAAGTACCACGCATGAAGGGAGTACTCCCGATGATGCCCGCACCATCCATTTCAGCAAATATCTCACCTGACTTGTTAAGCCAAAAACAACTGGTGGATGCATTGCTCGCACCCGGATATTTTTCCGGCACATCCAAACTGGAGGAAACGCATATTTCCTGGGTGTTGCTGACCGGACGTGATACCTACAAGATCAAGAAATCAGTCGATCTTGGCTTTCTCGATTTTTCCACGCTGGCAGCGCGCCGCTTTTTCTGCACCGAAGAGCTGCGCCTGAATCGCCGCCTCGCCCCCAACCTTTACCTTGATGTTATTGCTATCGGCGGCAGCCCTGAGCAACCAATACTGGGCGGTGAACCCGCTATCGAATATGCGGTGCACATGCGACGTTTCGCCCGATCCTGCATGATGGATCGTAGGCTGGAAAGTGGCTACATCACTCCACAGCACATCGACAAACTGGCCGCACTCATTGCTCTGTTTCATATTTCGTTGCCCCCTGCCGCAGCAGATTCTCCGCTCTGCGCGACAACTGCGATACAGACCGCAGTGGTGGAAAACTTTGCGCAATTGCCACAACTGTTCAGCACACCAGACGATCTGGCTTTGCTGTCAAAGGTGCGCGAGGCCAGCGCGCAAGCGTTTGTTGTTGGCGAGCCACTGTTTCGGCAACGCGCGAATGCTGGCTGCGTGCGCGAGTGCCACGGTGATTTGCATCTCGGCAACATCGTGCTGCTGGACGATACCCCTACCCCTTTCGACGGCATTGAGTTCAGCACCGCATTGCGCTGGATTGACGTGATCAGCGAGATCAGCTTTCCGGTGATGGATCTGTTGCAGCGCGGTCACCCGCCGTTGGCTTGGTGTTTGCTCAATGCCTATCTGGAAATTACCGGCGATTATCAAGGGTGCGGCGTGTTACGTTTTTACCTCGCCTACCGCGCGATGGTGCGCGCCAAAATCACCGCGATACGCGTCAGTCAGCGCGGCGTTGCCAAGGCAAAGCGGAAATTTAAGCTGTGCCGCAGTTACCTCAACCTAGCGCATGATTGCCTGAGCCGTCGCTGTCCCGCAATTATCATCACGCACGGTCTGCCAGGTTGCGGCAAAAGCACCTTTGCTCAAATTGCACTGGAACGGCTGGGTGCGATCTGTATCCGCTCGGATGTGGAGCGCAAACGGTTGTCCGGCTTGACGGCACTGGCTGATAGCAAGTTGCTAGTCAATGCAGACATCTACAGTAGTGAGGCGACCCAGCGCACCTACAAACGGCTGCGTGAATTGGCGCACGACGTAATCGCCGCAGGTTTTCCCGTGATTGTTGATGCGGCATTTCTGCGTTATGCCGAACGCGAAAGTTTTCGCGCACTGGCAAAGGAAATGACCATTCCTTTCGTCATTGCCAGTTTGCAGACAGACTCAACAGTATTGGCGGAACGGTTGGTGCAGCGCAGTCGTCGCGGCAACGATGCTTCTGAAGCAGATGTTTCAGTCATGCAAAAACTGCAACAGGTTCAGCAACCATTGCGGGAAGAGGAATTGAAAACTGCTGTAACTTTCATCAACAACCGCGATGTCGATGCGCTATTTGACACTGGAGGTTGGAAATCGCTTGAAGCATGCTTGGCAAAAAACGATGATGTTTACTAAAATCATGACACTTGCCTTCCCTCACTCTCCATCCCTCTCCCGGAGGGAGAGGGATGCAAAGTCCTTCTCCTTCCGGGAGAAGGGTTGGGATGAGGGAGCAAACGTGGGGTAGTGATTCCTGTCGTGAATTATGTAAGGCTTAATAAGCGGGTTGTCCGCAACAAACATCCGTGAGCAGCGTGTCCGCAGTCCGTGCAATCAGGGCGACATCCAGCGTACCGATACACTGTTCGGCCATGTCGATACCGCCAAGAACAGAAGGCCGCTCACTCTCGGTCATTTCCCACACGTCTGTTTCGTCGCCCCTGCGTCTCACCGTCACCAATGTCTCAATGGTTTCGTCCAGCGTTTCAATGGCGAGCGGGATTTTTGTCTGCTTGTGCTCAAGCGCGGTACGAATGACCGCAATAGCGGATGCCAGTCTGCTAAAAGCCACGACACTGAGCTGCCCAAAGCAAGCGGCCTGATATGCGGAACGCATATCCATCGCGTAAATATCCTTTAGCCCGTGAGTAACAGGAACGCGAAGCGAAACGACTTTTTTCATCGGTATTATGCTTTCAAGTAAGAATCATCCACAAAACGGATGCCCCATAATCTTCCGTCAACAGCAGCTTCACTCTCTGCAATTACATCCACACAAAGCAGGAAGGTACTCCGGATATATCAGGCATGATTCTTTATCGGCACTTTTAATGTTTTCTTAAGAGTGTTTCAAAATCTTCCAGCGGAATGGGTTTGCTGAACAGATATCCCTGATAGGCATTGCAACCACTTGACTCAAGGAATTCCAATTGCGATTGGGTTTCCACTCCTTCGGCGATCACGTTCAGCCCCAACTTTTCGGTCATCGCAATAATGGTCTGCACGATGGCGGCATCGTTGGGGTCGCTGGCAATGTCGCGCACAAAAGATTGGTCAATTTTGATCTGATCCAGTGGCAACCTCTTCAGGTAAGACAATGATGAATGTCCTGTTCCGAAGTCATCCATCGAAAAATTCACACCCAGTAATTTTAATTCGTGCATCTTGTTGATGGTGTCCTCAACATTTTCCAGCACGATGCTTTCGGTCAATTCCAGCTTGAGATGGGATGGTTTTGCACCGCTTTCCATTAACACACGCTGCACTACCGCGACAAAATCAGCTTGGCGGAATTGCTTGGCACTGACATTCACCGCCAATGTGAGGTCGCGTGTTGACACATCGCCCTGCCAAATCTTGAGTTGCGCGCAGGCAGTTTGCAACACCCACAGCCCGATGGGTACGATCAACCCGGTCTCTTCGGCCAGAGGAATAAATTGAGCGGGTGAAATCATGCCGCGTTCGGGATGAATCCAGCGTAACAATACTTCCGCACCCAGCGGACGGCGTAACTTGTCCACCTGAATCTGGTAATACAGGCGTAACTGTTGTTTTTCCAGTGCATGGCGCAATGCCGTTTGCAGCTCGGCACGCAACTCCAGTATTGCCTGCATCTTTGGATCAAAGAATCGATATGTATTTCGTCCGGCAGTCTTAGCTTGGTACATCGCGACATCGGCATGTCTGAACAAGTCTTCCACGTTTTCCCTGTAGCCGAATAACAAACAAATGCCGATACTGGTGGTGGCCAAACACTCGTAGTTTTTTAACAGGTAAGGTTGCGCCAAGCTCTTGCCGATTTTCTCGGCAACCAGTTCCGCTTGGGCAGCGGCCTCATTCAACTGACCGCTCAAACCTTCCAGCAATATCACGAACTCATCGCCACCCAAGCGGGCCACACTATCGCTCTTGCGCACAGATGCCTGCAAGCGTTGCGCCACTTCAACCAACAGCTGGTCGCCCATCGCGTGACCTTGTGTATCGTTGATGTTTTTGAAGTGATCCAGATCCAAAAACAACAATGCTCCATGACGGTTGTTGCGCAAACTGACCGCCATCGCGTGTTGCAAACGATCCATCAACAAACGGCGATTCGGCAATTGTGTCAGCGGATCATAAAAAGCCAGTTGGTTGATTTTCTGTTCGGATATTTTTCGATTGCCGATGTCGCGGCAAAAAACGAAGAAGCGTTGGGATTCCGGCATGAAGGTGGCTGAAACTTCGATGTCGATTTCGTGCCCGTCTTTATGCCGATGGCGTGTCTCGAATTGTTCATGACCCTGGGCAACAATTTTTTCTATATGTGCCTGAACCTCTTCCGGGGTAGCCTCTTTTGCCTCCAACTGGCTGACGTGCATACCCACCAATTCATCCATGGTATAGCCCGACATTGTTGCGTAAGCCGCGTTTACTTCCAGCAGGTTGCCAGCGGCATCCGCCAACCAGAAGCCATCGCTGGCGGTATCAATCACCAGCTTGTGCAGCATTAACGTTTCTTCGGCCTTTTTGCGCTCGGTGATGTTGCGAACCGTTGCATGAAGAATTGTCTTGCCGTGTAGCTCCATGGTGTTGAGCAGCACTTCGGCAGGAAAGGTTTCGCTCGTGTCAATTCGTTTATGCACCCACTCGAATCTGTGGCTGCCATTTTTTATCGCTGTATCAATCTGTCGCTCCGCTAACATCAGGGAATTCGCTCCAGAGGGTTGTTCTGGCGGTGATAGATCAGCGGGGTGTTTTGTGCAGAATTGTTCCCGCGTCGCACAACCAAACAGATTTAGAGTGGACTGATTGCAATCAAAGAATTTTCCCCCGTCCAATAACATCACCGCATCACTGGTTGAGTCGTAAAACGTGCGCAGCTTGGTTTCGGATTCGGCTAAATCATTCGCCCGCGTGACGGCCTGAATCTGCATCACGATGTTATCGGTTGTATTTCGATAAACGCGCCGCATACTTACTATTAAATAAGCAATAAATACAGCCACGGTTATGCCCATCGTCGTGAAATAACTGCCGCCTTCGCCAAACAAGCGGATCATAAAGGGCGCGAGTGCGGCAATCACAAAGGGGACTGCACAAACTATATCAACCGAATAGGCGATGATTCCTCCCGCAGCGAACCCGCTCAGCACAAAAATAAGAAACATCTGGTGCATCACGTCGCTGGCTGAAAAAAACATCACGCCCGACAAGCCCCATACTGTTGCGGTGGCAAAAACACCCAAACGAAAGCGTTTAAGCCAGATAGCGGGAGTCTGGATTGGCATTGCGCGCCAATACGCCAGCACAAGTGCGGCTCTCGCCAATGAAACCAGGACAATCATAACCAGCCAAACAATTACCAACGCGGGGCTAAACAGTCCCCACGCGGAATAGGCAAGCACGATGGCAAGCGTTACGCCGCTGACGAGGGTTAGCGGAAAGCCTGAGAACAGTTGGCGAATCTGCTCAGATTGAATCTTGTTTTGATCGGTTATTGTGTTCATTACATGTCGGCGAATTCAAGAGAAAAATGTAAAAACTGATGCGTTGTTCTTGCGTGCGTTGTTGTCGCGCATTCCCAGCTTGAATAATACTTGATGCAGTGATTGAAACTCCAGCACATTAAGAGTTGTCTTTGACCTAGAGACTACTTCCGCTGCACCCGCAAGACCGCAAGGGGTCTTCCCCAAGAAACATGGTCGCAAAATACACTCCCTGTTTCTTGTGAAGGAGTACACCACAAGGCTAGGCAAATCCCTTTCCAGTCGAAGACTGGACGGAGTTTGCACCGCCGGTGGGACTCGGCAGCTTAGCTGCCACCCTTCCGCTGCCGTCTCGCCTCGAACAGACAAATCCCCGCGCTCACCGATACGTTCAAACTTTCCACACTACCCAGCATTGGAATACGTACCAACTCATCACAAGTTTCACGGGTCAAGCGGCGCAAGCCTTCGCCTTCCGCGCCCAACACCCAAGCCAAGCCACCCGTGTGTTTGAAGCCGTTCAAGTCTTTCTCGGCTTCACCTGCTGCACCCACCACCCAGATATTATTTTCCTGCAATTCACGCAAGGTACGCGCAAGGTTGGTGACGGTGATGTAAGGCACTGTCTCGGCTGCGCCACATGCGACCTTTTCTACCGTCGCGGTGATGCCCACGGCGCGATCCTTGGGCGCGATGACGGCATGCACGCCGAATGCATCGGCACTGCGCAAACATGCACCGAGGTTATGCGGGTCTTGCACGCCATCCAGCACCAACAATAACGGCGGTTCATTGAGTGTTTCCAGCACGTCCGCCAGATGCTGCACACGGCGTGAGGCATCCACACGTGCCGCCACTCCCTGATGACGGGCATTACCAGCCATACCGTCCAGCCGTGCTGCTTCGATGGGGATGATGCGCACATCGTTCGCTTCGGCAAGTTTGATCAGGTCACGCATGCGCGGGTCTTGACGTTGCGCCTGCAAGTAAATTTCCTGCACACCATCCGGGTTTTGCCGGATGCGTGAAGTCACAGCGTGAAAACCGTATATGAGTCGCAGATCAGCCATGGCGTTTCTTTTCTCTCTTAGCTTTGGCGGGTTTTTTCTCAGTTTTCTTTTCCGCTTTTTTTGCTGCCTTTGGCGAAGATTTTGCTGCGGGTTTTTCTGCCGACTTATCGGCAACTGTGTCGCCTTCATCCAGCACAAAATCAATCTTGGTACTTTCCATATCCACCTTCACCACGCGCACTTGTACGCGATCTCCCAAACGATATTTTTGCCCCGTGCGTTCACCCAATAGTTGGTGCTTGGTCGCATCGAACTGGAAGTAGTCTTTGCCCAGCTCGGAAATATGCACCAGCCCTTCCACATATAAATCATCCAGCGACACAAACATGCCGAAGCTGGTGACGGATGAAACCGTACCTGTGAATACACTGCCCAAATGATCGCGCATGTAAAAACATTTCAGCCATGCTTCCACATCACGCGTGGCATCATCGGCGCGGCGTTCCGTCATCGAGCAATGAATGCCCAATTCCGCCCACTTCTGCGCAGGTTTGTATTTTTTACCCTGCAAAACCGCGTTGATAGCGCGATGCACCAGCAGATCCGGATAGCGGCGTATCGGCGAAGTGAAATGGGTATAGGCATCATAGCCCAGGCCGAAGTGACCGATATTTTCCGGCTCGTATTTGGCCTGACGCAATGAACGCAGCATCACGGTTTGCAACAACCCAGCGTCTGGGCGACCTTTGATGCGCTTGAGCAACTTGGAATAATCGGCCGCTTGCGGATCATCTTCACCGGTCAGTTGCAAACCGAATTCCTTCATGAATTCGCGCAACGCGTCCAACTTCTCAGGTGTAGGTCCTTGGTGTATGCGATACAACACGGTGTGTTCATGCTCATGCAGGAAATTCGCCGCGCACACGTTGGCAGCCAACATGCACTCTTCTATCAGCTTGTGAGCATCGTTGCGCACCACAGGAATAATGCGCTCAATCTTTCCTTGATCAGTGAAGATCATTTGTGTTTCGACCGTCTCAAAATC
The DNA here is from genome assembly GCA_964608835.1 of uncultured Gallionella sp. Taxonomy (GTDB): domain Bacteria; phylum Pseudomonadota; class Gammaproteobacteria; order Burkholderiales; family Gallionellaceae; genus Gallionella. Next base: position 28,339 of record CAZSPN010000003.1, read on the forward strand.
TATCGCACCACGCTTGTGACGGGCCTGTAATAATTTTTTGAACAGGGCGTAAAGATTTTGTAAATGCGGCAAAATGTTGGCGTAATTTTTAGCCAACGCGCCATCAGGTACAGCGAGCATTTCCGCCACCTGAGTGTAAGTAAGCCGCGCTTGTGAAAACATCACCGATGGATAAAAACGATACTTGCCTATCTCGCCGCTGTTACTCACATACATATCGCAAACCATGCACAGGCGATCCACTTTAGGGTTCAACGAACATAAGCCATTGGATAATTCTTCCGGCAACATTGGAATTACACGGCGCGGAAAGTACACCGAGTTGCCACGCAAAATCGCTTCCCGATCCAGCGCATCACCCGTTTGCACATAATGGCTGACATCGGCAATAGCGACCACCAAACGATAGCCGTCTTTTTCCGGCACACAATACACCGCATCATCAAAGTCACGCGCGGTTTCGCCGTCTATCGTTACCAGCGGTAAGCTGCGAATATCCTCACGCCCCGCCCAATCTCCAGCCGTAACGGTAGGTGAAATTGCTTTGGCTTGACGTTCCGCATCATTGGGAAATTCGTAGGGCAAATCATGCTTGCGCAACGCAATCTCAATTTCCATACCGGGATCAGCGTAATTACCCAACACCTCAACAATGCGACCAATCGGCTGCGCATGCTTGTTGGGATGCTGCATGATTTCCAAGATCACCACCTGACCGACTTTCGCTTTGCCCGTTTCACCTGGCACAACCAGAATATCCTGAGTTATGCGGCGATTTTCCGCGACGACAAACTGGATGCCATGCTCTTCATACAAACGACCCACCACGCGGTTATTTCCACGCTGCAACACTTCGACAATTTTTGCCTCAGGGCGACCGCGCCTGTCCACGCCGCTTTGGCGCACCAACACCACATCGCCATGCAGCACCTGGTGCATCTCTTTTTCGCTGAGGAACATGTCGGCACTGCCGTCTTCCGGTATCAAGAATCCGAAGCCATCAGGATGACCCTGTACTTTGCCTTTAACCAAATCGAGCTTATCCATCACACAGATGGCACGCTTGCGATTGCGCATGATTTGACCGTCGCGCTCCATCGCTCTCAGCCGACGCGAAAATAAATCTTCCTCTTCCGGCTCGATGCGCAACATCGCCAATAGCTCCTCATCAGCCATCGGCGCGCCTTGCTCGGTGAGGATCTGCAAGATGAACTCACGACTCGGCAAAGGGCTTTCATACTGCTCGCGCTCGCGCTCCAGAAATGGATCTTGCGAGCGCAAGTTCTTTTTATTTTTCATTGACATTACATCCTTTAACAATTAAATTGCGCGCCTTCGTTAAGACATGCCCAGATGGCGGAATTGGTAGACGCGCACGGTTCAGGTCCGTGTGCCGCAAGGTGTGGAGGTTCGAGTCCTCTTCTGGGCACCAAACAAAAACGGCTCGCGCAAGCGGGCTTTTTTATTTTCGCAACCGGCCGCGCTAAACCTTAATGCGAGCGGCATTCTACACCATCACCCTCTGCCTTCAGTCGCATTGCCTTGCAATGCTCGTATCCCGACCCCCAAACAAGGAATTGCTTTTGTGGCGTTGCCGGAATAGAGTAACTACCGAACGGTGCACAGATTCCGTAGCGTATTTCAACCACCATCTAAGGGAGTCACTCATGTCATTCGCTCACACCTGCGCAACAGCCAGTTTGGCGGCCTTATTGTTCTCCGCTTTAGCGGCTTTTGCCGACGACAGTCCCGAAAGCATTAAGATTCGCATGGGCACAGGAGACCCCGTTGCGGGTAAAGAAAAATCAGCCCTGTGCCAAGGATGCCATGGTGAAGACGGGAACAGTGCCTCCGCAGACTATCCCAAACTTGCGGGGCAATATGCCTCCTATATCCAAAAACAAATTCGCGATTTCAAAAAGGGTGTACGCAAAGACCCCGTAATGTCTGAAATGGCCGCCTCCGTTACAGAGGAGCAGGATTTACTCGACATTTCGGCATATTTTGCCAGTCAGAATCAAATGACTGCAGCGAAACGTTACACCAACAAAAATGGCAAAGCACGTTTTCTGGAAGCGGGCAACAGTTGCGTCAATTGCCATGGGGTGGATGGCAAAGGAAAGTCACCCCAAGACGCGCCTGTGATTGGCGGGCAACACCGCGAATATATCGTTAAACAACTCAAAGCGTTCAGAAGTCGCGAACGTACTAACGACAGTAGCGGCATGATGGCGATTGTCGCCTCCGGCATGGATGATACTCAAATCGAGGAAGTCGCCATTTACGTGTCAGGACGTAAATGACTCTTGCCAGATTCGCTGCTCGCGCGTAATAAAGCGCGCCATTTCGGGTAACCCTGTCAACGAAGCTCGATAGCTCCGCCATTTTTCGTTAATATGCCAGCATGACTGACATCCGCCTCCCCTACGCATTCGCGCGTGACTTCAAACTACTGGCACAGCGCAACGCCGCGAACGAGCCTGTCGAGGTACTGGTATCCGATGAAACCACGCCCAGTGCGATTGCCGAGGTATCACGCCACTTCGGGCGCATCAAACTAAAATCCCTGTCACGCGAAGAGCTGGAAGCGGCGATTGCGGCCACCTATGCCAACTCCGGTGGCGATGCCGCGCAGGTGGTGGATGAATACGAGTCCGATCTCGACATCAACAAGCTGTTGCTAGACATTCCTGCCGTGGAAGATTTGCTCGCATCGACCGACGATGCCCCCGTGATCCGCATGATTAACGCCTTGCTCACGCAGGCGTTGCGCGAAGGGGCATCAGATATTCATATCGAGCCGTTCGAGCAGATTTCCGTGGTGCGCTTCCGCATCGACGGCAATTTGCGCGATGTGGTGCGCCCGAAAAAAGCCATTCATGCCTCGCTGATTTCGCGTGTGAAAATCATGGCGCAACTCGACATCGCCGAAAAACGTTTGCCGCAGGATGGGCGCATCACGTTACGCGTGGGCGGCAAACCAATCGATGTGCGTGTTTCCACGCTTCCTACTGCACACGGTGAACGCGCAGTGTTGCGTCTGCTCGACAAACAAGCGGGTCAGCTAGACCTGAAACATCTGGGCATGAGTCCCGAAGTATTGAAGCAATTCGACAAGCTCATCTCTCAACCGCACGGCATCGTGCTGGTCACCGGCCCAACGGGTTCGGGCAAAACCACCACACTGTATGCCGCGCTATCACAACTCAATCACACCCACTCCAACATTCTCACTGTCGAAGACCCCGTGGAATATGAGCTGAGTGGCATCGGTCAAACCCAAGTCAACCCGCGTATCGACATGACGTTTGCCAAAGCCTTGCGCGCCATTTTGCGCCAAGACCCAGACATCATCATGATCGGCGAAATCCGTGATCTGGAAACCGCGCAGATTGCCGTGCAAGCCTCGCTGACGGGGCATTTGGTGCTGGCGACGTTACACACCAATGACTCCGCCGCAGCTGTCACACGCTTATTGGATATGGGAATTGAGCCGTTCCTGTTGTCTTCGTCACTGCTCGGCATCGTCGCGCAACGCTTGGTGCGCAAACTCTGCACGCATTGCAAACGCTACGACGGGCAAATATGGCATGCAGTGGGTTGCGACAAATGCGGCAACACCGGTTATCAGGGTCGTGTCGGCGTGTATGAATTGCTGCTGACCACCGATGAAATCCGCGCGCAAATTCACAACAACGCCTCCGAAGCCGACATCCGCGCCACCGCGCAACACAACGGCATGCGCACTATGCGCGAAGACGGCGAACGCTGGTTAGTGGATGGCACAACGACGCAGGCGGAGTTGCTGCGCGTGACGAAAGAATGATGATCCATAAGAGCCAACACCCTTCGATCTCATGATAACCAAATCATCTGGCATAACAGCAACTGAGCAGTTGCTCGCGAAATTCTGCGAACGATCCTTTCTCAAACTCTGGAGTTATCCAAACCCGTTCAAGGATGATAGACATGAGCTGTGCGACATTCTTGCAGTGTTTGGCGACTACGTATTTATCTTTTTTGATCGTAAAAACCAACTTTCAGAAGTATCAGAAAAAGATCCTCAAATTCTCTGGGATAAATGGAAGCGCAAAGTAATTGATCGCCAAGTCAATACTGCACATGGTGCTGAGCGATATATTCGGAGTGGACGCTCCATCTTTCTCGACCCAAAAGGAAATACGCCATTTCCACTCGCAATCGATCCACAGAGGGCGATCATTCACAAAATAGTCGTAGCTCATGGGGCTAAAGATGCCTGCAAACGAGTATCTGATCAGAATATCTACGGAAGTCTTGCTATTTCCTATTGCGAAACTGACGGCATCTCAACTCAGCCCTTTCAAATCGAGATAGACAAAAAAAATCCCGTTCATATCTTCGATAGTCACAACTTCTCCATTGTTTTGGAGGAACTCGATACGATCAGTGACCTCTCTAACTACCTCGATGATAAAAAGCGCGCCATTGCCAAGTACGATTTCCTTCAATATTGCGGTGAAGAGGACTTGCTCGGACATTATCTTCTTAACAATGACAACGAAACTAAAAAACACATCATTGGCACGAAGCAATATGTCGTGAATGGTGTAATGATTGGTGAAGGCGAATGGCACGATTTCATCAAAACCGACATCTACAAAAACACCAAGAAGGAAAATAAGATTTCATACTTCTGGGACGAACTGATTCAGAGAACCTGCCAGAATGCTCTGGATGGTACTCTTAGCGGGAACTCAAATATTCTGCGTGGGGAAAGTGCAATCTTTGAGATGGTAAAGGAGCCGCGCTTCATCCGCCGTGTTCTTGCTGACAAATTTATGCAAGCAGTTGCTAATTTCCCGGATCACCCGAACCAATTCACTAGGCAAGTAACCTTTTTGCCTTCACACATCCCAAATGTTGGCTATGTATTTTTCCAGCTCAGAACACCAGACGCTTTCCTCAGTCAACCTGACTACTGCGTTAAACGGCGAATACTTTTGGAAATTGCGTGCGGCGCGGCGAAGAATAAGTTTCCTCACCTGATTAAAGTGATCGGTGTTGGTATGGATGCGCCTAAATTTGCAGGAGGCACAAATTCAGAGGATTTCATCTTACTGCCCTGCAAAACTTGGGGAAATGATATGCGTGCATACTATGAAGAGCAGAATCAAGAATTGAAATTTTTCGAAACACCACGGCTTAAAAAATACAATGAACACATTACGGAGTTTGTTCCTTTAGAACCATAGATCCAGATTTGAGTTGTATTTACTAAAATAGAATCTTGCATAACCAGATCATCATTACCTTGATGCCACACAAACCCACCATGCCCGCCTTCAGCTACGAAGCCGTCAATGCAACAGTAGCCACCCGCAAAGGGGTGGTCAATGCCGACAGCGCGCGCCGCGCGTGCGGAGTTACGTGCTTTCAAAAATACTGGGATTTGCCATGTTTGATCGTTTAGCCGTCTTACCGCAATACCTGATGCCCAAGCAGCTACTAACTGTGCTGGCGGGAATGTTCGCCCGTGCTAGTCTGGGTGGATTAACCACTCTTGTCATCCGTCGCTTTGTTGCGCGTTACGGGGTGAACATGCAAGAAGCGGCCAGTCCTGACGTGGCGAGTTATGCGAGCTTCAATGAGTTTTTTACGCGCCCCTTGCGTGAAGGGGCGCGCCCGCTGGCGGGTGCCGATTTCATCTGCCCGGTGGATGGGGCGATCAGCCAGTTTGGTGCCATCGAGTGCGATAGTATTTTCCAAGCCAAGGGACACCACTACACCACCACAGCACTGGTTGGTGGTGACGAGGAGTTGGCTGCGCAATTTTCCGACGGCAACTTTGCCACGCTGTACCTCAGTCCCAAGGATTATCACCGTATCCACATGCCGTGCGCGGGACGGTTGCGCCGCATGATTTACGTGCCGGGAGAGTTGTTCTCGGTGAACCCGACCACGGCACGCGGTGTGCCGGGATTGTTTGCGCGCAACGAGCGCGTGGTATGCTTGTTCGATAGCGAGTTCGGGCAGTTCGTGTTGACGCTGGTCGGCGCAACGATAGTCGGCAGCATGGCGACGGTGTGGCACGGAGTAGTTAATCCACCGCGTTCATGTTCAATACGGGAATGGCATTTCGACGGCAAAGAGATTGTCTTGCAGAAGGGGCAAGAGATGGGACGTTTCCTGCTCGGCTCGACCGTGGTGATGCTGTTCCCCAAAAACGCACTGAACTTCAATTCGGCGTGGCAGCCCACCGGGGCGGTACGCATGGGGGAGGCGATGGGAAGCAAGCCCGCTTGATTCGAGAGCATCGAAAAGCTGATTTCAGCTTAAATTCATTCTTGTCTATGCAACCGCCCTGACATCAAACTCGCCGATACAATCAGCATCGCACCCGCCCAATCGCGCAACTCCATTGCTTCTCCCGCCAGAAAATAAGACGAGATTGCGGCAACAACCAGTTCGAATAAAAATAGCAGCATGGCACGGTTAGAGTGCAGATGAGTCACACCGTATTGCACGGCGTAGCTAGTGGCAGCAAGCGCGATGCCGATCAGCGCGAGTATCAGCCATGCCTGCGCATTCAGCATCTGCCACTGGCTGGATAATCCACCTTGCCACAATATAAACGGCACGGTGAGTAACGCTGTGCCGAGCAACACGCTGAATGATTTTGCTTCCACGTTTAATTCTGCAGCGCGGCGTGATAACACATTGGACAAGGCGAAGCTCATGCCTGCCGACAGCCCTATCCATTCGGAAAGATTTTGCGGAATCGGCAAGCCATGCTGTGGCTGCCATAGCATGATGGCTGCGCCACACAAAGATAACCCCATCACCGCATAGCCATACCGATTGAGGCGTTCACCCAGCAACCAATAGGAAAGCAAAACTGTCCACAGCGGCGCAAGATAAAAGAGCAGCAGCACGCGCATTACTTCGCCGTGCAACATGGCGAGTACATAGCCCAGATTTGACCAGCCCGCGCTCAATATCAACCCAACCGTCCACCCGCTGACTTGACGCAGTGATTGCCTGGCACGCGACAACATGAAAATGCCGCACAACAAGGCCAGCACGTAACTCACCATCGCGGCGAACGCGCCCGACAACCCGGCATCCTGCAACACGCGATAGGGATACCAGATCAAACCCCATACCAGTGCACCGCTCAGAATGCCCGCGATGGGCATGACATTTTGTTTTGATGACACTCAGTCGGCCCTTATAATGTGCGCAGACTTTTGCGCTATTGAACTACAAATGAATCCAGACTTGAATCGACTCCAGCCCTACCCGTTCCAGAAACTTGCCGCATTGTTTCGTGATGTGCAGCCCAATGCCGCGCTACGACCAATAAGCTTGTCTATCGGCGAACCCAAACACGCCACACCGCAGTTCATCCATGACGCGTTGATCGCCAACCTGAATGGGCTGGCGAATTATCCCACAACCATCGGCAGCGACGCGTTGCGCAGCGCTATCGCCGACTGGCTGAAGTTTCGCTACGCCATCCCCGCCGCGCCGCGCGAGGCCGGCCGGGTGCTCGCAGGGAAGGCCCCGCCCCCGGACGAAGTGACGGGACAGCG
>CAZSPN010000003.1:35922-37405 GCA_964608835.1 uncultured Gallionella sp.
CGCGGCACGATTGCCAACTGGATCGCCGCGCGGTTTGGTGTTCCCGCACCTGATGCCAAGACGCAGGTGCTGCCTGTCAACGGAAGCCGCGAAGCGTTATTCGCTTTTGCTCAAGCGGTGATTGATCGCAGCAGAAATAATCCCGTGGTGGTGTGTCCCAATCCGTTTTATCAAATTTACGAAGGCGCGGCGTTCCTTGCGGGTGCAACTCCCCATTTTCTTAACACCTTGCCGGAAGACCAGTTCGCGCTGAATTTCGAGCAACTTCCAGAAACCGTTTGGCAATGCACGCAACTGATTTATGTGTGCAGCCCCGGCAATCCAAGCGGCAGCGTCATACCACTGAGTGAATGGAAAACCATGTTTGAGATGTCGGATCGTTACGGCTTTGTAATTGCCTCCGACGAATGCTATTCGGAAATATACCTCGACAAAAAACCGCTCGGCGCACTGCAAGCCGCACAGCAATTAGGCCGTGGTGACTATAAGAATCTGGTGGTATTTTCCAGCTTGTCGAAACGATCAAACGTGCCGGGAATGCGCTCCGGGTTTGTCGCGGGTGATACCGAAGTTATTGCGAAATTCGCGCTGTATCGTACCTACCATGGCTCGGCAATGAATCCCGCCATTCAGGCCGCCAGCATCGCAGCGTGGAACGATGAAGCACACGTTGCAGAAAATCGTCGCCTGTATGCGGAAAAATTTACCCAGGTAATCGAGATACTCCAACCTGTGTTGCCCGTTGTATTCCCCGATGCAGGTTTTTATCTGTGGATCCGCACTCCCATCGCGGATACCGATTTTGCGCAACAACTTTATCGGGATTACAACGTGACTATCCTGCCGGGTAGATACTTGGCACGCAGTGCAAACGGTATCAATCCCGGTGAAAATTTTGTGCGGCTGGCACTGGTTGCCGGCACCGAAGAAACTGTTGAAGCGGCGAAACGCATTGCGCAATTCGCCGCTTCCATTGCACAAAAACATCGTTTGTATTCAGCATAGGGGTACTTCTAAAAATTCAGAGTTCGCCCAAATGCAAGGCATGCGGAAAAATTTCACCGCGCAGCATATGATTTATATATCAGCAAGAAATTTTTTCCTCAACACAGCAGTTGGGATGAAATGTGGATTTTTAGAAGCACCCTTAGAACTATGATACTAAGTAATAAAGTCTGTCGGAGATGCCTCTCTAACACATTGATTTTATTAACCCCAAAAATAAGCGAACTCGCCGCAAAGTCTGTCGGGGCTTCCACATATTCATCTTCTTAATTTAAGCCCTGAGAATATAGTCTGTCGAGCCCAATAGACATGGAGCTTACAGCAGTTTTCGGTCATGTCTATAATCCCCTAGCTTTTCAGTAGTTGCGTTTTCCTTTTCCTTAAAGCCGTCGTTCGCCAAGCAGCCAGAAACGGACTGTCAGTGGCATCGCTGAGATAGACCGGTTGTCGGCCGCACCGGCACTTCAAAATGCATTGG
>CAZSPN010000003.1:37415-48306 GCA_964608835.1 uncultured Gallionella sp.
AGCGGCGGCTCTTGGCGCAGAGTTGTCAGACGATCTTGTTGTTACGCTGTCAGACAGCGGACGCTCGCGAAGGGCTGTGGCCGACACCAAAAGCTAAAGATCTAGCTCACGTTCTGAGTGTGGCTGCATGCGGGGTAATTTGAACACCCCAAGAATGTACCGTATTTCCCCTGTCTTTTTCGTAAGTGGCCAACTTTGCATCTTGGGCAAAGCTCGCTTCCTTTAGCTGCCTTATCTAAGCTTGAAGATCCGTGAGTAGTTGGTTTCGACAGCACCCCGCCTTGCAGTTCTGTCAGAAAACATGAAGGTGTGTGTTCCCCCCCCAAGAGGTAGACAGCGTGCTTCGCTCTCGTTAACGCCACATACAATAGTCGGCGTTCTTCTGAATGTTGGAAAGTCTCCGGTGTCGGCATCACCATTTGTAGCAATGGGTCATCAGCAATTTCGGAAGGAAAAGCACTCTTGCCAGAATGCAGCCCGATCAAGATAACGTAGTCTGCCTGCAATCCTTTTGATGAATGGATCGTCTTGAATTCAATATTGAGGTTGGTAGTAAATTGCTTCTGCCAGTAAGTCAGCTTATCTGGTGACTGATGGCGGTAGCGCCCAAGAATGAATACAGTTACCTGCTTCTTGGAACAATTTACCTCTGCTAATTCAGTGAGCACCTCTTCGATTAGACCTTCCATTTCTTGTAATCGCGCGTATTGCCGAATCACCACCACGTTGTCGGTTGTCATATCGGTTGCTCTCACCGTTTTTTTCATTTGACTCGGGTTGCGTTGTACAAAGCTGGCGGCCACATCGGCGATACCCTGATTGGAGCGGAAGGTTTGGGACAGATAGTTGGTCGCCGTATAGCCGAAGATGCTCTGAAACCCCGTGAAAATGGCTATGTCAGAACCTGCAAAGCGGTAGATCGACTGCCAGTCATCGCCCACAGCAAAGAGTTTGCAATCCGGTTCCTTGTTCAGCAAAGACAATAGAAGCTTTGCGCGCGCACGTGAAATGTCCTGAAACTCATCGACCAAGATTAGTTTGTATAGATGCTTGAATTCATCACTCGCCGCATGGCGCGCAGCATCAACGATCAGATCCTCAAAGTCGACATCACCAATTTCCTGCAGCTTATTCTCGTAGGCAGCCATCACTTTGCTGGCAATAGCTGCAAACAGCTTTGCCCGGTACGGCTGAGGCATGGCACTCGCCTGAGACACTAACGTGGCCGGATCAAGCTCATTTGATTTTGCATGCTTGATAAATGCCCTGAGCAAAGCACTCATATCAGTGCCGAGCTTGGGCTGGTTCAGGCGCTCCATAACCTTATCCTGACTAAGTGGGTTCAGCTTGATGCCGCGCTTTGTCAGTTCATTTTGGAGCTTATTGAAAATCTCACCCGATATAAATTCAGCAAACGTGGTTTCGAACACTTCAGTACCCTTTTCCACGTGTAGCTGGCGCTTCCAGATCATCGAATCGCGATATTTTTCACCGAAAGCTTTGGGTGGATTACCGTGCGCGTCCAGTGCGTAGTGTTCCAAGTAGCAATTAATTTCGGGAAAGTAGAAGTCCGGCTTGTACTGTCGATATTTCCGGTCGGCGGTTTCATACTGATACGGTCGTTCGTATTCATATTCCACTCCGTTCATGAAGAGCCAGTTTGCGATAGCAAGCTCGCCCTGCGATTTAACGAGTTCTCCGTCCAGGGTCAAGTATCCGAGCTTGCCGTTTTGATAATCGCCTGTTTCCTTAACATAACTTTGCCAGTCCTGCACTGACTCAAATTCTGCAGGGTTCTTAGCTGGACTGCGGCACAGAAACATAAACAGTGCCCACTGCGTGGAAAACACAATGTCCGAACCTCGCAGAGATGCGACCAGATCAGATATCAATCGTCCATCTACAACGTCACCACCCGATGCAAAATTGGCAATGGAGGGTTTCTTGCCAGTGGTCTCTGCGATCACTTCCAGCCCCAACGCGTGAAAGGTTTTGACTTTGATCTGGCGCTCGCCAAGGAGTGGCCCTAGGCGTTCCTGGATACGCTCCTCCAGTTCGCGAGCCGCATTGTTATTGAACGCCAGCACCAGAATCTCATCCGGCATAACCAATTTCTTGAGCAGTACGTAGCCGATTTTGCCGACCACTGTGGATGTTTTCCCGGATCCTGCGGCAGCGACCAGCAGGTTGCGGTCTTCCATAACAATGGAAGCGACACGCTGTTCTTTTGTCAGAGGTGTTTTCTCGACCAAATCGAAGAACGTGTTATGTGCAAGTATTTCACTTTCGACAAAACCGTTGTTTCGTTTCTTGATGAGGTCAGAATTGCCGAAGAATATGTCGAGCAACTTTGCCATGCCAGCACGTAGATCAGGAGCAAGCATGCTCGTGGGTGCATAGGGATTACGCAGTACTGATAGCGCAGCTTTGACGGATTCGTTGCGACTCGATTCATGGCGTGCAAACCACTGCGTAACATCCCGATGCGCTAGGTACTTCGGCAAGATCAGTAAGGCTTCTAGGGCATCAACCAGCATGCGGACAGCTTGGCTGTTTTCCTTCAGTATCTGTAACAGGCTTTCCGAGACTTGCTTTGTCAAAGCACTTTTAAGCAGACTGGCATCATCGTTGGTGATGCCATCTATCTCAAACAACTGGTTTGAAGACTGGATTCTGACATTGGCCCATACCAGGCCTGGCGTGATATTCACTAAGGAGATGGATGTGTAGCTGATGCTTATCGTGCGCTTCCCGCCCTTTTGAATCCTCAGTTCTTGATGATCAAGATTGATTTCCCAGTTTCCAGAACCGGTGAGCAGGGAACCGAAGAAGCCGGATGAGATGCGCATGCGTTGAGATTCGTGAACCAGATACTACTCGGCAGATGCTCTAATTCCCCTGCATTTGGGATAACTGGAACATCCCCAGAACGTTTCTCCTGACCTGTCTCTTTTCTTTGCGGTCCGCTTGACCATCAGTGCGCCGCATTGTGGGCAATCAGGAACAGATCTAATTTGAGGTATCCAGCCGTCCGATTCCAAGTTATTGGAACGGTTACCACTCATATATTTCTTGTAGGAAGAAATACCAGCGCCAATCAGGCAGGCAGCAGGAATGAGGTATTGCATAAAGGTGGCTATTGTCTGCAAAAGCCCGCTTGCCGAGACACCAACAAGCTGCATAGGATTAGCTGGTGCAGTGGAAACGGGCTTGCTGGCAACATAATGCAGCCAGAAGTAGAAGATCAATGCGAGTGATACGCCAATCCACCAAGGGAGCTTGGCGACTATCTCGATTAAGTCCTCAAAGGCAGATGTCTTCTTGCGACGTGCCATAGCGATCTACTCCTTGGTTTTCTACATTGAGACCACTATCGCGGAATTTCGTATCCAGGCGCCAGAAGCGCATTGTACACGCCATATAGCGCAAGGTGATTCTTAAGCCAAAACGTCCTAGATATTTTTGGTGAACGTCTGTTTCACGGAAAATTCGTGACACATAAGTTTAGAATCTGACCGTCCTTATCTCTCAGGCCATTGCGGACCCTGACGATTTTATGAAAATGCTGTTGACGTGGCCTGCTGGAATGTCCGGTTCCAAGTTTTTCAAACCGTCACTTTCGACACGAAGGAGGCGGTTGAAGCTGGTGTGTCGAATGCACACTAATCGGCCTTTGCAGACCTTAGCGTTTTTATGGAAATTGGATCTGTACGGCCTGCCAGAATATCCGCTATCGAATATTTCGAACAGTCACTTCCGACACTAAGAAGTTACTCAATATTCCAAGAGTCGGATGTTTATCGGACTGGGCATCCAACGAAAAAATGAAGTTTGGAAAATCAACCCGCACAGATAAAGAAAAACCAAAGCAAGGGAAGATAGCTCACATATTTGCTATGCTCAAGTGTACTTCTTTTTCAGAATTACAACTGCCTGGTTGTGATTCTTGGCGAAGAAGTTGCAAGCCTCTTTAAATACGAATATTTCCATCGGTGGGATATGACGAAGTTGTTCCTTTAGCCCTAGTATTGCGTATGACGATTCCATATCATCCAACCGATTTCTAAGGCCGTCTTGTTCATCATAGCCATGCTGTAAATTTACAAGCTTCATAACAATGAACTGCTTGGTGTCTTTTTTAGTCGCATTCGTTTCGAAAACAAAGAATGTATCAAAGATCCAAAGAATTACATCTGAATCTTGGTCATGGCTGTCTATACGATGTGGAGATATCTTTGTGTGGTCGCTAAAAAATATGTCGGCAGGCATCCGTTGTCCGTCGTTACCATTAATCTTTACAATTGGGATGTCTGAAGCATCCACAACATCAACGATTGCCAGATTCTTGAAAAACCCATCCAAATATTCCTGAATCGGGTCCTTTCGTTTAAAAAAACCAAACAAACCCATTATGCCCCCCCAAATAGTTTGAACCTTAAGAATTATTCAATACCGCAGACAAGATTCATTTTCTTGATGAAGTTTCCCCTCAAATTAGAGTTCTCCACTCCATCATTCTTAAGCTTTACCATATACGATGAAATCTCTTTCTCCAACGCCTCATGGAATTTAGCCCTATCCACAATCAAACCAATAGAAATATCATTTTCAACGGATTGAATCATAGCCTTCTGATCTATTCTTACTACAGATTTCTGTTTTGTCTGTGCCTGATGCAATATTCCACACCTAACATGATCATAAAAGGCAAATGCTTTGTCCTCATTAAAGTCGTCTTTGAAAAACTCGCTGTTATTAAAGAAATTCCAGAAGGCATTTTTGTGTGGTCTTTTGGTTTTATCAATACCTTGATAGAACTGGTTTAATGTTTCGATAATTAAGCAATCTAGCGCCAATATAGAAAAACCAGAAAATTCACCGATGTCTCGGTCTTTCGCAATTAGCCTAATAGGCTTGAGAAATCTGCCTTCAATTCTATCTTTGAATATCTTTACCATCTTTTCCCAGTCACCTTCGTCACATGCACTTTGCCAATGACTTTTGCGGAATCTAGGAGAAATTTTAATGTCGGTAAAGTTTAGCTTACCTACTGGCATACCCATATAAAACCACTCCTTTTCTAACAGTTAACAGGAGCAGGATGAGCTAGCCAAGCTGTCCATGCAACTCCTGATTCCGCAAATTAATCCATATAGCCCCATTTATCCCTCTCGAAGTTGTATGTCGGACGACCGAACGGTGGCATGGCAACGTAGAACAAGCTGTGAAATTCATGTCCTGACAAATAAAAAAATGAAGCGAAGAATAGGGTGTACTTTGCAGTGGGCACATGGTCGATATATTCGGGCACGAGTTCATCGAGCTTCTCAGGATATCGTTGATGTTTTTGGTTGAATGCTTTGATAGCATCAACAAGCGTCTCAGCACGACTTTTTGCAATTTGATTGTTAGCCCAATTCAATCCGAAAACAAGCATAACTGCTCCGAGAAAGATGTATATGCGTGCAAAGCGGTAAAGCATCTGCTCTCTTTTTTTGGTGAAGAAAGCTGCACGAGGCAAAGACACAAGTAGCGTCCATAAGCCAACGAACGCAGAAAGAACTCCCTGATTGAGAAAGAAAGTATCAAATGCAACTAGTGCCCCTGCCCATGCAAAAGTCTTTTTTAGGTTGATTGGCTTTAAATTATTTTGTGTTGTATCTATCATCACTATGCTATGCACCAAATGGATGAGGTAAGCATCATAGTACGTGCCAATTAAGTTTGCTTCTTTCGTCTAATCCAAACAATGCCTGAATCGTCGAACGTCTGGTTGTGGCACAAAGTGACCGCCAAGCCAAGGGTCCACATAGCAGGCATTCAGAGTTGGTGGAATTTACCATGTAACAGTCAGCTTAAGTTTAGAACCTGACCGTCATTTTCTCGGCCAAAGCTGACCTTGGCGAGTTTAAGAAAAGCCTGTCGGCAGTGCTTGCTGGGAAGTCCGCTTTCAATTTTTCCAAACCCACCCCCCAAAAAACTATTTAGACTAAACTAGGATAAAAATGAGTTCGCCGTTTGGCACTGGAGTTTAAACCGTCAGTTAGGTGTATTTGTTGATGAGAGGGGCTATCAGTAATGTGGACAGATCATGAGACCGAACAAGATTTCCTAAACTTCGGTGGTGTAGCCAGCACGGTCGCCGAGATTATCGTGCAGGCGCAGGCGCGTCCGATCTCTATTGGTGTTTCCGGTGCATGGGGAGTCGGGAAGTCTTCAATGATCAAATTGATTCGCAGTGAGTTGGCGCTTCGCCCGACGGAATCTGATGGGCAATCGGAAAGACCAAGCAAGTTCATCTTCGTTGAGTTCAACGCATGGCTTTATCAAGGATATGACGACGCCAGGGCTGCGCTGATTGAGGTAATTGCGACCACGCTTGCCAAAGAGGCTCAGGAGCGCAAAACTGGCATAGAGAAGACCAAGGATTTGCTGGAGCGAATTAACTGGTTCCGTGCAGTAAAACTCACAGCCAGCTCTGCCGCCTCGTTGGCACTGGGGCTGCCACCTGTAGGAGTGCTAGGCGAGTTGTTCGGCCTTGGGCAGAGGGTGATGAACGGAGATATTGAGCAGAGCACTATCAATTCAGCCGAAGCGACAGCAGGGAAAGTCGCTGCATCAGCCACTGGGTTAATCAAGCCAAAAAAGACATCGTCGCCACCACAGGAGATACACGCACTTCGCAAGAGCTTTGAAGATGTGCTGGAAGAGATGGATGTAACCTTGGTCGTACTGATTGACGACCTTGATCGTTGCTTACCGGAAACCACCATTTCTACGCTCGAAGCAATTCGCCTATTCCTATTCCTGAAGCACACGGCTTTCGTCATTGCGGCAGATGACCAGATGATTAAGCACGCCGTCAAACGGCATTTTCAGGGTGTCGAGGATGAACTGGTCACAAACTATTTCGACAAACTTATTCAGGTGCCTATCCGCGTACCGCCACTGGGGACTCAAGAGGTTCGAGCCTACATAATGTTGTTGTTTATCGAGAATAGCAGTCTTGATCCAGAGGAGAAAGAAAGGCTACGCAGCGAAGTCTGCACCCAGCTAGGTAAGACCTGGCAGGGAAAGCGGGTTGACCCTAGATTTATTAGGAGCTTGAACGAAAAATTGCCTGAAGATCTGATTGCCCGTCTGGAACTCGCAGATCGGCTAGCCCCCTTAATGACCAGCGCGACCGGCATTGCAGGTAACCCACGTTTGATAAAGCGATTTCTGAACGCGCTGTCGATCCGCATGGCGATGTCGCGTGCACAAGGTGTTGGTGTTGATGAATCAGAATTGGTCAAAGTGCTTCTCTTTGAGCGTTGCGGCGATCCTAAGGCGTATGCCGCAATAATCAAAGCTGTCACCGAGAGTGTTGACGGCAAGCCAATTTTTCTTGTCGATTGGGAGCAAAAAGCGATTGCTGGCGAGGCATTGGAGCAAAAAGCGCCGTGGGACGATCCATTCATCGCCGAATGGCTGCGTTTGTCTCCACAGCTCGGTAATCGCGATCTGAGAGGTGCACTCTATGTAAGCCGCGAGCATGCTCCGTTAATTATGCCTGAGGACAGGTTGTCATCAGAGGCTGTCGAATTGTTGGAAGCGCTTCTTGAACACCCAGACATGGCTGCGAGTATCAAGGATCGTCTAATGGTACTGCCGCGCCCAGATATTTCCGTAATTATGGATCGTCTTCTCGGTCGATCAAGGCAAGAACAGGAATGGGGAGTGCCTCCAATTCTGGATGCATGCCTCGTCGTGGCTGCGGTTGATCCACCTCAGGGGCAACGTTTAGCGAGTTTCCTGAAGGAACGCCCGGGCACACAAATCAAGCCGAGCATCGTTCCAAAGATCGCTGACCAGACATGGTCGAAGAACGTGTTTTCAGCTTGGGATAGCGATGACGATGTCATCAAGACGGTCAAAAGTGCGATAAAAGCAAGGAGTGGGAATGGGAACGTCTCAGTCAAGTAACGGCTCACCGTCCGGAGTGCCGATGGTGCCGCCATGGGTGCCAGACATCCCGCTACCAGCAGTGCCTTCTGAGACTGTTCCGCCTACAGGTGTACCTCTGGATGGTACGCCAATTCAATCGCAACCCGAACCCACGGTTAGCACCGAACCTCGACAACCAATTTCTGTAGCACCATCCGGTCGGTTCGCAGGTGCCAGGCGTAATCTTGGTGATTACGCGCATAGTGGAGAACGCGGTAGCATGAGGCGTGGCCTTGGTCAGTATGTCAAGAAGGGCTACGGGGGGAGTGCCACGGCGACTCGTCGCTTCAGCGGTACAGCCCAAACGGCTCATGCGTTGTACTCTGCGTTATCTAGCGGTACCAGTAATCCTTATACCGCTCCGGGAAGTCCGCTAGACCCCATGCTTATGGCGGGCCGTTCTGCCGATGAAGTCATGGATGCTGTAGTCGAGGCGATACGGCCAGTCGATGGAACTCAGGACACCGAGGCGAGCCGTACAGCAATCAAGGATGCGCTTTCCGATGTGCTGGCGCGATATCCTGATGCCGATCTATACTCAATGCAGGAAGAGCATCGAGAACTTGCAATCGAACGATATGTGGCGAGCGATGTGTTTCGGCGCTTTGAACTGGATCTTGGTAAGACCATAATTGGCAAGTCGCCCAACGCTGTTACAGGTGTAGGGCGACTCAAAGAGATTCGTGAATACGTTCGAGAGAGTGTGGCGGCATCTTTTCGGCAACTTCGAGATTCCGGCCAAAAGCTGGCTACTGGCCTTGTCACGCAGATCGTGCAGAACGCACTTCGAGAAACCTTCCAAGTTTTCGAGGGGTATGCAGAATGAAGATTACCTGCGCGTTATCTGATTTCGACTTTTTAGGTAGTCACAGTGATCTCAATGTCGTCCTGTATGGGCGCAATGGTGATCCAACGTATGGCTCTGTTGGTGCTACCTTGAAACAGACAATCATTCGTAAGAAGGTGGTTGCAGCACCTGCGGCATGGGATCTACTGTCACTGGCATTAGCGGTGGTTTCCGCCGATCTTGCTGGACACCGGAAGTCCAGTCCGGACGGATGGACACGCGTGTTCGAACTAACGGTTTCAGTGATCGATGCTTCATTATGGAATGCCAATGCTGCAATCATTGAGCGGTTGCTGGCGTTTCTCACGACAGATCGCTGGACACTCCATTTCATAGAAGGTGGAATCCTTCCTCAGCCCGAACGAAAGCCAATCTTTCCTGATGAGGATTGCATAGTGTTGTTATCCGGCGGCTTGGATAGCTATGTAGGAGCCATTGATCTGGTTGCTAGAGGATTAAAGCCAGTTGCCGTCAGTCAAACAGTACGTGGAGATGGTAAGCAGCAGCGCGATTTTTCGACAGCAATAGGTGGAGGGCTGCGTCACATTCAGATTAGCCATGCTGCCAAGATACCGAATCAGGAAAGTCCAGCCTCCCAGCGGGGAAGATCAATTATTTTTCTCGCATATGGGGTGTTCATGGCGACCACACTGGCTCGTTATCATGCTGGCGAAGAAATCAAGCTATATGTGTGTGAGAACGGTTTTATCTCGATCAACCCACCGCTAACTGGGGCACGGCTTGGCAGCTTGAGTACCCGCACGACGCATCCGGTTGTACTTGGCTTGCTACAACAGATTTTAGACACGGCTGGGCTGCGGGTTAAAATTGTCAATCCATATCGCTTCAAGACAAAAGGTGAAATGCTGCGCGAATGCCTAAACCAAAATTTGCTTGAAAAGTATGCATTCCAGACGACCAGTTGCGGCCGCTACAAGACGTTTAAGCTCACTCACTGTGGCCGATGCGTGCCGTGCCTAGTTCGGCGTGCGGCTTTTTATACCTGGAAAGGCGCGGACTCGACGGAATATGTATATAAAAATCTGGCGCAGGATAATGAAGATCATGCGGGATTCGACGATGTTCGCTCAGCGCTAATTGGTATTGCTGAATGCCAAGAAGCCGGAGTGACTCGTTGGTTGGGATCGACGCTTAGCTCTGGTCTTGTGGAAGACAAGCAAAAATTGAGCGGGACAGTTGAACGAGGGCTCAGTGAAATACAAACTTTGCTTACCAGTATGGGCGTTAGATGATCGATTTTCATGCGCATCTTGATTTGTATCCTGACCCACATGCTGTTGTAACGGAATGCTGTAAACAAGGAGTTTATGTTCTTTCAGTGACCACTACACCGAGTGCATGGGTTGGAACGTCAGCGCTGGCAAAGCCAGGTTCACGAATTCGTACTGCATTAGGGTTGCACCCTCAGCTTGCGCATCAGCGCAAGAGTGAATTGGATATGTTTGATGCCAATCTGCCTAATGCACAATATGTCGGTGAAATTGGTTTAGATGGTGCACCAGAGTTCAGAAAATATTGGGATGATCAGCTCACAGTCTTTAACCATATCCTTCATGCATGTAGTCAGGCAGAAGGTAGAGTGATGAGCATACATAGTCGCCGAGCGACAGCGGAAGTGCTGGATCGATTGGAGGCATTTCCTAATGCGGGAGTGCCTATTCTTCACTGGTTTTCTGGGAGCAAACGCGAGTTGGAGCGCGCGATTTCATTGAACTGTTGGTTTAGCGTGAATCCCACCATGCTTTCTGCAAAAAAGTCTCGTGAATTAGTCGTCTGTATGCCTCGTGAGCGAATATTAACTGAGACCGATGGGCCGTTTGCTCAAGTGGATGGTCGGAGTGCGATGCCTTGGGATGCGCAACGCGCTGTTGTTCATCTGGCGGATTTTTGGGAGATGCCAGTGGAGGACGTCGAGCAAAAATTGGAAAATAATTTACGCAGCCTTGTCTCGCGAAAATACGTTTAACGCATCGAAAGTGACTGTTCAAAAAAGCTGAAAGCGGACTTCCCGGAAAGCACTACCGATAGCCATTTTAT
>CAZSPN010000003.1:48316-67602 GCA_964608835.1 uncultured Gallionella sp.
ACGGCGCAAAACATCGCCGGCAATTCACCGATAGCCATTTTATAAAATCGCCAGCGTCTGTTAAGGCCGAATTTGAGACATCGCCCACAATTTATATCTTAAAAAACCAAGGGGGTTGCCCGGAACCCTTAAATTTTGTTACAGACTTTATTAAAATAGTTACTGACTTTATTTTTACGAGCATCAAGCTGCAACCATTAAACGAAACAGTGTCAATTGAAAGGTGCGATTTGCGTAGTAAACTAAAGGCCGCAGTACAACTTGGTATGTTGGGATTTTCATCGGAGCATCCTGCCGTGAACCAAACGTTATATCAAACTGAAGGTCTGAAATTGGCACCGAGCTACACGCGAGTTATATTTTATTCTCAAAAGAGGTCACCGAGGCGCGGCGCATTTGGCGCATTTATGGCGCATTAAGCTGGTCCAGGTTAATCATGCACCAACGGAGAAACCATATTCTGCATTGGCACGTAGCTGCACACCATTTTGCATTTTCAACCACCCTGAAAACGGCAGCTCAAGCCTGCCGCTTTCATTGATTCTACAGTTGATGTCTGGTTTGTCGGGTTTAGGTCGGGTTTATCTAAGGCTGAAATCTTGTAATGAATCCTTTCATCTACTTCCGACCAGGCTTAACCCTGTCGACTGAGCCATTTGAGCCATTCATGACCCATTTTATTACCTGAAAGTATTAACGCAAAGTACATGGCAGGCAGGTTTCTTGCACCGCCCTGCATTACGTTCTTATTGGGAATCTGGATTGACAAATAATATCACTTGAACCAGAGTAATAAACAAAGTGATGCAAAGAGGTGAGTCATGGTTCTTGTTACCCCAGAAAAGATAGCTGCCGTAATGGCGCTTGCGCCAGTCCCGCATTCGTTTGCCGAACTCGACGAACGAGTAGCTCATGGATTACCAAAGGCAGCGTTGAAGGCAAGTGTTGATCATATTTTCATGGGCAGCGAGGATCGTAAACAACTGCTGTACCAGATTGTTCCTGAAGCAACCTATAAGCGACGCAGGGAAAGGTTGACGCCGGCGGAATCGGGACGAACTGAACGCTTGGCCAGGGTATATGCTACGGCGCAATATGTTTGGAATTCGGACGATGATGCCAGAGCGTTTCTGCACACGTCTCATCCGATGATGCAAGGAAGATCACCGTTGGATGTGTCATTGACGGAACTTGGTGCTCGTCGTGTTGAAGAACTGCTCTGCAAGCTGTATTACGGAACTGCCGCCTAATGCAGATTTTCCGGATGGGTGATGAACGCCACCCTATATGGGACGGCACCGGAACGTCACTAATATTAAACAACGCCACCATAGGTAATTGATGCCAGCACCTTCCTGACTTCATCTGCGCCATCATCTGTATTCAGCATAGACATCGGTGTGCCTCCTAGCGCAGGGTTATATTGCATCATCCAGGTTTTGGCCATATCCAGACTGCCAAAGACTTTTTCTGCAGCATCCTCAATAAGTGCCAAACGCTCAATGCGCTGAGATTCGTTCATAGTCATGACCACTTTCCAAATGACTGTGCCTGCGTTTCAGAGTCCCAGTAGTCACGATAATGGTGAATATAGTTTACGGTTGAGACTGGATCAATATCGTAGTAATAGCGACAAAGGCGCGTGAAGAGCAACAAGACCGGCCCGTAACCACAGAAGTCAAAGAGCTCATCCAAGGTATTTTCGATCTGCTTGATGTCGCAACTGTGCGAACGCAGGATCGCCTCAACGGTCGGCGTGTATTTTTGCTCCGCCATCACGTTGAGTTCGTTGATGGATACAACCAGCCCTCTGAGGGATTGCAGGTGCGAGGTGTTATCGTCCATGGCATTTCCTTTCTTCCTGTAACCATCAATCGCCGCGTGCCCTGTCAAGATAGGTACGAACCATAAGCAGCCCGGCGAAGCCGTATTCACAGATAACTTCGATTGGAGACCGGTTCTCGAATGCCTTGTTACGGGTTTTCATCCAGGCATAAGCCAGGGTGCGGTCATGGGGGAACAGCAGGCGTAGATTTTTGTGGATCCCGAGCAGGTGGCCAGCACGGTCGAGCAGATCCCGGTTTTTGGAAAGCGGTGCGCCGTTTCGATACCGCGTCAGCGCAGCCAGGTTATTTGTGGACAAACCCAGAGAGTGGAGCTGTTCAACAGTTTCCAACTGCCAGTGCTCGAACAACTGCATCAGCATCCTCGCGATAGCACCGCGATCTATAGTCTGTGTCACTTGTCACCTCATCAGGAATTAATACAACAATGTCCTTTGATGCCGCTGCCTTTAATGCAATACACTACATTACAATACTTAGCGTGGGTACTCGTTCTTGAATTATGGTGAATTATTTCAAATACTATAATTATGCTGGCTGGCATAATTCACCATAATTCCATTCATGGCGTGGCACGTTTTGCTGTGAAACGCTTGGTCAATTATCCATTGGCGCCAATCCTGCTGAGCCCTGACGGTCAATCACGCAACCAAAGTATTCGGCAAATTTCCTTGGGTTTTCATTCAGGGCGAAACGGCCACACATGTCAGTTCTTTCGCTTTTGTTGCTTACGCAATTCCCAGGGCGGTGTTGGATCAGTATCGATCCATAAGCCACGCCTTTCAGTTCTTGCCTGTACTTCAGCTTGCGCGTATAGAACTCGATCTTCTTCAGACTGTTCATTCTGGTACTGTTTGTAGTGCCAGGCCATACCCGCCTTGACCTGCTCAAGGTTGGCATCGATACCATCCACAATGATTTTGCCAACCGTGCGGCCATACCGATCCTGCTTGCTGTATTCGACCGACACCTGTTTGTTGAACACCAATGCTGACAGCGATTGTTTGGATTTGTTGCCGAAGGCTTGTTTCTTCTCAGGCGCATCGATGCCCATCAACCGAATCTTGAACCGAACCTTCGAGCTATCCAGCACCGTTACCGTATCGCCATCAGCAATTCCTACCACACGACCTAGCAGGATCCCAGCTGATGAAGAATTTGCAAAGAGCAGCGTGGCCGCAACAAGCAGAAATCGGATACAGTAAGATATCGTCATTGGAGAACCACCATGTCAGATTTATCGATGTTTCAACAATACTACAAACTTGCAGACCAGCTCATTGAAAAAGTGAGCAAAGATGATCTGGCTGAGTGTGCGAGACTGATGGCGCTCAATGTGGCGCACTATCAATCCAAGTACGGTGAGCTACCACTGGATGAGACGCTCGCAATGATTAGTACGGACAAACCAAATGATGAACAGCTGAAGTTGCTGGCCGAAGGTATGGAGATTTTCGTGGGCGTATTGGGCAATGTTGTTACAGGGATTGGGCACGAGAGGCACTAAAGTATTGAGTTCATCGCAAGGAAACACCGCAATATTGATCAACTCCAAAGACTTGGCAAGTGCATTCCAAGCCAATCCTTGTCATGGCGCTGTAGCCATTGAATACCATTACCCTGTATTTGCTTCATCTGCTTAGTCGATAGATCAGGATGATCATTTCGTAACTGGATAAAACTGGATCGATGTTTTTCCAATAATCGCTTCTGGTAAGCATGATGCCATGACTCACATAACTCAGAATCATTCTGCAAATAATCCCTGACAAATGAATTTTTGATTTCAAGCTTCGTGGCAATCATTTCACGATCTTCACCGGCTTCGCACAGCTGGCGAAGCATCACTTCGATTTGCGGATTAAGGACACGGGGGCGCCGCTTGTATTCAACACCTTCCTTCCTGAGAAAGACGAGCGCTTGCCCAATCGGCAAACCTAACTGCTTGGCAGCTGCATTGACCGAATAACCCGCTTCGCTTACAAGCAACTTGAGCTGATTTCTGGATTCAGTCAGCTCTGACCAGAGCTCACTTCTATCCAGCTCGATAGACTTGGCAAGTAGACGCTCATACTCAGCAATAAATATATCGAAATCGCCAAACAGAAAATCCATCATGATCACGTGCTTGAGTGGATGCTTGTTGCCTTCGAATTGCCGCAATGTGCTACCGATAAACCCGCCATGTTCCTGAGTGGTGTTTTGGATAAATGAGAAACCTGGTAAGTTTTCCAAGCAAGTGTACTGATCACGAAATGCCAATCGGATTTGGTTAAACTTCAGGGAGCCATCCATGAATGTCCATCCCTTGGACTTGGCACGCAGATGATAGGTCAAGCGCAATAGCTCGCTATCGA
The DNA here is from genome assembly GCA_964608835.1 of uncultured Gallionella sp. GTDB lineage: Bacteria > Pseudomonadota > Gammaproteobacteria > Burkholderiales > Gallionellaceae > Gallionella. The sequence goes on from CAZSPN010000003.1 coordinate 52,518, forward strand.
ATGGATTTTTGTATCGTTTGGCTAGATTCAAGCTCCAATCACTCAACTTCCTAAGCTTGGTAATAGTTGATTCTGGAAGTTTGATGCCTTCATGCCAATTTGCGGTACATAAATCTGTTGGAAGAAACCAATCCTTGAGCAGTCTTGCATGGAATTCTGGTGTGGCCATCATAAGATAGTCCCCGTGCTCTGGACATGTCATGACAGTTGGCCATTGGTGTTCAGCATGCCACCAGGCTACTTTAGAAATCTTTGCGTCGATACGTATGCAACTTGGACAGGCCTTAAGTGGCGCAGCAGTGCCAATACGACTAGGCAGAATTCCAAGGTGATATTTGACCTGAGTGTGCACAACTTGTCGCATGTCATTGATAATTGCTTTTGTAGTATCCGATGAAAGGAATGGTGCGAAAATGCCAAATGGCGTCCTGCCATGAATCAGTTCTTCTATAGTCCCCAGGAGCTGATTCGTATTGTTCGAGAAGGTCTCCAGATGGGTTGGGAAATCATGCCTTAATCCGGCAACTGAATGATTGAATAAATGGCGACTGGTCAGCCTGGCGCTGGCGCTGGAATTCAGGCGATGAAATCGTGCGCACCATCCATACAGTGTTTCTCCCTGAAATGGGGATGGCAGGTGTGAATAGTCAGAATCAAATAATTGATCATTCAAGTCCATTGGATTGATGTTCTGTATCAAATTGAGAAAGCATCTCTGCCCGATACGCTGTTGAAAAACTCTCGCTCAAAGCTGATCTTTGAACCAGTTGGCGTTGCTCTTGAGATCCTCAGCAGTTGGTGCAGTTTTTTTCTTCCGTAACGGCAGAACCTTAGCGGTTTGTTTTTTGTTTTTCTTTGGGTTTCGTTCAAATTCTTTGAGGGCCTCCCGCTCAGCTTTATTCATTGAGGATCTAAGCTCCGCATCTGCAACCTGTTCATTTCTTTTCTGTATGACTGCCTCTGTAAATCTTGTTGCCGCACCTTTGGGAAGAGGAATTGGGCACCAAAGATCTTTCCTGATCTTATCGGGGCAATTCTGAATAGTCTGGTTGGCCAATATCTCTGATTCTTCGCGGTAGCTCGAGAATTCCGGTGAGTGATAGGCACGCTTGATTTCCGATAGGCCAACTGTACCGCCTCGGGGGTGCTCATAGCGAAACGCAATGACCAACAACTTGACTGTCGCTCGTTTGCGACCAGCGGTGTATGCATGAATATCTGCAGCATCCTTGACTGGATTAAACGTCAGTATTTCCTTAGATACACTTTTTTGAATATTAAGCGTCTCAATCCAGTCTTCACTTTCGTGATGATCAGGGAACAAAATAATTAGATCTGACAACAGGCGCTGTCGCTCTTCCTCAGGGCGATTCAATAGACGTTTTATCAAGCTGAAATTAGCCAGACAAGTCCAGGGTATTCCGATATATCCAAGAGAAAAGAGCATCTGCGCAAGCCGCGTGTTTGCATTACCAGAGCCCGTTGCGAATTGAAATTCATCCGCCATCAAAAATGGAATCCCGTCACGAAAAGCAAGCTTTCTGCAAGTATCTACCAATGAGGCTGGCGCGCCGTCTGTCCTCGCTAAGGCCTTTAGAATATCTTTTGGGGTGCTGCGAGCTTGCACAGTCACACTCCACGGGCCCATGAGCGGGAATGGTGAGTGCTCTCCCCCGACTATGATTTGACTATCCGCTACCTGGATACGGCGAAACGCTTTCATGATCTGGCTCTTACCAGTCCCACCCAAGCCAGTAAGAAGGATGGGAGGTGAAAACCCAGTTAACGGAGCCTGCCTTGCATAAACACCCTCAATAAATTTCCTTTCATCTGAATAGGTGCTAATGCAATGTGCATAAGCCTCCCCAACAAATCTCTCCAAGATATTAATGCACTGAGTTGTCGGATAAAATACCGTATTCAGTGCTTCCTCCAGAAGAAAGCACGCTAGCTCGGCGGGCAAATCGTGAAGCCCTTCAAGGCTTGGCACTTTAACTAGTGCACGCTGCTTGATGACTGCCCGATCAAGCATTGGCTCAAATCGGGCGGCCCAAGGGTTATTGGAGGAATATTTCATCAGGCCTTCTTCCTGTTTGAAGTTGCTTGCCGCGCTTCGGATTCCTCCTGCTTCTGCATGGCATCACGTTTTGGTTTCCCGGTACGTCGTTTCGTCGAGTCCCAGCTTTTCCCAGTATCTTCTTTGAACCGAGACATGAATTCGGATGATGCTGCATGCTGGTGCTCTCTGAAGGCAGACCCGATATTTCGGCGCGCCTCATTCCATTGCTCAAGTTCCGCAAATGATATATCGCGATTGTTCTCGTCATCCCTGAGCCGCAACTTGGCATCCAGCAACAATAATTTTCTGTCGACCTCAACCCAGATGTGCCGAAGACACATGTCAAGAATGTAGCCGTTAATCTTGGCACCGAGTTCACCAGACCGGGCAATGCGTTCCCTGATGCCTGTCGCGTCAAGTGCATCCGACCCATACTTGCGCTGGTCAAGCCAGATGCCATCATCCCTTAGATCAAACTCCATCGGCGTCAGAAAGGTGCGGACGGACTCCGGGATAGATATGGGCATCGCATCGTTTCGGAATAAATTATCATAGTGAATCCACCGAGAAATCGGAGTGGGAGGAACCAGAGCCAATTCTCTGTCTGGTTCAAATCTGTCCTCCATGTTCGCTGTATGGTTATAACTGATCAGCGCCATGATTTCCCGTCTAGCCAGTTCTATAGGCGTAAGATCACTCTGAAGGTAGGTAGGTTGCCCGTCAATCTTCACATCCCGGGGGTGACTTGATTCGATATTGGCCTTTGATTGCCCCATCCAGGATGGTGCAAGGTCTCGAATCGGAAACCTTTTTTCTAAATCCTTGATGAGCTGCTTCCGACCTCCTGGACCTCGGTCCACGCTGAAATGCGCTGGAATCCCTTCATTTACCCATTCACCTTTCACAAACGGAATTCCCATTAGCATGCAGAAATAATCCTTAGGCACCGCCATACAAAACAGCATCATTCGATATGCAGTGCTACGTTCATTGCCGAATGAAAAGCCTATGCCGAGCTTTTTTCCAGAAAGAAGGTCTCGACTAGTAACGCAACACAAGGGTGGCAAACTCGTTCCTTCAACATATCCCCGCGGCCGCTCCTTCGTGTAATAGCCATCCGCATCTACATTTTCCATTAAGTTGGAAATATCTTCTGTGAATGATCCCTTTGAAGCTGCGACTTTTGCGCGATGCCGCACTGCGCCGTAAAGTTTTATCTGGACAGTTTCAATACCAATTTCATTTAGCACTGAATATTTGAATTGCCAGAAAGAAGGAAATGGTTTCCCTTCAGGATGAATGTAGTAGCGCATCCCGGATTTAGTGACAGCGGTCTTACAACGAAAATCCTCGGTAATAATCGTCTCGTAGATCCGGGAGAAGCGCTTGCCAAGGTCTGCATGTTTTATGAAGTATTTAACGCACATGGCTATGAGCTCGATGCTCATATTATTCCCGTGCTTTTTACCGTAGGCGAGCGATGGCGCTCCAAATTTCGTGTTCTTGTGAACTAGGCGATCATAATGTCCGATATTGTTAAATGCACCCAGAAGCATCCACATATCTTGACCGAAGCATAGATAGGTCAGGACCCACAGACGAAATCGAGTCTCATGCTGGCGAGGAGTGCATAAGGATGCTCTGTGATTTAGTTCAGCCTCTGGATACTTTGCCGAAAAGATGATTTTCAGATCCCGTAGAGTCGGCGAAATTTTCAAGAAGCGATCTTCGACCCTTTCACTATGAAGGATTGCAGCCTTCGGGCGGGTGCTATCGATTTGAGTCAGATCAAAATCTTCCAAACCTGCAAGCCATGGTGGCAAGCGTAATTGAATATCCAGAGGTAGAATATCTTCTGATGCGATGCCGTCCTCGAAAATCTTCCTAGGCATAACTAAAAGGTGCGCTTTGGTGTCCTTGTGCATCTCTCCAATTTGGAAATAAGCCAGCAATACGCGCCGTGCTTCAGCATGGCTTTTCAAGAAATAGTAGGTAACACCTTTGACCATTTGATGCCAACCTTCCGGTGCTTCAATTTGAAATCCCATATGCATGATGGGTTACTCCTTGAACCAGTCAGAATAGACGTCGATCACGTCGCGGATTTCATGCATTAGAGGGCGGTTGATTAATATTGGCTTAAACAAATCAACGCGCAATTCACGATCCCAGATTGCCTGCCAGAGTAGTGAACGGCATTGGTCAACCGTATATCGCCCCCTCTCTGAAAATTGGATGATGACCTCAATTGGCGGTATGCCAATTTCCAGAGCTGAGTGATACTTTTTAAGGATTTCTTCCCGCTGTTCTACTGTTAGGTGTAATGGCCGTCTGTGGTGGAGAAACAATTGGCGAAGGTTTGCCGAAACATGGCGATCGATACCTTCATTGGCAACCAGAACTGTGCGAATGCCAGCATCCTGATAATAAATTTTTTCGATTTCGTGCCGCCCCAAAACCCTTCGGGTCTCTTTTGCCTTTCCTGAACAATTTATTGAGGGCCGCTTGAAATCCAGGTACGTACCTTTGATTGACCAATTGACATTGAAGAATTTTCCAGTGTTCCCCTTTAGAGACCATAGCAAATCTCCAACCCATGGAAAAACAACAGAGACCAGATTACCTGGCGTATTCCGATCTTCCACGTTCAATCGCGTCAACAAATCCAGGTACTGGAGTCGATCGGCCACGTCAATGATTCCATTAAGTGGAGGTAGAACAGTTCTGTCCACACCCGGAAATGACCATAGCGGATGATGGCAAGGCTCTGGAGACAGCATTCGCTGTTCCTGAAGACCAATAACCTGAGGGTTATATAGGCCAAGTAAACAAGCATTCCGCTCACTGATCGACAACAAATGTGTTTCTCGGCCGTTAAGCTTTGATGGCGTCATTGTGACTGCATGAGAAATAGCCGGGGCCTCCTGTGGGGTTGCAAGAATCGACGGTATATAGTCCGTCCCCCAACTAGGTGAATCTTGGCGCAAGTAGATGGTTTTCAGTCGGGATTTATTAACACCTTTATATTGTTTTGACATGATCATCTCCGCACACAACACCTAATTGGCAATACACCGCCACTTGAGGTAGAGAGATTTCGACAGAATAAAAGTTGGGGCGGAACAGAATGAATCCAAGATTTGTAGGCATGACGTATCTCCTTGCGCTTTAGGCTTTAGATGATTGCTATTCAATGCATATTTAATTATGTGCATTTCAGAGCAAACAAATGACTTGACTACGCCATAAAGCTTTGAGATACTGTTTGCGCCAACAATCAGCATTCTCGAAAACTCGAGGCGGAGCCGGATAATCTTAAAAAGATGATTCCGGTTTTTCGTTTATTTCATGATCTTCTCCTATCCTTTCTAGTTACTTCACATTTGGTTTTTGTTAGTTTTGAGCAACTGTGAAAGTTGCTCTACATCGAGTGGCGTTCCCCCTTTTATCCCTAAAGCAACTGCAATCTTGAAGCTTTGCCCGCGCATGCATTTTCGTTTTCCAGCCATCACTTGATATACCAACCCAGTGGAAAATCCATTCGCACGTGCCCACTCTGATAACGAAACCCCGCTCTGCTCGATCAGATCTTTTGTTTCGTCTACTTGGCGTATTTGAATTTGGTGGCTCATTCGGACATAAGTGTATGGTATTCCATACATAGTATGAGACAGATTTTTACATTTGTCTATCTTCCCGTACAATCTCATACACTATGGACCACCGTAACGTTATCGTGCCTGGCTTCGGCCAGCGCCTAAAAGAAGAACGTAAGCGATTGGGAATGAGCCAAGCTGAGCTCGCCCAACAAGCGCACGTTAAACGTCTGGCCCAAAGCCAATATGAAAACGAAGCAACCCAACCCACCATCCGTTACTTGTCTGACATTGCTGCGGCAGGCGTAGATATTACTTACCTGCTGTTTGACAAAAAGAAGATTAAGTTTCTCCCTCCAGAGGAAGAACGTCAGTTAAAAATAAGAGCTTTTTCCCTGCTTGATAAATATGATCAAATGCAATGCGGTGGGAAGTTAGGTACGGAGGCGCGCGTGGTAATTTTTGATGTAATTATGTCGCTGCTGTCCAATGCTGCTCTAAGTGGCGCATTACCTGAAGATCGTGTAGTTCTGGATATGCTATCGCGTCGCTGACGGTGAATTGACATGGCAGATAATTTTGATGACGATGAAACCAAAGCCTGGCGAGCACTCCTAGCACTCAGGCAGATTTTTGACGCTGAGCCAATTACCCCTGATGAAGTCAACGCCGCACTTGAGCGCCGACTTCTGAATCACTTGCCAAACAAACTCACTTCGTTATTCCTAGTGGATGAGGCACATCATGTATCCGCCTCTTCACAATCACTCAGCGATTTGCGGCAATTGATAATTCTTCAAAATAATGTGGGAATATCTTGGGCTATGACGGCTCATTATCTTAATAATCCTGACTATAGGTCTTTTCCTGCTCGTCATCTGAACGGGCAAATCTAGCCAGCCTCTCCCTTTAAACAAACTTTCCTCTAATACCACGTATCAGGGATTATTTTGTTGCACATTTATTATGCATATATGTATAATATTATGCATGAGAACAAAAACGAAAATTTCTGCCGAAGCCCTGTCCATCGCGAACAAGGCACGGTCTCTTGGCATCACGCAAAACCAGATAGCAGAAGCCATTGGGGCTAGCCAATCTCAGGTAAGCCGGGTTCTTGCCGGACACATATCACGACCCTCAAGGCTGTTTGAGGAAATATGCAGATATGTGCGTACTGCCACTGAAGGTGTAACGCTAAACGCGGTTATTGAAAATGAAGAACTGATTGGATCATTGGCGGCCACATGGGACGGCAGCGCACACCATTCTGCAGCTCTAGCCGCAGTGATTCGCAGCCTGGGCGCACTTACCCACGGCAGCGTTCACCCCTTACTGCCCGAGGAGAAATGAAATGCCGATAACTTCCAAAATACATCCAGACGAATTCTCGCGTGGTTATCGTGGACGTATTAGGATTCCTAACATCACATTCCCTTCAACCAAGAGTTTCATGGCAGCATTGCGTGAGGAATTACATCCCCCAGGAACACCACAAGATGATTGCCCGGATGCGGCCACTTTGGCTCTGGCAGCAGGCATGAGCCTTATGCAATTTGTGAGATCACATACCCTGATTCCATTATTCAGAATGGCTCCACCAAAAGATGAAGGCGTAATTCACGGCGATCCGTCACGTCTAGATATAATCAAATACTATGGAACCCTGACATGGGATCGTATAAATCCACGATTTTGTCTGGATTGCATCAAAGAAGACCTTGATTTTTGGAGATACACTTATTGGCGCCGTTCACATCAGTTTCCAGGCATTTGCTGGTGTAGCAAGCACGGGACACAATTGGCCATAAGTTCGTTGGGCAATAAGGCGTTTGATGAAACGCCTTCCTTGGAAATGGAGGCACATTTCGAATTTAGCCCCCAGGAATTTAAACAGATTTCAGACAACCCTGTGATCCAGCGCTATGCGGATATCCTGTTTTCTTTTTTGGATTCCGAACGGCCAATTGCTTCAATTCATGCAATGCATCGCATATCAGAGCAAATCAAAAAACAATCAATCCGTACCGCTAAAGCCGGTAAACGACCAAAATTTACCGATCGAATACTGGAACAGTGTCCCATGCCTTGGGTACGAGCTCTATATCCATCTATAGATAAACGATTAGCGAGCGAGAGTTTCAATCCAATAGATTGCCTTCCTTCCACGCCAGTTGCCAACCATACCTATGCGTTAGCACTAGCGGTATTGTTTGATTCTTCTGATGAGGCGGTGAATTATTGGTCTAGCAAAGCTGAGAATTTCCCAAAAAACCGCAAGTCTCATCGGAAATATGGGTGGGATTTCTGGAATAGTAAAGAAATGTATGATCTTTATGTGAGCCACTTTGGCAATATCATCACCATGAGTGAAGAATTGGGTATCGATTCAGATATTGTTAGACAATGTCTAATGGCTGCGGGGCTTCCGGCATTGGGCCGGCTAGGTAAGTCTTGCACGGGTTTGGCTATCGTTGATTTTCAGGGCGGCATGTCACTCAAAGCGGCATGCGAGGCAAATGGTGCAACGCAAGAGGTTGTAGAAAAGTTGCTTCGTACCGGGATATGCAAGATTTCTAATGCCATCAAAGAAAATATCCAGCCAAAAATACGCAAGAATACAAAATCATCGAAGACTAAAGCATCATCGGCATATGAGAAAACGCCCATGAAACCTGGTCATGGGAGAACTGAGTCAACAAACAGCCATCAAATTCGACTCAATCCAAGCCGGACGGAATCCAAATTGCCGCCGAGCCATCCCCTAGGGGTAACGCATCATTAGCGAGATATCGAGTTGCCATCCAAGCACACACCAGAGCATCAATTGCATCTTCGTAGCGCTTGAGATGTTGGAAGGACAATTGACCAGGCTCAGATGGAAGCGGTAATTCAATACCATCCACATTCTTTCGTAATCTTTTCAGGATGTCAGCCCATTGCACTAGAAGTCGTCGTTTTCGCTCCTCTATGGCACATGCCTTTCCCCAATATGTTAAGGTCTTGCTGGCTTTATAGGGCAACCGCTCTGTCGCATTCATAAGACTCAGCAAGGCCACATGGGGGTATACCTCAAGCAGCGCTTGAGATGGACGACTGTTATCTACGTCGAGCGAAAAACCAGACCTTATAAAATTACTATGCAGCTCAGCCCCAACCATTCCTGGCCTCACTATTGTAGGGGAATGAACTGCGCACTTCCGAGCGCCAAACTGACGGGAAACTATATCATCTGCGGCACGTCGCCCTATGATCGGCCGATTTGCCAGCGGCATGTCCACCGCAACAACCTTAAGGTTTCCTTTATTTCCAATTAAAGCTGAGCAAATCCCAAGCAGTTGTTTGACATCTGGGATACCACCCCTTACGGGAGCATCCCAAGAAAAATCATTATCACAAAATGCTGCATAGCTAGGTGCTAAGCGAAGGCAATGCCAGCGCATACTGCGCTTAACCAAAAGCGCAACACCACTTGGCTCATTGGCAGTCCATGCGGCATCAATACCCAGGACTGCAGGCATGCTCACCTCAAACATTTCCCCGTGCTTGACGTCATGCTAACGTCCATTTTTTTATAAAAACATCCAGTCGCGACACCTGTGTTGGCGAATGCCAGTTATCTGGCAATAAAAGAATTATATGTTAAAAGTAATTGACTGCCGAAAGGCACACAATCGCGATCACATCCAACATAGTAGTCGGTCAACGATATTGTGTGGAATGCCTGCTCCTCGGCCATTGCGGACTCTGACGGTTTACTGCTAAGGCTGACTGTGCAGATTGCAGGAATGTCTGGTTCCAAGTTTTTCGAACTATCACTTTTAACACACTTCGGCCATTCAACCTCGTTAATTGGCAACCCCAAACCGGATGGTCGTGATACGCAGCAATCGCCCCCTGGAGACGGTCAGCGTTGCAAGCTGACGCTCAAAGTTTGCACGAATGAAAAGCTAGTCATGCTCCAAGTCATACAGATGATAGCGACTCTTTCCGGTTTGCTTGGCGACATACGACCGAGTGGAACGAGTTGCCAGTAGTTAAATGACTAACGGCAAATCACCTTGATGTATGTACATGCCACGGGATCCATAAAGTTGCACGCAAATAAATGGCGTAGTGGATAAATTAGTCCGAAATATAGCTTGCATAAAATCAAAATTACACTAGCATTAGGGTTAATTGCGCGGGCAACCACTAGATGTAGTGGTTTCGATGATTTTCGGACTCAATCCAATTTTTCCAGCTCGCGGTCATTTTTAGCCCTCCAATTATTTGGGAGAGTATTTTGGCAGCTGGTGAATTCTGGATATTAGCGTTATCAGGTGGGGGAGCCCGAGGGCTTTTCACTGCCCAAGTGCTTGCAAATCTCGAAAAGGCAATCGGTTCTCCGCTGGCGAATCGATTTGACCTAATCGCGGGTACGTCTGTTGGTGGAATTTTGGCTCTAGGGTTAGCTAAGGAAATACCGGCAAAGAATTTGGTTTCTTTGTTTGATCAGGCTGATGAAATTTTCACTCCCCGTCATCGCTTTTTTAACTTAGGGTTGTTCGAGTCGAAATACCGTAATGAAAAGTTGAAGGCCCTGTTGGGGGAAAAGAAGATATTCGGTAAATCAACCATTGGGAATCTCAAACACCGAGTCATGATTCCATCGGTAAACTACACGAAAGGTACCCCCACTTTTTTCAAAACCCCGCACCACCCACGACTGCGGATTGACTGGGAGTATTCGCTCGTAGATGTGGCGATGGCTACTGCTGCAGCGCCCACCTTCTTCCCCATTTACGGCTTCAAAAATCAGAATTTCGTTGATGGTGGTTTAGTGGCCAATGCTCCAGGATTAGTTGCGGTCCATGAGGCCATGCACTTCGTGGAACATCCCGACGTAAATACCATACATGTTGTATCAATCGGAACATTTGCTCGTGGCACAGCAATGGACCCAAAGTTGGACAAAGATATCGGTATTCTCTCGGCTCCCACCACTGGATGTTTTCCGTGGGCGCGCGGATGGGGTTTCCGGCTTTTCGAATTGACAATCAATTCTCAAGAAGCCATGAGTAATGACATGTTGAAACATTGGCTGGGCGACAGACACCACCTGATCGATGGCAAACCAAAGCCGGAACAAACTAGTTATCTTGGACTAGACAATACCGGCGCTGAGGCACGTAAGGCGCTGTTAGGCCAAGCGGATGTAGTCAGTCAGGATTTGTTCAGCACAGCACTTTTGCAAAGCATCCGAGGTCATGAGCCATCACAGCCAAAATTTTACCACGGGCCCAACAAGAACGCAGACATCTAACTAGGAGAATATTGTGGCACTCAATCTCAGTAAGCTTTTTGATCGTGACGTAAAGCCTTCTTATCTTAAAAACTTAGCCCCGTCCACCAAGGAAGAGGCATCTCTAAGAGAGGCAAAGACTGAAATCCAGAAATATTTAAGGGCAGCTATTCCAAAGTGGCTGGAAGTAAAAATCGGCGAAAAAACTAGCGTAACGCCGAAATTCAGAACGCAAGGATCATGGGCTTACAAGACCTGCAATGATCCTTGCCAGAACCCGCCGCAAGAGATGGACTGGGATCTTGGAATATACCTTCCAATCTCATTGTGGGACGATAACGGCATCCATCCAAAGGCCGCCGCAAAGGGCTATTACGACATGGTTCGGGAGTTGATGACCCCGTTAGCTAAAGAAAAGAATTGGACTCTATCGGAGAAGCAATTCTGTGCTCGTGTAAAGCTGAACAATAATAGTCGTGCCCACGTTGATCTTCCTCTGTATGCAGCTCCAGATACAGAGTTTCTCCAAATAAGGGAGGCTGCGTTAGCCAAGAACCTTACGGCGGCGGATAGTGCAACCTTCGCTGAAAAAATTACCTGGGACTCTCTTACCAGGATATCCCTGGCATGCAAAGACGGAACCTGGAATCCCTCTGATCCTGGTCGAGTAGTTGTCTGGTTTGATAAGAAATTCGAGCGTCATGGACCTCAGCTACGACGCATAAGCCGCTATCTCAAGGCATGGCGTGATCACACTTGGGCTTCTGGAGGCCCGAGCTCTCTAGCCCTTATGGTATGTGCAGCCCAGACTCTGGATCGCACTAAGGCGGACTTCAATGGTCGAGACGATTTGGCGCTGGTACACGTGTTACAGGCTCTTCCTTCCCGGCTTAGCAATTCGGTTAAGGAGCCCATGATTGATACCGATGAAGACCTAAACCGACTCGATACTCAAGAGCGTCAAGAGGCAGCAAAAAAAGCCACCGAATTCCATTCAGCTTTGCGCCAAGCGTTAGATAGCAATATTGCAAATCGTAACGGAGCTATCCAATCAATTCAAAAACACCTCGGCCAGCGTTTTCCTAACGACCCCGATGGTGTAACACCAGATGATGGACCGACGAATATTCGCAATGTTCCAGTAGAGCCTAGACCGCGTTCTCCCATCGTGCCCACAACAGCTGGGTAGTAGATATTGGGACGAGTCGAGCGACACACAGCAGCGAATCGGGCAATTACATGCTATTTGCTTGAGCAGGGTTTTGGGGAAGTCACTCCCCCAAAATTGAAATATGCCCTCCGTGGCTTGGTTTCTTTCGAAGGCTTGCTGAAAGTGAAATCCCAGAGCTTCCGGATTCGTGTCGATATTCCGGACTGGGATTTTGTCGACTACCCGGAAATCTATCTTCTAGACGAAGCCGAAGCCTTCCGGCCACACGTTAATCAACTTGGCGGCATTTGCTACTTGGCCGGCGGCTCAATCATTTTTGACCGCCATCGGCCAGTAGGTAATTTGCAGCAGTGCCTCAAGCTGGCAGCAGAGGAGCTCGAACGTCAGAGCACAATAGGGTATAGACATGACGAATCAAAATACGAGTTCATCCGATACTGGGCAGAGGATTGGTCGTGCCTGTTGGGGACTGTGCGCCCCGAAAAGGGAATTCATTCGACTACGATGAGCGTTATCAGTGGCGTCCGTAGACTGTTTTCTGATAGCGCAGAAGAAATAGAAAAGATTGGGCTCATCATAAAGCGTGAGCTGGCTCCAACCGACAAGAAGGATGACTTATGTCCTGCTTGGGTGATAACGTTGGAGATGGATCCTTGGTTAGATCAACGCGGACCTCCCAAGACATGGATGGATTTGTGGTCCTGGCTACAAATGGTGGATGAACGTGCCTATCAACGTCTTATGTGCTTGGTCAACAGCAAGGCGTTTGCAGAGGCAGCGTTATGCGCCATTCTGTTTCGTTATGAGAGCAAGTGGTTTGGCGTAAACGCCACGATTTCAGTGGAAATCAGAAAGCAGTGGGCGCTGGACAAGCTTAAACGGGGGGGGAGTTCTGGATTATCCAATTACCTCCGAAACGTTAGAGGCGGTGCAATCAAAGTGCTTCCGTTTACCACCACCGATGTCACAGAACCATTCTTGCATGGACGGAACCTTGGTAGCCAACAAGGACTAGGGGGCTTACGTATTCACCTGGTTGGCGCTGGCGCAGTCGGAAGCTTCCTCGCGCAGCAGTTAGTTCGATTAGGGGCTGGCACTGAAGGAGGTGAGTTTCGAATCATTGATACTCAGTACCTAAGTTCTGAAAATTTGGGGCGACATGTATTAGGCTTGGATTTCTTGTTCCAGATGAAGGCGAGTGCCATGGCAACGTTTTTAATGCGCCAATTCCCACTTGCCAACGTAGTCGGCATTGATGTCGACGCCCGTAAAGTATCTAATCTCTTCGACTGCGATCTACTAATAGATGCGACGGGTGAAGAGGCATTGTCTCTTGTGCTTAATGAGCAACACCAAGAGCTCATTAAGTCTGGAGTGAACACACCGGCAATGATATTTACTTGGGTTCTGGCCAACGGCGAAGTGGTCCAGGCGCTCCTCAGCGATGGTGGCAACCATGCATGTTATGACTGTTTGCACCTACCGGAGGGAGACGAGATTGAGCGGCAGCGGTTTCGCATCCTAAAAAAACTGCCTGAAACAAGATTTGTCGGATGCCATACGATGAGACCATATGCCACAACCGCCCCCGCAACGGCAGCTTCACTGGCTGCTCAAATGGCCTCCGATTGGAAAGCAGGGAATCCAAGCCCAAGGTACCGCACACTTTACTTAGGGCACGGATCTTATCTGCATTCGCCGAAGTCCGATTCCGATCCTGACAGACTGGCCAAATGTGTGACATGCTCAACGATCTGAAGCTTCGAAATCCTGAATTGCAGGGAGAAATATGGATATGCCCAGCCACCCAAAATGTAATTTTGGGTTATAGGCAGACAGGCCTTCATTCCAAGGAGGCCGGAGGGATATTGGTAGGTTACCGACGTGGCCCGCATATTGAGATTGTGGAAACCTCTTTCCCTTTGGCTCTAGATGTTCGTCGACGTAATAGTTTCGAGCGCAAGGATCCTGGACATCAAGTCTTCAGTGATAGCCACTGGGAGGCCAGTTGTGGAACCATGCATTACGTAGGTGAGTGGCATACTCATCCTGAAGTTAATCCTTCGCCGTCGACTTTGGATCGTTTCGAATGGGAAAAACTGAAAAGACAGTATGAGGATCCGCTCGTTTTCATAATCGCAGGCACAGATCATTGGTACATGGAGTTTGGTTCCCTCAAATGGACGTTTTCGGCCCCATCATCCTCATAACAAATCTGCAACCAGTTTATTACTGTGATGGGAAGCCAAGGTCAAGCCGTACCGTCTTGAACAGTTGAATGCTTGGAGGGGGCGATAAGGGGCGAAAGTGATAGTTCGAAAAACTTGGAACCAGACATTCCTGCAATCTGCACAGTCAGCCTTAGCAGTAAACCGTCAGAGTCCGCAAAGGCCGATTTACAGACCGTCTTCATTTCGGCCATTGCTGCCGTTGTTTGCCTGATGAAATTACGTCAGCTGCGTGCCTGAAGCGGAAGTTCCGCCCAGACGATGAGGACAAATCCTGGCGGAAATAAGCGCGATTTAGAACCGCCTTAACTCCCGATTGTTCTGCTGCATCATTACAAGGTATCGAAATTGATTATCGATACTTCCGGGAAAATGTTTGCCTCCCGCACTCGCTGTTCAGCTAGCTCTAGTTCGTTCGAAAATAACACTACCACCAGATCGTTTATCGCACGCGTACAGCAGACATAAAACAATCTCCGCGTTCTATCGACAACGGTAGGTTTACCCTCTTGAATGTTCTTTATATCCCTATCCGAGAGCGGCTTAATACTTAGATATTTGTCATATGAAAACTGTGTGTGCGTGCCTTCCTCATCGTCCAGCACGACCAACACACGCGGAAATTCAGCTCCCTTGATACCCTGCTGCGTCGAGAACGGCGATTCATCCTCTACATACCGGCGATAACCCCGTAGCTGAGCGGCGGGACAGGCTAAGAACGCTTCCATCGCGCTGACCTCCTTCCCA
>CAZSPN010000003.1:67612-72988 GCA_964608835.1 uncultured Gallionella sp.
CCAGCTTCTTCTTCGTCTGGTTCTGCATCCTCATCCGCCGGCGGAAGCTGATGCTCTAGATAGGCTAGCACTCGAGGATCAAGGCTCGCCAATCCGCTATCGCGGAGGAAAACCAATACCTGGCGTACCGTTCGACCTTCCACGGCCTGCATCATCGTTGCGAGGCGAAGGCTAGCGCTCCGCAGTCGGCTAAGCACTTCAGGCACATTCTTTCCGCGCAACTCCTCTTTTTGAAGGAGCCCACAGTGTTGACGCAGAATGGTCATCGCATCGAATTCGCGACCATTCTGAAGCGCATCACTTAGCGGCAATGCGAATGAGATGAATGGGCGTAAGGGCCATGCGGTAGCATCCAAAAATCCATTTTTGAATGCGCCCGGTGCATTGTCATTCAGTGCGGCGTAGAGGCCTCCAAAACCCAACCGGGTGGCTGCCATTCGGTGGACGATCACGAGGACTTTGACTGAGTTGTCCTCATTGTTTCGCCAGGCTGGGTCTCCATTCTGGTTTGCTACCCAATTTCGGACTTTCGAGATGTACTCATCGCGATCTCCATCGGTAGGAAGCACGAATATGCGCGCAGTCCCCACAACTGGTTGCTCGACTCCATCGATTACCTCCATTCGTCCGCGAGTTTGAACAAGGTTGTCGCCGTCTCGTCGGATTGCATTCGCCACCGCCAACACGGATGCTGCGCAGCGAAAGTTTTCTGGCTTAGGTATCGTGAGCCATCCGTCTTCTGCTACGACATCGCCAACGCCGGTCGGATAGATCTGTTGCATCGGATCACCAAAGAAACCCAGGCAAAATTTACCGCGCATCTGAAGTTCAACAGCTTTGAGAGCCTCAACGATGCCCAGCGTGGTGTCTTGGTTTTCGTCTACAAAAACGAACGGGAATTGTTGGGCAAGGAGGAGCCTGAAGAGCGGCCGCTCCTTCAAAAAATCAGTCGCGATATTCAGGACATCATCATGGCCGAGCAGCCCTTTTGGGTAGTTGCTTCCAGTGCCGTAGTTAAACACGGCTACTGACCCAATGAGTCCACGCTCGCGTTCATAGCGCACAATGTCGCGTCTGTTCTTTTCGCGTGTCCTCTCATGAACCCTTGGTCCGAAATTCGCTGCTTCGTTGTGTAGCTTATCCAGCTTCTCACCAATTCGACGATCAACCCACGAACGAATATCCATCTGGAAGCTGCGAATTAGCATCCAGAGGAAGCTGTGAATCGTCGACACATGTACAAGCGGATCGCTGCCTACATCAGCCCAGATCTCGGCCGCAGCAATTTCCGTATACGTAATGCATGCAACCCGCTGGCGATTGCGCTTTAGAGCGGGGCCGTGTTGCGTGATGATGGTCGCAAGCGCCTTGACCAGCGAAGTGGTCTTTCCAGATCCAGCGCCAGCCACAACGATGAAACTACGCTTTGCCGCGCCGGTCAGGCATTCCCTGAGACTGACGTCTGCAGGTGTATCTGGTTGTTGAACGCGGCGAAGCTTCATTGCGCTGCCTGACCGGCGTCTTGAGCCACCATTGGAGCTTCGGCCGTAGCACCAACAACCGCTTCGACTTCTTGCTCGACCTCAAGGTCCACTTGGTCTCTGAGCCACTCAAGCCCTTCCTTGATGTACATCGGGACATTCCAATCATCATCCTTGCGAGCGAGTATTCCGAGAGCGAATTTTGTTTTGTCGAAATGCTTCCCTATAACCCGCTTGTGCAGCCCAGCCGCCAATTGTTCTGGATTGGTAACTGCGCCCCTTAGCTTCAACCCGACAGAGCGTTGATCTGCCGACTGACACCAGTCGGCGTTTTCTAATCCGAACGCCTCCTCAAGGGTTCGACCGCATAGTTTGGATGTCTGTCCATTCCAGGACACTTCAGTCCGAACTTGGTACGCGATCCTCACCATCGCCGTGTCTGATCCCGTCAGCAGCTCAGTCTTATCCTCACCTGTCATGGCGTGCAGTTCGTTGATGGTCCGCTTCCTGGGCAGCCATTGGATAAGGGTCTGATTAGCGGTCACAGCCCCGGCCTCACTAGGAAGACACGTGGAGCCGTATCGCTTTTGAGGTTCCCCACCTTCTTCCTCTGCAGGTATCTCAAACTCTTTTTCTTCGTCTTCGCTTTCGTCGATGGCTGGCTGAGGCACCTCCATAACGCTATCGATGTCCGTGATGATTAGGGTCGCGATACCGAGAAATTCAATCAGCTCCTTGAATCGGTGGCCGAACGCTCCGCCCACTTCCAGGATTGACAACGATGCTGACCGAAGAGTGGTCGCAGCATTCTCAATCATAAGTGGCAAGAGCAATCTCTCGACATTTCCTTCCACCAGGATGGCTGCGTCTGCAAAAAACAAATCACAGTGGGTCAGCTTCAGATATCTTTGCAGAAAGTCGCGATCCTTAGGTGCATCGCCCTTTTGAAAACTCGAAAGATTAAGAACCTTTGTCGACTGTTCACCATCGACGATGTGGCGCCGAAAATAGCGGACCGGGCCAAAGCCACGCTCGTAGAGAATGTGAGGAGAGTGGGTGGTGACTACGACTTGACTAGTGAAGGCGCCGTCATCTTCGCCAGTGATTTGTAGAAGATCGAGCACATTCCGTATGAACACCTGCTGGAGTTGGGCATGGAGATGTGCCTCCGGTTCCTCGATGAAGATCAAATGCAGGGGGGCCCGCTTCTCCTCATCTGCCTTCCATCTCTCCTGAAGATCAAGAATCTCGACAACCATGTAGATAAGGTTTTTAAAGCCAAGGCCGTTGTAGGAATCCGGAAGACGTACCGCGTCTGCTCCATCGCCGAGCACATAATGTACCCGTGCGTCCTGGCTCATGACTGTCGCAGGGTTCAAACCTGACTTGATCTCAAGCTTTGGATTGCTCAGCCCAGGATAGCCGAGCGTCGCAATCCGATTCAGTGTGGGCTCGAACACTTCCATGAGGTGCGTATTCAAGCCTTCCTCGGACTCAAAGAGGGCCTTGAGCGCGGAATGATCCTCTCCCCGCTGCTCCAGGTTTCTCTGGTAGAAGCGGCTCAAGCGTCGGGATAGATCCTCGGCCCGGCCCGCGATCCCTGATGACTGGGATGAGGGATCAGAAAGATGACGCTGCGCGCTGAGACTGTCGACCTTGATAAGCGATTTGAGGACTGCCGTCCCCCCCTGATCGCCGCTGAGTGGCGCAGGATCATATTCAGCGTTCTGCTCGTGTTCCTCGTTGAATTGTGCCCGATCGAGCACGAAATATTTGAACTCGAATTCTCGATGCAGTTCCTTCTCGATGTAGTCCGTTAGGTTCTTTGGCCAAGGCACATAGTTACCTGCGCCACCGGGTAGCGTTGCCACACGTGCGAGTCCTTCTTGGCGCTTCTCCCGAAATTTTTGAAGTAAGCCCTGCGTGTTTGTCGCCGCGAACTCGATCCGTATCCCAACCTGAGTACGCGCCCTATCCGAACTCGGCAGGATGGGGATCACCAAGTAAAGGTCACTTTCGCTCACCTCGAACCAAAGGTCGAGCGATATGCAAGGTATCTCCGCCTCAGCGTCATTCGCTGGATCAGCTTCACCTAGAGCGTTCAAGGTCTTCCATGTATGCGAACTAAAGTCGAAGAGGGAGAAACGCTCCTTCGAGCCAGAGAGGAACATTTGGATTGCTTGAGTGGCGGAAGTCTTGCCGCTGTTGTTAGCGCCTACAAATATAGAGATGTCAGAGCCAAGCTCCACATGCACATCCCGCAAGCGCCTATAGTTCTTAAGTCGATATGAATTCAGGTGCATAAAGCCTCCCAGACTCACAATTCTCTCATATAAACCTCAAGTTGAGGCAGAACTAAGCCAGCACTTAAGCTGTCCACCTATTTCACTTAGGGGTCTCTCGCAGCGTTCATGTCCAAACCAAACATGTGACCATCGGCCGTAGCGTACATTGCGAAGGCCATCAAATAGAGTCAACTTCGGGGGCTAGAGCCTACCGGGCGAATAACTGGTTTGCGTCAGTTAGCCGACGGTTGCGCTTAACTAGGCGAACTTCCGCTATGGCCGATTTTCAGACCGTCTTCATATCGGCCACCGTGACCTGACCATTCATCAGCATAGGCAGGAGCCAGTCGCGAAGTTGGGTGAGGTGCTGGTTTTCCTTCTCATGCAGCAGATGTTTCTTGAGTATTGGCTCTATCTGTTCGTGTGCCCAAGACAGCAATTCAGTCGGCGGGATACAAATCCTGCTTTGCTTCAAATGGTCTTGTGTAATGTGACCCATTGTTGTTTTTCTTTTTTCAGCCATCATTTTGAAATGCGCAAGATATGCCAACAGCTCGAAGTAGTAGAAGGTCTTCGGATACTTGCCGGAAGTAACCTTGAAAATATGCTGGTTGAGTGCCCCTTTACCTTGCGACCATATCTTTACATCAAGCGTTGCAGACCAAGAAAAGAGCACATCTCCACCATTAACAATCGCATCACGAGGTATGTCCGGGCTGGCTTTCTCTGAGCTGTCTGAGATGCCCTCTCCCATCTCTTTGATCTTAATCACAGGCAGGTATTCGCTACCCTTTGGCCTGTGCTTCTGCATCGGAAGTCCATTGAAATAACGCGCAATCTCCCACAACGAACCATCTTTCCACCCTGCCGGAATCTCGCGTTTCAGGGTGGGGTTGTAGACCATCTTGCCGCCGGAGGATTTGTAGGGTTTGCCGTTGGCATCGGGGAAGTCGAACTGCACAAACCAGTAGTCGTACAGGGTCTTGGTCATAACCTCCAGTTCGGCGTTGATGCGGTTGTTGCAGTCGATTTTAGCGTCGAGGGCGGAGAGGACGGCGGCGATTTTGTCTTGGTAATCCTTGAGGGGTATTTTTAATTTAAGACTGGTTAGGTATTCAATATTGATATTGTCTTGAATACTGCCAGTGGCTGAATTCTGGATAGCACGTCTGATATAAGTAAAAACATAGTGCATGAACAATTCTGACGATTTTGTTGGATGGGCGTTGAATCCGACAACACTATCTGGAAAGCACATGGGATAGCCTAATAGCGCGGTTTCCGCGATATTTGCAGCAATGGTGATGCACAGCGTGTTTTGCGGCCAAAGCTTACTTTGAGCAAGACCGAAGTCGTTATAGACAGCGGAATGTTTTGTTATGTATAAATTGGCTGCCTTAATTTCACCAGTCTGTATCAAAGGATGTTTGCCACCCGAAAATAACGCCTTGTCATTTCTGGGGCGATGACGTGATTTGCCACGCTGAAAATCGCCCAGTTCGTTCAGCGTCTTGTCTTGCCAATGGTGGTTATATTTGGATGCATTAAGCCACATACCGCACCCCCGCTAACCGCTTCCTGATTTCCTTTTCTAGACCCGCCGATTCTTT
>CAZSPN010000003.1:72998-106743 GCA_964608835.1 uncultured Gallionella sp.
CAGTTTGTCCAGATTGTCAGTGAAGTCCCGCATCTTGACGGCAAACTCTTGCGGTGTGAGGTCGGTGTATTCGATCTTCACCTCAAAATACTGCCCCGCGCTCAAGCTGTAATTCTTGGCGGCGATGTCCTCGTAGTTCACCACCACCGAGAAATCCTCCACCGCCTGTTTGCCGTTGAAAGCAGCGATGATGCGGTCTTCTTCGGCATCAGAGAGCAGGGTCTTCTGGTTCTTGCCGTCTTTGACTTTGGTGCCGAGGTTGGAGGCATCGACCAGCACCACGCCTTGCTTGTTGGCGTCGTCGATAAACAGGATGGAGACGTTTGTGCCGGTGGTGGCGAAGATGTTGCTGGGCATGGAGACCACGCCAGCAAGCATTTTGTTGTCCACCAGATGCTCACGAATTTTTCGTTCGATACCGCTTTGTGCGGTGATGAAGCCGGTGGGTACAACCACCGCCGCTTTGCCGCCGGGTTTCAGCGAATAGATGATGTGCTGGAGAAAGAGCAGATAGATGGACATCTTATCTTTCTCTTTTGCCGGAATTTTAGGCACCCCGGCGAAGAAGCGTATCTGATGTTCCTTGGCGTCCAACTCATTCCTGAAATCGCTGAAATCCATCTTGAAAGGCGGATTGGAAACGATGTAATCAAACTTCTTTAGCGCCTTGCCCTCCCGATGGTAGGGGTGAAGCAGGGTGTTGCCCTGAATAATGTTGGGGATGGAGTGAACCAAGTTGTTCAAAATCAAATTCAGGCGCAACAGGCTGGAGGATTTCTGCGAGATGTCCTGCGAGTAGATTGTGCAGCGCCGCTCGCCGATGGCGTGGGCAATATTCATGAGGAGCGTGCCGGAGCCTGCCGAGGGGTCGTAGCAGCCTACATTGCGCACCTTGCCGCGCTTGGCTTCTGGCACGAGGATGGCGGCCATGATCTTGGCGACGGCGTGCGGGGTGTAGTACTCGGCGTATTTGCCGCCGCTGTCCTTGTTGTAGTCCTTGATGAGGTATTCAAACAGGGCGGCGTAGAAGTCATATTTCTGCGTGAAGATGCGCTCGAAGCTGAACTCCACCAGTTTATTGATGATGGCGCGGCAGAAGTCGTCGCGCTTGGAGGGGTCGGCGATGTATTCGCTCACGCGGTCGAACAGAGTGACCTTGGCCCCGCCTTCGGTCTTTACCGCGAAGATGTCGTTGTTACTGATGGCGATGTCGCGCAGGGTGTCGTCGAAGAGTTTGGCGAACTCCGGCGCGTTCTGGCGGCCGAACAAATGGGCGATGAAGTGCTCGGGTTTCAGGCGGGCGGTGTCCGGCCCCATTTGCAGTTGCAGCATTTCCCGTTTTTTGGCACTCAGCTTGGCAATGGCCTGTTCCCAGCTTGCGCCCTGAGCCAGTTCGGGCTGGATTTTCTTGGCCTCAAAGGCGAATTTGTCGTTGAGGAATTTGTAGAGAAAGACCTGGGTGATGATCTTGAATTCGTTGCCATCATTGCCGAGGCCGTAGTTGGCGCAGATCGACTTGAGGTTGTCGATCAGTTGCCGGGTGCGTTGTTCAAATTCCTGCGTTACCAAGGGTGTGCTCCTGTTTGGGGGCCGGTGCGGGAACCGGCGGAAAATTCATTCATGTATTCGTTCACGACCAGCCGGTTGATGGTGTGGGATGCATCCGGGTCGAGTTGGATTTTCTGGCGAGTTTGAAACTCATCGATGACGAGCGGCATCATCATCCGTTCGAAATAGCTTTCGTTCGTCAGCAGCTGGGTGTTTTGCAGCACTTGCTCGTCGGCCTGTTGCTTGACACCGATGAGAGCCTCGAACAGGCTGCGCTCGGTTTGCGTGAGCGTACCGCGCTCCCACAAGCGTTTATGGATGCGTGTGTATTTGGCGTCGCCGTGGTACTTGGCGCGGAGCTGGTTGTTTAGCCGGTTCAGCTCCTTGACCTTGTCGTGAATCGCGTTGAGCGCGCCGATGTTGGCGGTCATCTCTTCCTGAGTGACTTCGTTGAGTTTCTTTTTCTTGAACAGCCGCTCCAGCTCTTCCTTGAGGGTGAGAAATTTCGGGTCTTGCGGGTCGAAGTTGTCGGCCAAGGCTTCGCGTGTTTGACGCAGGGTGTTTTTCAGCTTGTCGGCCAGCACCAGTTCTTCTTCCCGCACTTTGGTGAACATGAACAGCACGTCTTCGAGGGCGACGTTGAGCAGATTGCTGGTGTCGCTGCTGGATTCAATGCTTTCCTTCAAGTTGAGCAGGTCGAGGTGATTGCAGGTTTCGCGGTAGAGCTGATTCAGTTTCTGAAAATCGAGCTGCTGGAGGAGTCCGTATTCGCCCTGCAGACGGATGAGGTTGTATAGGCTGCGGGCATCGGCTAGGGCCTTCTTGAGTGCGAGCACCGTGGCGCGATCCTGAATCTGGCTGATTTGCTGCGAGAAGACTTCGGAGTTTTCGATGTCGAAGCGGAACAGGATGTCCTTGATCGCCTCAATCTCCCGGGTAATTTCCTCGGCGGATTTGAACAGGTTGGAGTAGTGTTCCAGCTCGTCACCCAGCTCGGCCTGCAGTTCGTCGAAATAGGCCTTGTTGGTGGCGTCGAATTCCTTGCGGATGTCGGCGAAATCGACGACGTAGCCGTAGCGAAAATCCTTGTAGGGGCGATTGACTCGTGTCAGGGCTTGGAGCAGATTGTGCTTGCGAATCACCCGGCCTACGTAGAGCTTCTTCAGCCGACGGACATCAAAGCCGGTGAGCAGCATGTTATAGACGAACAGCAAATCGATTTTGCCTGCCTTGAAGTCCTCTACCCAAGTCTTGCGTTCTTCTTTGCTGCCTACATCGTGCAGGATCAGCGCGCTGTTCTTGACCCGGTTTTCAAGCATCGTTTTGGCTGCATAGCTGCCGGGCTGCAGGGCAGCAATCAGGTCTTGCGCCGAGTCTTTGATTTCGTAAGCGGGCTGCGCTTGATCCGCATAGACCGTATTAAAAATCTCGAACATCTGCTTGGCTTGTTCGGCACTATCGCAGATCACCATACCGCCGATGGTGGCGTCATTTAGCGCGCTGCGGCTTTTTTCAAAGTCGCGAACAATGTAATCGAGCATCGGCTCGACAAAGCGCGGGTGCGCATAGATGAGCTTGCGGTCAATGTCTCCCTGCTGGAGTTCGACAGCCGCGAGAGCCTCCTGCAGCGAGAGCTTGTAGTTGGTGGCGATCTCTTCGCGGATCAGGCGCAGGGTGTAGCCATCGGCAATGGAGGCGTTGTAGTAGTACTTGTGAATGTAGTCGCCAAACAGGGCGCGGGAGTTGTAGTCATCCCCCAACAGCGGCGTGCCGGTGAGGCCGATCTTGATGGCATTCTGGTCGGACTGGCTCAGGTTGGCGAGGAAGCTGCCCTTGGGGTTGTAGCTGCGGTGCACCTCGTCGAGAAAATACACCCGCTGGATGCTGACATCGTAATCCTCGGTGCGAACCACATCCGGGTCATCCTCGAATTTCTGAATATTGACCACGGTGATCTCCGGCCTGCCGGAGTGGTTGTGCAGTGCCTGAGTTGCCTTGATGTCACGGGCGAAGGCTTCGCGGCTGTCGATGGTATGTACCGTCAAGCCACGGCAGGAAAACTCCCGCTGCGCCTGGATAAGCAGGTCAATGCGATCAACGATGAAGTAGAACTTGGGGATGATGCCCCGGCGCTGGAAGTAGTCGGTCAGAAAGCGCGTGTTGTAGTAGGACAGCGCAGTCTTGCCGCTGCCTTGGGTGTGCCAGATGATGCCTTTGCGTACACCGACATCGAGCTTGCGCTCTATCGCCTTGGTGGCGAAGAGCTGCGGGTAACGCATGACGTGCTTGTGCAGACCGTCCGCCTCGTTCACATAGACCAGCGCGTATTGCAGCAGGAATGACAGGCGGTCGCGGCTGAACAGGGAGGTGCAAATGCGGTTGGTCGGCGTGTCGGGCGATTTGTTGCTGATGAATTCAGGGCTGTGCTTGATGACGTTGAGGTTGTTGTCGCGTAGCACTTCGTTCTCGACTGCGTCGTCCTCGTCGGCCAGCAGGTCGGCCAGATTCAGTTCTTCCTCTTCGCGGAAATAGTTGAAAATCGGCGCGTCATACGACGGGCTGGCATAGAACGCGCCCTCGATGGGCTGTGGCGAGCCGTCTTCGTACTCCATGTTGTTGGAGAAAACCATCAACTGAGTGATGTTGATGAAGCGGCGGAAGCGCGGGTTGCGGCTACGCGAGATGATGCGGTTGCGTTCTGCTAAGACACCTTCTCGATTGTTGGGCTTTTTGACCTCGATGAAGACCAAAGGCATGCCGTTGACGAGCAGGGTGATGTCAGGTCGAAACTCGTCATCACCATTTTTGCAGGTCAGTTCGGTGACGACATGGAAGCTGTTGTTTGAAAAATCGGCAAAATCGATCAGCCGGATGCCAGAGCGTTCTGTGAGCTTCTCGTAGAAGGCCTTTCCGAGGTCTTCGTTTTCCAGCAAGAGCTTGACGTCGGCCAACAGCCGGTCGATGTCGCCGCCATCCATGCCGGGATTGATCCGGGCGATAGCGGAACGAAACAAGTCCGGGAAGATATTGGCCTCTTCATCCCATATGGCATTCTTGAGGGAGAGGTAGCGGTAGCCAAGGCGGACAAAATGCAGAATGCAGGGGATTTTGACTCTTGAATCTTCACTAAATACCATCTATCCAAGCTCCCCAACTGTATATTCTGTTTGATTCTAACAAAACGTAACCACATTGGGTTGGTGGATGGAAACTGAACCCTAAAGTCAATTATTACTTCCGCCTGCCAACAGCTTTAAAGAAGACGTTGGTGGCAGCACCTGAAAACTTCCGCTCAGGCCGAGAACCCGACCGATCTTTTCTCGGCCATAGCTGCTGGTGGCACTTCGATGCGTCAATGTTAGCAATGCAATTGAAACCTGACGTTGGCCCGGATAGCCAAGCCTAACGGCTGCTTAAGTGAATTAATTTTGGCAGGACTCGACCCCAATCAAACCTTAGTTGTTTTCTATATCCTGGCCGGATACTTAACTCGCTGCAAGCATACAATCAAGATACAGACAAAGAATCTATTCACAAATCAGAAGCCATGGAATTGGGCATCTTTAAATATGCTTGATAACTCCTCGACGACTTCAAAAGATAGGTCCGTCCCTCAACCACAAAGCCATCCAAATTGTGCTTAATGACATATTCAGAAAGGTCATCGATCTTATTTATGAATCCTTTCCCATTGAAATTCAGAGAGGTATTACATAAGACGCCGTATCCGGTACGTGCCTTGAATGCGACAAGCAACTCGTACAAATTTCGGTTGGTCATAGGTGACACTGTCTGAATGCGAGCTGTCCCGTTAATGTGGGTAACTGCAGCCAGCGCATTAGTCTTAGCGCGATACGTATAAAGCATGAATGGGCTCGCTTGATAGCAGCCAAACCATTTTGCAGCTTCTTCTTCCAAGCAAACAGGGGCAATCGGACGAAATTGTTCACGCTTCTTAATTTCATTTAATCGGACTCTGGTGCTTTCTTGGAACGGCGCAGCGAGAATCGAACGGTTACCCAGCGCACGCGGGCCAATTTCGTATTTGCCGCTCACCCATCCGATAATTAGATCGTTGGCCAACATGTCGGCAATCATTTTGTTGTTCGTCTCGTAGATATCGTATTGCGCGAGATCAAAAGATCTGCCTGTGATGAATGCGAGGCCCGAGTAAACGCTCCAATCGATCTTCGGATTGCCAGTGAGATGGAACTGGGCGTCAATCGCTGTCCCGATAGCCGATCCGGAATCATTAGCGACAGGTGGCACGAAGACCTCGGAAAATAAGTTGGTCTCTTTCCACTTCGTATTCCAATCACAATTTAGGCCGCATCCACCTGCGATTACTAGCGGCAGTCCTTTCTTCATGTTCGCTTGCGCGAATTGATAAAAGACATCAAATATCTTGTCGCTATAAATACCGGCGAAGTTGCGAAATTCTTGATCATCAAGCCCCACATTGTAGTGTCGCGACTTCTCAATATCTCGGTACGCGCTCAATTCTCGGCGCGGACCGTTCAGTAGAAAATCGAGCAGTTTCCTTTCTTCAGCTGAAGGTGTGCTGCGATTTGAAAAAGAGGCCAAGGCCATGAGCTTTCCTGCGTCCTCTACGCGAGGATGGGGCCCATCCTTAGGATAGGTTTGGTCGGCTAGGCCATAGAGTAAGGCATATCGATTCCCAACCTGATCCATGACATCGGCAAGCCGTGTTATGTTCAACGCCGAATCGATCTCGTAGAAAGCGCCTATCGCACCTTCCCATACCAACGCATAGCATGGGGTGCCTTTTGGCAGACTTGACATGCCGAAAGCGCAAAGTAGGTGCGAACGTTCGTGGGAAGACGAGAAATAGTGGGCTGACCTTCCCAATAGACGCCGTTGGTCTATGATGACATCGTTCTTCGACACGCCACGGTACTGAACACGCGATCCGTGTAAATACTCGTGGTGGTCTCGTGGCCACCAACCGCCAGTACAAATAACGTCGGGAATTTCGTCAAGTTCGCCGAGAGCGTCGAATACGTCACGAGTGGATATTGGCGAGTATCGCCAGTTTGAGTTTTTCTCCGCCTCAATGGAAATCATCAAGTGAGCGTCCTTCAGGTAGGCAATCGCGCCGTCATGGCCTGGGTTGTACGAGAGAATATTCACTTTGCTGTTACCTCCGCTTAAATCCTTAATTAATCCCAACCGATTAAATCTTCTCTCTGGCAGAACGTTTCGCCTTTTCGCCATAGCGAAAAGTCATACCGTCAGCATACAATACACATTCATATAGATGGCAAAAGAATATATTACCCAAATAGATTACGGAGCGAGTTGCGAAGAGATGACGGACAGCCCTGAACACCATCGACAGCGTTCGGAATTCATCAGAGGGTTAGTCCAACGATCCGTGGATCAGCTACCCGCCAACTCTCGGTATACACAAGGTATCCCCAGAACTATCGTTCAGTTTTGGCATAACCTGCGAGAGTTGCCGGAGGACGTCAAAGAGTGCGTTGCCTCGTGGGCCCGCTGGACGAGGAGCGGCTTCAAGCATCACTTATTCGACGAGCACAGCGCCAAGGCGTTTATCTGTGCCTCGTTGGGTGTGCGCTACGAGCGCGCCTTTGAACGTTGCTACCACCCGTCCATGCAGGCCGACTACTTCCGGTTGTGCTACATATTGGTCGAAGGCGGCTTCTATGTTGATGCGGATGATGTATGTGTTGGCAAAAAAATTGGCTGGCTGTTCGACGATGGTCGGCTGAAAATCCAGCCGCTTTGTTACGACATCGTTTCTGGGACAATGGTTAAGCCGTCCGCGTTCCTTCATGCTGACGCTTACGATCCTAGCTGGATTTTTTACTTCAATAACAATCCACTCGTTGCAAACCGTGGACATCCGATCATCGAACAGGCGCTTCAACAGGCGACTGAGCTTCTCGAACTCGCTGGTGAAGTCGTGTTGCCTGAGATTCAGACAACGACCGGACCGGGAAATCTTTCGAAGTCGATTTTCGAGCTTGGTACTACCTTGGGAGGTGTTGAAGGCGACCTGATGATATTGCGGGACTGGGATTCATTTGCCGTCTCAAAATGGCCATTGAGCTATCGCAACGATGCCAGGAACTGGCGACTTTCCAATCAGCGGAGGTTTAATCGTGATACGGTAATTTCCGAATGAACCTTTCAAAACCCCTCCGTGTGGCATCGCGCCTTCTGTATTCACTGTTCTTGCGATGCCGCAGCCACCTGCCGCGGCAGCAGTGCCTTGCGTTCATGTCGCCCTCTGATGTTCAGCGAACCGGCATCGGCCCGATTTATGTAATCAACTTGGACAGACAGCCGGACCGTTGGACTGACGTGCTACGCGAACTCGACCGCATCGTAGACGCCTCCGGCAAACTTCTATCGGATCGGGTCGTCCGGTATTCGGCATGCGATGCGCAAGTTGATCCAGACGAATTGTTTAGCACCGATGACGTGGTGCCTTTTTACACACTTGGCGACCAGTTGTTCGTCGAACCACAACCTCATGCAACCCCTGATGTGTTCGACTTGGATCGCCCGATTAGGATGAGTAATGCGGAAGTCGCCGTTGCACGCTCGCATATCGGTATTTGGAAAACAATTGCACAGTCCGATGCTCCTTATGCCCTTGTGATCGAGGACGACGTCTGGTTTGAACGTGGCTTCGGGCGGCTTGTCGATCAGGCTTGGCGCGAGATGGATGCCGCCGAGCACACTAGCCCTGCGTTCGATGTGTTGTACCTATCTTACAAGGAAGTGCGCCATGGCGCTCCAAAGGAACTAATTTCAAAGCACGTGTTTCGTCCAGTACGTGGCCTCTGGTACTTGTCTGGGTATGTGCTGTCGAAGAGAGGTGCGCAGATGCTGCTTAGCCTTCTACCGTGCCGCGGCCCCGTTGATCTCTGGATCAATCACAAATTTCAAGAGATGGACGTCCGGGCTTTGCGCCGCTCAGTGATCAACCAGCGTCTCGATCTCAACTCGACAAACTCATACTCAATCCTGCCGACACTGAGCCGTATCGGCATCCTCGACGGCGGTGACGCGGCGCTTTTTCGGCAGCGGCCAACCTGTTTTCCCGTGTTCGCGTTCGGAACCCCAGGGGCCGGGCTATCATCACTTGCTGTGGCCCTCTTGATGCTTGGCTATCGCTGCTGCAGCGATTTTGACCGGATTCCGGAATGCGAGTTAGAAGGCCTTCTCACTGGCCGCACAGATCGAGTTTTCGACGCATACGTCAATATCGGATCGCTGAAGCGGCATGTTCGCGTGCTCACACAGCGCTATCCGAGCGCCAAATTTATTATGATCGAAGACGTCGAGGGAGCCACTGATCTCCATGGCGGCTTGCTGGAGGAGCTGGAAGGGGCAGACGTACTTGTGTTACAGGGTGAAAGCGCCAAAACTTGGCGTGCGCTTTGTGAGCACTTGAGGCTCGCACCACCGAGCGCGCCTTATCCGGCTGTTCTGAATATTGGACAGCGAAGGCATCGGCACAACTTGGTCGCCCCACTAGCGACACTCCCAGCAAAGCCGCTTCGGCACGACCGGTCACCGTGGGTTGTGGGGCCGCGCACGGGTTGGGTGGGGATCAGCGCGAGCGCATTCGATCAGCAGAAATCGTTTGCCTCATCGCGTGTGCGCTTCGAGGACGATCTGACTGATATCCAACCGGCGCGGTGGCAGTTGCGAAACGACACGTTCCCAGGAAACCTTGGGCTCTTTCGTCCGGCCAACGTCACCCTGCAGCCGAGCGGTGGGCTATTACTCTCGGTCATCGCGGAGCCGCTTGGCGTTCGGGATTTTAGCGCGGCGGCGATCTCTAGCCAAAATAATTTCCTGTTCGGGCGTTTCGAAGCTACGCTGCAAGCGACGAATGTACCGGGCTTGGTAACTGGCTTCTTCCTTCACCGTGATTCGCCCCGACAGGAGATCGACATCGAAATCACAGGAAATCGCCCAGACCGGTTGCTGGTCAACGTGTTCTACAACCCGGGGGCAGAGGGCGCGAAGTTCGACTACGGCTACCGGGGAACGCCAGCTAGCATTCAGTTAGGGTTTGACGCATCAAAGGCGGAGCATCGGTTCGCCATTGAATGGGAACCATGCGAGATTCGGTGGTACGTCGATGATGAACTAGTTCACCGTCGCGCCACATGGGAACCGACCCCTATTCCGCACCTGCCTATGACGTTGCATGTCAATACGTGGCCCACCCGATCGCGAGAGCTTGCAGGCCGGTTGGCACGCCGCGCACTACCCGCATCAGCGCTCGTACGCCAAATCACAGTTGACGCGTTGAATGTGAACACGCCACAACCAGCGTCCGCTTCAGCGGATATTTCAAACACGTCCGTGATTCAGCTAGGATCGGAAGCGTTAGGTCGGGAGTTCGCTTTCGCCCCGGACTGAAGTGGATCTTCGAGTCAGCGAACCCACTTCCAGGTTCACGAGCGTCTGCTTGCCGCTCAATTGCGGTCGGCTAGCTCCTTCCCTCAACGGCAGCAAAGGCCGAATAGTGTCCTGTCGTAGCTACATCATTGAGCATCAGCTTCCCGCCCCTACCGGAGATACATTCAAGAGAATTGCCTGCTAAAAAGCTGTCACCGGGAAAATACAACCCTGATGTAAATGCAACATCTGCAATTTTCCGACAGACTTTATTACTTAACGGCGATTTCCGACAGACTTTATTCCCTTAATGTCACTTTCCGACAGACTTTATTCTCGTCCGACAGACTTTATTACTTAGTATCAACTACCAGCCTGATTCCCGCTCCGCCGTTGCGGTAATTTTATGGATGCTTAAATCCGCGCCGTTGAATTCCTCTTCCGCATCCAGACGAATACCGATCAGCTTCTTCAATGTGCCATAAACAATAAAGCCACCAATCAGCGCAATCGCAACACCCAACAGCGTGCCGCATAATTGCGACATAAAACTCACGCCGCCTTTACCGCCAAGTGCCTGCAAGCCAAAAATTCCCGCAGCGATTCCACCCCACGCACCGCACAGACCATGCAGCGGCCACACACCCAGCACATCGTCAATCTTCCATTTGTTTTGCGTCAAGGTAAACATCACCACAAACAAGCCCCCTGCCACTCCGCCAACCACCAGCGCGCCTATCGGGTGCATCAAGTCCGATCCCGCACACACTGCAACCAGCCCGGCGAGCGGACCGTTATGCACAAAGCCGGGATCATTTTTGCCTGCCCACAATGCCACCAGTGTGCCTCCTACCATCGCCATCAATGAATTCACTGCGACCAGCCCGCTGATATTAGACAGGGTCTGTGCGGACATTACGTTAAAGCCAAACCAGCCCACGGTCAGTATCCAGGCACCCAGTGCTAAGAAAGGAATGCTCGAAGGAGGATGCGCCGAAATGCGCCCTTCCTTGTTGTAGCGGCCTGTTCTTGCACCGAGCAACAGCACCGCCGCCAAGCCTATCCAACCGCCCACCGCATGAACCACCACCGATCCCGCGAAATCATGAAATTCCGCGCCAAATGCGGCATTCAGCCAATCCTGCACACCATAGTGATGATTCCACGCAATGCCTTCAAAGAAAGGATAGATAAATCCAACCAACATAAAAGTCGCGGCAAGCTGCGGGTTAAATCTGGCGCGCTCCGCAATACCGCCGGAAACAATAGCGGGAATCGCCGCAGCAAAAGTCAGCAGGAAAAAAAACTTCACTAGTTCATAACCGCTTTTCTGTGCCAACGCTTCTGCACCCGTGAAAAAATTCACACCGTAAGCAATCGAGTAGCCGATGAAAAAATAGGCAATGGTCGAAACCGAAAAATCCACCATGATTTTGACTAGCGCATTCACCTGATTTTTTTTGCGTACTGTACCCAACTCCAAAAACGCAAATCCGGCGTGCATCGCCAACACCATAATCGCACCCAGCAAAATAAATAGCGCGTCATTACTTACTTTCAAATCTTCCATACCTCACTCCATTGGTGCAAATCGTTAATGGTAAGCAATATACATTCCAAATTTATAACTTATTGATATTTATAAGTAGGATTGTTTCATAGCAAAACACGCCCCTATAAAAACACCTATCTTGGTGCATTATTTTAGTGATGCCTCTCGTCAAGCACCAGAGCGGTGCGCGACTTTACGCTTGCCAATTCTTGAGATATTTTTCCAGCCAGAACAAACCGACCATGGTTTTGCTTTCGTTGATTTTGCCTGAACGTATCCACTCTATCGCTTCAACCAAGGGTAATTCAAACACCTCAAGAAACTCGCCCTCATCCAATTGGCTTCCCTGATGCGAGAGACCGCGCGCCACAAAGTATTCCATGCGCTCGTCGGCATAGCCTATGCACGGCCAAGCCGTGGTGAGATGCGTCCATTCGCGTGCCACGTAACCTGTTTCCTCCAGCAACTCGCGTTGCGCTGTCAGCAACGCATCTTCGCCGTGATCGATTTTTCCGGCGGGTAACTCAATGAACTCCTGCCGTGGCGCATAGCGAAATTGCCGCTCCATCAGCAAATTGCCATTATCCAGAATCGCCAGAATCACCACCGCGCCGGGATGCTTGATATATTCCCGACTGGACACCGAGCCATCCGGCAGACGCACACTATCCCTGTGGACTTGAATAAAATCGCCCTGATGCACCAAGGCTGAATCCAACTGAATTTCTTTCAACTTCATTGCAGACCTCGCGGATTTTTCTTCAGTGCGGCATTGCGGAAGCCTGCTGCCTCAGCAATGAGCCACGTTGAAATTGACCAGTTTTGTCATACATGACTGCCAAATTCATCGCTGCTTCATAATTTTTTGGGTTGCTTATCATTGCTGCTTCGTAATGTGAAACAGCCCCAATGTAGTCGCCTCTTATCTGCGCTAGATTTCCCAAACCCGTCCAGCCTTCTGAACTCTTGGGGTCAATTTTTACTGCTTCTTTCAAATAAACCTCGCTCTCGGCCAACCTATTATTGATGCCGTTAATCGTACCGAGATTCACCAGTGCCGAAACTTTTGCCCGGGGTGTTTTTGCTTTTTGCACGACCAATAAAAAATTGTTTTCCGCTTCGGCATAATTTTCTTTGCTCATAAAATAATCGCCCATCCCGACAAAACCGACCGAATTTTCCGGCGAGTCTTGGGCAATTTTTCGATAGATTGTGCCTTTGTCGTGCCAGGCGGGGATGTCTTTCCACGTCACCAACCCGTAAAAACCTATCAGTGAAATACCTGCCGACATCAGCGCGAATTTCCATCGGGAATAAGCAGTAGTGATGTGTTCGTAAAGCAGGGAAATTATGATAACCATGCCAAACGCGGGAACGTAAAGAAAGCGACCAGCATAAAATCCATTGGTGTAAAACGCCAGCAAGATCGCCGGCCAAAAAAATCCTGCCGCCCAAATCGTCGAGAAAATTACCACTTTTTTTCTGTGCGCATCCACAACTTTCCAGCAATACACTAACAGCACCGCCGTCATCAACACGCTGATAATCCCCCAGAATGAAGACACCGCATGTTCGGGCGGTTGGATGTACAACGGAATGTGCGCGGGCATTAACAACATCTCGCTATAGCCCAACCCAAAATCCACCACCTTAGACAAATGTGTGAAATCGAGATCGCTCCACTTCCCGGTTTCACCCAATACCGCGCTACGCATAATTAAATACACCGCCACCATTAAGGTTTGCGGCAATACAATCACCCACGTTATTTTTCTGTTCAGCAGCCAATCATGTGCCACGATGATGAGGGGAAAAATGATGGCAGCCTCTTTACTCCACAATGCCAATTGAAAGCTGAATAGGGTCAGCACGAGGTAACGCCACTGCTTTTCGCTTTTATCACCAGCGACAAAAAACAGGTGTGCAACAAAGGCTATCAGCAGGAATAACGTGACAAGCGGATCAATCCCACCGCTAATCCAGGCAACCGATTCAACCCGTGTGGGATGCAACGCAAACACAGCTGCACCGAAGGTTGCGGCGGCTATCGAGCTTTTGGTTAATGTGTGGACAAGTACATAAACCAAGCAGATATTCGCCAAATGCAGCAACAGTAGCAAAGCGTGATAGCCAACAGGATGAGCTCCCCATAAAGCATGTCCCAGCAGAAAGGGGGCTAAGTTCATCGGGCGATACATCGCCTCGGTATTCACTTCCAGCGCGGAGTTTTCCCACAACCCTTTGGTGAAGTAGCGCGATACCTGGCGAATATCCTTGATGTAGGGATTGTCTTGAATAAATATAACATCATCAATGACAAACTCGCCGCTCAGGCTGGGAATATAAATACAGAATGTCACCGCCAGCAAGGCCAGCAAGGCCAAGTGGCTGCGCAACCACGATGCCGGGAAATCAGGCATCTGTCGATTCAAAGTTAATGCGTTCGCGCTCGATCACCAGCGGACGTTTTTTTACTTGCGTAAGAATGGCACCGATATATTCACCCAGCAAGCCGATGAAAAATAATTGCACCGAAGCAAAGAAAAACAGGCCGATCAACAATGGTGCGGTACCCAGCGCAAGCTCATCCCAATACACTAACTTAACCACCAAATATGCCAGAGATACCAGCAAGCTCAAGCCCGACAACAGGAATCCCAGCATGGTCGCCAGACGCAATGGCACGCGGGAATGCGAGGTCACCCCCAGCATGGCGGTGTCGTAAAGCGAATAAAAATTATTTTTGGTGATGCCCCGTTCGCGTCGCGGCTGATTATAGGGAACATGCGCAGCTTCAAAGCCCACTTCTGAAATCAGTCCGCGAAAATACGGGTAAGGATCGTCAATTTCACGCAGCACATCCAACACCCTGCGATCATACAAACCGAAGCCTGTAAAGTTCTGGATCAACTTCACGTCGGCGATGCGCGTCACCATGCGGTAATACAAGCGGCGGATGGCAAACATCGCCGCAGACTCCGAAGAGCTGGGCTTCACCCCCACCACAATTTTCGCGCCGTCCAGCCATTTCTCAACGAAGGTTTTCATCAGTTCAGGCGGGTCTTGCAGATCCGCCACCAGCAAAATCGCGGCATCGCCTCCCGCCTGCATCAGACCGTAATAAGGCGAGCGCAAGTGCCCAAAGTTGCGTGAATTCAAAATGACTTTTACGTTGTGATGTTGTGCCGCCAATTCACGCAACAAGGCAACGGTTTGATCTGTTGAATCATTGTCGATAAACAAATGCTCATAACTCACTCCTTGGATAGACTCGAATACGGTGCGGGTCTGCGAGTACACCGCCTCGATGTTATCTTCCTCGTTGTAGCAGGGTGTGACGACCGTTATTCTTTTCATATTGTGTGAAATACAAATTTTCGTTGAAGAAGGTAGGTAACCACGGCGAGTGGAATGATAACCAATGCGTTAGCCATGTAAAGCCCAAAACCCAATCGCAATAAGGCGGCCACACCCGCCACATTCAGCACATAAGTGATCGCATAAACCGCCACAAATCGGGCGGCACGCGAAAGCGGCGCACCGCCGAACACCAGCCGCCCCGTCGTCTGAAAATTCAACGCGATTCCTCCCAGCGTCGCCAAGCCAATCGCAATCGGGTAAGGCAAGTTAAACCAAACCAACAACGCAAAAAGACTGTATCCGAAAACCGTATTAAAGCCACCTACCAGCAAGAAGCGAACAAACTGTTTATTCAGCACCTAAATCATTCCTTAATGTTGCAATCGCACCCTGGAAAACAGATAACCCGATTT
Organism: uncultured Gallionella sp.; assembly: GCA_964608835.1. GTDB lineage: Bacteria > Pseudomonadota > Gammaproteobacteria > Burkholderiales > Gallionellaceae > Gallionella. The sequence continues at coordinate 88,278 of CAZSPN010000003.1, forward strand.
ATCCTGATAAACCACCTGCCAATCGGTGCGACCCAATAGATGAGCCACTATGGGATAACGCTCCCGACTCAAGGTGTTGCCATAAGGTACCAGCACCAGATCAAAATTCGCCCGATCAAAATAAGCCAGCCCTTCAGGCGTTGCCCACAAAATGTTTGTATAAGGCGCGATACGGGCGGGATCCAGCATCCGGCCATCGACAAAAATATGGGTCGTACTCGGCAAATTCCAAATCAGGTAACCGCCCCAATTCATCGTATTAAATATTTTCCCGCTCAACTGATGGGACTTAATAAACTCAACCGCACCCGCAGGATACCTTTGTTCCGCCTCACCCCGCTGAAAAATTCTATTTTGTGCAAACCCGTAGCCAAGGCATACCAACGCTGTTGCCAGCACCACCGCATTGACCGCCTTGTCGGGTAATTCAATCCCGCTCAACTTGCGGCTAAAGCCGACTGCCACATAGGGTGCGGCAATCAATACAAAAAATGGAATATAGCGAAAGCCCGTCAAGCTGATGAGTCCCAACACCAACACCATCGCACCCTGCGGCCAATATTTTTTATGGCAAAATCCGGGCAGCGATAACAGCGCGACAACAGTGAACAGCCAGTAATAAATCGTGGTGGGCCATAAAGACCATGGTCTGGCGTACTCGGAAGTGCGGTCTTTAACGGGATTACTTTCCAGCGCAATGAGATGTTGGAAAGTGGTGAAACCATTGGGCGTGCAGACCAAGGCAAGCGCGCTCAAAGCCAATACCAAAGGCATTAACCTGACATTCGGCGTGTTGAATTTTCCTTCCGCAAAACAACTCTGCAACACATAGCTCACGCCAGCCAACCCCAATGCCGCCATTCCCAACACTGCGCCACCGTGCGTGTTGCTCCACAACAGCATCGCTACCGGTATGCAAAGCAATATCCACCGCTGACCGCTTCGCACAAAACTATCGAACAACAAAAAAATGAATCCTGCCCATACGAATGAAAAAAGCTGGGGACGCTCCCCCGTGTGCAACAAAATGGACATCCCCGCGAGTGCGGTGACCGCAAAAGAAAACACGCCCATTGCGCCCACTATCCGGCAGCGCAAGAAAACAATCAGCAGGCAGAGTGTCAACAAGGCGGCTCGAAAAAGGATGATGCCGTCAAGACCAAACCAGATGTAAATCTTGTACAGCACCACCTGCCCCAGCCATTGGCTCTTGAGGATGGTTTGTCCCCACACATTCGCCGCATCGTAAACACCGAAAGGATCAATGTCGGGAATGGAGCCCACCGCCAAAATGTTTCTGCCCGCAGCAATGTGCCACCAGAAATCAATATCCCACACCCTGATTGCAAAATAGCCAAAGAAGGCGAGCAATAATGCAAGCAAAGCACCCGCCTCAATATAATTTGGCTTGTTGGGTGGGACGTTCATTATCGTGGCATGCTCAAATGTTGCGATGCTTCTTAATCAAATCATGCGCGAGCTGAATCTCTTTCGCCTGCTCGGTTGCCACCGCAATCATATCTTCCGGCAAGCCCTGCCCCATCAATTTATCCGGGTGATATTGGCTCATCAACTTGCGATAGGCACGTTTAATTTCCGCATCACTGCTGTCTTTGGTCACGCCCAAGGCTTTATACGCATCTTCTAGCACGGTGGCTGAGTCAACCTGCTGCCCGCCGAAGTGCGTCTGGTTTTGCACCATCTCCACCATGTGCTTGAACGCCGCCTGATCGTAACCCAACTGACGGGCAAGGTCGGTGAGCAACGTTTCTTCCGCCGGATGAAAATGCCCATCCGCCATCGCCATCACAATCAGGTAAACCAGCAACACATCTTTCAGATTTTTGGTGTGTCCGCACACTGACATAAATCGCGTGTAGATGGGCTTAATGTCAAATTCTGGTGCAGCACCCTTCTTGAACAACACAATCGCCTGCGCACGATGCTCCTCCGTCATGCCCAGCTTCTGCATAAACTGTTCAACGTGCACAATCTCTGCCTGCGAAACATGCCCGTCCGACTTCGCCAGTTTTCCCATCGAGATGAACAATGTCTCAAGAAACACCGCCTGACGCATCGCATTCTGCAAAGGATTGATCGCACCCGAACCGTACATCCTCATGCGGTCAAAGAACGACCCAACGAACCAACCTAAGATCGCGCCAAACAAACCCCAAAAGTAATAACCCGCAACAACACCAATAATCTTAAACAAGACGACTCCAGAGAAAATTAAAAATGGAAAACAGTTGAAATGAAGTAACTATTGAGCCTTATATCATTCACGACAGGAGTCACTACTTAACGTTTGCTCCCTCATCCCAACCCTTCTCCCGGAAGGAGAAGGACTTTACTTCTCTCTCCCTCCGGGAGAGGGATAGAGGCTGAGGGAAGGCAAGCGTCATGGTTTTAGTAAACATCAATAATTCAATTACGGCGCATAGCTCCCCGCCTTCTCAATGTTAATGGAAGGTAACATCGCGCCCACATCCAGCTTGGCTTTGAGGGTGTACGCCACCTGCCCTTTTGGGTTTTGCAGCAGGTCACTCACAAAGCGTATGCCTTCAAACACCCCCACCGTTGCCATCACCTTAAACTCTGCCTCGCCGTAGCCCGGCACGATAGGCAATTGATTCGCCGCACCATCCACCACCTGATAATCATTGAGTGCGATGGTATAACTCATGCCGCGCAAACTAAGCTGCGTGGAATTGGGATTCACCACGCGCAGACCTATTTCAAAACGAGGCGCGATGCCTTCGGAAGGCAAAGGATTGAACGATGTGATATTAACCGTGGGTGTTACAAAATCCGGGCGCAACGTGGCACAGCCTGAAATCAAACCCACACACAGGGCGAACCACACTACCCACACCCCAACCAATCTGCCGCGATATTTTGTCATCATTATTTTCCGCTGATTAAAGCCATGCGGAATAATAATCGAAAAGCCCCTCACAGGCTGGTAAGTTCGGCAAGGTGTATTGGGGAAATGCTGAGTAGGGATGATTGTGCAGGTCGTGCTTCAGCCCGTCGTGTATTCCAAAGGAGAAAATGCAAGAACAATTCGGCCTCTTTTGATTTTATAATTTCGGCCTCGTTCTAACTCCAAGCTGGGTGACTTATGCAGCAGAAGCCGATGTTCGTGTTGAACCTGTTTGTATGCGGGCTTGTTTTGTTCGCTGCCGGTTGCGGCGGTGCTGGCAGTGTTGCGGAGACATCGCCAGCTCCGGAGCGCATCACCATCGCGGGCAATGGCACGCAAGGTGCGCACGGGATATTCGATCCTTCCATCGCGCTTGATCCGGCAACCGGACGATTGTGGATGAGTTACTCGTCGGTAGATCCCTCGGTGTCGTGGCCAACGCAGAATCACGACGTGGTCTCAACCCGTTTGGCCTACTCGGACGACAATGGCAAGATCTGGACGGGGAGCAGCAGCGGGGGGCTTATCAACAGTTTTGCGGATGTGAACATCGCATTGGCACCACCCAACGATGCCGGAACCTGGATCAACGAAGTGTCGCAACTGATCTATGATCCGGGCGCGGATGCAACCCAAAAATGGAAGCTGCTGTGGCATCACTATCTTGTCATCAATAACGACCGACGTTTCGAGCATGGATGGATCGCCATGAAGACCGCCGCCACGCCCGAAGGATTGGCGACTGCAACTGAGGTCAAGCTGTTTGCTGGAGCCACCTATGACGCTGGAAATGACACGGCGGGCGGAGGCTCGCAGTCCCCACTCGGCGGAGCACCCAAGATACAGCTCGATACCGCAGTGAATGCGGCACTCAACGCCTGCCTTTTCACCGAACCGGGAATGTATGCGACATCGGGTGCGCTATATGTGACGCTGCATTGTGTGAAATCTTCACTTCCCATTGAACACCTTACCGTGCTGCTCAAATGCACCAGCCCGTGCAATGCGGAAAGTGCTGCCAGTTGGTCTTATCTGGGGACAGTTCTGAACGATTCAAACGCGGCCGCGCTTGGATTTGATACTGGATTTTCCGCACCCGGCATATTCGAATCGGGCGGCAGCGTCTATCTGATATCCACACCGGTGCAAACCTCTGGCGCGCTCTGGCATGACTACTACAGCGGTTGCCGTCTCTACCGTTTCACCAATATCGATGCAGCGCAATTGCAACTCTCGGGTACGCAACCCGCGTTGATCGCTTCGGTGGATGGGACATCCGGGAGTTTCAACGGCGCGTGCGCGTATCAAGCATCCTCGAACCAGAGCGGTGTGTTGTATAGCGAGCTGTTGTTAACGGCATCGGACAAGTTCCGCATGTATATGAGTCACAAGAATTACTGAGTGTCCGCCCGCTTCTTTCCATTGCCCGCGAGATAGTACTGACAATGGGGAATCGGGCAGGCAAGTTCGGCAAGGCGTATTGGGGAAATGCTGATTCCGTTTGTTCTCTGGATCAGTACGCTGCTTTCCCCTCCCCTGACAAGGGGAGAACCGTACTCCGAACCCCCTCCTTAACATTGACACCACCCTCCCCGCTCCCCTACAGTGCAACACACATGCAAACGAGCAACAAAAAACATCGTTTGCCTGCAAGCAAATAAACACGGTCACATACAAGGCAATTGCTCGCACATCGCCTACTTATAATCCTTTCAGGCCAATGTACCTTAAGAAATCGAAGCACACGACTATGGAAATGCACAAGATCAATTCGGGCAAACTGCGCGCCATCGGCTACGACACACGAGCACGCCTGCTGCAAGTGCAACTCGATAACGGCAACACATTGCAATACAGTGGCGTGGGCGAAGACTTGTGGCGCAGGCTCAGCAGCTCCGGCGCAGCGTGGAGCTTTTATCGCGACAACATCGAAGAAGAATTTACCGTAAAGCAAGTTTCAGCAAACGCGTCTGCGGGGAAGAATCCGCTGGATGACTTGTTTGGGCAGAAATGATTGTGATACTGACCCGTTTAATTCGTAGCTAGCGGCAGGGCGGGAGATGTAGTGGGTATCACAGATGCGGTAGAATCAGGTCTCGAAATAGTTCAGTATCAACAGGAGGTTAAAAATGAATACCCAACTCGTTATTGAGCAGAAGATGCAGCAACAGTTTCATCAACTGGCCGAGGAAACACATCGAACCGAATCCGAAATCATCCACGAAGCACTTGCTGGCTATCTTGCAGCGGATCGTCATTATGTTGAAGTGCTCAAGCAGCGAATCTCAGCAGCTGATCGCGGTGATTTCGCCAGTGATGACGAGGTAGAAGCATTTTTTTCTGAGCGCGGTGAGTGATGGTATTGCGCTGGCTTGATGCTGCTCTTGCCGATTTACGCGCAATCAAAAAATACATTGCCGAAGAAAATCCCGATGCTGCTCGTCGGGTGATAGCCAGCATACGCAGTGAAACAAACATTCTGATCAATCAACCCACAATCGGCAGAGTTGGACGAATAGCCGATACACGCGAATTGGTGATGAGCCAATATCCCTACATCGTGGCTTATCGAGAGTTGAACGGCGAAGTGCATATCCTGGCGGTGGTACATACATCGCGTAGATGGCCGGAACAATTGGTTAAGACTAAAAATAAGTTTCGGTAGTATCAACTTAATCAGCGTTTCATAAGTATCGTAAGCTGCATGAAGCATATTGACACTCAACATTGAAAGGAAGAGCATTTTTCGCATGGGGGTTTTATCGCGACAACATCGAAGAAGAATTCACCGCCAAGCAAGTTTCAGCGGGTACATCTGCGGGGAAGAATCCGCTGGATGAGTTGTTTGGGCAGAAATGAACCCGAACACCCCAGTTTAACTAATGTAAATCAACTGAATATTGGAGAAACGTGTCGCGGCTGCCACTCGCGCGGATGCCGCACGAAAATGCGCACGACAAGGGATCTGGTTCGGAATGCTTTCCAATTCACTCAAACGCAAACTGACGAGTGAGTACTTTTGCAGAACTTTCTATATTCCCCACGAGATTTTTATATGGATCAGAATTTATGTGATGGCAGGTGCCGCCACAATTGAAAAATCATCTGGCATCAATTATGACTTCGACACACCCAGTTCTGTGCACAGCTTGTCCATCATCGCCCGAAGCCCGCCTACTTCAGCTTCCAGCTTGGCGACATTAGCCTTGAGCGCGGCAATCTCGCCTACCGTCACATCGGCTGAAGGTGTGATTGGGGTTGCTCTGACGAACACATTCTCGTCAATCACGGGTGTGCCGGAGAGCAAATGCGTCCAGCGGTTTTCACGCGCGCCGGGTTGGCGTGGCAACTCCATCACTAGCGCGCCTGCTTCACGTTCAGACAACTCAACCAGGAAGGCTTCGACCGAAGAAATATCTGCAAACCTGTGCAACCGTTCGCAGTTGATGCGCAATTCCCCTGCTGTCTGCGGCCCGCGCAGCATAAGCATCGCCAGCAAGGCAGTCGATTGGGTCGGAATGTGCAATACCCGCTCAATGTTATGCGCATAGTGTGCGGCCCTGCCACCGCTGGTTTCGATGATCAGGGTATATCGCCTCAGTGTATCAAGTGCCGCCTGCACTTCCGATTCAGTCGCCTCGATCACCGGATCGCGACTGCTCTTCTGATTGCATCCCGTCACCAACAAATTCAGTGTCAGTGGATAACTGTCCGGCACGGTACGCTGCTTTTCAGCCAGCACGCCGAGTACGCGAGTTTCAAGCAGAGAAAAAACGGGGATCATAGTGGACATGTTGTACCCTAAAATTCAGTGGGTTGATTAGATTTTTCGATCGGGACAGTACACTACCCTACCCACTTCCGTGCATTCTGGAACATACGCAACCATGCGCCGTTCTCTTGCCATTCTTTTGGATACCATGAGTTTTGCACGGCGCGGAACACGCGTTCCGGGTGCGGCATCATGATGCTGAAACGCCCGTCCGGTGTGGTTAAACCCGTGATGCCTTGCGGCGAACCGTTGGGGTTGAGCGGATAAGTTTCGGTGGCTTTGCCGTGGTGATCGACATAGCGCATCGTGACCAGCGGTTGTGCGGCTTGCAGATTTTTTGCGTTACCGAAATCGGCATAGCCTTCACCGTGCGAGACGACAATCGGCATACGGCTTCCCGCCATGCCGTTGAAGAATATCGACGGCGATTGCTGCACTTCCACCATCACAAACCGCGCTTCAAATTGTTCTGATTGGTTGCGTGCAAAGTGTGCCCAATGTTCCGCACCGGGGATGATTTCGTGCAGGTTGCTCATCATCTGGCAGCCGTTGCACACACCAAGCGCGAAGGTGTCGTTGCGTTTGAAGAAGGCTTCGAATTCGTCACGCGCGCGAGTGTTAAACAAGATGGATTTGGCCCAACCCTCGCCCGCACCCAGCACATCGCCGTAGGAGAATCCACCACACGCTGCCACGCCTTTGAAGTCTGCCAGCTTCACGCGACCACTGATGATGTCGCTCATGTGTACGTCCACGGTGGCGAATCCGGTGCGGTCAAATGCCGCTGCCATTTCCACTTGGCCGTTTACGCCCTGCTCACGCAGGATGGCAATTTTGGGGCGCGAATGCTTGATAGATAGATAATTTGCCAGAAAATCTCCCCCTCCCTCAGTCCCTCCCCCAGTGTGATATGGAAGCATGGCCCTTCTCCCTTCGGGGGAAGGGTTGGGAAGGGGGCTTTCGTTTTCATCGTAGGTCAGCTTCACATGCAAGCCCGGATCGGCAGCATCCAGCAAGCGGTCGTATTCTTGCTGCGCACAGGTTGGATTGTCGCGCAGCTTTTGCATTTGATATGTGGTCTCAGACCAGATGCGTTGCAGCGACACCCCGCTTTCGCTGTATAGCTTTTCGTCACCGCGCGTCACTTCGATCATGCCGGTTTCGTTGAGTGTGGCGATTTGCTGCACACTCTTCAATCCAGCATCCGTTGCCAGTTGCAAAACGTGCTGTACATCGCGGTTACGCACTTGCACCACTGCGCCCAGTTCTTCATTGAACAATACGCGCAATGTGTCGCCATGTGTCGCGTCGAGCTTGATGTTCAAACCAATGTGCGAGGCAAACGCCATTTCACACAACGTCACAAATGCGCCACCATCGGAGCGGTCGTGATAGGCCAGCAGCGTGTCGGCTGCATTCAATTTCTGGATCAATTCGAAGAACGCTTTGAGCATTGCCGCATCATCCACATCGGGTGCGACATCACCGACCTGCTTGTAAACCTGCGCCAGTGCCGAGCCGCCCATGCGGTTTTTGCCTTGCCCCAAGTCAATCAACAACAGCGTGGTATCAAGATCGGCAAGCAGTTGTGGTGTAAGCGTGTGACGCGCATCGGGACACGGTGCGAACGCGGTAATGATGAGTGATAAGGGGGCGGTCACGGACTTATCTTCCCTGCCCTCTTTCCACACAGTCTTCATCGACATCGAATCTTTGCCCACAGGAATGCCAATGCCGAGTTGCGGGCATAGTTCCATACCCACCGCACGAACGGTGTCGAACAACGCGGCATCTTCACCGTGATGTCCCGCTGCGGCCATCCAGTTCGCCGACAATTTGATGTCGCCAATTTTTTCAATACGCGCAGCGGCGATGTTGGTGAGTGCCTCACCTACCGCCATGCGACCCGAAGCGGGTGCGTTCACCAGTGCCAACGGGGTGCGTTCGCCGAGTGCGAAGGCTTCACCACGATTGGTATTGAAGCCCATCAAGGTTACCGCCACATCCGCCACAGGCACTTGCCACGGGCCCACCATTTGGTCGCGCGCCGTCATACCGCCCACGGTGCGATCACCGATACTGATGAGGAACGTCTTATTCGCTACCGACGGTAGGCGCAGCACGCGTTGAACCGCATCATGCAACTCAATCTTGCCAATATCGCAGGCACTCAATCGCGGTGTTTCGCGCGTCACATTACGTGTCATCTTGGGTGGCTTACCCAGCAACACCGACAGCGGCATATTTACGGAATCATTTTTAAACGTCGTGTCATGCACCACCAATTGATCTTCATCGGTAGCCACACCTACCACTTCAAACGGGCAACGTTCGCGTTCGCAAAAAGCGCGGAATTGTTCCAAGCGTTCCGGCGCGATGGCTAGCACGTAACGTTCTTGCGATTCATTGCACCAGATTTGTTTTGGCGACATGCCGGTTTCATCCAACGGAATTTTGCGCAGCTCAAACTTCGCACCGCGACCGCCTCCATGCACCAACTCTGGCAAGGCATTGGACATGCCTCCCGCGCCGACATCGTGGATGGACAGAATCGGATTTTCGCTGCCCAGTTGCCAGCAACGGTCGATCACTTCTTGTGCGCGACGCTGCATCTCCGGGTTGCCGCGTTGCACGGAATCGAAATCAAGGTTTTCTGCATTGCTACCCGTGTCCATACTTGAAGCCGCACCGCCACCCAGCCCAATCAACATGCCGGGTCCGCCGAAGTGAATCACCAATGCGCCAATGGGCAAATCATGTTTATGGGTATGAATCGCCGAGATATTACCGACCCCGCCGGCCAACATGATGGGCTTGTGATAACCGCGCATCTCGCCGCTGACATTTTCTTCAAAGGTACGGAAATAGCCGGTCAGATTCGGGCGACCAAACTCATTGTTAAATGCCGCACCGCCCAAAGGACCGTCCAGCATGATTTGTAGCGCGGTAACGATACGTGAGGGTTTGCCGTAAGGTGCTTCCCAAGGTTGTTCAAAGCCCGGAATGTTCAAATTGGAAACCGAGAAGCCCGTCAACCCGGCCTTGGGTTTAGAGCCGCTCCCAGTAGCACCTTCATCGCGTATCTCACCACCGCTGCCTGTCGCTGCACCCGCAAACGGCGCGATGGCAGTCGGATGGTTGTGCGTCTCCACTTTCATCAGCGTGTGCATCAACTCGTCACTGAACGCATAACCGCCATCGGCACGCGGATAAAAACGCTCAACGCGCGCACCTTCGATTACCGAAGAATTATCCGAATAAGCGACTACTGTACCTTGCGGACTGACCTTGTGCGTGTTGCGTATCATGCCGAACAGCGAGATGTCTTGCGCTTGCCCGTCAATCACCCAATCGGCATTAAAAATTTTGTGGCGGCAGTGTTCCGAGTTTGCCTGTGCGAACATCATCAACTCGACATCGGTCGGATTGCGTTTCAGTTTCTTGAAATTTTCGACCAAATATTCAATCTCATCGGCGGACAACGCCAAGCCCATTTCGCGGTTGGCTTGCTCCAAGGCTTGGCTTCCGCCCTTGAGTACATCCACGCTGGACAAGGGTTGCGGCCTGCCATGCTGGAAGATTTTTTCCGGTGCGCTTTCCACATCAGTCAATACCGATTCGGTCATGCGATCATGCAGCAAGGGCAGAATCGCCAGACGCTCTGCTTTGCTTAACGGCTGCTCATTTTTAGTCGAGAGGTAATACACCACACCGCGCTCGATACGTTGCACACCAGACAACCCACAATGCTTTGCGATGTCCGTTGCTTTGGTGGACCACGGTGAGATAGTGCCTAAACGCGGCACTACCAATACTTGCGTCAATTCGGCTGCTTGTTTAGGTGCACCGGCCAATCTGTCGAGACCGAGCACTTTGTCCAGCAACTTGGTTTGTGCGGCAGGGAATGATTTGCTGTTCAATGCAGTGAAATAACAGTGTCGCGTATCGGCAATAACCACGTTCGGTACAATGCCATTCAATGTATTACGTAATTTTTCTAAACGAAAAGCAGATAAGGCAAATTTGCCGACAGAGACTCTAAACATAGTAATGACAGTAGGATGAGATGCGGTGCGCAATTATACTATGCGCCATTCCGTTCATTACCGACCATCCATGACTATCCCTATCGATATTTCCGAAACAGCAGGTGTGCGCTACCTGCATTTCGGCTCAGACTGGATACAGGGCGCAATGCGCATCGCCCGCCCGTGGAACCTGGAACTGGAATACACCAAAGAAATGATGGCTTCATTACTGTTGCGCGATGAAGCACGTTGGCCGCGCAAGGTGTTATTGATTGGGCTGGGAGCGGCTTCGCTAACCAAATTTCTGTATCGCCATTACCCGCTTGCCCATCTCACTATCGTGGAGATTGAGCCCGCCGTAGTCGCCGCAGCACGACAATTCTTCAAATTACCGGAAGATAGCAAGCGCATTAATCTGGTCATCGCCGATGGAGTCGAATATGTGCTCGGCACGGATAAAAAATTCGATCTGATTCTTGTGGATGGCTTCAACGAACACGCCCATCCCGGCGGATTGAACACCCTGCCCTTCTATCAGGCCTGCCGCAACCGATTAAGCGATACAGGCATCATGGCGGTAAACCTGCTGGGGTTGTGTCGCGGCGTGATGGGCGGATTTGAGCATATTCTCAACGCATTTGAAGATCGCGCGCTGATGTTCCCTTCCTGCGAAAGCGGCAACACGATTGCGTTTGCAGCCGAGGGCGAGCCTATCGAGATTTCGCTGGAAGACATGAAAGAAAACGCGCTGGCGTTAAAAGAAGCAACCGAATTGAATTTACTGCCTACCGTTGCCCGCCTGGCTCAAGCTAAAACGTGTTTGAACGACACGCTCACCCTTTAATCACACCTGCCTCCCCCGCTCCACTGAACACCTTCTTCACGCCTTTCCACAGCTTGGGCAGCAGCCAGATCAACAGTGCGACAAACAGCACGATAAACACCAAAAATGCAGCGGGATGCGCCAACGCCAGCCAGCCGCCGAACAGCAGTACCCCTTCTTCGCCAAAAGAGGCGGCAACATTGCTCACTGGTTCGGGTGAGGTGTTAATCAAAGCGCGGCTGCCCGCCTTGGTGAGGTGTGTTGCGCCCGCCAGCGAACCGCCCAACAAAGCCACCAGAGTGGCGATGAGCGGATCGCTGCTATTGATCGCCCCCATCGCCAACAACGCGCCGGCGGGAATACGAATAAAAGTATGGACGCTGTCCCACATACTATCGACGAGCGGAAACTTGTCCGCCAAAAATTCCACTGCCAGCAACACCCCCGATACCCCGATTACCACGGGATGTTCCAGGATACTCAAACTGTCCGGTAACGGCACATAGCCATACTTTGCCAGCAACCCCACGATAAAAACCGTGGCATATAAACGTAGTCCGCTCGCCCAACTCAGTCCAGTGGCTAACGCGATATTTGAAATGGCATCCATCGATTTTCCTATTGGGGTGGCAGGCGAGATTCTCACACGAATTGCTCCCCGCATTATGATCCAAGAATTTTGTGCAGTTGCCTTCAACCATCCAGATTATTGGGCAGTATAATCCGCCCGATGAAAACAAAATTAACCATGCTGGGCGGATTGACCGTCAACGAATTTTTGCGTGATTACTGGCAAAAAAAACCGTTATTGATACGCCAGGCTTTTCCACAATTTCAAGGTTTGCTCAACGTGCAGCAACTCATCAAGCTGGCATGTGAAGAAGATGTCCAAGCCCGTCTTGTCACCCAATCACGCGGCAAATTTTCTTTGCAACATGCCCCGTTTGGAAAGGGTGATTTTAACAAATTGAGTAAAATAAACTGGACGGTGTTGGTGCAGGGCGTGAATCATCACTTCCCAGAAGCAGCTGAATTACTCAAAAAATTCTCATTCATTCCCCACGCGCGCCTGGATGATTTAATGGTGAGTTACGCCCCAAAAGGTGGCGGTGTCGGCCCGCATTTTGATCCTTACGATGTGTTCCTCTTGCAAGGCATGGGACACCGTCGCTGGCAAATTTCCAACCAAGCGGATCGCACTTTGATTCCAGATGCACCTCTGCGCATTTTGCAAGATTTCCGCATCGAACAGGGGTGGGTATTGGAAGCCGGCGACATGTTATATCTTCCACCCCAGTGCGCGCATAACGGCATAGCTGAAGATGACTGCATGACTTATTCCATCGGTTTCCGCTCACCGTCATATCAGGAATTGGGCGAGCAGTTTCTGGTGCATTTGCAAGATCGCATTAGTGTGACAGGTATGTATGCCGATCCGGACTTAAAGGCACAAAAACATCCTTCGGAAATCAGCCAAGCCATGTTGAAACAGGTTTCTCAAGCGATTCAACAAGTGCGCTGGGATAATGGGGACATCGCCCATTTTCTGGGCTGTTATTTAAGTGAACCCAAGCCGCACATATTTTTCGACGCACCCGAATCCGGATTGAACAAAGCAAAATTCAAGCAGGCTGTAAACAAACGTGGCGTACAACTCGCTTTAACCAGTCAGATGTTGTGTCACGACGGATGGATATTCATCAATGGCGAAGCACACCAGCCCGATCCGGATGACTACCCGTCATTGCGCAAACTTGCGGATGAGCGCGCATTACCCGATTTATCCAATGTATCTCCAGAGCTCACCGCACTTCTTTACCAGTGGTACCAGGACGGTTATATTTCCCCGCCATGATTTTCCAGGAGCAGCAAGTATGAGCAACCATACGCCGGAACAATTCGAGCTAACCAGCATGGCAGATTATGTTTTAGCCATAAACAAATTGTGCGGCATGGCGGAACACAACTTGTATTTATTCGAGAAGGATTTTGACAGGCTGGAGTTCAACTCTGAAGCACGCTTTATTATCTTGCGAAATTTTCTGCTGGGCAGCCCCGCACACAAGCTGTATGTGCTGGCGCATGATACCGGTTATCTCACCACTCACTGCCCGCGTATGTTGAACCTGATGCATCAGTTCAGCGGCAATATGTTCATACACCAAACACCGAAAAACCTGCAACATATCGCCGCACCGTTTTTAGTTGCGGATGACGAACATCTGGTTCGCCGCTTTCATTTCGATGATGCGCGCGGTATTTTTGCCATTCGGGACTCATCCAATGCACACGCCTTGAAATCACGATTCATAGAAATGTGGGCAGCCTCACATCCCGCTCCCGCCTCCGCAAGATTAGGCTTATAAAAAGATTTTTTCAAAACCGCTAGATTTTTCAAGATTGGCTGGTAGAATGCCGCGACTTTGATTTTGAGTGCATCTTGTTGTTGATTTTTTGATGTATTTCGAAGCCAAGCATATAGTCTTTATTATTAACCACCTCCCCAAGGAAACCAAAATGAAAAACGCTCTGATTGTTGCACTATTAGCTGTTGCTTTAACTGCTTGTGGTGAAAAAGCTGCTGAAACTACTGCTGCTGTAGAAGCTGCTGCACCTGTTGTTGCTGAAGTTGCTCCTGTTGTTGCTAACGCTGCTTCTGCTGTTGCACCTGCTGTTACTGAAGCGGCTACTGCTGTTGGCGAAGCTGCTACTGCTGTCGGCGAAGCTGCTAACACTGCTGCGGATGCAATGAAGAAGTAATTTTACTTTTTCAAGTAATATCAAAAAAGCCGACGCAAGTCGGCTTTTTTATTTCATTCACCTTGCATTTCAGACAATTTCACGCCACGAAAAACCCGTTGACTGGGTTGCAATACCTATCCAGCTTTCCTCGCAGTTAATGGCCAGACTGAGCGCGCCTGCAGCCAGTTCTGGGGTGTTATTTTTACGGCTGAGGTGGGCGGCAACTAGGTGTTGTAACTTGCTGACATCCAGCCTGGCAAGCAACTGGGCGGATGCCCGATTATTCAAATGCCCCAATCGCCCACCTACTCGCTGTTTCAAGCTCAAAGGATATTCGCCGTTCATCAGCATATCGCTGTCGTGGTTGCATTCCAGCACCAAAGCTTCGCAACCGCTCAGCATTTTTTCGACATGGGGCGTGCAACTTCCCGCGTCAGTCAACACACCCAATCTACTTGCGCCATCGCCAAACACAAACTGCACGGGTTCGGCCGCATCATGCGGGACAAGGTATGGCATGATTTGCACATCACCAATGGCAAACGGTTGATGCGGATCAATTTCACATATGTGTTCAACATTGGAAAAGGCTTTGGGTGTACTGCGCAACGTGCCGTGAGTCAGCCACACGGGCAGGTTAAACTTGCGCGCCAGCTTGGCCACGCCGCCGATATGATCCCCGTGTTCATGCGTGACGACGATTCCGCCCAACTGTTCGGGCGTGATGTCCAGTTTGGCCAATCGTGTGATGGTATCTTGCAGACCAAATCCGCAATCCATCAGTACATAGGTTTTTTCCACGGAAACCAGCAAGGCATTGCCCTCGCTGCCACTTCCCAGCGAAGCGAATCGCAAGGTCATTTTTTTTCCAGATTTTTATAAAGCAGCTCTACAACTTGTTTCGCTGTTTTGCTTTGCACACCGTCCTGATCGGCGACTGAAACTTCACATGATTCTCCGCCATCCGTGACGCTCACGCGGTAACGCTTGTTAGCTTCTTCCGAGTCGCTCCAGAATTTTAATTTATCGATCAACCCTTTTTTCGCTTGTGGTAAT
This sequence comes from uncultured Gallionella sp., assembly GCA_964608835.1. Taxonomy (GTDB): domain Bacteria; phylum Pseudomonadota; class Gammaproteobacteria; order Burkholderiales; family Gallionellaceae; genus Gallionella. The sequence goes on from CAZSPN010000003.1 coordinate 103,625, forward strand.
TGCAGGAAATAAATCCCTTTTTCCCGATCTTTATCCTCCAGTGTCAAGCTGGATTCCTCAATGGCCAACCCCACTTTGCGCCATGTCCGATCAAACGTCTCACCAATCACAATAACGGTTTTGCCGCCGGAAATTTCGCGCAGACTGACCGCACCTTGAAGTTGCGTCGCCTGCACAGCGACACCTTGCGCGCCTTGTACGCTGGCGGTCGCCTGCAATTCAGTTGCCCCCAGTCGCACCATCAAACGCTGCAACATAATCGCTTCAATTTCAGGATCGACGGGACGGTCTTGCCATCTGGAAGAAGTTTTATCGGCACTAAACACCTCCACCTTGCCGCGATAAGTCACATATACCGCCGTGGTGTTTCCGTCTTTACCGCGCTCCAGACGCGTAAGATATTGGTCACGTTCACCCGATGAGTAAAGATTACTGAAAACCTTGCCCAGCATTTTGCGAACGCTGCTCTGCGGAATTTTCGCGCGATTCTCCGCCCAATCTGTTTCCATCGCGCCGGCCGCCTGATCTTCACTCAAAATAGTCAGCCCAATTTCCTGCCAGAATGCTTTAACAATCGGCCACACGTTTTCCGGCTTGTCGTCCACTACCAGCCAGCGTTGTGCCCCATAACGTTCCAAACGCACGGTCTGTATAATAGGCAGCACAACTGCGGATACATTTCCCTGTGCGGAACTCCCCTTGCTGTAATCAGAATAACTCGCTGACGCATCATTCCCCTGCGGTACTTTATACCGATCATCAACACTCGGCATCGTAAGGTCTGGCGGCACATCCAGCATAGGCACACGCTTGGAATTTGCGCCGTAATCAATACGGCTCCCATCGCTGGAGAATATGCTGCACCCCACCATTGAAACCAACATCACACTGTAAATGGCCTTGCGTAAAGTATTCATGTTCAAATTACTCCCGCTTGATGCATTGCCGATTCCACCATTGCACAAGCTCCTTGCGACAAAGGTGTAAGCGGCAAACGCAAGGTGTTTTTCATCTTGCCCATTCGAGCCACTGCCCATTTTACGGGGATAGGATTGGCTTCGATAAACAGGTGACGATGCAGTCCCAACAAGTGGAAGTTGATCTCACGCGCCTTTGCTATTTCACCCGCTAACGCGGCACTACACATCTCGCGCATGAGTTTTGGCGCAACATTCGCGGTCACCGAAATCGTGCCGTGCGCACCCAATAACATCAGGGCAAGTGTGCTGGCATCATCCCCGCTATACACCGCAAAATCTTTCGGGGCGCGCTGCAATAGATCACTGCCGCGCTCAATGTTACCCGTCGCATCCTTGATACCAACGATGTTAGGAATCTGCGCTAGGCGCAACGCCGTGTCGTTACTCATATCCGCCACCGTGCGCCCCGGCACGTTGTACAGAATATGCGGCATATCCACCGCCTCGGCGATGGTTTTGAAATGCTGATACAACCCCTCTTGCGTCGGTTTGTTGTAGTAGGGTACTACCGTTAACGACGCATCCGCACCCGCATTTTTTGAGAACGAAGCCAATTCAATAGCCTCTTTTGTCGAGTTTGCACCTGTTCCGGCGATGATGGGAATGCGCTTCGCCGCATGTTTCACTGCCTCGGCAATCAACAACTCATGCTCTTCCACATCCACAGTGGGTGACTCACCTGTCGTCCCCACCACCACGATGCCGTCCGTACCCTGCTCAATATGAAAATCAATCAACCCGCGAAACGCCGCCATATCAAGGCTATCGTCCTCGTGCATGGGAGTAACAATTGCAACCAAGCTGCCTGTAATCATTTTCTTTGTGCTTAAAACTGAATGGCGCATTTTACCCGAATAACACGGCGATACAACGCGGCTTCGACCGCAAACCACACCAAGAAAAGCCACTAAAATACCGCTGGCTTTTATTTTTCCCATCCGTATAATGCGCGCCTTGTCGCCACTAAGGCGGCAATGGTTCATCGTTATCTGACCTACCTCTCGTGCGGACTCAATCGCACCTGTCATAAGAAACTCATCCAGATTTCCGTTTTACGGTTCTAGAGTTTTCCGGTTAGCAACGATGTTTTGTGCGCCGGTTCACCTCTACCCGTTTAACGAGTAGCTTTAATCACCCGCGCTTTACTAAGAGCTGCTCACGGCTCGTTATGCTGAATTCGTTTCGGCATTCGGTTATTTTTAGCTGGGTGTTCGTTTGTTTCAAGATAACGCTGCGAGTGGCTTTGATTATAAAACTAGGAAACAACATGTCATTTGAAAACTTAAACTTAAACCCGCTCATTCTTAAAGCCATTGCCGAAAGTGGTTACACTGAGGCTACGCCTATCCAAGCGCAGGCAATTCCTGAAATTATCGCTGGCAACGATCTGATGGCTTCGGCACAAACCGGTAGCGGAAAAACTGCTGCCTTTATTTTGCCCGCGCTGAACCGCCTGGCAACCCCGTCAACATTGCCTGGCAAAGGCCCGCGTGTATTGGTATTGACTCCAACCCGCGAATTGGCACAACAGGTTTGTGATGCCGCCACCAAATACGGCAAAAACATGCGCTTCAAAATTATCAGCATTTTGGGCGGTATGCCATACCCCGTGCAAAATCGTATGTTGTCCGGTCAAGTCGATATTCTGGTGGCCACACCGGGTCGTTTGATCGACCATCTGGAACGCGGTCGTATCGACTTTTCGCGTCTGGAAGTACTCATTCTTGATGAAGCAGATCGTATGTTAGATATGGGCTTTGTCGATGACGTAGAACGCATCGCAGCGGCCACACCCAACACTCGCCAAACATTGTTGTTCTCAGCCACATTGGATGGTGTTGTGGGAAACCTCGCTTCGCGTCTGCTTAAAACACCTAAACGTATCAGCGTATCAGCCGCTAAAGACAAACACGAAAATATTGAGCAACGCATGATGTTTGCCGATGACGTGTCACACAAAAACAAAATGCTCAGCCATTTGTTAACCGATACCGAAGTTAATCAGGCGATTGTGTTCACCGCAACCAAGCGCGACGCGGACGGTTTGGCAGATCAACTTTCCGCGCAAGGTCACTCAGTTGCCGCGTTACACGGTGACATGAGCCAGCGCGAGCGTAACCGCACCCTGCTCAACATGCG
>CAZSPN010000004.1:0-5394 GCA_964608835.1 uncultured Gallionella sp.
AAATTTCAAGCTAAATTAAAGTTATAGACACATATTTAAATACACTTTATTTTCTTCAAGCACTTCTTCAACGACTTCGCTCAACACTTTAACCGCGAATTTGAATACTGCTTGACCTTCCATTTTGATGAAAGGATCACCTTGCACCACGCCGTTGCGCACGTTGGCATCCGCCTTGAGCATGTCGCGGTGACTGCCATCCGCGTGGAGTTTGCACGCAACAATGCCGGGTGTTTCAGAAGCGCGTAACACCACCGCGCCCGCACCATCACCAAACAACACGCAGGTGGTACGGTCGTTCCAATCCAGCATACGTGACAATACTTCCGCCCCCACCACCAGTGCTGTCTTCGCTTGTCCGCCGCGAATATACAGATCGGCGATGTTCATGGCATACACAAATCCGCCGCATACCGCCTGAATATCAAATGCTGCGGAACCATTTTTGATGCCCAGTTTGTCTTGCAAAATACAAGCCGTGCTGGGAAAAATCTGGTCGGGTGAAGTGGTGGCGATAACGATTAAATCAATTTCGTTCGCGCCAATGTCCGCTGCCGATATGGCTTTAAGGCTGGCTTGCAGCGCAAGATCGCTGGTCAGCTGGTTATCGGCGGCAATGTGCCGTTCATGGATACCGCTGCGCGACACGATCCAGTCGTTCGAGGTATCGACCATTTTTTCCAGATCAAAATTGGTCAGCGTTTTTTCCGGCAAATAGCTGCCTGTCCCGATGATGCGTGAATACATTAAGTCGCTCCTTGCTCAGGGTTTTGCCGCTGGTGATGCCACTTCTCGATATGCTCACTGATGTGTTGCAGCATACCTCCACGCGCTTCTTCAGCTGCACGTTCAATTGCGAAACCAAACGCGTAAGCATCCGCCGAGCCGTGACTCTTTACCACAATGCCCTTCAAACCGAGGAAGCTCGCGCCATTGTAACGACGATGATCTAGCCTGTGTTTGAAAGATTTTAGCGCGGGTATTGAGAACAGCGCACCCAATTTGGTAAATATGTTTCGGCTAAATTCTTCGCGTAAAAAACCGCCCATCATTTTCGCCACACCTTCAGCAGTTTTCAGAGCAACGTTGCCGACAAATCCATCACACACCACCACGTCGGTGGTACCCAGAAAAATATCATTTCCTTCCACATTGCCATAGAAATTTAGATCGCTGGCTTGCAACAACTCGGCTGCTTGCTTGACCACTTCGTTGCCTTTGATGTCTTCACTGCCGATGTTTAACAAACCTACGGTTGGATGGGCTTTATGTTCGAGCGCAGTTACCAAGGTTGAACCCATCAATGCGAATTGCAGCAGATGTTCGGCGGTGCAATCGGTGTTCGCACCCAAATCAAGCATACAGGTTTGGCCTTTATTCGTGGGCAAGTAAGAGGCGATTGCGGGGCGATCAATGCCGGGTATGGTTTTCAGCACATAACGCGCTGTTGCCATCAACGCGCCAGTATTGCCCGCGCTAATGCAAGCAGAGGCTTCACCGCTTTTGACCAGATTGATGGCAACACGCATCGAGGAATCTTTTTTGCCGCGTAGCGCGGATTGCGGAGATTCATCCATGCCTACCACTTCGGTCGCAGGATGAATGCGTAGATGCGGATTGACTTGCACGCCCAAAGCGCGCAACTCCGCTTCGATAGCGTCGGCAAGACCTACCAGAACAATCGTATCGTTGGGAAATTTCTTCAGGTAATCAACTGCGGCTGGAATGGTGACCTTCGTGCCGTGGTCGCCGCCCATCGCATCTATGGCTAAGGTTACATCCACTCTAGGCAACCCTCGTAGTTAGGTTGCGCAACTCAACGAGGCATTGAAGAACGCAACGAGCGAAGGTGGAACACTGCGCGAAATAACGAAGAAGCGGAGTTTACGTTTGGGTAAATGAGCATTCTGAGTTTTTGAGCAACAAAGTTCCAATAAGCGCAGTAGTTCTTCACGCCTTGCGCGTAGTTTAATCAGCTTTAGTCTTAACTACTTTTTTTCCACGGTAAAAGCCGGTTGGGCTGATGTGGTGACGCAAATGATTTTCGCCAGTCGTCGGCTCAATCGCCAAAGCGGGTGCGGTCAAAAAATCGTGCGCACGGTGCATACCACGCTTGGATGGGGACTTCTTGTTTTGCTGAACTGCCATGCTAATACTCCTTCGGTGAAACTATATTAATGATTAAAACCCTTCAACTTTGCCAACGCCGCAAAAGGATGCGTTTCATCCTCAACCGCGCTTTGGCTATTTGCCGCCTGACACGCGCCAAACTCATGTTTAGGCGCAATAGGCAGGCTCAACAAAATCTCTTCTTCCAACAAACTCACCACATCCAAATGCTTGTCTGCCAACACGCTATCGAATTCCGCTTCGTCGTCCTCCAGCGCATCTAAACTTGCCTGATCGCGCAACAACAACCGCGTTACCAGCTTAATCTCATATTTCATTGCGCCCAAGCAACGCTGACACTGCAATTGGCATATTCCAGTAACACGAACACCCAACCACGGAATCGCCTGCTGATCCACGCCGCCCTGCACAATGTAGATTAATGCTTCTTGCGTATTGCTCAATACATCCGCCAGTCTCGGCATCTCGGCAAGCAACAATTCACCGTTGATTTGCTGACCGTTCTTGGCAAAATCCAAGCTGTCTATGAAAGGTCGTGCATACATGAGGCGCGCATGATATATTTTTCGCCCTACTCTGTCAAAAACCCTGATGGATACACACCAAGGACTAACGGCTGGAAGGCATTTTAGCTAGCGAGGTGGTGTACATCGTCCCCCATGGGAACATGCTAAACCATTCCTGAAAACAATTCACACTGCCTTCCAGCAGAAACACATTGCATTGCCGTACCTATTTTGATACATTTTCACCATGAGCAAACCTATACTTGAAGTCAGGTTCTTCAAGACCGATGGTGGTGCTGAGCCTGTGCGAGAGTGGTTGCGCGAATTATCGGCTGCTGATCGAAAAATCATAGGCGAAGACATCAAAACGGTTCAGTATGGCTGGCCACTGGGTATGCCGCTGGTACGCAAGATGGACAAAGACCTCTGGGAAGTGCGCCTCCATTTGCAAGCTCGTATTGCGAGGGTGTTGTTCACGGTGTCCGATGGCAAGATGGTTTTGTTGCACGGGTTTATTAAAAAATCTCAAGCAACACCGCAGCCTGATTTGAAATTGGCAAAAGACAGAATGAGAGGCGAATGATGAAGGCAAAAAATATAGGCAGCAGTTTCGATGACTTTTTAAGTGAAGAAGCGATGCTGGACGAGGCTACCGCAGTAGCTGTAAAACGTGTCATTGCTTGGCAAATCGACGCTGAAATGAAAGCGCAGAAACTCACCAAATCTTCTATGGCAAAAAAAATGCACACTAGTCGGGCTGCCCTTAATCGGCTATTGGATGCAACGGATACCAGCCTTACGCTCACCACATTATCCAGTGCAGCTTCTGTGCTTGGGAAAAAATTGCGGGTTGAGTTGGCGACCCTGTAGTCTGCGTATAAGCGGGTGAGTGCATAAGTTTTGCCAAAAGTTGGCATCTACTCTACTCAAAAAATATTAAACATATGAAAGTCGTGCGAAGAAAAAACAATTTGATCCTGACCCTTTTGCCTTCATGCGCCCTGTCGCTGTTATTGTTAATCGCATCGTGTGGAGGCAGCAGTGATAACACACCAACGACGACTATTATTTCGTCAACGCCAGCCAATGGGGCTATCCGTGCGAGTCCGACCGCGAATCTCACCGTTACGTTTTCTGCCCCGCTCAACTCGACCAGCATGAACGGCGCAAATGTGCAACTCAGCAGCCAGAGTCCCTATGGTTATTCCGAAACACCCGTGACCGTCAGCTACGATAATGCGACTAACACTATTACCGTTAATCCCAGTACCTCTTTGTTTGGTGGCGATGGCCGAACCACTCACACGCTAACGATGTCGAGCATACAAGATGCTGCTGGTAACTTGATCCCCGACACTGCAATTAGCTTTAAGGTTTATTTTGCACCAGTCGCACAGACCGCAATATATACGGCGGGTATTGTCAGCTCGTACTATCGCCACGGTTATGATAGCAAAGGGTACATCACGCGGAGTGCAACCTACGATTCTGCTGGTGCAGACAACACTTGGTTCACTACCGATGATGGGGTGTCGAGTTACACCAATTTAAGCTACGACACGAATAGTCGCCTGATGCGTGTGACGAGTTACTTTGCTGCCGGTGCGGATAACATCTGGTTTACTACTGACGATCAAGTTTCCAATTATGATGTTCGAAGCTACGATGCAAATGGCTACCCAACCCGTGACATAATTTACTATTCAGCAGGTGCAGATAATATCTGGCGGACAGCGGACGATGTGCCGCAAGACTATGTTGAATCAAGCTACGACAGCAAAGGTCACGATACTGGCTACACCTATTACAACTCTGCTGGCGCGGATAATGTATGGTTCACTATGGATGATGGAGTTCAGAGTTACAGCACTAGCAGCTACGATGCCAGCGGTAGATTGTTGCGTCGCATCGCCTACAATTCCGCAGGGATAGATAATGTCTGGCTAACAGCGGATGACGGGGTATTAACGTACGCCACAAACATTTACGATGCCAACGGCAAACCTAAGCGTCGCGTTACCTATAATGCCGCTGGTGCAGACACTATTTGGCTCACTGCGGATGATGCAGTGAGCGGCTATAGTGAAGTTAGCTACGACTCAAAGGGCAACCCGACACGTCACAAGTATTACAAAGCTGCTGGTACAGACGGTGTTTGGTTTACGGCGGATGATGACGTAAAAAATTACGATGATGCAAGTTACGACGTTAACGGGCAACTGACCCACAGTGCGTTTTACGATACGGCTGGTGCAGATAACATTTGGTTCACCAGTGACGACACGCTGGGGTTTTCAGAAACTTTCAATCCGGGCTTGTGATTGCCAGCGGTATCTTCATCTTGAATCCCTCTTTGCTAGTCCTTGCTTCCACCTCCATTTATCGCAGTGAGTTACTCAAACGATTGCAGCTTCCGTTTGAAACCGCTGCGCCCAATGTAGATGAAACACCGTTACCTAATGAATCCGCGCGCGACACGTCATTGCGTCTGGCGGAAGAAAAGGCGCGTGTAGTGGCGGCGCGTTATCCCGACGCGCTGATTATCGGTTCGGATCAGGTTGCGCTGCTCGATGGGCAACAATTGGGTAAGCCGCTCACGCACGACAATGCCGTCAAGCAACTCCAGATGATGCGCGGCAAAACCACCTGTTTTTATACCGCGCTGGCTTTGTTGAACGGCAAAACGGGCAAGTTGCAAACCGAAGTGGCGGAAAACTTTGTCACGTTGCGCCAGCTCAGTGATGCGGAAATCGAAGGT
>CAZSPN010000004.1:5404-48957 GCA_964608835.1 uncultured Gallionella sp.
GGTTACCTGCTCAAGGAACAACCCTACCATTGCGCGGGTAGTGCAAAATCTGAAGGGTTGGGCATCGCGCTAATGAGCAAAATGACGGGCGACGACCCGAACGCATTGATCGGACTACCGCTGATTTTATTGATCGGCATGTTGCGCCGCGAACACGTGAAGTTGTTTTAACCATGACCTTCGGCACGCTCTATCTCATTCCCTGCACGCTGGGTGATACGCCCGCCGAGCAGGTGTTGCCGCAGCACACCATCCACATCACGCGCAATCTGAGTTATTTCGTGGTGGAACAAGCCAAGACCGCCCGACAATTTCTATCCGCCTTAAAGCCTGTGCAGCCGATTCAATCGCTACACATGGAGAACCTGAACGAACACACCACGCAAAATGAATTAGTCGGACTACTCGCCCCGCTGCTGGCAGGCAATGATGTCGGAATCATCTCTGAAGCCGGTTGCCCCGGCATCGCCGACCCCGGAGCGGAACTTGTTGCCCTTGCTCACCGCAAAGGGATTCGGGTTATCCCATTGGTCGGCCCATCATCCATTTTGCTGGCATTGATGGCTTCGGGTCTGAACGGGCAGTGTTTCGCCTTTCACGGCTATCTGCCTATCGAGGAAGTGGAAAGAAAGAAGGCCATCACCATGCTTGAGGCTGAATCAGCCAAGCGCAACCAAACCCAATTATTTATCGAAACACCTTACCGCAATGAAAAGCTCTTAGGCGCGTTGCTCGCAACGTGTCGCCCGCAAACGCGCTTGTGTATTGCCGCCGACATTACGCTGCCCGATGAACAAATCGTGACCCGCTCTGTCGCGCAGTGGAAAGCGCAGATTGTGCCGCAACTGAATAAACGACCCAGTATGTTTTTGCTGCTGGCGGCGCAATGATACTTCACGTACTTCACCACCACGCCGCTGACATGCAGAACCAACCGTGCGCGTATCGCATAATGGCAGTGGCGGAAGGAATAGAGGGTGGTGTGCATGGATTCTTTGTAGCGGTATTAAAAAGCGCAGGTTAAACCTGCGCTTAGTTTAACGCTCAAAAAAATATCTGCTAGAGTTGTGACCAAGAGTAGTAGTTAGTAAATGAATATGAAAATCCACTATCAACGCTGCGATCAACCTTAACTTGGCTGGCGGCAGGGGGGCTATTTTCGTTGCCGAATACCGTGATGCGTAACTCGGTAGGAGTTTGCCCCAGAATGTAAGTTTTACCCAAACTAGGGCGTAGGTTAGGTGAGCTTTTCTCGTATGGGAATCCTGCAATGCTTTGGTGTGTAATCAACCCACCCAAGCTATCGCTGGCAAGCTTGAAATCGCTGGTATAAGTTGTAGTGGAATTGGAAATGACATCAACGTAAAAATTGAAATTAGATAGTACCTCTTGCTGCCCTGAGGTATTGGTGAGGATGAGTTTTACTGGGAAGCCATTCGGAAAGGTTGTTTCTCTTGCGCTGAATTTTGGTGTAAAGGTATTGTTCAGACCGTCAGCAGTTAAATCATAACTACCTGTTAAATTGGTGGTGATGCCGCCGATAGTAATTTTTAAGTTGTTGAAACTTATGGTGGCAGTTACTCTGTCTATGTTGGTGTCGAGTAATGCGTTGTGCACATACGCCGTGCCATTGAGAATTTTCCCAGAAGTGGCAGAAATAACACAATTGCTATAGACCATAGTGCCAGTAGGAGTGGTGAGATCAGCCGCTATATTGCCTCCACTATTGATGCAAGGGATGTTTTTGACTACCAGGGGAAATAGAGCATCGTAAACATCAGTAGCAAAGTTATCTGGGTTGAATATTTCAAATGTTGTGCCAGAAGCTGTTCTAATTGCGGTAGCAGAAACGGCTTGATCGTTACTTGCGTCAAAATACAGAGGTGTATTTGTAGAACCAACATCAGAATCACCGCTGCCCCCGCATGCAGTCACAACTAAGCTGGTCAGCAAAGCTAAAATCAGTTTGGTATTTTTCATGGTGATACTCCTTTGGTCGTTCAACGCTACAGCTATTCAATTAGTTTCATTTTAATTGGCTTTGGTTTTTGTGCCCTTTTCCAAGCAGCAGAGTTGGGCTAGAAATTGGGCGGATGGTTCAATCGTTCGTTTTGGCAGTTTGTGCGGTATGCGTCCAATAACGAAGATGGGTTTTTCGGTAGCGTTCCAGTTGCACACCTTGTTTGTTCATTTCTACCAAGATTGCACCGTCTTCATCCGAGCGCAGCAGTTCTGCGCCGCTGTCTGTATAGCGTTGTACCACCTCCTCCTTGGGATGTCCGAAGCGGTTGCGGTTACCTACAGTGAATACGGCGTAATCGGGCAATGTGGCGGCAATAAATTCTTCGGTCGATGAAGTTTTACTGCCGTGGTGCGGTACAACCAGCAGGGTGGTGAATAAATTATCTGCATGCTCCGCGAGCAGTTTTTGTTCGGCATCTTTTTCAATGTCCGCCGTCAATAAGATGTGTTGACCGCCGACGCTGATGCGCAATACGCAACCGCGATTGTTGTCGCGCATTTTTTCATCGGCATAACTCGCGGCATCGGGACTCAGGATTGCAAAATCAACGCCATCCCAATGCCACTTTTCTCCCGCTTGGCAACGATGTGAGTTGGGCTGGTTGGCGATGAGAGGGTGTTCATTGGGCAGAGACGATGATACCCAATCTATAGGCATGGCTTGCATCACCGATGCGGCTCCGCCAACGTGATCAATATCATCGTGAGTGAGTATCAGCCCATCCAGCCTGGCAATGCCGAGTGCGCGTAGTGTCGGAATCAAAATGCGATTACCGCTATCGGCATCGCCGCTGAAATCAGGACCCGTATCGTAGAGCAGTGCGTGATGTTGGGTTTGCGCAGCGACCGCCAGCCCTTGCCCTACATCGAAAATCACTAGGCGCAACGAGTTAGGTGCTGGCGGTTCTGGCAGGTTGAGAAACATCGGCAATAGCCAAATAATGCCTAGCCAGCGTGCAGGGAAGCCACGCGGTGCAAGCATCCACAATATACCTATCATGCCGGCAACCACGCTCCAGGCTGGCAGTGCGTGTTGTGTCCACACGGCTTGTGGCGAGGCATTCAGCCAGATGAGCAATTGCATCGTCCCGTCCATGACGATATGCGCCAACCATAACGGCACGTCCCACGGCAGAGCTGCGCCGAGCAAAGTGAGTGGCACGACTACCAAGCTCACCAGCGGAATCGCAAAGGCATTGGCGATGGGTGAGACGATCGATATTTGTTGGAACAAACCGAGCAGCAAAGGAATCAGCCCAATGGTCATCGCCCATTGCACGGTGAGATATTCGTGCAGCACCCGCAAGGAGTACGCCGACGGGTATCCGACGGCTTTGCCGTCACCCTCTCGCTGTAAATGCGATCTACCGATGCGATGTGCAGTGACATACAGAATGAGCGCCACTGCACCGAACGATAACCAAAATCCAGCTGACAGCACTGCCCACGGATCGGGAATCAACACACCGAGTAGCGCGATGCTGAGAATTTGCGTGAGCGAAAAATTGCGGTTCAGCCACAAGGCGGCGGCGACTGCGCAGACCATATACACGGTACGTTGTGCGGGCACGCCAAAGCCGGACAATAATGCATACCAAAGTGCCACCAGCAAAGCGATCAACGCGGACGCTTTGCGTGCGGGCAACCACAACGTCCGCCTCACGTTACGTCGCCATAGCCAGTAGGTGAGGGCGAAGCCCAAGCTGGCGAGCATGGTGATATGCAAGCCGGAAATCGACATCAGATGATTCACACCAGTACGTGTGAAAATCTGCCATTGATTTTGCGGAATGCTGCTTTGGTCGCCGATGGCTAACGCGCTTAACACGGCGGAGTAGGGTGCGTTACCGAGGGTGGCGTTGAATTTGCTGCGTGTCCTCTCACGCCAGGTTTCGATGCGATAAAGCAATCCTTCAGCACGCGCATCCCGCCGAACATTGTTGCCCTTGTTATGCACATAGCCGACCGCGCGAATGTGGTTCTCCAACGCCCACGCTTCAAAATCAAAGCCGTGCGGGTTGCTGCTGCCATGTGGTTGCTTGAGGCGCAACGTGAGTTGCCAGCGTTCACCCGCATGCAGATTGAGCGGCGGTGATTTCTTATCGAAGTAGGTGCTCAGATAAACATGCGGTGGAACGCTGGCTAGAGGCGTAATGGTTTTCTCGATGTCGAAAGCGAAACGCAAACCTTGTTCGTGATGGCGCGGTAATTCTGCCACCACGCCTACAACCTCAATATCGCGCCCTTGCCACTCGTCTGCAAGGCTTATAGATAGGCGTTGTTGGGCTTGCCATGCGGTATGGTAAAAACCCAGTCCGCAGCCGAGCGTGGCGATGAGTAAAATGCGTAGCGCAATTAGCCAACTATTTTTCGGAATGATGAATAGCGGCGGTGGCAAGATCAGAAGTAGCCATGCCCAGCCAAAGTCAGGCAGCGCGGATTGCTGTTGCAGCACCCACACACCCAAGGTGAAAAAGATGGCGAAGATAACCATGGGCAAAGGTTAACCTATGAGCATCTCTAAAAACACAAATTTCGTTGCCATGCTGTGTTGCTTACAAAAAATCACTCCTAACATATTACGAATATGCATCGTCGCAATTTTTTGATCGCGCCTTCACGAGAAACAACGAACGAAGTGACTATGTTTCTTGGGGAAGACCCATGCGGTCTTGCCTTGCTTAGAAATTTGCATTTTTCGAGATGCGCCATAATAGAATATCCGTATGCGAAAATTTTTCAGAAAATGGATGCCATCTTCGGATACAGTCAACAGTAATCGTTGGCTCAAACCATTTGCGCACTGGCTACGCCATCCCAACCTGTGGCATTTGAATCGCCGCTCGGTTGCGGGCGGTGTGGCCACCGGATTGTTTTGCGGGCTGATTCCAGGCCCGTTGCAGATGCTTTCTGCCGCGCTGTGTGCGGTGTGGTTACGGGTCAATTTACCCATCGCCCTGGCGGTCACACTTTACTCTAACCCCTTCACCATTTTGCCGTTGTATGCAGTGGCTTATGAATTAGGCAGTTGGTTTAACGGCACGCACAGTGAAGTTTTATTAACGCTGCCTGACCTGCATTGGCATAACTGGTTAAGCGAGTTGTGGCATTGGTTGGTAAAAATGGGCAAGCCGATTTTAATCGGGCTGCCGTTGCTGGGAATAATACTTGCGACACTTGGATATATCGCCGTGAGAGTGCTGTGGCGAGTGGGGGTGGTACTGCGGTGGCGGGCAAGGAAAAAATAATTTCTGAGATTTTGCTTGAATAGCGGGTAACAGTGGTTAAGAAAAATCATGCATTAAGCGTGCAGGTAGTGCTTTGGAAATGCAATGTTTTGGCGTAAAATTAAAAGCTTAATTAAAAGAGTTGGTAAGCCAACCTGATCAATGTTCACCAGGGAGCAGCATGAAATATTCGCAAGATCAGAACGCAAGCGGAGAGATATTGCGTTTAATCATCCAGAAAATGGCAGGGCATCCGGCTGCATTTACGCCGCTTAATTATGCGGTGTGGTATGAGTATGTAACCGGCATTAACCTCGCGTTGAGCGAAGCCATGACTGACTCGCTGGATAGGGGCGACAAACTCGACGATGCAGCCATCGAGAAGTTATATGTCAATCACGTGTTGGAATGTAATTCGGCATTGGATCGTGTGTTGAGGCAAGATATTCAACAACTGTTTGGCAATCTCGCCGGCGCAACAGAAGAGACCGATAAGCAGATACATCAATTTGGCAATAATCTGCAAGAGTACGGGGTTAAGTTGACGCAAACTTTGGATGTTCCCAAGCTGACCGCGCTGACCAATGACATGGTCGGGGATACGGGGAAGATGCAGGATTCCATGCAAAGCTTGAAATCTGAATTGTTGTCCAGTAGGCAGCAGGTGGAAAGGTTGCATCAAGATCTCCAGGCTGCGCGCGGTGAAGCATTGATCGATCCATTAACGGGCATCCCCAATCGGCGCGGCTTTGAAGCCAAAGCAAAGAAAATTTTGGCTGAACTGGCAGCACCGGACAAAGGTGCGTGTATGTTGATGCTTGATATTGACTACTTCAAAAAAATCAATGATACCTATGGCCACTTGTTCGGCGATAAGGTTATTTGCGGTATTGCAAAGACACTTAAATCAAAGGTCAGAGGGCAAGATTCTGTTGCGCGATTGGGTGGTGAGGAGTTCGGTATATTGCTGTCAGAAACTGATACATCGGGCGCGCTAGTGGTGGCTGAGCAAATCAGGCAGTCTATAGAAAGATCCAAGATACAACGCGCAAACTCTCGTGAACCGATTGGCGGCATTACAATTTCCATTGGCGTTGCGGCCCACGCAAAGGGGGATAGTCTGGAGGATTTGCTGGATCGGGCGGACAAGGCTCTTTATACCTCCAAGGGGCAAGGCAGGAATAGAACGACTTTGTATAACGGGCAGGAGTTCAGCAAACCAAGCGGCACTAATCTTCACTCTGAATTGGTTTGAGTTGGGTCGCCACTTTGGCCTTGCGACGCAGGGCTTTTTCGCTCTTAACATGCGCGCCAGATTTTTTGAACAAAACGACGGTAACCAGTGGGTTGCGCGGCGGACTTGGGCGTTTTTGTTTAGCGCGTTTCATGGTTTTAGTTGACCATCTACCAAATGCAAACACCGTGGCATTTGCGCCGCCAGTTCAAGATCGTGAGTGACGACGATGAAGCTGGTGTGAAATTTTTCATTGAGCTGCTGCATCAAGTCGAACAGGTTTTTTGCACTGTTGCGATCCAGATTGCCGGTCGGTTCGTCTGCCAATACACACGCGGGTTCGGTGACCAAGGCGCGCGCCACGGCGGTGCGCTGGCGTTCGCCGCCGGAGAGTTCGGAAGGATGATGGTGCAGACGTTGTGCCAGCCCCACTTGTTCCAACATGGCGGTGGCGCGAGGTTCTGCTTCGCTGCGTTTCATGCCGCGTATCAACAGCGGCATGGCGACGTTTTCCAGCGCGGTAAATTCGGGCAACAGGTGATGAAACTGATAAACGAAACCGAGCGAACGATTGCGCATGTCACCGCGCTGGGTTTCGTTCATCTGCTGCACCGCTTGCCCGAGGATCGTTACGCTGCCGCCAGTTGCGGAATCTAGCCCTCCAAGCAGATGGAGCAGGGTGCTTTTACCCGAACCAGATGCCCCGACGATGGCGAGTCGTTCGCCGCGCTGCACCTCAAGATTGATGCCCTTTAGCACTGGCACTGCCAATTTTCCCAGTGTGTAGGTCTTGCCCAAATCACGGCAGGAAATAATCACATTACTATTCATAGCGCAATGCTTCCGCAGGCTGAGTTTGCGACGCTCTGTAACTTGGATAAATGGTTGCAAGCAGGCTAATTAAAAAGGAAATTCCCGCAACCAAAATGACTTCGTCGTAATGAATGTCGGACGGCAGGTCGTTAATCAGGTACACATCTTTGGTTATGAATTGCACGTGGAATAATTGCTCGATGAATGGAACTACCACATCAAGATTCATCGCCAACAGCACACCGCCTGTTGTACCCAGAAGAGTTCCGATCACACCGATCACCACACCCTGTACCATAAAAATTTTCATAATGCTGCGTGGCGATGCGCCCAGTGTGCGCAAAATGGCGATGTCGGCCTGTTTGTCGGTGACGGCCATCACGAGTGTGGAAACGATGTTGAATGCCGCCACGGCGACGATCAACGACAAAATGATAAACATCATGCGTTTTTCCATTTGCACCGCGCTGAAATAGTTGCTGTTTTGATGCGTCCAATCGTTGGCGAACAGATTGTCAGGCAATTGGCTTTCCAGTTCCTGAGCGACTTGTGGCGCGAGGTCGATGTTGCGCAACTTGGCACTGATGCCTGTGACGGCATCGCCGAGTTGAAACAGCTTTTGTGCATCGTGGATATGGATGAGCGCGAGGTTGCTGTCGAAAGGAGCCATGCCGATTTCGAAAATGCCCACTACGCGAAATTGCTTGAGACGAGGCATCATGCCCGCAGGCGTGATTGAACCTTGTGGTGCTATCAGCATGACCTTTTCATCCAGTTGCACACCCAGCGCGCGCGCCAAATCCGAACCTAAAATAATGCCGAATTCCGTGCTGCGCAAATCACTCAACGTGCCGTATTTTATTTTATTGGAAAGGTCGGTGATGGCAGTTTCGCGCGCGGGATCAATGCCGCGCACCAAGATACCCTGCACGCTTTGACCAAACGACAACATGCCTTGTCCTGTCACGTAAGGTGCGGCGGCAGACACTTGCGGATGTTGCGCAACGTGATCGAGAGTCGGTCGCCAATCATTCATGCGATTGCCCTCCACGACCACCTCCAGATGCGGTGACGCACCCAACATGCGCGCGCGAACGTCTTTCTGAAAACCGTTCATCACCGACAACACCACAATCAACGCCAGCACACCCAACGCCATACCCAGCATCGAAATTAGCGAGATGAAGGAGATGAAATGGTTGCGGCGTTTGGCACGGGTGTAGCGCAGACCGATAAAAAGCTCGTAAGGTTGCAAGATGGTTAAACGTTGAATTAGAACGGGCGCAAGTGTGCCACAAGCACAGGGATTTTGCTGGTTAACTGAGCTGGATGGGTTGTTTCTTGGTAAGATACACCGCGTTGTTGGTGCGTTGATAACGCACTTCAAACTTGAATCCACTTTTGATTTAACTAACCATGTCAAAACTTACTCAGTCACCCGCCTGGCAGGCCTTAGTATCACATTACGCCGACATTCAACCGCAGCAAATGCGCAAAATGTTTCAGGACGATGCAAAGCGATTTGAAAAATTCTCGCTGGAGCTGGATGGATTGCTTTTCGATTACTCCAAGAATCGTATCAATTCGCAGACGATTGAATTATTGGTGGCACTCGTTGAGCAAGCTGGCCTGAAATCGCGCATCGAGCAGATGTTTGCAGGCAATAAAATAAACTCAACCGAACAGCGTGCCGCGCTGCACACCGCGTTGCGCAATCGTTCTGCTCAACCCGTACACGTTGACGGAAAAGATGTAATGCCGGATATACGGCGCGTATTGGGGGCAATGCGCCAATTCTCCGATGCGGTGCGCAGTGGTCAGCATATTGGTCATACGGGGAAAGTTATGCGCGACATTGTGAACATCGGCATCGGTGGCTCAGATTTGGGGCCGTTGATGGTATGTGAAGCACTTAAGCCTTTTGCACAAACTGACTTAAATGTGCATTTTGTTTCCAATATAGATAGCTCACATCTGCTCGAAACGCTAAAAAAACTGGATGCGGAAACCACGCTGTTTATTGTGAGTTCAAAAACTTTCACCACGCAGGAAACACTTACCAATGCGCGTTCCGCTCGGACTTGGCTGGTCAATAAGCTGGGTGACGAAAGGGCGGTGGCAAAACATTTTGTGGCGGTCTCCACTAATCTTGCCGAGACCTCAAAGTTTGGTATCAATCCCGCGAATGTGTTTGAGTTCTGGGATTGGGTGGGCGGACGTTATTCGCTCTGGTCGGCGATTGGTTTGCCCATCGCGCTGTCTGTGGGCATGGATAGATTCGAAGAGTTGCTGGCAGGGGCGCACGAGATGGATCAACATTTTCGTACCGCGCCGCCCGATAAAAACATGCCCGTCTTGATGGCGATGCTGGGTATCTGGTACGGCAATTATTTTGGCGTGGGTGCCAATGCGGTATTCCCATATAGCCAATATCTGCACCGTTTCCCGGCGTATCTGCAACAACTGGATATGGAAAGTAACGGCAAGGGCGTGGATCGGGAAGGCCGTGCTGTGGATTACGATACCGGCATGACAGTATGGGGTGAACCTGGAACAAATGGACAACATGCGTTTTACCAATTAATACACCAGGGGACACGCATGATTCCGGCGGATTTCCTTGCGCCGTTACACAGCCAAAATCCGCTCGGCGAGCATCACGCCATCTTGCTCGCCAACTGCTTTGCGCAAACAGAAGCACTAATGTTGGGAAAAACAGCCGACGAGGCGCGAGCCGAATTGGTGGCGCAAGGGATGCAAGGTGCAGATATCGAAGCATTGTTGCCGCATAAAATTTTTGCGGGCAATAAACCCACCAACACGTTGTTGTTTGAGCAACTCGACCCGCGCACATTGGGCAAGTTGATTGCCCTGTATGAGCACAAAGTGTATGTGCAAAGCGTGGTTTGGAATATCAACCCGTTCGATCAATGGGGCGTGGAACTGGGTAAGCAATTGGCAGGGAAAATTTTGCCGGAACTGTTGAACAACGCTCCCGCCGCTGCGCCGCATGATGCCTCAACCGGCACACTGATTCGGCATTACCAAAATCACTGACGCTCATGTTGCCCGATGCGATAGGTGCTGCCGAAAAAAATCTGCGCGATATTTTGGCGTTGGCGATCCGGCATGATGGTGCGCAGTCTGCCCTGATCGTGTTTGATACACATTCCGAGCTTGCCGCTACGCTTACATCCGCCTACCGACGTTGCTTGCCGACTGCTACATTTATTGATTTTGACGCAGTCACCCCCGAAACGATTTTTACCGAATTTGCCAGACTGATCCCGCATGATCTGGTCGTACTTATTCAATCCACCAATTTTCGTCTGGAAGCATTTCGCATTCGCGTCGAGTTGTTCAAACGGGGTTTTAAGGTGGTCGAACACCCTCATTTGGGTCGTATGCCAGGCGAACAAGCCGACCGCTATATTGAGTCTCTGGCTTATGATCCTGTTTATTCTCGTGGTGTGGGCAATGCATTAAAACGGCGCATTGATAAAGCAGCATTTGGTGTGATCGATAGCGGTGGTGAATGCCTGGTGTTTGGCTCTCCGTTTGAATCCGCCAAACTCAACGTGGGTGACTATAGCGAAATGAATAATGTGGGCGGGCAGTTCCCCATCGGTGAAGTGTTCACCGAAGCGCAAGATTTGGAGGCAGTGAACGGGCGTGTGCGTATTTTTGCCTTTGGCGATACCTCGTTCACCACCAATATACCGGAGCAACCCATCACATTGGTGGTGAGCAAAGGCAGGGTGACAGAGACATGTGACTCCACCCCGGAATTTGATCGGGTGCTCGACAATATCCGCGCGGGTGAAGGTGAGGTGTGGCTGCGCGAACTCGGCTTCGGCCTGAACCGCGCTTTCACGCAAGACAAAATCGTCAACGACATCGGTACGTATGAACGCATGTGCGGCATTCACCTTTCGCTGGGTGCGAAACATAGTGTGTACAACAAAGCCGCTATTCGCCGTGCAACCGCTCGGTATCACGTCGATGTTTTTGCCGCGACTGAAACAATGAGCCTGGATGATGAGATTGTTTATCGTGACGGCTCGTGGCAGGTGTAAACATGGGAACGCATGAACATTCGTCCAACCGCACTCTAGTGTCCGGCATAATTTTTCTGGTGCTGGTATTTTTCTTCTGCCGCCCGATAGAAGATTACGACATCTGGTTTCACATGGTTGTGGGAAGGGAAATCGTCGAGTCGGGAAAAATCCCCGAACAGATGTTCTATTTGCTACCGCTGATGGGTGAACCCAGAACCTTCATAGAATGGGGATTCGGGCTAATTTATCACCTGGTTTACGTCGCGACGGGTTTTGGTGGAATGGCGTTATTGAATGGCGCTCTGGGAGCTGGCGCGATTTTTTTTGTCTATCGGGCGGTGACTCCGTATCGGCAATTGCTCAATCCTGCGGCAATTCTCGTTCTTGTTTGTATTGCCTACTGGATGAAATTCCGCATTAACTATCGCGCAGAGGGCTTTTTATATTTAGCCTTGGGACTCGAAATTTGGGTGCTGGAACGCTATCTCGGCAAAAATAATTGGCACTGGCTTGTCGCCGTCCCGGTGATAGGTTGGGTACTCATACAATTGCACCCATCGGTGATATTCATGCTCGCTATTTTGGGGGCTTATGCGGCAGATCAAATTGTTGCTCCCGGTAACAATCAATCACGGTTATCTATTGCGGCTCGATATTCATTGGTTGGAATCATTACCCTCGTTGCTGCCTGTATCAATCCACTGGGTTGGCATCAAGTTGCAGAACCTGTGCAATTATTTCTTGAGTCGCGTGAATTGATGGCAGACCTGACCGAATATGCGCCTATCATGGATACAAGTTTGAGCCATACTTACTCGGTGGCAGTCTTGTTGGGGCTGCTTGCGGTTATCTTCCAGCCGCAGCGTCGCGTTGCTTATGCGCTTTTGTTGGCATTTTTTGGCGTGATGTCATTTCTATATGTGCGCAACTTTGGACTTTTTTGCCTGATTGCATCAGCCCCCGCTACGCGTCTGGCACATCATATTTTTCCCGCCACAGTAAAGCCCGCTTATCAATACGCGCTGACGGCAACCTTGCTGATAGCTCTCATCATCACGCCACTTTGGCAGGGCGAATGGGGTGTTGGGCAGAAGTCCAACCTGTTTCCACAACAAGCAGTGTCGCGCCTCAAAAAGGACTTCCCGGATGGAGGAAACGTGTTAAATTTTTTTGATTACGGCGGTTACCTGGCATGGTCGCTACCTTCGTCCTTCAAGGTATTTGTGGATGGCTCGGACACTAAACTAAATCGTGCCGTGCAGCTGCACGATGGAATTTTTCGCGCTGACTCAGGATGGGAAAGCGAATTGACTAGATACAAAATTGATGCGATTTTTACGCCGGCAGTGATGCAATTTTCCGGCAAGCACATTCCCCTGGTTGAGGAGCTGGCTCATCATGATGACTGGCTAATCGTCTCGCGCGAAAGTTCAGGCATGTTATTCATTCGCAATACACCCGGCGCGCATGGGTCTCTGGATAAGCGGCAAATATGGGAGCAGATGGCAGTTGAGGCTGAGCGGGAAATAAAAGCTTATCCAATACACCCCGATTCATGGGAATCATTGGCCATGGCACAGCATTACTTGGGCAATACTGCCGAATCTGAGAAAGCGGCTCAGCAGTTCAGAAAGCTAAACCAATGAGACTTGGCAGGGCACGAGATTCCTTAGTTAACAGATATGCAGTGTGCGATGCGCCAACGCTGGCAAGCTGCTGCGTAAGCTGGCTTGATAAGAAGGGTTGATCTCGCCCATCACCACACCGGAGCCGCGTGGTAACCTGTCCAATACGCGACCCCACGGATCGACAATCATGCTGTTTCCGTGCGTTTCGCGTCCGTTTACATGGTAACCGCCCTGTGCGGGGGCGATGACATAAGCCAGATTTTCGATTGCGCGCGCACGAACCAAAACTTCCCAGTGCATCCTGCCCGTGGTTTCGGTAAATGCGGATGGCAGTACGATGATGTCGATATTTTTCATGGCGCGAAATAATTCGGGAAAGCGCAAGTCGTAGCAAATCGCCAGGCCGATGCGCCCGAAGGGGCTATCCACCACCACCACTTGATTGCCTGCTTCTATGGTTTTGGCTTCGTTGTAGTTCTCGTTACCCAACTCCAGATTGAACAAATGAATTTTGTCATAGCGCGCCACCTGCACGCCATACTCATCAAACACTAGGCAGCTGTTCATCACTTTATCAGAGGTGCCGGCAACCAAAGGGATGGAGCCGCCTACCAGCCAGATTTTGTGTTGCTTGGCGGTGTCGCTCAAAAATTGTTGTATCGGTCCTGTGCCGGCAGATTCCGAAACTTTGAGCTTATCCTGGTCTGTCATACCCATGATGGCAAAAAACTCCGGCAGGACAATCATGCGCGCGCCATTTTCAGCTGCTTTGGCAATCAATCTGCGGGCTTCACTGAGGTTGCCCGCCACGTTTGGTCCGGATGCCATTTGTATGGCAGCCACCTTGAATGCGTTAACTTGCGCGGCGATACGTTGCTGTGTTGAATTTCCAATGTTCATATCATTTCCATTACTTGACGGGAGTATTTTTTTTGTCGCCCACTTTAACCACAATCGGGTCATTCCAAGTGCCGCTGATATTGTATTCAAACGATGCCAATTTATCGAGCGGATTACCCAAAACTTTATTAGCAACTAGGGTGCCAAGCCCGACCACTGGGCTAATTGCAATTGCGCCAAGCAACGATACCGTGCTGCCCACTGTAGGCAAAACCTTCACCTGAAGGTTTTGAGTTGCGTCGTTAAGGTTGACATGGCCTTTCATGGTTACTTTGGCGGATGAGCCATCCATGGATAAGTCTTGTGTTTCCATCATGCCGTTTTTAATTGATGCGCTGCCGTTGATACTGTCGAACTGGAATCCCTGCCTGAATATATCGTTCATATCCAGGGTCAAGTGCTTGGGCAACGCCTGTAAACTCAGTACGCTCAATAATTTCCCGATGCCGGGATCCATCTGGATGAACCGTCCCTTGCCGGTATTCAGATCAAGTGAGCCATTGAGCGTGGCAAAATTAAACTGGCTGGGCGATCCTTGCCATGAAGCACGGGCAGTCAATTTACCGTTGCCATCTTTGACCGTGTCGGGATATCCGGAACGTTCCAATATCTTGCCCGCATCATCAATTTGCAACGCAATATTAAACTGGCTTTGCACTTTGCCCTGTTCATCCTCGTGCCACAAACCGTCACCCGTCATATCCCCGTCGGGATTATTGGCATGCACGCGATTTAGCCGCCAATCCTTTCCTTCAGGGTGTCCCAGCATTTCAAAATGACCGATTTTCTTGCCGTTAAACTGCAAGTTATCAATGTTTACCGCCAGAGCGGGCAGGCTGCCTGGGCGGGGTATATCGTTTTCTTGATCTGCTTCCGGTGTGATGGTTTTTTTCTCGCTTTGCCAAATCAGGCTTGTCAAATTAGCGGTCAGCTTGCCATTCACGGTCTGATTGGGATATGTATCGGTTGTGATAGTTTTGGGTTGCCAAATAATTTCGCCGTCCAGTTCTTTGCCGGACAGCTGTGCAGCGAATCCATTGCCTCGCTTGAGTGCACTCACTTGCAACGAATTAAGGTTCACCCCGTAGCCGGTCAGTTTTTCGATATATACATTAGCGCCCTCAATCGGCAAAGGTGCATCGGAAACTGTTGAACCGCTTGCCAATACGTTCCAGCCCTGCCAGGACAATGTTGGCAAGCTGCCTGTTAGCCAGATACCCGATTTGGCAGATACCGTCTCGTTACTGGGTGGTTTGCTCGCATCGCCAAAATTAATCAGTCCCTGTTTAATCTGCATTGCGCCATTCTCGCGGTGACGCAAAAATTTTGCCGCCAGCAAATTACCCAGTTGTGCAGTAACGACACCCTGCGTTTCACCGGCACTATCCGGTGGCGATGCTTTGGATTTTTTAGTGTTTTTTAACGTACGAATAGATGATTGATTCGTCACCGGTGCAAATTCCACACGCAACGGCATGGTCTCGGATGCTAATTTGGCAAAAGGTTGCGGCAGTGATGAGCTGATGCCTTGCAGGTCTGAGGTAATAACCGTCAGCGGTGATTTGCTAGTCACGCGGATGTCGGCATTCCACGCCGCACTGCCATGCAAGGCGTCGAGCAAGGCATGGGGATAAGCAGTGCGCAACGCATTGATGTCTGCGCGCCCCTGCGCAACGGCATGTACCGCCCCGCCCGCATCGCTGTCAACACTCACGTTGGCCGCCCCACCCAGAATTTGCGTTACTGCATCTTTGACGTGCATTCCCGCTTGGGTAAACGATAACGCACCCTTGGTGTGACTTAATAACGGCACACCTTCACCCAGTGCAATATCACTGTCTTGCACGGAGAACAATCCTTCCACCTCGACAGGCTGAGAGCCGAACAGCGGAATGCTCAATTGCAAATTCAGCTGACCATCTCCGGTCGCGGTGATGTGGTCGGTAAAACCGTCGATAAAGCCACGCACGGGGCTTTGCTGTATGTATTGCAAAAACACGCTGTTTGTTGCCACCGCATCGCCGCTGATTTTTAGCAATAAACTTTTATTCAATAAGTCGGGAATGGTCACAGCTACATTTTTGAGGCCCGCTGTCAGTGTGCGGGCCGAAGGGGCATTTACCTTCAAGGTGTTGCCGTCGATCAGAAATTTACCCGTAATGTTTTCGATGCGCGGCCATGCAGGATCAAACGCAAAAGTCGCATCGCGTACAGATCCGCCAATTTTGAAGAGAGCATCGCTATTTTTATGTAACGGGAAATCGCTCAAGTTCGCTTGGATGCGCACACGAAAATCCTCGCTTTGTCCCGCCAATAGCGCGCTGCTCAACCAATCTCCGCCCTGCTGGTTCAGACCGTTCAGCGGTGTATAGCGTGCCGCGCTGCGCAAATCCGCGCGGGTTAACCGGGCATCGAAATCCAGCAAGCCCATCGTGCCGGCTTGAGTTGTGTAGCTTGCCTGCACTTGCCCCGCCAAGTCACTATTCTCCAGCGCGCCCTCATGCAGATGCACCACCACTTCATCGCCTTCACGCCGCCAGTTGATACGTCCTGTCGCCCTGTCAAAAAACAACGGCTCGCGCATGATTTTCGGCGCATCCACAATCAGGTTTTGTGTATCTATCGTGGCAGAGCCTTCCTGTTCGCTTCCATCAATTTCCAGGGAGAGCCCCATAAATCCGGGTAATTCGCTGACTTGACGCAAGGCTAGGTTGGTAAATTTTCCTTTGATGGTATAGCTGATTGGTTGATTGACTGTACCCTGCCATTGCGCATTCAAATCAGTCACGCTGCCCCGTGGTCCGTAACTATCCAGTTGGCTGCGCAAGCTGGCATCCAGCGGCAAAAAATTTGCTAGACTCACCAGGGTTTCAAATTGCAACACGTTGGCGCGTAGTTCATTGCTGGCAGGCTTTTCAGCATTTTCACTTTGTACTGATTGACTGGTGCGGAAGTAAAAATCGGTTGGGGATAATTCAACGCCGTCTTGCATCCGCATGGCCAGATTTTTGGTGGCGATTTCCAGACCGCCTTCCACAGCCTTCCATGAGGCACGGCCGCGCAAATCAAGCAACACCATTTCCGGCACATCGTCGCCCAGCGTGGTGGTCACATCATGCAAATCCAGATCAGCCGTGATGGAGGCAAGCTTGCCATCCTGAACACCCGCCCAGCCGCGCAACGCACCTCGCCCCCGACTAAACTCCCTGGGCAAATTTAGCCAGGCTTTCCATGCCGACACGTCGGTGTAATCAATCTGCGTAAAGACTTGCCCTTCCCATTCGCTTAGTTTGGATACATCCGATCCATGAAATTCACCGCGTATGTCCAACGGAGTTGCCAATTCCTCAGGAGGCAAAGCGCGCAGGGAAAGCCGATGCCGAGTCAGTGAATTTTCGACTCGCACACTCACCTGTTGCAACACCAGTGCCGAAGCTGCGCGCATATCGTCCACCCACACAACCAATGCATTGTTGGCAGACAGGTGGGGTTGCCGCAACAGCCAGTTGGATAGCCGACTGTTGCCACCTTGCGTGGAAATTGGAATACCAGCCACAAAAATTTTGCCGCCCGCATCGCGTTGTATTAGCAGCTCTGCACCTTCAATTTCTATGCTGGCCAGTCGCAATTCGCCCGCCAGCAGCGTTTTCCATGACACTCTTGTGCTAATGCCGGGCAACACCAATGCGGCTTGCTTTTGCGCATCCAAAATACGAAAGTCGATCAGCTTGATGCTGGGCTGCAACCCCCGCCATTCGCCTTCTATCTTGCCGATGGTCACGGGATTACCTATCGCGCCGGAAATGGCGGCGGTGATTTTTTCGTGGAATCGTTCAATGTCTGGCAATAACCAATAGCGCGTCGTGATAACCAACACACTCGCAGTGATGGTGGCAAAGGCTAGCACCATCAAGGTGGCGCGCATCAACCAGTTGCAACTGTGTTTGAATAAACGAAAGGTCATGCTTGCGAAGTTAATTTTTCCTGATAAAAATTGGATAAAAACACCCGTTATACTGTTGTCCGAATATCATCTTGATGCAATCCAACAGCAGCGCGCATTCTAACTTGAAGGTCTATCCCATGAATACCGCAACCTTTGACGTTTTGTTGAAAATTATGAGACGCGGGAGTCGTTACGCTACTCACTTGCTGGAGTCGGATCCGCAGTTATCGCAGTGGCTAAGGGAAAATTATGCGACTCCCTGCACAGACTCGGAAATACAGGAATGGTTGCAACATTCAGAGTTTGATTTGGGCGAGGAAATTCAGTTATTCAGCGCGCTACGTAAGGTGCGCAAGCAAACCATGCTCAAGCTGATTCTGCGCGACCTGAATGGGTTGGCAGATTTAACCGAAGTAATGCACGCCATGAGTTCACTGGCGGAAGTATGCTTGCAACAGGCTCAAGCTTGTTTGATGCAGTCGTTGCAAGCGCAATTTGGTCAGCCTGTCGGCGAAACCAGCGGCACTCCCCAAGAGTTGCTGATTGTCGGGATGGGAAAACTGGGTGGTGGTGAGCTTAACGTATCGTCCGACATTGACCTGATTTTCGTTTACCCGGAAGACGGTGAAACCGATGGGGAACGCCAACTCAGCAATCACGAGTTTTTTATCCGGCTGGGTCGCCGCCTGATCAACATTATCAATGAACTCACGGCAGATGGTTACGTGTTTCGAGTGGATATGCGACTGCGTCCCTATGGTGACAGCGGGCCTCTGGTGGCTAGTTTTGACGCACTTGAAGAGTATTTGATCAGCCAGGGTAGGGCATGGGAGCGCTATGCCTGGATTAAGGCGAGGGTTGTCAGCCCCGTCGATTCGGCACAAATCGCCGAATTAAACCAGCTCGTTCAACCCTTCGTCTATCGCAAGTACCTAGACTTTGGCGCAATCGACTCGATGCGCCAATTGCACGCGCAAATTCGTCAGGAGATACAACGCCGGGATTGTCTTAACAACATCAAACTGGGGCCGGGGGGTATCCGCGAAATCGAGTTTATTTCGCAGGTATTCCAGATCATACGCGGCGGCCAGAATGCCAGGCTGCGCATTCGCGCCACCCAAAAAGTATTGGAGCAATTATCCGCCGATAATTATTTGTCTTTTTCCGTGGCTGAGCATTTAAATGCCGCGTACATTTTTTTGCGCAATCTGGAACACCGTTTGCAATATCTGGATGACCAACAAACCCAGGAGTTACCCGAAAAAACAGAAGACCGGATCATTATTGCCGAGGCGATGGGCTTTGCGAATGTGGAAGCGTTTTTGCATGTATTGAATCAGCATCGTGCGATAGTCAGCGAGCAGTTTGAAAAAATTTTCGGCACTCCCTCCCATAGCGCGAAGGATGATGTTGTCTGGAATGAGAATGTTTCCGCTGACACCTTAGGCAGCCATTTGACCACACTGGGTTATCGCTCAGCAGGGGAAAGCGGGCAACGTCTGTTGCAGATGCGCGACAGCAATCGTTATCGCCAACTGTCCGAACAAAGCAAGCAGCGGCTCGATAAGCTGATGCCGGAATTTATCCGGCTTGCTGCGCAACATGATGATCCCGACACTACGCTGTCCAGGCTGCTCGGTCTAATTGAGGGCATCATCCGTCGCTCTGCCTACCTGGCGTTTTTGGCCGAGCATCCGCAATCCTTGACACTGCTGGTTAAATTACTTTCCGCCAGCAGTTGGGCGGCTGATTATCTGACCCAACACCCCGCGCTGCTTGATGAGTTGCTGGATACGCGAGAAATATATCAACCTCCCCAATGGCAACAACTCGATCAGCAATTGCAAATGCGTCTGAATGACTGTGCTGAAGATGTGGAGAGACAATTGGATGTATTGCGTCAAGCCCAGCAAGAGCAAACCTTCCATTTGTTGGCAATGGATTTGCAAGGACTGTTGCCGCTGGAAATTCTCAGCGACCACGTCAGCGATTTGGCCGATTTAATTCTTCGTCATGTGCTGAATTTGTGCTGGGGCAGCGCGCGAAAGAAACATGGCGACGACGCGAGATTCGCCATCATTGCCTATGGCAAGCTGGGGGGCAAAGAACTGGGTTACGCTTCTGATCTGGACATTATTTTTTTGTATGACGACGATAATCCCGATGCACAGGAAAATTACGCCCGTCTTGCACAGCGCATCAACACCATGTTAAGCAGTTACACCTCATCGGGGCGGCTATATGAGACCGATTTGCGCTTGCGCCCAAATGGGGAAAGCGGGTTACTGGTCAGCTCGATCACGTCATTCGCGGAATATCAAAAGGAACACGCCTGGATTTGGGAGCATCAGGCATTGACGCGGGCGCGCTTTAGTGCGGGGGATGAGCAGGTTGGCAAGGCATTTGAGACGATACGCCGACAAGTGCTGTGCCAAAAACGAGACCTCCTCACACTGCGCAATGAGGTATTGGCGATGCGGCAAAAGATGCACGACGGACACCCTAACGACAGCGAGTTATTCGACATCAAGCACGATGCCGGCGGCATGGTGGATATTGAATTTATCGTGCAGTTCATCGTGCTCGCGCATGCGCATCATTACCCGAAATTAACCGAAAATATTGGCAATATTGCCTTGCTGAAACGGGCGGGTGAACTGGGTATTATCGCAACGAATCTTGCCGAACAGGTGTGTAATTCGTATCGCCAATTACGTCAGATGCAGCACAAAATGCGGCTTAACAGCCAGACGCATTGTCGCGTCGAGCAGGGTGAAATGGATACTTCGGCGTGTACTCGGTTATGGCGGACGCTTTTTCTGGATGAAAAATCAACCTATTTTTGAGATCAGGTGGTACGCATCAACATCGCTTTTTCGCTTTGACAGAGTGGCCATGTGTTCAAAAACATAGAACAACCTCACGCGGTTATAAGTGGTTTTGTCCACCCGTATCGCTGACTCTGCGGAATCCACTTTGGTGAAACGGTGAGCCTGGTTCACGGTTGAACTCCATAAGTCATAAATGAAACGTTTGCCCCATATCACGCCGGAAACCGTGCTGCCACTTGCGATACCAATATGTACCGCCAGCTTAAACTTCGCCACATCGGGATGAGTTGCCACAAGCTCGCGTATTTCGAAAGCAAGACTGGCAATGTCCGAAGTGTAATCCACCTTGTTCTGACCCAGCCCGCCCGCAACCATGTACGTGTCTCCTACCGTTTTCACTTTCTCCAAACCGTATTTTTCGGTCAACTCATCAAAGCCGCTGAAAATGGTGTTCAACAACCCCAGTAACTGTTCGGGAGGGAGTGCTTCGGTGAGCTGCGTAAAATTCACCAGATCGGCGAACATCACGGTCACATCGTCATGCTTGTTCGCAATGATGCCCTCGGTATTTTGCAGGCGTTTGGCGATACCGCCGGGCAGCACGCTCAGCAACAGACGCTCGGATTTTTCCTGTTCGTCCAGCAATGATTGATTTGCATCTGCCAGCCGGGCTTTGAGAGTCTCCATCTGGACAATGAAGTGACGCACCAACATAAAAATAATGGTGGACATGACCGCAAAATTCATCGCGAAGAACACACCGATGGTTTTCATCGGCACGCCGCCATCGTAGCCCACGCCTAAAAAATAATCGAATACACCCGAAACTAAAGTCAAAACGATGTAGGCAAAAAACCACGGTATCGCTTCGCGCCAAGAACACACCACTAGGGCAGCAATCGGCGCAAGCAATGCCCACAGAGTGACACCGCTGGAGGTGACCGAGCTGCCCAAGCTCCACTGCATGACAAACGGCGCAAACAGGAACAGCCCAAACTGGACGAAGCGGAACACTTCCCAATTTTTTGTTTTGAAATAATACGCCAAGGAAACAACCGAAATGAATTGGTAGGCCAGCGGCACATTCGCCGAGAAATCCAGTCCCATCAACCAATAGATGGCCAGCCACAACACCACCGCGAAATTCATGAATGCGGCGGTTACAATCAAAAGGTTTTTATTCGATTTGTCTGCTTGCGCTTCCGAGGGGTCGCTGGTCATGTCAGGGAAATTTACCATTTACATTTATCCTTAAATTCTCAATCCGCACGATGATGGGTTAATGATACCCGAATTCATTATCACCGACTAACGATGGCTATTATTCCAGCTTATCCCGTAACGGCGGCAAGAGGGGAGTACCCATGCCGGGTGCCAAGTCACTTTGTGTGGGCTGCGCATTGATTTCCGCATTGCGGATGAAGTCGTAACGATCCGTTGCCAGATTGACGCTTTGCTCGTTATTGCGGATAACTGTGGGACGTAAGAACACCATCAGATTGGTCTTCTCGCGGGTGCGCGAGCGGTATTTGAATAGGCCGCCTATTAAGGGGAGATCGCCCAGCACCGGTACTCTGTCATCGGTGTCGTTTGCCTTGTCGTCGATTAGTCCGCCCAACACGATAATTTGCCCGTCATCGACCAGCACGTTCGTGTCGATAGAACGCTTGTTGGTAATCAGTCCGGCGGAATTCACGGTTTGCGATATGGAAGAATTTTCTTGGTAGATCGCCATCTTCACCGTTCCGCCCTCGGAGATTTGCGGTTTCACGCGCAGAGTCAAGCCGATGTCTTTGCGCTCCACGGTTTGAAATGGGTTCACCCCCGCGCTGCCTGCCGAAGCGGAAGTAGTGTATTGCCCTGTGATGAAAGGCACGTTTTGGCCGACCACGATTTTGGCTTCTTCGTTATCCAGCGTAATCAAATTCGGCATGGACAGGATGTTGGACTGGGTATCGGATTCCAGCGCGTGTAGCAATGCACCCAAACCTAATTTACTGGAGAACACCCCCAAGTTTAAGCCGTTGCCGAACGGAAGCGGGTTCTTGGAGGCAACCTGGTTTATTAAATTGTTTCCGCCTGTGGAGAAGGACGTTCCGCCTCCTGCCCTATTGCTGTCGCCGCCCAACGCCGCCCATTGCACGCCCAGTTCGGCAAGCTTGCTGTAATCCACCTCAACGATCAATGCCTCGATATACACTTGCGCGCGGCGCGCATCGAGCTGGTCGATAATGCTGCGCAGATTACGGTACTGCGTGTCATTTGCGGTGATGATGAGGGTGTTGGTGGCGGTATCGGCCTGAATGTATCCCGCCGTGCCGCCAATCGGCAATGCCGATTGAGTGGGTGGCGTGGCGGATGCGGGCGAAAAACTTGCCACGGAAGCGTCAGAAGCCACAACCGCACGCAAGGTCTGTGCGAGCTTGCTTGCCTCGGCATTTTTCAAATACACCACATGCACATTGCCGGGCAGCGAAGTGGGTTGGTCGAGTTTGGCGATCAGTGACTTGGTCAGGCTGGCACGGGCTTCGGAGGGCGCGCGAACGATAATGGAATTGCTGCGGGTATCCACCAGCAAGCTGACGCGTCCGGCATCATTGGGTGTGCCGCCGGGTTCGAGAAGCTTGCTTACCATGGCCGCAACATCATTGGCAATGGCGTTACGCACAGGCACAACTTCCAGATCGCTGCTGGAAGGGCTGTCCAGCGAAGAAACTATTTTGCTCAGGCGCAGCAGGTTGTCCGCGTAGTCGGTGATGACGAGGGTGTTATTGCCGGGGTTGGCACTGATGGTGTTGTTGGGCGAAATGAGCGGGCGCAACACATTGACCATGTTATTGGCGGACTCATAACTTAGGTGGAACACCTGAGTAACAATCTGATCACCACTTGCGCCATTTCGGGATTGAACCGTTCCGCCCTGCAACTTCGCATCTGCTTCCGGCACGACTTTGCTGTAGCCGTTTGCATTAACCACCGAATAGCCGTGCAAACGCAGCACGGAGGTTAATAGCCCAAAGGCTTGCACCTTGCTTAACGGTTTTTCTGACACAAGGTTGATCGTGCCTTTAACGCGCGGATCAATCACGAAAGTGGTGTGTGTATAGTCGCCAATCGCGGCGATGACGGACTCGATGTCCGCATTGACAAAATTCAGCGAGCCTTGATCAGCCGCTTGTGCCGGTTGCAGGCTGAGCAATGTCCACAGCAGCATGAGTCTTGCACTGCTTTTCATCATCAAGAAGAATACATTGCTTCCCATCATCTAAATTCCAGTGAGATTACTTCATGCCCGTTTTGTTGACGGCGTTGCCCCAGTAAATTCAGGAAGTTTGCCAGTTTTTCTTGTTGCCCCTCGGCTGCCCGTGCGGTACCACTGAATTGCAAATGACCGTTGCTCAACACGCCATTTCCATCCAACAGCATTGCACCTTTGATAGTTCTGAGTAGCAGCTTTGCCTGCGGGCCGTTCCATTCCATGTCCAGATTATAGCTGCCCAGCGGCTTGACGGGGGATAGCCGCGATGCAATATCATTAATTTCCAAATTAATTGTTCCGTTCACTTCTATCATCCGATTCTGCCTGGCGAGTTGCAGCGGTTGCCATGACAAGCGCATCCGGCCGGTGGGTTGTATAGTATTCAACGGCGCACCCAAGCTGCTTAAGCGTTCCGCACCCATCGAGATTTCGGACGCGCTCACCTGCCATTGTGACCAGCCACCCGTCAGATGTATAGCCTGCGACAGCACCTCGGAGTTCAGTATTTTCACGTCGGTTTGCCCAAGTAAAATCACCGGAGAAATTTGCCATGCAAAACGCCCCGGCAATAATGCACTTGCCGGTTCGTTATTATGCGCAGCCCCCGCAATGAAGGCCGAGCCTTGCCATATCGATCCTTGCGCATCGCCTAGCGTTAAGCGACCCATACTTTGTGCCTGCACGATTGCACCTAGCCACGAAGCGGGAAAAAATATCAGTGCCGTCAGCGTGATACTGAAAATACCTGCCAATAACCAAGTTACTATGCGCCACATTATTGGTTGCGCCGTTGCTGTAGCGTGATCTTTGCATCTGCTTTATCGGGCTGCGCCAAGGCGGTGATGTTCGCTTCCGACACCGTGACGCGCGTTGTTTTTTGCAGATCATGCAGCCAGTTTAAGGTGCTGAGAAACGACACATCATTCAACTGGATTTGCGCGAAATCACCCGTCACAGCAAGGCTTTGTGCTTTTAAGCCATGGCGTATCAGTGCAGACTCCACGGCGTGTTTGGATAGCGGCGCAACCACGGGAAGAGTCTGTTCACCATAACTCGCCACTTCTTTTGACAAGGCTTGCATTTGCACGACTTGCTCGCGTAGCACGGGTAGTTTTTTGTGCAGATGTTCGCGTCCCGTTAATGCTGGCGCAATTAGTGCAGCGTAAATCAAAACGAGCGCGACAACAATTGCGGCGAGGATGAGCATCTTGCGTTCGCGTACATCACGCGCCGACCAGAATTCAGCAAGGTTTTGTTTGAGCTGATTCATGGCGCACTCCGTATTTGCCAAGTTTCTGCCGAGGAATTCACCAGAGACAAATGGTGTTCGCTTAACGTGCTTTCCGCTTGTTGCACCAGCACGTCATCGGGAGGAGTTGAGCCAGCTTTGAATCGCGCAAAAAGAGTATGTTCGCGGTATTCCAGCGATGCGATGGGAGGTTTGGATGCCGAAGTTATGCCATTCCATGCCGCGCCAAAATCGGCAGCGAGTGTGGTGAAATCATCAGGTGCGGGCAGCCCCGCGTTGCGTTTGGCAAAAGAAACTTTTTGCTGCATTTGCGCAATCGGATCGACGATGACCGATTCTTTCGGAAAACGCGCAATATAGATTTGCGCTGACGCATCGCGCAGATTGCCCGCTTCGTTATTCATTTTCCACCAGTCAAAATTCAAGGCGGCGATGTTGATGATTAAAAGTGCGGCAGTCAGTACCAGAGGCAAACGCCAGGATCGCCAATTTATTGCCATGTCTGCATCGGAAGCCAAGCCGTTCATTAAATTTAGCGTGGTGTGACGTGCGCCATTAATCCACAGCGAGGCACTGTCTGCAACGATGCGGATGCGTGCTTTTGATTCGGTATGATCGAGTGCCGTCTGATAAACCGATACGCTGACCTGAGGTACAAACAGTGTGATGGGTGCTTCGGGAATCACTGCGCACAGGGTTTCTATTATTTCATTGGGTTGACGGATTGCGAGAGCCACGCCCATTCCGGTTTGTTCTGTCAGGCGCAGGGTCAGGTTGGTATCCCGGACAGCGGCAACTACGCGCCCCGCCTGATGCGGCAAGCACAGTTGCGCGGGCAATATACTGAAATGTTTTGCGCCGCATGCTTTGAAATGTTTGCCGATTTGCTCCAGCCAGGCGCGCTGTACGATTGCTAACGTGCGCAAATTGTGCGACACCTCACCCGCAACGATAACGTTGTCTGCGGCACTTCCGAGTATTTGATTTTCAACCAGATTGGGCAAAGCCAACTTCAATTTGGCAAGGGATAGCGGTGGCAAAGCGACTTGTAAAAATGTGACATCACTCGCTGCCAGCAATGCCACAACACTCCCAGCTTTGGCTATTGCAGTTGATAAATCGTTGAGTGTGGTGACCGCTTCCCGCTCAATTACTGTGCTGTCATTCACTAGGATATAAGGGCATGCCAAGTCCTGCCAGTGCGGCGTAGGCTTGGCAGTGGCCTGGCAGGGTAAGTGGATATAAAGAGTAGTCAATGAAATCAGGTGCGCAGATTGCCGTAACGAGCGGAATATTATCCTAAAACGGCGGTAAACCCGCCGTTAATAACCTTCCTGTGCTCAATTAAATTAGAGGTTGCTTAAACAGCCTGAGTCTTGTCAACTCAAACAAATAAGCCAACAAAAATTGCAGCAAATGAATTATGATACTCGCCGCTGTAACAAATCCCCTAGAAATTATTCGGTGCAGATCATCTTGCTGTGGTTCGTGCTGCGTTAGTTTGCACTAACGCATGGTGATCGCGTTTTAAAGAACGTAAGAGGCGTGTGGTATGGCTGAAATTAAAAATTACACCATGAATTTTGGACCGCAGCATCCTGCTGCCCATGGTGTGTTGCGCCTGGTGTTGGAGTTGGACGGTGAGGTAATCGAACGCGCCGATCCGCATATTGGTCTGTTGCACCGAGCCACGGAAAAACTTGCAGAACACAAAACTTTTCTCCAGTCTGTTCCTTACATGGATAGACTGGATTATGTGTCGATGATGAGCAACGAGCACGCTTATGTCATGGCGATTGAAAAGTTGACGGGCATCGAAGTGCCGCTACGTGCGCAGTACATTCGTGTGATGTTCGATGAAATCACGCGTGTTCTGAATCATCTGTTGTGGTTAGGTGCGCACGGGCTGGACATCGGCGCGATGACCATGTTTCTGTATTGCTTCCGCGAACGTGAAGATTTGATGGATGCCTACGAAGCCGTTTCTGGCGCGCGTTTGCATGCCTCGTATTATCGTCCGGGCGGTGTGTATCGTGATTTGCCCGACACCATGCCGCAATATCAGGCATCCAAGATTCATAACGCTGCGGCGGTTAAATTGATGAACGAAAATCGTCAAGGATCGCTGCTCGATTTTCTTGAAGATTTCACCAAGCGTTTTCCCAAGTGCGTCGATGAATACGAAACATTGTTGACCGATAATCGTATCTGGAAGCAGCGTACGGTCGGTATTGGTGTGGTCACGCCAGAGCGGGCTATGGCATTGGGTTTCAGCGGGCCGATGTTGCGCGGTTCCGGTATTGAGTGGGATTTGCGCAAGAAGCAACCTTATGAGGTATATGACCGGTTGGAATTTGATATTCCAGTGGGCGTGACGGGCGATTCTTATGACCGATATTTGGTGCGTGTTGAAGAAATGCGCCAATCCAATCGCATCATTCAGCAATGCATCAGCTGGCTGCGAAACAATCCCGGCCCAGTGATGGCGGATAATCACAAGTTTTCACCGCCTTCGCGCGAGTCTATGAAAGAAAACATGGAGGAGTTGATCCATCACTTCAAATTGTTTACAGAGGGGATGCACGTTCCTGCGGGTGAGGCCTACGCTGCAGTGGAGCATCCCAAGGGCGAGTTTGGTATTTACTTGATTTCCGATGGCGCAAACAAACCGTATAGGCTGAAAATTCGTGCACCGGGTTTTGCCCATATGGCGGCACTGGATGAAATGGCACGCGGTCACATGATTGCGGACGTGGTGACCATCATCGGTACTCAGGATATTGTTTTTGGTGAGGTAGATCGTTAATGTTATCCGAACAGATACAGGCTCGCATTGACCGCGAGTTGAAAAAATATCCGGCGGATCAAAAACAGTCGGCGGTGATGGCGGCGTTGCGTTTTGTGCAGGATGAAAAGGGTTGGATTGCCAACGATGATATGTCTGATATTGCGACCTATCTGGGCATGGCGCAGATGGCGGTGTTCGAAGTTGCCACCTTCTATCATATGTATAACCTCAAACCGATGGGTAAGCACACCTTGACGGTGTGTACCAATTTGTCCTGCACCTTATGCGGCGCATTGGATACGGTTAAGTACATTGAAACCAAGTTGGGTATTGGTATCGGCGAAGTCTCAGCAGACGGTAAGTTTGGTTTGCGTGAGGGCGAGTGCATGGGTACTTGTATTGATGCACCGATACTGGCGATCAATAATAAAAGATTATGTGGTCGTTTAACTTCAGAAAAAATCGACCAAATTTTGGCGGAACTGGATAAATCATGAGCGGCCCAGTTATTTTTACGACGCGCGATTTCGACCAGCCTTGGACGCTGGAGAATTATCTCAAGGTGGGTGGTTATCAGGCATTACGCAAGATATTGGCCTCTAAAATGACTCCCGAAGAAATTATTGCCGAAGTTAAGTCATCTGCATTGCGTGGGCGAGGCGGCGCGGGTTTTCCGACCGGCTTGAAGTGGAGCTTCATGCCGCGTAATTTTGAAGGCGACAAATACATTGTCTGCAATTCGGATGAAGGTGAGCCGGGGACGTGCAAAGACTGGGACATCATGCGTTACAACCCGCACCTGCTCATCGAAGGCATGGCGATTGCGGCATACACTATGAATGTGAAAGTAGGTTATAACTACGTGCATGGTGAAATTTTTGAAGCCTACGAACGTATGGAAGAAGCCTGCGAGGTAGCGCGTGCAGCGGGTTACCTCGGTGGCAATATCATGGGCATGGGTTTTGATTTTGACCTGCACAACCATCTGGGCTACGGTGCGTACATCTGCGGGGAAGAGACCGCGTTGCTGGAATCTATCGAAGGTAAGAAAGGTCAGCCGCGCTTCAAGCCGCCATTCCCCGCGAGCTTTGGTTTGTATGGCAAGCCAACGACCATCAACAACACCGAAACCTTCGCCAGCATTCCCTACATCATCAACAATGGCGGTCAGAAATTTCTGGAATTGGGCAAGCCCAACAACGGTGGCACGAAACTATTTTCAGTGTCGGGCCATGTCAATAACCCCGGTAATTTTGAAGTGCCGATGGGTACGCCATTCAAAAAATTGCTGGAAATGGCGGGTGGAATGCGCGGTGGGCGCAAGCTGAAAGCCTGTATCCCCGGCGGTTCGTCTATGCCTGTGTTGCCAGGCGAAGTGATGATGGATTTGGACATGGACTATGATTCCATCAGCAAAGCAGGCTCGATGTTGGGCACGGGCGCGGTCATTATCATGGATGACACAACCTGCATGGTTCGTGCCTTGGAAAGATTGTCGTATTTTTATTACGAGGAGTCCTGTGGTCAATGTACGCCGTGTCGAGAAGGAACGGGCTGGTTGTATCGCATGGTACACCGCATCGAACATGGCGAAGGGCGCAAGGAAGATTTGGACATGCTGTTGAGCGTGGGCGAAAACATTGCCGGACGCACGATATGCGCATTGGGTGAGGCGGCGGTGTGGCCAGTACAGGGCATGTTGCGGCATTTCCGCGCTGAATTTGAGTATCACATCGAACACAAGAAATGCTTGGTGTTAAGCTGACGGATTAGGTGAGTGCATGTTAAATGTAGAGATTGATGGCAAGCTAGTACAGACTCCACGCGGCACAACCGTGATGGATGCGGCGCATATAGCGGGTGTCTATGTTCCGCATTTCTGTTACCACAAAAAATTATCCATCGCGGCGAACTGCCGCATGTGTTTGGTTGAAGTTGAAAAAGCCCCCAAGCCGATGCCGGCCTGTGCGACACCCGCAGCCGAAGGTATGAAAGTCAAAACGCATTCCGAGATGGCGGTGAAAGCACAGCAAGGCGTGATGGAATTTTTGTTGATCAATCATCCGCTCGATTGTCCGATTTGCGATCAGGGCGGTGAGTGTCAGTTACAAGATCTGGCGGTAGGTTACGGCGGTGGCGCATCGCGTTATCAAGAGCCTAAGCGCAGTGTGATGCATAAAGATATTGGTCCGTTGGTCTCTACCGAAGAAATGAATCGCTGTATCCATTGCACACGCTGTGTGCGTTTTGGACAGGAAATCGCGGGCGTGATGGAATTGGGCATGGCTTTCCGTGGTGAAAACTCCGAGATCATGAGCTTCGTGAACAGCACAGTGGATTCGGAATTGTCCGGCAACATGATAGATCTGTGTCCAGTCGGCGCGCTCACCAGCAAGCCCTATCGCTACACTGCGCGTAATTGGGAATTGTCACGCCGCAAATCAGTGAGTCCGCATGATGGACTGGGCTCTAACTTGTCAGTGCAGATTATCAATAACAAAGTTGTACGCGTGTTGCCGGTTGAGAATGAAGCGGTGAACGAATGCTGGATTTCCGACAAAGATCGTTTTAGTTACGAAGGGCTAAATTCACCGGATCGTTTGACCAAACCTATGCTCAAGCAGGATGGCAAATGGCTGGAGGTGGAATGGCAAGTCGCCTTGGAATATGTGGCGAATGGTTTGCGTCAGATCGCCAGTCATGGTGCGGAGCATATCGCCGCATTGGCGACACCTCACAGCACCTTGGAAGAGCTAACGCTGTTGCAAAAATTGGTGCGTGGCATTGGCAGCAACAACGTCGATTTCCGTTTGCGTCAATCTGATTTTAGTGGCGATGGAAAGCAACAAGGCGCACCTTGGCTGGGTATGCCCGTCGCTGACATCAATAGCCGCGACCGATTCCTGATTGTCGGCAGTTTCCTGCGCAAAGATCAACCGCTGTTGGCGCAACGTGTGCGTCAGGCAGTAAAGAAGGGCGCGCAAGTCAATATCATCCACGCAGCTGACGACGCGTTGCTGATGACAGTAGCGAACAAGGCTATTGTTGCTCCGAGTGAAATAACCAGCCTGTTAGCGCAAGTATTGCAGGCACTGGCCACTGAAAAGAACGTTGCTTTGCTGGGCGATGTGCAACAGGCATCGGCAGTGCAGGTGTCGGATAAAGCTAGGGCGATTGCCCTCAGCCTGGCGGGCGGAGAGCGTGGCGCAGTGTTGCTGGGCAACTTCGCGCAACAACATCCACAGGCATCGCAGATTGCGTTGCTGTCAGCCAAGATCGCCGAATTGAGTGGTGCAAAGTTTGGCTACTTGGGTGAGGCGGCGAATAGTTTGGGCGGCTATTTTGCAGGCGCAGCTCCCGGTGGTAACGGCATGAATGTTGTGCAAATGTTGGCATCGCCACGCAAGGCTTACCTGTTGTTGAATGTCGAGCCGGAACTTGATGCACATAACCCTCAGCAGGCAATGGCTGCGATGCAAGCTGCCGACATGGTGGTGGCACTGTCCGCCTTCAAACATCGGGCGGTCGATTACGCGGATGTCATGTTGCCGATTGCGCCGTTCACGGAAACATCGGGTACGTTTATCAATATGGAAGGGCGCGTACAAAGTTTCAGGGGAGCGGTGAAGCCTCTCGGTGATGCCCGCCCCGCGTGGAAAGTGTTGCGTGTGCTGGGCAATCTGTTGAATGTGGCAGGGTTTGATTACGACAACAGCGAAGCAGTGCGTGATGAGGTGTTGTCCGGCGGCAATGTTGCCGACAAATTGAATAATGCCGCCGCAAGTGTTGGGTTACAACTGGCTACAGGTGGCGATCAGGGTTTGCAGCGCGTTAGCGATGTGCCGATCTATAGTGCTGACGCGCTGGTGCGTCGAGCGATTGCGTTGCAAACGACACACGATGCCGCTACCCCATTCGTAACGGTGCACAGCAGTTTGTTGCAAAAAATCGGTGTGCAATCCGGCGATACGGTCAAAGTCAGCCAAGGTAATGGGGCGGTGAGTCTTACGGCGCGTGCGGATGATGCGTTGCCAAGTAACGTGGTGCGTGTGGCGGCAGGACATGTGGCAACTGCCGCGTTGGGTGGAATGTTTGGAGCTATAACCGTGGAGCGTGCATGATGGAGTTGTTGCAAACACTGGAAACGGCCGGGCAAAATCTACTGGGGGTGGCGTGGTTACCGGTTTGGACACTGGTCAAGATCATGTGCATCATCATGCCGATCATGGGGGCGGTTGCTTATCTGACGTTGGCTGAACGCAAGATTATCGGCTGGATGCAGATCCGTATCGGCCCGAATCGCGTTGGTTACTTTGGTTTGTTGCAGCCGTTGGCGGATGGGCTGAAGTTGTTTACGAAGGAAATTATTATTCCCACGGGGTCTAGTAAATTCCTGTTTGTATTTGCACCGATCATGGCTCTTGCGCCCGCACTCGCGGCATGGGCGGTGATGCCGTTTGCCGATGGCGTGGTACTGGCGAATGTGAATGCGGGATTGTTGTATTTGTTGGCGATGACTTCGATGGGGGTGTACGGCATCATCATCGCGGGCTGGGCTTCCAACTCCAAGTACGCTTTTTTGGGCGCAGTGCGCTCCGCCGCGCAAATTGTGTCTTACGAATTGGCGATGGGTTTTGCTTTGGTGACGGTGTTGATGGCATCGCAAAGTATGAATCTGGGAGACATCGTCAATGGACAAAAAGGCAGCATGGGAATTTTGAATTGGTATTGGATTCCCTTGTTTCCGATGTTTTTGGTTTATGTGATTTCCGGCGTGGCGGAAACCAACCGCGCACCGTTTGATATGGCGGAAGGGGAGTCGGAAATCGTGGCTGGTTTCCACGTCGAATACTCCGGCATGGCATTCGCGCTGTTTTTCCTGGCGGAATATGCCAACATGATTTTGATTGCCTTCCTCACATCAATCATGTTCTTGGGTGGTTGGTTATCACCGTTGCCATTCCTGCCAGATAGTTTCATCTGGTTGTTGGCTAAGGCCTCTTTCATATTATTTTTATTCCTGTGGTTTCGTGCCACCTTCCCGCGTTATCGTTACGACCAGTTGATGCGCTTGGGTTGGAAAGTATTTATTCCCATCACCATTATTTGGGTGATTGTGGTTGCAGCATGGATGCAAACCTCGCTGTGGGTTTGGTAAGCTGAGGAGAGTGTGATGCAGGCCATTAAAAATTTCTTTAAGACCTTCTTGCTTTACGAGCTGGTAAAAGGCATGGCGGTAACGGGACGGTACCTCTTTGCACGCAAAATTACCGTGCAGTTCCCTGAGGAAAAAACCCCGCAAAGTCACCGCTTTCGCGGCTTGCATGCCTTGCGTACTTATGCCAATGGTGAAGAACGTTGCATCGGTTGCAAACTATGCGAAGCAGTCTGCCCTGCACTGGCGATCAAAATTGCCGTGGCGGAACGCGAAGACGGCACACGGCGCACCACGCAATACGACATTGATCTGGTCAAGTGCATTTTCTGCGGTTTCTGCGAGGAGGCGTGTCCGGTGGATGCGATTGTGGAAACGCGCGTGTTTGAGTATCACGGTGAAAATCGCGGTGATTTGTATTACACCAAGGAAAAACTGTTGGCGAACGGCGCAAAATATGAGGTGCAGATAGCCAAGGACAGGGCGGAAGATGCGAAGTACAGGTAAGGTTTTGCCAAACACGCTGGTTATTGTTTTAAGGATGAGTAGATGAATTTTGAAACCATCGTATTTTATGTGTTCGCCGCATTAACGTTGTTTGCTGCGTTGCGTGTCATTACCGCACGAAATCCTGTTCACGCGGTACTGTTTTTGGTACTCGCATTTGTTAGCTCATCCGGTATTTGGCTGTTGCTCGAGGCGGAATTCTTGGCGATTACCCTTGTGCTGGTATATGTCGGCGCGGTGATGGTGTTGTTCCTGTTTGTGGTAATGATGCTGGATATCAATCTGGTGCGTTTGCGCGAAGGTTTCTGGCGTTGGCTACCTTTCGGCGCGGTGCTGGCAGGCGCGATGGTGCTGGAGATGGTGTGGGCGTTAAATTCCTACGAAGTGGCTGAAATCAGTCGCACTTCAACGCTGGTGAAACATGCGGCAGATTACAGCAACACCAAAGAATTGGGGCGGTTGATCTACACCCAGTATGTGTATGCGTTTGAAATCGCGGCGGTGTTGTTGTTAGTGGCAATGGTGGCGGCGATTGCCTTAACCTTGCGTCGCCGTAAGGATGCGAAATCACAAGTTGTTTCGGAGCAGGTTGCGGTTAAAAGCAAAGATCGTGTGCGCATCGTTTCTATGCCGTCAGAACACAATAATTAAATCAATCAATGTAGGGTGGGTTTGTGCAGCGTAACCCACCATGAAGCAAATGAAAGGACGGTGGGTTAAGGCTTTGCGGCCTAACCTACCCACGCAGAGGGGATGGTATGGTGAGTTTGTCGCATTATTTGGTTTTAAGCGCGGTGCTGTTTGCCATCAGCGTGGTGGGTATTTTCCTGAATCGCAAAAACCTGATCGTGTTGCTGATGTCGATTGAGATGATGCTGCTTGCTGTAAATACTAATTTTGTCGCGTTCTCACATTATTTGAATGACACAGCTGGGCAAGTGTTTGTTTTTTTTATTCTGACAGTTGCGGCGGCTGAAGCGGCTATCGGCTTGGCAATCTTGGTGGTGCTGTTCCGTAACCTGAACACCATCAATGTTGAAGATCTCGATAGCTTGAAGGGTTAATCAAATGGATATTCAAACACTGTATTTGCTCGTTCCTTTGGCTCCGCTGTTTGGCGCGATTGCCGCAGGGCTGTTTGGCAAATGGTTGGGGCGCACTTGGTCACATCGCATTGCCATTGCGATGGTCGCGGTTTCATTATTTTCCTCGGTGGCCATTTTCAGGGATGTACTCGCAGGCAATCAATTTGACGGTGCGGTTTACACTTGGTTGACCTCCGGCGGCACGAGTTTTCACGTGGGTTTTTTGATTGACCGTCTGACGGTGACCATGATGCTGGTAGTGACATCGGTGTCCTTGATGGTGCATATCTATACCATCGGTTACATGGCGGAAGATGCGGGCTATCAACGTTTTTTCAGTTATATCTCGTTGTTTACTTTCTCCATGTTGATGTTGGTGATGGCGAACAATTTCATGCAGCTGTTTTTTGGTTGGGAGGCGGTGGGCTTGGTGTCCTACTTGCTAATCGGCTTTTGGTACACCCGTCCAACGGCGATTTACGCTAATCTCAAAGCGTTTCTTGTTAACCGCGTCGGTGATTTCGGTTTTTTGCTGGGCATTGCTTTGGTGCTGATGGTGTTCGGCACGTTGAATTACGCTGACGTATTTGCCAATGCAGCGGCTCACGCAGCAGATATTGCGCCGATTCCCGGTATGTCGGTGAATATGCTGACGGCAATCTGCATCCTGCTGTTTATTGGCGCAATGGGTAAATCAGCGCAGTTTCCGCTACATGTCTGGTTGCCTGATTCGATGGAAGGCCCGACACCAATCTCAGCTTTGATTCACGCGGCGACCATGGTGACGGCGGGTATCTTTATGGTGGCGCGTATGTCACCGATGTTCATGGGTTTCCTGGGCATCATCCAGAACGACATCAAGCGCGTGGTTGCTTATTCAACATTGTCGCAACTGGGCTACATGACCGTGGCGTTGGGTGCTTCGGCCTATTCGGTAGCTATATTCCATCTGATGACCCATGCGTTTTTCAAGGCACTGCTGTTCCTGGCTGCGGGTAGCGTGATCATGGCGATGCATCACGATCAGGACATCCGTAATATGGGTGGGTTGCGCAAATATATGCCGATCACCTGGATTACCTCATTGATCGGTTCGTTGGCATTGATAGGCACGCCTTTCTTTTCTGGCTTCTATTCCAAGGAAAGTATTATCGAGGCGGTGCACATGTCGAATATCGCGGGCTCCGGATTTGCCTACTTTGCCGTGATGGCGGGGGTATTCGTGACCGCGTTCTATTCTTTCCGTATGTATTTTCTGGTATTT
Source organism: uncultured Gallionella sp. (assembly GCA_964608835.1). Lineage (GTDB taxonomy): Bacteria > Pseudomonadota > Gammaproteobacteria > Burkholderiales > Gallionellaceae > Gallionella. Next base: position 41,371 of record CAZSPN010000004.1, read on the forward strand.
CACGGTGAGGAGCGGTTTGGCAAGGCGCATCACGCTCAGGAGGAACACCATAAGGATCATCACGATGCACACCATGATGCCAATGATGAGCCCCATGAGGCGCATGTTGGCGACCACGATGACGAAGAGATATCGCATGACCATCATCATGGGTTGGTACCCGGACAGAAGCCCCACGAATCGCCTTGGGTGGTGACGCTACCGCTGATTTTGCTGGCGATTCCTTCGCTGGTAATCGGTTATATTGCTTTTGATTCCATCATGGAAGGTTTGTATTTTCTTGATGCGATATTTGTTGCCGAAAATCATGTGTCTGCGGATGCGCACCATGAGGTGCTGGAAGGCGCGTTCAGCATGGCGATGCATGCCTTCAGTACTTTACCGTTCTGGCTGGCTGTTGCCGGAGTGGCCTCTTCGGCGTTCTTCTACCTCAAGCGACCCGATATTCCTGCTGCAATCCAAAAACGCTTCCAGAGCATTTACACCCTGTTGGACAACAAGTATTACTTTGATCGGTTCAACGATTGGTTCTTTGCGGGCGGCGCACGTGGGGCGAGCAGCTTCTTGTGGAAATTTGGTGACATCAAGTTGATCGACGGGCTGATGGTAAATGGTACGGCAAAAGTGGTGGGGTGGTTTTCGGGTGTGGTTCGCAAGCTGCAATCCGGCTATATCTATCACTATGCTTTTTCGATGATTATCGGTGTGTTCGTGCTGTTGACCGTGCGGAACTGGCTCTGATTTCAGTTCGCAATAGAAACGATAACAAGGAATGACAGTATGATTTTTGGTTCTTCTGTAATTAGTGTTGCGATTTGGTTGCCGATATTTTTTGGCATTCTGGTATTGGCGACCGGTGACGATAGAAATGCACCACTGGCACGGATTATCGCCATGGTAGGCGCGGTGTTAGGGTTTGTCGTGACCATCCCACTGTACACGGGCTTTGCGCGCGATACTTCGGCGATGCAGTTTGTTGAACTGAGCAACTGGATTCATCCGTTCAACATTCATTACCATCTGGGCGTGGATGGTATCTCGATGCCTTTTATTTTGCTGACTTCATTTTTTACCCCTATCGTGGTGCTGGCGGGATGGTGCGTGATCGAGAAGCGCGTGGCGCAATATATGGCGGCGTTCCTCATTATGTCGGGCATTATGATAGGCGTGTTCGCCGCGTTGGATGCCATCTTGTTCTACGTGTTTTGGGAAGCGATGTTGATTCCCATGTTTCTCATCATCGGTGTGTGGGGTGGGGCGAACCGCGTCTATGCGGCAGTCAAGTTTTTCCTCTACACCTTGCTGGGCTCGTTGCTGATGTTGGTGGCGTTGATTTACCTGTACAACAAAACGGGGGGCAGTTTCGCGCTACTTGATTTTCATAAAGTTTCGCTGACGATGACAGCGCAAATTTTGATTTTCATTGCGTTCTTTTTTGCATTCGCGGTGAAAGTGCCGATGTTTCCCGTGCATACTTGGTTGCCTGACGCACACGTCGAAGCTCCCACGGGCGGTTCGGTGATTCTGGCGGCGATCATGTTAAAAGTGGGCGCGTATGGCTTCTTGCGGTTTTCCATGCCGATCGCTCCCGATGCCAGTCACGAGCTTGCGGGTGGAATGATTGCGCTGTCTTTGATTGCGGTGGTGTATATCGGTTTGGTGGCACTGATGCAAACCGATATGAAAAAGCTGGTGGCGTATTCTTCGATTTCTCACATGGGTTTTGTCACGCTAGGCTTCTTTATTTTCAATGAATATGGCATGGAAGGTGCGCTATTGCAGATGGTTTCACACGGTTTTGTGGCGGGTCATTGTTTCTGTGCATCGGCGTGCTGTATGACCGCATGCACTCGCGCAAAATTGCCGACTACGGCGGCGTGGCGAACAAGATGCCTGTGTTTGCGGCGTTCTTTATGTTGTTCGCCATGGCGAATAGCGGTCTGCCAGGCACCAGCGCATTCGTCGGTGAATTCATGGTGATTATGGGGGTGATGCAAGCAAACTTCTGGTACGCCTTTGCGGCAGCTTCTACGCTGATTTTCGGCGCGGCTTACACCTTGTGGATGTACAAGCGCGTGATTTTCGGCGCGGTGGCCAACCATCATGTTGCCGAATTGACTGACATTAACCTGCGCGAAAAAATGATTTTTGTGATTTTGACAATTTTTGTATTGGGCATGGGGCTGTATCCGCTGCCATTGGCTGAAGTGATGCACGTGTCAGTGAAAGACTTGCTGGCTCATGTGGCGATTTCCAAGTTGCCGTTGTAAGTGCAGGCAGTTGCTGGTCATTAGTCGATAGTAACTAGTTGGTGTTGTCATAACTTCGTTGCGGCTTTTAACTAACGACTGGCGACTTACGACTAAAAACTGATTTTTGAGGTGAATATGAATTTGATGGCTAATTTAATGCCCGCCAGCGCGGAAATTTTTCTGTTGGCGATGACGTGTTTGATATTGATTGCGGATTTGCTCATTAAGCAAAATGACAGAACGGTGACCTATTTCCTGACACTCGTGGCTTTGGTGGGCTGCTCATTGATTATTGCCGGCACACACGTGACGGGCGTGACACATGCTTTTAACAACATGTTTGTGGATGACCTGATGTCCGATGTGTTGAAATGCTTTACATGTATAGCGGTGGTCATGGTATTGGCGTATTCGCGCCAATACCTGATCGTGCGCGATCTGTTTACGGGCGAATTCATGGTGCTGACCCTGTTCGCCACGCTGGGCATGATGGTGATGATTTCCGCCAATCACTTCTTGACGTTGTATCTGGGATTGGAATTGCTGGCCTTGAGTCTGTACGCAATGGTTGCCTTGCAACGCGATTCGGCGGTCGCCACCGAGGCGGCGATGAAATATTTTATTCTGGGTGCGCTGGCATCCGGTTTGTTGTTGTACGGCATGTCAATGTTGTATGGCGCAACAGGCTCGCTGGAGCTGGAGGCGGTGTCGAAAGCCATCGCATCGGGCACGGCCAATCACATGTTGCTGGTGTTTGGCTTGGTGTTCACGGTGTCGGGGCTGGCATTCAAGTTGGGTGCAGTGCCTTTCCATATGTGGGTTCCCGATGTGTATCATGGCGCGCCCACCGCGATGACTCTGCTGATTGGCTCAGCACCCAAGCTCGCAGCATTCGCTTTTGTGGTGCGCATTTTGGCGGAAGGATTGCAACCGTTAGTGGCGGATTGGTCGGGCATGTTAATCATTCTGGCCATCGGCTCAATGGGTCTGGGTAACATCACTGCGATTGCACAAACTAACCTTAAACGCATGTTTGCCTACTCCACCATTTCGCATATGGGCTTCTTGTTGTTGGGTATTTTGAGCGGTAGCGTGCAAGGTTACGGCGCGTCAATGTTTTATGCCATCGTTTATGTGTTGATGACACTGGGTGCGTTCGGCATGATCATGATTTTGTCGCGCCTAGGTTTTGAAGCGGATAAATTGGAAGATTTCAAAGGGCTTAATCAACGCAGCCCATGGCTCGCGTTTATGATGTTACTGCTGATGTTTTCTATGGCGGGCGTACCCCCAACGGTGGGCTTCTACGCGAAGTTTTCGGTGCTGAATGCGGTAATTCAAAGCGGCCATCTGTGGCTTGCCATTGTTGCCGTATTGTTCTCATTGATAGGCGCGTACTACTACCTGCGCATTGTTAAACTCATGTATTTCGATGCACCTGAAAACAAAGCTCCGATTGCCTTTGGGCGTGAAACTACTTTGCTTATCAGTATCAATGGTTTGAGCCTGTTGATGCTGGGATTAATGCCGGGTGCATTGATGTCGGTGTGCGCGGTATCGGTGCAGCAGTCCTTGTTGCTGCATTGATCAGGCGGATTAAAACGAAAAATTCGGGTACGCAAGAGTGGTACCTGCGTCCATCAACTGGTCACCCGAAGCTGTAAAAAACCATTACACGATCTCATTTGAGAAGTGTGATTCCCGAATTGACGTTCGGGTAGGTGGTTGCATAAGGGATGTCTGGCGTATCCAAAACAAATCAAATTGAATCGCCCCGACTGGGTACGCCTTACCAGTCGACTTCTTCATAAGTTCGAACTGAACTCGCGGTTATAATGCACGCCATCTTAATGGAGCACATACAAATGAAGTATTTCGGGCTGCTCGGCATATTTTTGCTGGGCATGATATGTAGCGTTGCGGTGCGCGCACAGGACATTGAAATCAATGCAGCATTTGCGCGAGCCAGTCTGCCCGGACAGGCAGATGGCATGGTTAATTTAACCATAACCAGCAAACGACCCGCCGTATTGGTAGGGGTGAGCAGCACGGTGTGCAAAGCGGTGGAGTTGCATGCCATGACCCACGAAAATGGCATGATGAAAATGCGTGAAGTGGCAAAAATAGAGTTACCTGCGGACAAAACAGTCAATTTGGGCGAAAGCGGATATCACTTGATGTTAATCGCATTGAATTCACCGCTCAAAGAGGGTGAAAGTGTCCCCTTAGCCTTGAAAGTTAAAGTAGGTAAGCGGGTCAGTAAAATTAAAGTTTCCGCAATCGTGAAATCGGCTTTGGAGGCTCAATCCCCAAGAGAACACGATACGCATAGCCATCTTAATTAGGGAAACACCGATAAGTATCTGCGCGTGGAAATTGCCATAATAGAAATGTTTTGAAGAAAGCGAGACTCAGCTTGAATAACCCGACATCAACAAATAAATCCGGGCTTTCCTACCGCGACGCGGGCGTGGATATTGACGCGGGCGACCGCTTGGTCGAAAATATCAAACCCTTTGCCAAGCGCACCATGCGCCCTGAAGTATTGAGCGGCATTGGCGGTTTTGGTGGGCTGGTGGAAATCTCCAAGAAATATTGTGAGCCTGTTTTGGTCTCAGGCACGGATGGTGTGGGTACTAAACTCAAGCTGGCTTTTGAATTGAATCGCCACGATACAGTCGGCATTGATTTAGTCGGAATGAGTGTGAATGATATTCTGGTACAGGGTGCGGAACCGTTGTTTTTTCTTGATTACTTTGCCTGCGGAAAACTGGATGTTGATGCCGCCACCGAAGTCATCAAGGGCATTGCTGCCGGCTGCGAACAATCCGGCTGCGCGCTGATTGGTGGTGAAACCGCAGAGATGCCCGGCATGTACCCTGTCGGGGAGTATGACCTCGCGGGGTTTGCGGTAGGTGTAGTGGAAAAAGCTAATATCATCACGGGTGAGCACATCAAAGCAGGTGATGTGATTTTGGGTCTTGCCTCCAACGGCGCGCATTCCAATGGCTATTCACTGGTACGCAAGATTATTGAACGCAGCAAGCCTGATTTGAATGCCAAGTTTGACGGTGAACGTACGCTAGCCGACTGCATTATGGCTCCAACACGCATCTATGTGAAACCCCTGCTAGCCCTGATGCAAAGTTTGACCATCAAAGGTATGGCACATATCACGGGCGGTGGCATCACCGAAAACGTGCCGCGTGTATTACCCGCCGATGTGGTCGCCGACATCGACAGCTGCAAATGGCAAATACCCAAGTTGTTCCAATGGCTGGGTGAGCAAGGCAAGGTTGAAGCGCAAGAAATGTTCCGTACATTCAATTGCGGCATCGGTATGGTCGTTGTCGTGGCGAAAGAGGACGCTGCCGCCGCCATTGCCCAACTCAATGCGGCGGGTGAAATTGCCACCGCAATCGGCGTGATACGTGTACGCAACGGCGATGAGCACCAAACGCAGGTGCGTTAAGTAGCGTGAAGCGAATCGTCATCCTCATTTCTGGGCGCGGCAGCAACATGCAGGCGTTGCTAAAGACCAAGCTGCCCTGTACCGTTTCTGCCGTTATCAGCAACCGTGCCGATGCAACCGGATTGGCAATTGCTCAGACGCATGGCATTGCCACCCAAGTGGTTGCGCATGGTGACTATGACGACCGCGAATCGTTTGATGAGGCACTTGCCCGTGCTATCGACACTTACCAGCCCGACTTTGTAGTGCTGGCTGGCTTCATGCGCATCCTTACCGCAAAATTTGTGGTGCGATATCACGGCAGACTTGTCAATATCCACCCTTCGTTGCTGCCCGCCTATTCGGGGATGCACACGCACCAACGCGCTTTGCGGGACGGCGTAAAGATACATGGCTGCACGGTACATTTTGTCACGCCTGACCTTGATCACGGCCCTGTCATCATTCAAGCGGCCGTACCCGTTTTAAGCGGCGACACCGAGCAAACTTTGTCAAAGCGGGTGTTGCATGAGGAACATCGTATTTATCCACAAGCCTTGCGCTGGCTATGTAATGACCAAGTGATCTTGAGCGATCAAGGCACAGTCACCCTCCTGCATCGTAAACAAATAGGTCACGCATTGATTTCTCCGGGGCTGGAATAGCCATGAAGAGGCATTTCAGAATTATCGCTTGCTTGATATTGTGTATCGCCAGTACAGCCCATGCTGTGCCGCCCGTCAGTGTCAAAGCCACATATGATGTGTATAAAAGCAACCTCAGGCTTGGGCAAATTTCCGAGAGCTACACACGCAACAATGATCATTACACCCTTATCAGCAACACGCGTGCGGTTGGCTTGCTTGCCATATTTCAGAGGGGAAAAATCTCCATTAAGAGTACGGGCATGGTGTCGGATCAAGGGTTAAAACCCCTTCACTTCAGCGATATGCGAAATAGTGAAGAAGCAAAAAATCATCGCGCGGAATTTGACTGGAATGCAATGAAATTAACACTTACCGAACAATCTAAAAACACGGTTGTTGCGCTGCTGGATGGCACACAAGATCGTTTGAGTGCGATGTACCAGTTCATGTTTTTGTCTTGGGGGCAATCTGACACGCTTGGCTTCAACATGACCAACGGCAGCAAGCTGGACAGTTACAACTACCGCGTCACACCCAATCAGCATGTTACTGTTCCGCTTGGCACATTCAAGGCACTTTACCTCACCAGCACACCCGAAACAGATGCGGGCAAAACAGAAATCTGGTTGGCAACCGAACACCATTATTTTCCCTACAAGATGATAATCACGGATCGGGACGGCGATAAGCTCACGCAAGTTCTGACTAAGATTGATTTTGTGCCGTGATTCGGTCTGTTGATACCCCTGTTCGTCGCATCGCCTTGGCAATTGCGCTTTCCGCGCTCGTTCATTTAATCGTTTTTTGGTTGCCCTACATTCATCTTCCGCGCGCTAAAGTACAACTGCCACCGCTCACCGCAAGAATCGAGCACATCGAAAAACCTGCAGAAGTCAGCAGTACCAAACCCGTGCCGGATAGCCCGATTGCTGTGGGCGACAACGGTACGCTGGCTGCCTCCGCCCCCGTGGCAGCGGTGACGATGAAAAAAATGAAAGCATCCAGAACGGACACGCTTTTTCCCAGACATGTACAACTAGATTTTGTCGCGTATCAAGGTGAAAGCAGCAAAAGAATCGGAAAAATTCACCATCAACTGGATATTGAGCAAGACCGCTACACGCTGCACGCGGAAATCCAAACCAGGGTGCAGACAGGCTTGTTAAACGCCAAACACTACACACAAACCAGCACGGGGGAATTTGGCGAATACGGTCTGCAACCCTTGTTTTTCAAA
>CAZSPN010000004.1:48967-57731 GCA_964608835.1 uncultured Gallionella sp.
CAAAGAAGAGACAAAGCTGACCGGCCGGACAAAAAGTCTGGAGACGCAATTCGACCGGATAAACCAGACGCTGCATTTTGCCAATGGCGAAAAAACCGAACTGCTAGCCGATTCGCAAGATATGCTGAGTTTTATGTATCAACTCTCACAAATATCCTTCAACGGGGAATTTTTCCCGCTGCCCATCAGTGATGGCGAACAGCTTGTCACGCAGCAAATTGAAGTTGGTGCGATAGAAGAGCTCGATACACCTATGGGAAAAGTGCAGACGCGGCACTTGCGGCAAATGCACAAACGCCAAACCGCTTATTTTGAAATCTGGATCGCGCCGGAATATCGGATGTTGCCCGTAAAATTTCGTCGCGCAAACGGGGCAGGTGAAACCGTTGGCGAGTTTGTTATTTCGGATATTCGTGTCGTTGATAGAGGCGGATCAGATTAGATTTATTTCGGAGAGTAAACCAGCCAAAATGCGATAGCCGAGGCGATCATGGCTACGCCAAGCCAGGTATAGACGTAGTGGATGCCCTGTTCAGGCGTGCCAACTTTATAACCTGTAATCATGGATCGAACCAAATTTTCGCGGTGCATCACGCTGCTGGCAATCACTCCAAACACATGCACTGCAATAATTGCCAACATGCCATCGGACACATATTCGTGCCACTCAACGACAAGGTCACCACCCACGTCTTGTAACGCCATCACTCCCGTCACGGCAGAAATCATACCCGTAGACACAAGCAGCCAGATTGCCACACTTCCGGCCGGATTATGCCCTAGGTATTGTCGGCTAACAGATTTGTTGAGAGAGGTGAGGTAAGCGATAACTTCATCGGGTTTGTACCAGAATGATGAAAATTGCGCGTAACGTGTTCCGATAAATCCCCAGAGTAACCTGAATGCAATTGCGCCCAACAGGATATAACCCAGCATTGCGTGAATATCCCGGTAGCGTTCCGAATCGGCTGTGTAATACGCGCCCGCGAACGTACCCACCAGCATCCAGTGAAATACTCGTGTTGGCACATCCCAAATTAAAATATTTTGTTTCATTTTCAAGTCCTGCTATCGGGGAATATCCACGTTGTGTTCGCTGTAGTCACCCATATCAACCATGGTGTGGCACGCGCCGCAGTTGGATGGAGTTTTGATTTTGGGTCGCTTCCAAGTTCGCGGGGAAATTTCATTGTGTTCGGACTTGAACCAGGCGGTTTCGCTGATACGCAGAATTGCTTTGCCACCGACTTGCCGCCGCTTTGGATCGGCATTTTTTTCCAGAAAAGCGGTAATTTCCAGGGCGGTTTCAGCATCCACACTGGCATCACTGCCAAAGTGCTTGTCCAGTCCGGACATTAAAGCGCGCCAAGATTGCGCGGGCAAAAAACGCGGCGGATAGGCGAGGTGACAACCGCCGCACTCATCTTTCCATTTGGCATTCGTGACCACGGGCAGGCTGACATCCTCGTCCTCATCTTCGTCGGCCATGGCAATCGAAGTTGTCATGCTGAATGTCAGGCCAAGCAGCGCAGAAAAAATGAGGTGAAGTGCGTAGCGTTTTTGCAAAATAAAGCCCGCTTTATTTTTGAATATTGCTAACAATTTCAACTTGAAAATAGCTGGAAACATTTAACGTTTTGCGCGACAATCTTCGCCAACTAAGCGTCGTAATTAACCCGCGCAAATTTATATGGGGATTCAACATGGACTTTCTGCAAAAAGTATTTATCTTCGGCACGATTGCATTTATTGTTGGTGGAGTAGTTTGGTTTGTTTTTATTGCCCATTAGATTTACTTGCCCAGAGTACATCCTCACTACGCGAGGATGTGCCTATGGCTACCGTTGGCATCTCTTGAATTCTCTTGCAGAACATTTTTTGGCAAAAGATTGAGCCTGCTTAATTTGTTTTGCAGTCATAAATGCGGCAACGGAATTGCGTACCACCACCAGCACCTGCTGTTCGTCGCTGTCAGAATTGGCTTTCGCAACTTCAAACCACATGTAGGACAACACGTTGTTTTGAGTGACCCCATGCCCCTTGCTATACATCCAGCCAAGATTGGTTTGCGCGGTGGTATTGCCCTGTTCAGCAGCCGATTGATACCACTTGAATGCTTCGCTGTAGTCTTGGGGAACACCTTTGCCGCCCTCGTAGATTGAACCCAGATTGAGCTGTGCCAGCGCGTTACCCTGATCTGCCGCCATACGCAACCACTTCAATTTCTCGCCGTTATCTTGAGGGACACCTTTACCTTGGTCGTACATCGAGCCAAGACTGAATTGTGCGGACGCATTGCCCTGATTTGCCGCTAGCTGATACCACTTCAATGCTTCCGGATAATTTTGAGTGACACCATCCCCTTTGTCATACATTGATCCCAAGTTCCATTGCGCCAAAGCATTGCCCTGAGCTGCTGCCAACTTGAACCACTTTGCCGCTTCATCATGATCCCGGATAACACCTTGCCCATTTAGATACATCCAGCCCAGATTGAATTGCGCGGAGACGTTACCCTGCTCAGCCGCCATGCGATACCAGCCCACCGCTTGTTGATGATCCTGACGGACGCCCTGACCCTTGCCGTACATCAGCCCCAGCAGGAAGGGCGCGGTTTTGTTACCTTTTTCAGCCGCTTTTTGATACCACTTTGCCGCCTCTTTGCCATCTTGGGGAATCACCCGCCCCCTGTGGTACATCATTCCCAATTCAAATTGGGCATTCGCATCACCCTGTTCAGCCGCCAAGTGATACCACTTCAACGCCTCTTTATAACTCTGTGATACACCTTGTCCATTGGCATACATTTCGCCCAAGAGATGTTGGGCTGACACATTTCCATTGCGCGCGAGCGGAGTCAGTAACTTCAATGCACTGGCATAACGACCCTCAGCGTAACTAAGCTTCGCATCTTCCATTGGGTCGGCCATCGCGTGAGTACTTAGAACCAGAAAGCATGTACAGGACAACAAGACCCGCTTGAGTAGCAAATTCATTTTATTCTCCCTTATCAACACAGAAAACCCGGTGCCAGACTACGCCGATAACACTCGTTAATCAACGCATTCAAACCTGAGGGGAATCCTGAACCAGTTTGACTTTAATCGGTGTTTTTACGGATGCAATGTCGACAAATTGCACTGCAAAAAGTTCGCCCCACCACCAATTAAAGGGCAGGGGACGAATGAAAATACCTGATGAATAATCCGAATTGTTCGGAGGGATGACTCGATTGTTTTACAGCTTGAAGTTCAAACCGGTCAGTAAAAAGGTGTCGCTGTTTTTCACGCCGGACGGGACATCGCTGCTGTATTTGTTTTGCAAGCCCACGCTCAATCCTATGGTGCTACTGATGTCCACTACTAAGCCCGCGTCAAAAATAGAACGATAGTGAGGGCTATTTTGCAGACTGGGAAAGAGCAGCCATTTTTGTTTGGCTCGCACAGTGTTGGTAAATTTATGGGTTAATTCTTCACCCAGCAACAACTCGACCCCACTCGTATCCGGACCGATAATCATGTTGGCTTTGCTGTAAGACAAGCCGCTAAACGCATCGAACGTGGTTGCGTCGGTTTGAATGAGGTGATAACCCAAGCCGCCGCCCAGACTGGTGCGCAGTTGCAAATTGGCGAGGCTATCGCGCTCTAATTCACCCAAACCAAAGCCGAACAATTCGGGTAACAGGTTGTAATCATAACGGGCACTAACACGGGTTTTGTCGTTGTTTTTTACGCCATTGCTTGAGCCGTACAAGCTGCTTGCATAAGTGGACCACTTGTCGGCTGCGGTGATGCGCACTTCATCTACCGCAGCAAAGAACGTGCTGCTGTTGGTGTTCCCGCTGGATGTTGAGAATGACAAATTGGCATTGCCGTGCCATTGACCATCGGGTGCATCCGCAGCCATTGCGCTGCCGGAGATTAACAAGCCTGCTGACAAGCAAATAATTTTATAAAACATGGTTGAGTCTCCTTTTGGTGAAAAGGCTTGGCGTTTGCCGCAGGTTGGAATAGTGCAGGGTGTGCCAAACTCATGCAAGCATTACGATGGTGGAATGTTGTAAGAATCACTAACTTTTAGCCCGCCGTGAAGCCGAATAATTCGGTAAAATTACAATGATGTACCAATCGTGGCGCACCGTTCAACTTTAGCACTGACATCAAATGAAAATTCACGAGTACCAAGGAAAAGAAATTCTGCGTCAATTCGCAGTGCCTACCCCGCACGGGGTAGCGTGCTTCAGCGTGGATGAGGCTGTAGCTGCGGCACAACAGTTAGGCGGCAGCGTGTGGGTGGTGAAGGCGCAAATTCACGCAGGGGGGCGCGGCAAAGGCGGCGGTGTGAAAGTGGCACACTCGCTTGATGAGGTGCGTGCCGCTGCACAGCAAATGTTGGGAATGCATTTGGTCACCCATCAAACAGGTAAAGAAGGTCAGGTAGTACACCGTTTGCTGGTTGAGGAGGGTGCGCAAATTGCCAAGGAGTTTTATCTGGGCATGGTGATAGACCGCAGTAAGCAGCGAGTAGCCTTGTTGGCGAGCAGTGAAGGCGGCATGGAAATCGAAGAGGTCGCTGCCCATCACCCCGAAAAAATTCATAAGCTGTGGGTCGATCCTCAGGCAGGGTTAGATACGAACGAGGCAGCGCAAATTGCAAAGCAAATTGGCATTCCTGATGTGGCGGTCACTGAAACAGTAAAAGTGTTGCAAGGCTTGTACCTTGCCTTTATTGAGAAGGATGCGATGCTGGCGGAAATCAATCCGCTGATTCTAACCGCCGATAATCATGTTGTTGCGCTGGATGCAAAATTCAATTTTGATAGCAATGCGTTGTATCGTCATCCTGAAATTGTCGCCTATCGTGATCTGGACGAAGAAGACTCTGCCGAAATCGAAGCCTCCAAATTTGACCTGAGCTACATCTCGCTGGATGGTGATATAGGTTGTCTGGTGAACGGTGCGGGATTGGCGATGGCGACCATGGACATCATCAAATTGTACGGGGGCAGTCCCGCAAATTTTTTGGATGTGGGCGGCGGTGCAACCACGGAGAAGGTCACGGAAGCATTCAAATTGATGCTGAAAAACCCCCATATCAAGGCGATATTGGTCAACATCTTCGGTGGCATTATGAAGTGCGATGTGATCGCCGAGGGTGTGGTGGCCGCCGCTCGTGAGGTGAGCTTGAGTGTGCCACTGGTAGTGCGATTGGAAGGCACGAATGTCGATTTGGGCAAAAAGATTCTGGCGGAATCCGGTTTGCCGATTATTTCCGGCAGCGATATGGCGGATGCGGCGCAGAAAGTTGTTGCCGCAGCGAGGAGTAAGTAATGGCCATCTTAATTAATAAAAATACGCGCGTGATGACGCAAGGCATGACCGGAAAAGTCGGGCAGTTTCACACGCAAAACTGCATTGCGTACGCGAATGGAAAAAATTGTTTTGTGGCTGGCGTTACGCCAAAAAAAGGCGGGCAGAACTTTGAAGGCGTACCGATTTACGATAGCGTCTTGGAAGCCAAACAACAAACGGGCGCGACCGTATCGGTGATTTATGTGCCACCCCCCTATGCTGCTGCTGCGATAGACGAGGCGGTGGAAGCGGAACTGGATTTGGTGATTTGTATCACCGAAGGCATTCCCGTGCATGACATGCTCAAAACGCGCTACAGAATGTCCCACAGGGGGTTCAGCGAGAGTAACAACTCTCTCGCGAAAGGTCGTATAGCGGGGAAGCGCACCTTGTTAATTGGACCAAATTGCCCAGGCCTGATTACACCGGATGAAATAAAAATCGGCATCATGCCGGGGCATATCCACCGCAAAGGGCGAATTGGCGTGGTATCACGTTCCGGCACTCTCACCTACGAGGCGGTGGGGCAACTGACTGCGCTGGGGTTGGGACAGTCTTCTTGCGTGGGTATCGGTGGCGATCCGATCAATGGCCTGAAGCATCTCGATGTGATGAAACTGTTCAACGATGACCCTGAAACCGATGCAGTTATCATGGTCGGCGAGATCGGCGGCAGCGACGAAGAAGAATGCGCGCGCTGGATTAAAGACAACATGCAAAAGCCCGTGGTTGGCTTCATCGCGGGTGTGACCGCCCCGCCCGGTAAGCGCATGGGTCATGCGGGAGCAATCATTTCAGGCGGACAAGGCGGGGCAGATGACAAGCTGGCGGTGATGGAAGAATGCGGCATACATATCACACGCAACCCCGCCGAAATGGGACGCTTGATGCGGCATCTTTAAACTATTGTTGGCTGTGAGGTACCTCGCCCTACTTTTGCACCTCCCGTGTGGCCGGTGTGTTGTTCGTTGATGCTTGAGTTTGTTTCATTGCCTAGTCTGTGGGGATACTATGGTCGTTGATTGGCAATAGATTCGGAGGCCGGTATGAATAAACCGTTATTGATTATCGGCAACAAGAACTATTCTTCCTGGTCGCTGCGCGCGTGGTTGATGCTGAAACATGCGGGCGTAGATTTTGAAGAAATGCGCATCGCGCTGCATGTTCCGGGGTATGAACTCAAACTGTCTTATTTTTCGCCTCCCGGAAAAGTACCCGCTTATCGTGACGGGGAATTAACGGTGTGGGATACGATGTCGATAGCCGAGTATCTGTATGAAAGCTACCCGTCATTGTGGCCTGCAAATAAGACGGCACGGTCGATTGCGCGTTCGATCAGTGCCGAAATGCACTCAGGTTTTACCGCGCTGCGCAAAGCGATGCCAATGAACATACGCGGGCGGGGTCGTCATGTGGCGACTTCACCCGAACTCGAAGCCGACATTGCGCGCATCCAAAACATTTGGCGTGATTTGCGCACACAATATGCGGGTAGTGGTTCGTGGTTATTCGGGGATTACAGCATTGCGGATGCAATGTTCGCGCCGGTGGTGTTTCGTTTCCTCACCTACGGCGTGAACGAGCAAGGTGTGTTGCAGGAGTATATGAAAACCGTGGTGGGTGATGCGCACATGCAGGAATGGATGAGGGCGAGTGAACTGGAGCAGGAGATGATTGTCCCATACGAAGTGGGAATTGCCTGATTGATTGGATAGCTGTCGTCTTTGAAGTGGTCGGTTGCATTTAAAATTAATTGTGGTGTCTATTTGATACAAATGAGCAAAGGAGTATGCAAATGAAACGATTGCTGAGTGTTGCCATGGGGTTGGGTATAGCCGCTTCGTTATTGCTGAGTGGTTGTGCTTCAACGCAGATGAGTGCAAATTGGAAAAATCCCGCTTACAGCGTTCATCCCACCAAAGTGATGGTGGTTGGCGTGTCCAAAAAAGCGGTAAATCGGCGCATGTTCGAAGACGAGTTTGCCGCCCAGTTGAAAGCGCGCGGGGTGGACGCGGTGGCAAGTTACACCGTGTTATCCGATAAAAAGCAGAATGATCAGGAAGCAATAGCCGCCAAGGTGAAAGAACTGGGGGCTGATTCTGTGCTGGTGACACGATTGGTGAGCAAAAGAACCGTAAAGGTGTATGTGCCGGGGATGCCTTATTTTCCTCCTCCATACTACGGTAGGTGGCCAGATTACTACGGCTATGGCTACCGTGACTTGTACACTCCGGGTTACATGTCGGAGGAACAATACGCCATCATGGAAACCAACTTATACGAGGCCGCAACAGACAGTTTGATTTGGGCGGCCACTTCCGAAACGGAAATGAGTGGCGCAGATATTGGCCTGATCAAAGAGTACGTGGGCATAATGGTGAACAACATGGCCGGCTATGGCTTGTTGAATAAGTAAGCCAAACGCTCGCTATCAGAGCGGTTAAAATGATGCCCGGTAGTAATTTTGCCGGGCATTTTTTATTTGGCACGGCAACCTAAAGCAACCCTGAAAATGGCAAAACCCAAAACGATTTATTCCTGCACCGAATGTGGCGGACAAACCCCGAAGTGGCAGGGTCAATGTCCGCATTGCATGGAATGGAACACATTGGTTGAGTCGGTGGCCGAACCTATTGCAAAAGGCGGCAACCGTTTCAGCGCGCTGGCGGCAAGCGGAAAAGTACAGTTGCTGTCGGAGGTGGAGGCTGCCGAAGTGCCGCGCACCCCGACGGGAATTGCTGAGTTTGACCGCGTTCTGGGCGGGGGGCTGGTGTCAGGTGCGGTGGTGTTGATCGGCGGCGATCCGGGTATTGGCAAATCCACTTTGCTATTGCAGGTGTTGGCACATTTGTCGCAACGGCAAAATACTTTGTATGTGAGCGGCGAGGAATCCGCGCAACAAATTGCGTTACGCGCCAAGCGTTTGGCTTTGGATGCGCGCAGCTTGCGGTTGCTGCCCGAAATTCAGCTGGAAAAAATTCAGACCACCATTTCATCCGACAAGCCCGATGTGGTTGTAATCGACTCGATACAAACCGTGTATTCCGAGCAGCTTACCTCCGCACCGGGTTCTGTGGCACAGGTGCGCGAATGTGCCGCGCAACTTACGCGCATTGCCAAGAGCCAGAACATCACTATGATTCTTGTTGGGCATGTCACCAAGGAAGGCGCGCTGGCCGGGCCGCGTGTGCTGGAGCATATTGTCGATACCGTGCTGTATTTCGAGGGTGATACGCACTCCAGTTTCCGTTTGATCCGAGCGTTCAAAAATCGCTTTGGTGCGGTGAACGAACTGGGCGTGTTTGCTATGACGGAAAAGGGTTTGCGCGAAGTAAGCAATCCATCCGCGATGTTTTTGTCGCAGCACGGGCAGCAAGTGGCGGGGTCATGCGTGATGGTCACACAAGAAGGCA
>CAZSPN010000004.1:57741-66681 GCA_964608835.1 uncultured Gallionella sp.
GAAGGCACGCGCCCGTTGTTGGTGGAGATACAAGCCTTGCTTGATGAAGCGCACTCACCCAATGTAAAACGCTTGTCGCTGGGCTTGGAACAAAATCGACTGGCCATGTTGCTAGCCGTATTGCATCGCCATGCGGGCATTGCCTGCTATGACCAAGATGTGTTTATTAACGCGGTCGGCGGCGTAAGAATCACCGAGCCGGGTGCGGATCTTGCGGTGATATTGGCGATGGTTTCCTCGCTGCGTAACCAACCGCTGCCAGAGAAATTAGTGGTGTTCGGCGAAGTCGGTTTGGCAGGTGAAGTGCGCCCCGTGCAACGCGGTCAGGAACGCCTGCGCGAAGCCGCCAAACTGGGCTTTACTCATGCCATTATCCCCAAGGCAAACAAACCTAAGCAAGCCATTTCGGGCATGGAAGTTTTTGCAGTTGAGCGGGTGAGCGAAGCGGTGGATAGGCTGCGCTATTGATAGTGATCTTTTCATACGTTAGTGAGGCTCATTGCTACGTGTGAGGCGACAACAAGCGAAGTTGCTATTTTTCATTCTCCGATCTATTCGCAAATCCTTGGCATTTCAATAATCAAATTAGTCGGATACAATTGCGAAATTCAAATTCAGGCCTGCCTTCATGCTGGATGTAAGTAACCTCGCTTGTAGTCGTGGCGATCACCGTCTGTTTTCCCAACTAAGTTTCTCGCTAAGTGCCGGACAGATCATGCAGGTGCAGGGCGCGAACGGCAGCGGTAAAACCAGTTTGTTGCGTTCCTTATGTGGTTTTCTGATGCCCGACGAGGGTGTGATTGCATGGCGCGGTGAAAATATTCGTGAGTTGGATGAGGAGTACTACGCCGAGATGATGTACCTCGGTCATTTGAATGCCATTAAAGATGAGCTGAGCGGACTGGAGAATCTGCGTATCTCTGCCGGACTGTCAGGGGTGGAGTTGAGCGAAAAAGAGGCTGTGGATGTGTTGCGCCGAATGGGGTTGAAAGGTCGTGAGATGTTGCCGACCAAGGTGTTGTCGCAGGGTCAGCGTCGTCGGGTGGCGTTGGCGCGTATGCTGGTGAACGATGCCAAGCTGTGGATACTGGATGAACCTTTGGCGGCACTGGATGTCGGAGCGGTGTCTTTAATTCAGCAGTTGATCGCGGAACATTTGGCACGGAAAGGCATGGTGATTTTTACTACACATCAGCCGTTGGTCGTTGATGGAATAGACGTGCTGAACTTGAATCTGTCATGAAAAAATCAACGATGCTGGGGTTGTTCATGTTGGTGGTACGCCGCGATTTGGTTTTGGCGATGCGCCGCCGAGCCGATGTGTTAACCACGTTGATTTTTTTTGTGATGGTGGTTAGCCTGTTCCCTTTGGGTGTCGGGCCGGAAACGGCGATGTTGCGCAAAATGGCTCCAGGCGTGTTATGGGTGGCTGCATTGTTGTCATCGATGTTATCTCTGGGACGCTTGTTTTCGGCGGATTATCTGGATGGCACGCTAGAGCAGATGATGTTGGCTCCGCAATCGTTATCAATGCTGGTGTTGGGTAAAATGGTGGCGCATTGGCTGGTTTCCGGCTTGCCGTTAGTGCTGATGGCTCCCATTCTGGGCGTGCAGTTTGATATGACGGGTGAAACATTGGGTATATTGATAATCGGACTGCTTTTGGGAACGCCGATTTTGAGTATGTTGGGGGCGATAGGTGCGGCGTTAACATTGGGTTTACGTGGTGGCGGTGTACTGTTGTCGCTGTTGGTGTTGCCCTTGTGCATTCCCGTGCTGATTTTTGGTGCGGGTGCGGTTGAAGCGGTTGCTACGGGTATGGAAGCGACAGCGCATTTGTCTCTGATTGGTGCTTTATTGTTGTTGTCTTTAGTGTTCACCCCTTGGGTTACGGCTCAAGCATTACGAATTTCAATGGAGTAATTACCTTGGCGATTAACTGGTTCAAATATTCTGCACCAACAACTTTCTATGGGCTGGCGGGGAAACTGATCCCTTGGCTGGCTGTTCCAGCCGCCATTTTGTTTGCAATCGGCTTGTATATTGGCTTTGCGGTTGCGCCGATTGACGCGACACAGGGCGAGTATTACCGCATTATTTTTATACATGTACCCGCGTCGATTTTATCGATGTTTTTATATCTGGTTATGGCAGGGTATGCCGCGCTAGGTTTGATTTTTAATACCCGTTTGTCGGCGATGATGGCGAGTGCGATTGCTCCGACCGGTGCATTGTTCGCATTCATTTCTTTGTGGACGGGTGCTTTATGGGGTAAGCCAACATGGGGCGTATGGTGGTTGTGGGATGCGCGCATGACTTCCGAACTGATTTTGCTTTTCTTGTACCTGGGATTTATTGCATTGCATGCCTCAATTGATGATCCACGCCGGGCAGATCGGGCTTCCGCATTGTTGGCGATTGTGGGTTCGGTCAATGTGCCGATTATTTATTTTTCGGTTAAGTGGTGGAATACCCTGCATCAGGGTTCAACCATTAAATTCACCGGAACATCCATGCACATCGCCATGCAGCAGGCGATGTTCACAATGTTTGCGGCACTGTGGTTATATGCGGCAGCGGTTATATTTATGAGGGTGCGCAGTATTATTTTGGAGCGCGAACGCAATACTGCTTGGGTTAACGAATTGCCGGAGGTGAAGTAATGTCGGGAATAGAACTTTGGATGCGCGAAAATCCCATGACCTATATTTGGCTGGGTTCTTATGCGGTTTCGATGCTGGTTTTTGTGGTTGAAATTGTGATGGTTATCAATCGCAGGAAGACAACTTTAAATCAACTTCGCTTGATGCGTGATACTGGAGATGCTGAATAAATGAAACCACGTCAGAAAAGATTCATGTTTATCGCGGTTGGTTTGGCGGCAATCGGTTTGGCTGTCGGGCTGGTATTGTATTCGTTGAAAGGCAATGTCAATTTGTACTTTACACCGTCTGATGTGTTCGATGGCAAAGCTCCGGTGGGTAAAAGTTTTCGTATCGGAGGTTTGGTGGAAGAGGGCAGTATCAAGCGTGAAAAGGACGGGTTGAGCGTCAGTTTTGCAATTACCGATACGCACAAAACTATTCCTGTCATTTATACCGGCATTCTTCCCGATTTATTCAAGGAAGGAAAAGGGGTAGTGGCTCAAGGCAGAATGGAGGCGAGTGGTATTATGCGCGCTGAAGAGGTGTTGGCAAAGCATGATGAAAACTACATGCCGCCGGAAGCTATGGACGCGATGAATAAAGCTCAAGCGGCAAAAGCTGCCGCAGCCAGCACACCTGTTTCTGCTCCCGTTGTTCAATAATTCTCTAAGAGGTCTAACATGATTGCAGAACTTGGACATTTTTCTTTAATCATCGCGTTGTTCATTGCGATGATGTTGGGTACATTACCTATCATTGGCGCGGCACGAAATAACTCGGTACTTATGGGTGTTGCCAGGCCGCTGGCTTACGGATTATTTGTGTTTGTCGCGTTCGCATTTGCCGCCCTGGCAAATCGTTTTCTGAACAACGACTTTTCGGTTCTGTATGTGGCGCAACATTCCAACTCCGGGTTGCCGATGCAGTACCGTTTTGCCGCTGTTTGGGGTGGACACGAAGGATCGCTGTTGTTGTGGGTGGCAAACTTGTCGCTTTGGTGTGCTGCCGTCGCGACATTCAGCAAGCATTTGCCTGAAGAAATGGTCGCACGTGTACTGGGTGTGATGGGTTTAATCGCGGTGGGCTTCCTGATGTTTATGTTGTTTACATCTGACCCATTCACTCGTTTGTTGCCGGCGGCATTGGATGGGAATGAATTGAACCCATTGTTGCAAGACCCCGGATTGGTGATCCATCCGCCGATGTTATACACCGGCTATGTCGGTTTCTCTGTGGCGTTCGCCTTTGCGATTGCCGCGTTATTGGGCGGTAGATTGGATGCTACTTGGGCGCGCTGGTCACGCCCCTGGACAACCATCGCTTGGACATTCCTGACTTTGGGTGTGATGTTGGGTAGCTGGTGGGCGTACTATGAATTGGGCTGGGGTGGCTGGTGGTTCTGGGATCCCGTAGAAAATGCTTCTTTTATGCCTTGGTTGGTGGGTACTGCGTTGATTCACTCGCTTGCGGTTACTGAAAAACGCGGCGCGTTCAAAAGCTGGACAGTATTGTTGGCCATCGCGGCATTTTCACTCAGTTTGCTCGGCACATTCTTGGTGCGTTCGGGCGTGTTGACTTCGGTTCATGCGTTTGCAACTGACCCCAAGCGCGGTGTTTTCATCTTGGGTTTTTTAACGGTTGTCATCGGTGGTTCGTTATTGTTATTTGCTTGGCGCGCACCCAAGGTTGGTTTGGGCGGCAAGTTTGAAATGGTTTCGAGAGAATCAATGTTGCTCGCCAACAATGTACTCTTGTCGGTAGCGTCGGCAGCCGTGTTTATCGGGACGTTGTACCCGTTGTTTATGGATGCGTTGGGGATGGGCAAGCTATCGGTAGGGCCGCCATATTTTGAAGCTGTGTTCGTTCCGTTGATGGCTTTGGCCGTGATATTGATGGGATTCGGTGCGTTGGCACGCTGGAAACAAGCGAGTGTGGCTGATTTGGCGAAGCGCGTGCGTTGGGCATTTGCCGCCGCGCTGGTATCGGCATTATTGTTGCCTTGGATATTCAACCGCTGGACCCCCATGATTGCATTTGGTCTGTTGCTGGCCTTCTGGGTTATTGCAACACTGGCGGTAAGTTTGCAACAACGTTGGTCATCGGGAAGTGGTTCGTTTATGCAACGTGTGCGCAGCCAAAGTACCAGTTATTACGGCATGCAGTTGGCGCACTTTGGCGTGGCGATATTTATCATCGGTGTGACCGTGGTTAAAGGGTACGCGACTGAACGCGATGTGCGTATGGACGTTGGCGATACTGTCGAGGCGGGCGGATATACCTTCCGTTTTGATGGTGTGCATGATTATACCGGGCCCAATTTCATGGCTGCCGAAGGCACGATTACCGTGACTAAGGGCGATAGGCAGATTGCCGTACTTGCGCCGCAAAAGCGTCGCTATAACGCATCGGGCATGCCGATGACTGAGGCGGCAATTGATACGGGATTCTTCAGTGATTTGTACGTCTCCTTGGGCGAGCCCATCCCCAACACGCAAAGCGCGTGGGCGGTTCGGGTATATTACAAGCCTTTTGTGGACTGGATATGGGTGGGCTGTTTGTTCATGGCTTTGGGAGGTGCGATGGCTATCAGCGATCGTCGCTACCGTATCCACAGCAAAAAGGCGGCGGCAAAGGCTGATGAAAAAATTTCTGCCAAGGTTGCAGTAGAGGGTAAAGCACTATGATGCGTTTTATTTGGCCATTCGTGATTTTTATCACGTTATCGTGGTTTCTCTATCTGGGATTGGGGCTGAATAAAGACGAGATTCCTTCGCCGCTTATTGATAAACCCGCTCCCGCATTTAATCTCATGCAGCTGCATCAGCCTACCAAGCAGTTTTCCGCCGAGGAAATGAAAGGCAAGGTGTGGCTGCTTAATTTCTGGGCATCATGGTGTGCGGCTTGCAAGGGGGAGCATCCTGTGTTGCTGGCCTTGGCAAAGAAAAACATCGTGCCGGTTTACGGGGTGGACTATAAAGACAATCCTATGGACGGAATCGACTGGTTAAACCGTAATGGCGGCGATCCCTACGTGTTGAGCGTGGCGGACAGTGATGGCAGGGTCGGGATTGATTATGGTGTGTATGGCGTGCCGGAGACGTATGTAATCGATAAACAGGGCATCATTCGTTACAAACAAATTGGTCCTGTCACCAATCAAAATTTACGCGAAAAAATTCTTCCTTTGGTTGCGGAGCTACAAGCTAAATGAAAAAATTATGGATAGTGTTATTTTGTCTGTTGCCCGTGTTTTCTTACGCGGGCGAAGCGCAAGATATGGCGGAAGATCCAGTGTTGGAAAAACGCATGATCGGGTTGGCTGAAAACTTGCGCTGTCTTGTATGTAAAAACGAATCACTGGCAAGCTCCCATTCGGGTTTGGCCGAAGATTTGCGCCGGGAAGTTCGCGAGCAAATGCAAAAAGGGCTAACCGACCAGGAGATCATTGATTATCTGGTTGCGCGTTACGGCGACTTTGTGCTGTTTGACCCACCCGTAAAAAGTTACACGCTGCTGCTTTGGTATGGCCCGTTCGCGCTGCTTATCTTGGGTCTGATTGGCTTGGTTATGCAGTTACGCAAACGCAAAGCCAAGGTCGCTGAGGTGCAAATTTCTGATGAAGATGCACACCGTGCGGCTGATCTACTCAATTCAACGAAAGATTAATAAATATGATTTTATTCTGGACGCTCTGTGCGGTAATGATATTGGTTGCCTTGCTTTTTCTGGTATGGCCGCTGTGGCGTAAATCCGCATTCAATAACGATGTGTTGCGTGATGCGGCCAACTTGGGAATTTTGCGTGACCAGTCGGCTGAAATGGAAGTTGATTTCAAAAATGGCTTGTTAACTCAAGAAGCATATGAACAAGGCATGCGCGAACTGCAAGGTCGCCTCGTTGAGGAAGTCAAAATTACCGACCAGCCGGCGGCCAGTCCACCGCGCAATCCTGCCAAGATACTGGCGATGGCATTGGCGGTTGCGTTGCCACTGTTTGCCGTACCGCTTTATTATCAGGTGGGTACACCCAAAGCTTTGCTGCCCGGTGCGACGACCAATGAGGTTGATAACAGCTCACTGATTATCACCGATGAAGGGTTGAAAGAGCTGGAGGATGAGCTGGACAGCAATCCTGAGAATGCGCAGGGCTGGTTCAGACTCGCCAATTCTTACATCGCCATGAAGCGTTATTCAGAGGCATCGAATGCTTATGAGCAACTGGTCAAAGTTGTGCCGGATGACGCGCAACTCTGGGCTAACTATGCCGACGTTTACGCCATGGCACATGGCAAGTCGTTGCAAAACGAACAAGTCAAAAAATTCTTGGCCCAGTCGTTGGATATAGACCCGGACAATATCACCGCCTTGGCACTCAGCGGATCATCTGCCATGCAGGCTAAAGATTACGTGACAGCCATTACACAGTGGCAAAAAATGGTTTCTTTGCTGGGCAATTCGCGTGATGCCCAGCAGTTTATAAATGGCATTGAAGAAGCCCGTCAATTGCTTGCGGCAGAGCCGGGTGGCAAAGAAAAATTGGCGCAATTGGCAGTGACTGAGACCGCCAGTCAACCCGCAGCGGGTGGGGCTGAAGCCATTGCCGGTACAGTTGCATTAAGTCCGCAACTTGCTGCTCAGGTTACTCCTGATGATATTGTGTTTGTACTGGCTCGCGCTGCGCAAGGCCCAAAAATGCCACTGGCAGTATTGAAGAAACAGGTCAAAGATTTACCTTTGCAATTCTCGTTGGATGACAGCATGGCGATGCAGCCACAATTAAAACTGTCTGGCTTCGATGAGGTGGTGGTGGTGGCCAGAGTGTCAAAATCTGGTAGCCCGATGGCTCAGTCTGGCGATTTGGAAGGTTTGACCAAAGCTGTGAAGCCGGGTGCCAAAGGGGTGAATATAGAAATTGATTCGGTCGTCCCCTAGCTTTCCACGCTTAACAAAACGGCATCTGAGGATGCCGTTTTTTGTTTAATGAGGTTTAATCCGCATACGTTCGTACTGGTCGTATGAATTGGGGAGTAAATATGGGTTTAGGTCCGATAATGTTGGATGTGGTCGGCGCACAACTAACCGCCGAAGATGAGGCGCGTTTGTGCCATCCGCTGGTTGGCGGGGTAATTTTGTTCAAGCGCAATTACGAATCGCCCGGCCAGTTGATGGAGTTGACTGCCGCTATTCATGCGCTGCGTACGCCGCCGTTGTTGATTGCAGTGGATCACGAGGGTGGTCGGGTGCAGCGTTTTCGGGATGGCTTCACCAAGATTCCACCGATGCGCGAGCTGGGAAAAATCTGGGATGCGCATCCGCAAAAAGCGCGTCATCTGGCGCACCAAGCAGGTTATGTACTGGCGGCGGAATTGCGTGCCTGTGGCGTGGATTTCAGTTTCACGCCTGTGTTGGACGTGGACTATGGCAGCAGCAGCGTGATTGGTGACCGGGCATTTCACAGTGAGCCGCAAGCCATTGCCGAGCTGGCGCACAGCTTGTTGCTGGGTTTGAAGCAGGGTGGGATGCCAACGGTGGGCAAACACTTCCCCGGTCATGGCTATGTGGTGGCGGATTCGCATCTGGATATTCCCGTGGATGAACGTAGCTACACCGATATTGAGCTGTGCGATTTGATTCCGTTTCAGCAGATGGTGCATTTTGGTTTGACGGCGGTGATGCCCGCACATGTGATTTATCCCAAAGTGGATGAACGCCCGGCGGGCTTCTCGCCAATTTGGCTGAAAAATATTTTGCGCGGGCAGCTCGGTTTTGAAGGAGTGATTTTCAGCGACGATTTGAGTATGGAAGGCGCGACGGTGGCGGGCAATATCGTGCAGCGTGCCGAAGCCGCCCTGAATGCGGGTTGCGACATGGTGCTGGTGTGCAATAAACCGGAATTGGCAGACGAATTGTTGCGCGGGTTGCAGTGGGATATGCCCGCCACCAGCAAAGCGCGCCTTACCCAGATGCGGGGTAAAGCGCACCCCGAATCACTCACGCAGTTGCATGAACAACATGGTTTTTTGAAAGCATTGGGGGAGGTGTCTGTCATCGGCGTAAGCAACGGTGAATTACCGCTGGTTTAGCGCGTTAACAAAGCGTGTGCGAAGGGAACAATCGTTAATCATAACGGTCAACATCGGCCACAGTAATCATCATCTTCCATCGGTTGACCGAAAACGGCGACCACCGGAGTGTCAGGTTCAAGCAATCTTCAAGGGGTTAAAGTGAAAACGACGAGATGGGTTTGGGTAGCATTATTTAGCCTCTTTCTCGCATCGTGTGGCGGGGGGGGGGGG
>CAZSPN010000004.1:66691-105175 GCA_964608835.1 uncultured Gallionella sp.
GGCTTGTCCAATCCGCCGCCTGACATTGGCGTGGTATGGACAGCACGTGACATCGGGAGAGCCTGGCAATCGGTGAGTTCATCCGCCGATGGCAGCAAGCTGGTGGCGGCAGTACGGAACGGGCAGATATACACTTCGATTGACTCCGGTGTGACTTGGACAGCACGCGACTCGGCGAGAGGCTGGTACTCGGTGAGTTCATCCGCCGATGGCAGTAAGCTGGTTGCGGCGGTATATGGCGGGCAGCTCTACACTTCAACGGATTCAGGTGTGACTTGGACAGCACGCGACGCAGTGAGAAACTGGCAGTCGGTGAGTTCATCCGCTGATGGCAGCAAACTGGTTGCGGCGGTATATGGAGGGCAACTTTACACATCAACTGACTCCGGTGTGACTTGGACAGCACACGACGCAGCGAGGGATTGGTACTCGGTGGCTTCATCAGCTGATGGAAGTAAATTGGTCGCGGCGGTGTATGGCGGGCAACTCTATACCTCAACAGATTTCGGGGCAGTCTGGGCAGCTCACGAGTCCGCGAATTTTGGATGTCGGTGAGTTCTTCTGCCAATGGCAGCAAACTGGTTGCGGCTGTATATGGCGAGCAACTTTACACTTCGACAGATTCCGGTGTCATTTGGGCAGCACGCGACTCGGCGAGAAACTGGTACGCTGTGAGCAGTTCTACCGATGGAAGTAAATTGGTCGCGGCGGTGTATGGCGGGCAACTCTATACCTCAACGGATTCCGGGGTGACTTGGATAGCACGCGAGTCGGTGAAATCCTGGTATTCGGTGAGTGCATCTGACGATGGTAGCAGGCTGCTTGCGGCAGTGAGAGGCGGGCAACTCTACACCTCGCCATAAAATACGACGGAGGGTACTTGAAAGTTTATCAGCGGGTCAAAAGAAGGAAGCCAACTCTGCCTTGTTGTTTTCCAAAGTCCGCTCATGCAGCCGTGTTTGACCTGCAGCGTGATACGGGTGTAAATTGAGCATCCGATCAATCATTTAACAGGGGGTTATCATGTCAGTCGCAAAAATTATCGAGATTATTTCTTCCAGCAAAACCAGTTTTGATGATGCCGTTTCCAAAGGGGTGGCACGTGCATCGGATTCGCTGCACGACATTACGGGTGCGTGGGTCAAAGATCAATCAGTGATCGTGGCAAAAGGCAAGGTGACCGAATACCGTGTCACCATGAAAGTTACGTTTATTCTGAAAGCTGCCACGGCTGGCAAGTCTAAGAAGTAAAGCACCGATAAGGGGCGGTGCGCGTTGCCCCTGTTCCGGCTTTCCTATTTCATTATCCGGCATGAGATAATCCGCCCCTTCTTTCGAGTGTTTACTTTCGTTTTATGAGTCAATTGCAAGAGGCTTTGCTGGTCATCGGCTTGGGCGCGGTTGTTGCGGTGTATGCCTTTGGTTGGTGGCAGCAGCGGCGATATCAGCGCAAGTTTGGCGCGCCGTTCAAGAAAACCAAGGCTCAGGCGGATGTGCTGTATCAGGACAATCCCCTCAAATCGCCTCTATCGGATCAACTAGCCGCACCCCATGATGAGAAACTCAGGGCAAGTGATTATTTGCCCGTCGCGGAGCCTGTGCCTGTGCCTGTGGCAGACGAGTTATGTACCATCTTGAATGACCGCAGCGATTTCGTCATCGAATTGCAGTTGTATGAACCCAGTCCCGCTTCTGTACTGGGAGCGTTGTTGCAACGCAAGTTTGATTTTGGCAAGAACGTGAATATCTGCGGTTTGACATTAACAACCCGGCAATGGGAGCGTGCCATTACCGAGAGTTCCACCCTCTACTCCCAGTTCAAAATCGCGCTGCAATTGGTTGACCGTAGCGGCTTGATTAGTTCGGCAAAGTTATCTGATTTTCGTGATTTGGCAGTGGGTATTGCGCAACACATTCAGGCCAAAGTGACCATACCCGATGTGCAAAAAACTCTGCATGCGGCACTGCAACTGGATGCTTTTTGTGTGGTGGTTGATCAGATGATCGCGGTAAATCTTTTGCCCGCCGGGAACCGCTTGTTGTCGGGGTCCGTCATCGCGCAAGCGGCGGCAATACAAAATATGACCCTGGAGTCGGACGGCGCGTTCCATCGCTTGAATGCCCATGGACACAGCCAATTCAGCCTGATTAACCGCGATACCAAAGCTTTTCAGCCGCAGACTTTGCAAAATGTCACCACGGCGGGATTAACCTTGCTGCTGGATGTTCCGACGGTTGAAAATCCCTTGCAGCAGCTTGATCAGATGATAACGGTCGCGCATGAGCTTGCCAAAACATTGCAAGTGAATCTGGTTGATGACAGACGAATCGAACTCACCGAGGCGGGGTTGATTCCTATTCGTGCCAAAGTAAGCGAGGTTGAAGCCAAAATGCGTGAGCAAAACATTGTTGCCGGTAGCGCGCAGGCACGTCGTTTGTTTTCTTAAATGGATGCCGCAACACGCATCGCGCAGCTTCGCGCGGAAATCGAGCAACACAATCACCGTTACTATTTGCTGGACGATCCTACTATTCCCGATGCGGAATACGACAAATTATTTCGTGAACTACAAACCCTGGAATCACAACATCCTGAGTTGCTGACGGTTGATTCACCCACACAACGTGTTGGTGGTGCGCCGCTCAAGGCGTTTAATGAGGTACAGCATCACACCGCGATGTTGTCGCTCAACAACGCCTTCAGTGAAGAAGAGGTGCGGGCGTTTGATGCGCGTATCCGCGAAGTACTCAACGCAAGCGAAGTTGAGTATGCGGTCGAGCCAAAGTTCGACGGACTGGCAATCACGCTGAGTTATCGTGACGGTGTGTTTGTGCAGGGTGCGACACGCGGTGATGGCAGCGTGGGTGAAGAGGTCACCGAGAATCTGCGCACCATACATTCAATTCCGCTACGGCTCACGGCAGAAGTTCACGATGTGGAAATACGCGGCGAAGTGTTGATGTTCAAGCGCGATTTTGCCAAGCTGAACGAAGCGCAGCGCGACAAAGGCGAAAAGGAATTCGTCAATCCGCGCAATGCGGCAGCGGGTGCATTGCGGCAACTGGATGCGCGAATCACCGCCAGCCGCCGCCTGAGTTTTTTTGCTTACGGTGTGGGAATTTGCGAAGGGGTAACTTTGCCCCCGCATCACGACCAGCAGATGAATCTGTTGCAGCAATGGGGCGTGGCCGTAGCGCAACAACGTCGCGTAGTGCGGGGCGTGGATGGCTTACTGTCTTACTACCGTGAGATCGGTGCGCAACGCGCAGCATTGCCGTTTGATATTGATGGGGTGGTGTACAAAGTCAACGACACAGTGTTGCAGCAACAGCTCGGTTATGTTTCCCGTGCACCGCGTTTTGCCATCGCGCACAAATTTCCCGCCGAGGAGGCGGTTACCACTTTGCTAGACATTGAAGTTCAAGTGGGGCGTACCGGCGCGTTGACACCTGTTGCGCGGCTTGCTCCCGTGTTTGTCGGTGGTGTAACCGTAACTAACGCCACGTTACATAATGAAGATGAGATACGTCGCAAAGATGTACGCATCGGAGATACCGTGGTGGTGCGCCGTGCGGGTGATGTGATACCGGAAGTGGCGCGTGTGGTGCTGGAACGCCGTCCTGCTGATGCCCACGAATTTATCATGCTGCAGACCTGTCCAGTCTGCGGGTCACAAGCGACCAAGTTGCCGGACGAAGCGGTATGGCGTTGCACGGGCGGCCTGTTTTGTCCCGCACAGCGCAAGCAAGCGTTGCTGCATTTTGCCAGTCGCCGCGCCATGAACATCGATGGGTTGGGTGATAAGTTAGTCGAGCAACTGGTGGATGTGCACCTCGTGAATACGCCCGCAGATTTGTACAAGCTGGGTTTGCTGGCGATGATTAATCTGGAACGCATGGGCGAAAAATCTGCGGTTAATCTGTTAGCGGGAATCGAAAAAAGCAAGCATACCACCTTGGCACGTTTTATTTTCGCACTGGGAATTCGCAATGTGGGTGAAACTACCGCGAAAGATTTAGCGCAGCACTTTGGCTCATTGGATAATCTAATTGCAGCGGATTTAGAATGCTTGCAGCAAGTGCGTGATGTCGGGCCTGTGGTGGCGCAAAGCATGGCAGATTTTCTGGCGCAGGCGCACAATCGCGAAGTGATAGCACAGTTGCGTGCGGCAGGTGTGCAATGGGCGGAACATGAGCCGCACGTGGCAACGGCCTTGCCGTTTGCCGGAAGAACTTTTGTGTTGACGGGTACACTGGTGTCGCTGAGCCGCGATAAGGCCAAGGAAAAACTGGAAGCATTGGGTGCAAAAGTGGCGGGCAGTGTATCGAAGAAAACGCACTATGTGGTAGCAGGTGCGGAGGCGGGGAGCAAGCTGGATAAGGCGCAAGAGCTGGGCGTGACGGTGTTGGATGAGCAGCAGCTCTTGGCGTTACTGGAGAAGAATTAAATCAATAACCTTTTGTAGGGGCGAGCCCTGCTCGCGACTTTTAATTTTATTCGCGAGCAGGGCTCGCTCCTACAATTGATGAACCACTTAATGGATAGTTTGAGCTAATGTGACGTAAGGGGATTGTGTTGAAGAAGATAACGAAAGCGGTGTTTCCGGTGGCTGGCATGGGCAGCCGATTTTTACCCGCGACGAAAGCCAGCCCGAAAGAGATGATGCCCGTCGTCGATAAGCCCCTTATCCAGTATGCGGTCGAGGAGGCGGTAGCGGCGGGTATTACCGATATGGTGTTCATCACCGGGCGCAACAAGCGCGCAATCGAAGATCATTTTGACAAGGCCTACGAGCTTGAAGCAGAGCTGGCGATGCGCGGCAAGGAGGCGTTGCTGCGCGTGGTACGCGAGGTAATTCCCGCACACGTCAATTGCATCTATATACGCCAGACCGAGCCGCTGGGCTTGGGTCACGCGGTGTTATGCGCTCAGCCTGTGGTACAGAATGAGCCGTTTGCGGTGATCTTGGCCGATGATTTGATTGATGGTGATATTCCCGTCGTCAAGCAGATGGTGGATGTGTTTGAACGTCACCAATGCTCGGTTTTAGGTGTGCAAAATGTGCCGCGTGAACAAACACGGCAGTATGGTATTGTCAGCAGTACCGCGCTGGAAACAAATCTGGAATCGGTGAGCGGCATCGTCGAAAAACCCAGACCGGAAGATGCGCCAAGTACGCTGGCGGTGGTGGGTCGTTATGTTTTGACCCCGCGCATTTTTCACCATCTGGAAAATGTACAAGCGGGTGCGGGGGGGGAAATCCAATTGACCGATGGAATCGCCGCGCTGATGCGCGAAGAGAAGATGCTTGCCTATCGATTCAACGGAACCCGTTACGACTGCGGCGCGAAATTGGGTTATCTCAAGGCGATGGTGGCGTTGGGGTTGAAGCATCCCGAAGTGCGCGATGAATTCGCTGCCTATCTGCAAAGCCTCAAATAACATGACGATTACTAAACAACAGGCGCGCGAAATTCTGCAACAAGCCGAGTTGTTGTATTCCGCAGAGCAAGTACAAGCGGCGTTGCAGGGTGTCGCGCAAAAAATTAATGTCGCGTTAGGTGAAGCGCACCCTCTGGTGTTATCGGTAATGGGCGGGGCGGTGGTGTTTAGTGGGCAGCTATTGCCGATGCTGAATTTTCCGTTGGATTTTGATTGCGTGCATGTGTCGCGTTATGGGGATGCGCGGAAGGGCGGCGCGATGCACTGGAAGGTTGAGCCGCGTGAAAATGTGCGAGGTCGTGTGGTGTTGCTACTCGACGATATTCTCGATGAAGGCCACACGCTTTCAGTGTTGCGTGATCGTGTTTTGGAATTGGGTGCAAGCCACTGTTACAGTGCCGTTTTTGCCGACAAGCAGCATGGCCGAAAAAAACCAATTAAGGCGGACTTCGTGGGAATGGAATTGCCGAATCGTTTTGTATTCGGTTATGGAATGGATATTGAAGGTGCGTGGCGCAATTTACCGGCAATCTACGCAGTAAAGAATTAGCCCCCATTGGATCGGCAAACAGAATGGAGTTTGGCTCTAGGGAACCTCTGATTAAGTTTGCCATGAGCCACGTGGGACTTAATCAGAGATTCCTCAATCTTCTGAGGGGGCAGTGCAGGATAGAATGTAGGGTGATTCAGCGATTAGCTGCAGATGTTGTGAATGAATTTTCTGGATCGGTTTTGTGTCCAGATCAAAATTCCAGATGGTGCAATGCGATCGTCAGTTTTTCGGCCTAAACAGACGTTCGGAGTTGCGCCTTGGAGCTTCTTCTGTGTGTGGGAAAGCTGACATACTCTTATGTCAATATTCAATGTCACCCGCGCACTTTACGGAAGGTTAGCCCTGTATGTTTTGTTGACAAATTACTATTGAGTGTTAGGCAATAACAGCCTGCAAGCATATTTCCGAGGCCCCCACTCGAAAGCGAAAGTTTCAGAAATCTCATGCCACTGCTTGCCAGGACGACCATTACTGTGATTTTCACCCATGCATGAGCATTCGCAGTGTAGCCCAGTAGCATTCCAACAAGCAGGCGCACATTTTTGCTTCTCTCGATGAAGTTGAATTAAGTAGACGCCTTGAAATCTATCTACGAGACGCTCAGCGAGCCAGTCATACCAAGCTATAGGTGCCTCCCAACACTTGAATTGGTCATTCCATTTTGGCTTATATCTCTTTTCATCCCTCAGCCACGCGTAGTTGTCTGAGGCAAAGGGTAGACGCACCAATAAGGGGGCTGAGCCACCACGACGAAAAACAACCGGCGGGTTCGCTTTACGCCAGATTGCCTTTAGTTTCGGATCCTTTGCTTCCATGCTCATACCTCTTTGGTTATGTTAGATAGCTCCGGTAAGCTCGCCTTAATAACGGTTGCAAGAAGACTCTGTGAAAATTACTTGTGTTTGAATCGCGGAGTCCAAGACTCGATGAGGGATTGTTCGCTTTCCTCATCTTCAGCATCTGGTATATCGATTTTGTGTAGTACTGTAAGAGTCTTTCCGTATCGGCCAAGCCCAACAATGTCTTCGCTGATCTCAATACTGCGTGATCCTCCGAACCAATGCTGAATATTGGAAGTTTCCTCGATTCGGATACCTAGTCGCACATTGTTCGAGACTTTGTTGAATGCAAATGTGGCAGTATTGTGTGGCACTCCTTCTTTCTTCTTGATCCAGTCAACACCGTCGATATTCTTGAAGGCTTCAGATAGGAAGCAATGATCAATGATCCCTCCACGACTTATAACTATAGCAAGCGGATCGCGGGTGCATTGCGTGTACCGAATCGCAGTCGCATGAAGTGAGGTTCTACAAAGTCCAGATAAAATCTCGATTGCCGCTAGACCACTCCCAGCTTTTTCAAGCGCTGGAAAAAACAGATAGCGTGGCATTAAGAATCCAGCGGCAAAGCGATCAGCCTCAGCTTCATACTTGTCGCCTGACGAGTATCCAGCACGCGATACATGAGAGCCGTTGTCGCCCGTGATCACGGCCTCCACGTGACCTGGAAGGTAGTAGTGTCCTAGTTCATGGGCAACGCTGAAATTCTCAAACCCTTCATTCTGGAGGTGTGTAGCGTACGCAATAGCAAACTCATTGCCATACCGTACCAACATTCCTGAAACGCCCTCGTTCTCCATAGGCTTTGCGACAACTTCAATCCCTCTTTCGCGCGCTATCTTAATTGGATCAACGGGCAGCGTGGCAATACCAAGACCTTTTACAATTTGCTCAGCAGCGAGCGTGGCAAAGGCGTAAGGGTCATTTTTGATCACGATTTGTCTTTTGCTTGAGCTCGTTTGGCCAACATATCTATTAGGTCGTCGGCCATCTTCCTATCTGTTCCTTGAAGTGACTCATAATGTCGGTGAAGGCGATCTGCACCAGCAAGCGCTTTAAACTCTTCAACGCGACCAAGAAGGTAATCGGTAGTGACGTCAAGGCTATCGGCCAAGATTCTTAAATTATCAAATGAGGGTTTGCGGGAACCAGTTTCAAAGTGAGAAATCGCCGAAGGCTGCATCCTTGCTTTCTGGGCTAATTCTGCCTGATTTAGACCGCGATACTCGCGCGCACTACGCAATCGGTCTGGGAAAATGGCAGATGGGGGGGTTGACATTGACATGACGATTCCGTATAGTATTAATTGACTTGTTCGTCACGGCCCTAATGGGCCTCTCTTTTGGCCAGGAGCATGACGGATTCGTCACATTATACATGACGCTCCTGGCGCAAGCAAGAAAGGAAATAGCATGGCAGACGTACTAGTAACTTGTATTCTGAAGACCCACCCACAGAGTCCGCACGAACACATCACGCATCTCGGCAATCCGTCCACAAACTGGATGTGGGATCGTGGAAGGGTAATTGCGAGCATCGACAACAAGACCAACACTTTCTATACACTTGATCCGATCAATCGAAAACGCGCCGACATTGGCGTAGTCCGCGAAGCGGGGAAAGTTCCGTATCTCCGGACCCATGCGGATGGTCGGTGGAACAACAATCTGTTGTCTCTGAACCAATGTCCGTTAAATCAACGTCAATCTACCTAAGGAGTACAACATGACTACGACAAAAAAACCTGGTGAAAACACTGGCAATAATGGCGGAATTTATCAGGAAATAGGCCCACGTGGCGGCAAGCAGCCGAATTACACCACCGTACCTGACCACCGGCCACTTCCTCCAACTACCAAGCCTGGGCACGTCTGGACTCCAGTAAAGGTAACACCGAACAGTAATCGTTGACTATGCATGCACTATATAAACGAGCGGCTATTGCCGCTCGTTTTCATTTGCAGGCCATACATCAACTTCAACAATCGGCCCTAAACAATGCGTTGGATGAGAGGTTGAACGACGGGAATTAATGATATGTGGAGCACCTGCTAGGCATTGTTACGCGCACATTACGTTTTCTTTTCTCTTATTCGAGCAAGTGCCACCGTGTTCCAGCTCTGAAATAACTCAACGGCATCTTCCCCTCCCATGCCCGTCATGGATTCTAGAGTCCACTTATTGTCTGGGTCTAGAAAATCATGTGCCCAATCTACGCCTTTGACAAACATTGAGTGATCTGGCTTTGATGCAAATGGCCACGAAACTTGAATCACCCCTGATACCGCAAAAATTACCCCTAGAATGAATCCCTGAACTTCAGCATTCCAATTAAACCACTCCCCTGTCCGCCTGTGACTATTAAGTTGACGATGCAAAGTTTCTTCTGCCGCTTTTCCGAATAATCTTGAATAGAACACCAAGTGCAACCGACTTGGAGAGCCTGTGCTTAGATTAGCGAGACGGGTAAGTGGCTTCGTTGAAATCCCGACTTTCATAGATTTCGGCTCTTCGGAATATATGAAGTAAAGCCCTTCTACAGCTTCATCAGCTACGGAATATCCTGTCTGTGGACCAAACAGTATCCACTCTCTATCAAAATTCCCCATGTTCGTTCTTATCTCTTAGGACGCATAAAAGTTATTAGACGGACTCGTCGTATCGTCGAGCCTTTCAATGAGACACTGTTTGTCTGAAGTTTAACCTGAAACGGTCATCCCGAGAGTGTCGCTGGATGTCCGCTTGGGCCCGAAGCAGACTATTGATCGCATTGCCCCGCTAGTCCGGTATGGCCGAGGAGCAGTCGTTTATTCACTCAAACCAATCCATGGTTTTATAGCCGGAACAGTACAAATTCCTCACAGGCAATCGTTTTTCTTGGTAGCTATCTCCTGCCAATAAATGGAGTGGTCTGCCATGACTGCGGCAGATTGGCCTCTTAATATGCCATCATGAGCCAGCTTCAGGCTGGTTAACTTGGCGGTGTTTTGATGCTTTCGGTGGTTGTTGAGGATTAGTGAAATGTTCAACTTCAATTTTGATACATGGGCAGAATTGGCTAAAGCGTCCCCGGAGGAGTTTGAGGCGCGGCGACGTGAGGTGATTGAGGATCAGATTGCCAATAGCGACAATGTGCGCATGTTGCAAGGGTTACAGTGCAGAATTGAAATGGAAAGAATGCGTGCCCGCACGCCATTAAAGTCTTGCTTGCGTCTGTCAACTTTGATGTCGGATGCCTTCCTCAATATGAATGATGTATTAAACGATTTTGTTTATGGCCGCAACAAAGCAGGTCAGTCTTTACACCAAAGCAAGAAGATCGCGAAGATCATCGACTTTTCTACCAAATCAAGAAATTGAACTGAGGCGCAATTATTGATCCGGCCAGATTATGTTCGAAGTTCGTTCGCATTGCACCCGCAAGAGGTAGGCCGTGATTGTAAGGGGTTTTCGCCCCAACACCACACGCACAGCTTGTCGAAATGTGAATGGATTGGCCGCCTTCGACAGGCTCAGGCTGAACGGAGTTAATACTTCACTGTGCCGAATCAATAGACCAACGAGGTTTTTACACTTTCACGCACCTGCATTTTTGCAAACCAAGCTGCCAAGTTGGGATGCACTGCGCGCCAGTTGCGTTCTGCTTGGCGCAAATCCAAATAAACCAGCGCGCTTACCAAGGCCAGATCACTCAGCGTGATGAATGCTCCCTCGCACCATTCAGACTGCCCTAACTGATTCGCAATAAATCCCAGTGCACGTGTAATCGCATTGTTGTGCCGCGTGATGGTATCGGCATCTTGCTTTTCTGCGGGGCGAATACTTTCGGTGCGTACTACGACGGCGGAATCCATTATTCCATCTGCTAAAGCTTCCCATCGTTTTACGCGCATTCGTGCCAAAGCATCGCTGCGAGGAATAAGGATGGGGGTGTCATTCAGTGTGTCGAGATATTCGGCGATGACAGGGGAGTCGAACACGCAGGTGTCGTCATCCAGTATCAACGCGGGGATGCGAGCCAGCGGGTTGGCACGCGCTACTTGGCTGCCCGGCTCGCGTGGCGGATCAATCAGGTAAGTGTGCGGGATATTTTTTTCCAGCAACACCAGACGTACTTTGCGCACGTAAGGGCTGGTTTGAGTGCCAAACAGTTTCATGTCTATGCCTTCCAAAATAAAAAAAGCCAGCTACAGGCTCGCTGTGGCTGGCTTTGCGGGTTGCGGAAATGTTAAGCGACCAGCAGACGCTTTACTTTTGCAAACGAGAGCAAGCCACGCAAGCGTTGTTCATTCGAGTCAGTGGTTTGCATCACGGGAATATGGGTAACATCCGTATCGGTAAATACTTTCAGTACATCGCCCACGGTAGCTTTTTCGATGTCTTCGAGGTTCGCTACATGCCAGTCGGCAATTTTCTGCATGATGTCTTTTACCAAAATATCGGCACGCGGCGTGCCTGTCAGGCGCATGTGCTGTAGCGGTTTTTCACCGGAGATGTCGTAGGCGGTGATCATCCCGATCACGGCACTCATTCTTCCATCTATCACAAACGCGCAACGCACCCCTGTGTGTTTCATGTGGTCTATCGCAGCATCAATCGTCGAATTCTCAGAAACCGTTACCGAAGAATGCCAATGAAAATCGGTCATCACTGAGATGGCGGGATCTTTTGCGGTAACGTGCCAAGACTCGGCACCCGGTATGGCTAGATTTTTGGCTTGAACGGTTTTTAATTTTAATGGCGGGTTCGGCATAGTTTATTTTCCTTATTAAGTGGTATTGTATTGATTATTGTATTGATTAGCAGGGGTAGTGCAGCTACCTCAGGCGTTCATTCTGCCAGCTTTGGAACTTCTTGTCTTCCGCCTTTAGGCCGGGTTTGTTCTCGGATGAGTTGTGCCAAGTGAGCCGGTCTCGCTGCAATGCTCAAGTTATAATGACTGCTCGTCATTTTTCAGTATTCATCATGCAAACTTCCGCAGCCATCCCGGCCGCTTCAAAGAAACGTTCAGACTGGCAGACCATACTTGCACTGTTGCCCTACATGGGGGAATTTAAGTGGCGTGTGATTATCGCCATGAGTTTGCTGGTGCTGTCCAAACTCGCCAACGTGTCTGTGCCGTTGGTGCTTAAGGAAATTATTGATGCGATGAGTCCGGCGCAGGCAGCCTTGGCTATTCCGGTGTTCCTGATTGTGGCTTACGGCGTGTTGCGTTTGATGAGTACGCTGTTTGGCGAATTGCGCGATGCAGTGTTTGCCAATGTCACACAGCGTGCGATACGTCGCGTGGCGTTGCAAGTGTTCGAGCATTTGCACAGCTTGAGTTTGCGCTTCCATCTGGACAGGCAGACGGGAGGCGTATCGCGTGACATTGAGCGCGGTACACGCGGCATCGGCTTCCTGCTGAACTTTACGCTGTTCAACATTGCGCCAACTTTGCTGGAAATTGTGCTGGTTGCCATTATTTTGCTAAAAAAATATAGCGTGTGGTTTGCCGTGATTACTTTTGTCACGCTGGTGATTTACATCATCTTTACGTTATTGATTACCGAGTGGCGTATGGTGGTGCGGCGCACCATGAACGATTTGGATTCCAAGGCGAACACGCGTGCGATTGATAGTCTGCTGAACTACGAGACGGTGAAGTATTTCGGCAACGAAAAATACGAAGCGAAGCGTTACGATAAAAACATGGAACACTGGGAAGAAGCGGCGGTGCGCAACCAGGTTTCACTCGCGCTGCTCAACTCGGTGCAGAGTGTCATCATCGCTATCGGTGTCACGGCGTTGATGCTGCTCGCGGCGCAGGAGGTGGTGCAAGGCACGATGACTGTCGGCGATCTGGTATTGGTCAACGTGTTTATGATTCAGCTATACATGCCGCTGCATTTTCTCGGATTTGTCTATCGTGAAATCCGCAATTCGCTTGCTGATATGGAAAAGATGTTCAGCCTGCTGGATGAACACCGCGAAGTTGCCGATTCGCCCGATGCCAGGGTTTTGGAGGTGGGTAATGCGGCTGTAAAGTTTGAGCAAGCGAATTTTTATTATGCGGCGGATCGGCAAATTTTATTTGATGTGAGTTTTGATATTCCGGCGGGGCATACCGTCGCAGTGGTGGGTTCAAGCGGAGCGGGCAAATCCACGCTGTCGCGCTTATTGTTTCGTTTCTACGACGCGCAGCAGGGAAAAATTTTCATCAACGGGCAAGAGATACGTGATGTGACGCAAAGCAGCCTGCGTGCGGCAATTGGTATCGTGCCGCAAGACACGGTGTTGTTCAACGATACCATCTACTACAACATCGCTTACGGTCGTCCAAATGCCACGCGTGAAGAAGTGATTGCGGCGGCGCAAGCGGCACATATCCATGGCTTTATCGAATCGTTGCCGCAGGGTTATGACAGTATGGTCGGCGAACGCGGCCTGAAATTGTCGGGTGGAGAAAAGCAGCGCGTGGCGATTGCGCGGGCGATTTTGAAGAATCCCGCGATTCTGATTTTTGATGAGGCGACTTCCGCGCTAGATTCAAAATCCGAAAAAGCCATTCAGGCAGAACTGCGTGCCATCGCGCAAAACCGCACCACGCTTATCATCGCGCACCGTTTGTCCACGGTGGTTGAAGCCGATCAAATCCTGGTGATGGAAGCTGGCCGCATCATTGAGCGCGGGACGCATCGGGAGTTGCTGGGGCGTGGTGGGACGTATGCGCAAATGTGGAATCTTCAGAAACAAGAAGAGGAGTTACATATTAATGCTTGATTTATATTAAAATTTAGGTATGCTTATCCTCATTCTATTGAGTGGGCAAAGGATGCCTGAATGAAAAAGCGATTTTTGATACTGATGTTATTGGGCTGTGCGCTACCCGCGCACATTGCTTTTGCGAAGTCGCATAACTATCAAAAAGCCAACAAATCTTCACATAAGGCATCGCATAAAGCGACACACAAAGTCCATCGTGCGTCCTTCTCCAGCAATGCGTTATCACCACAATTGGCTTCCAACATTGCGCTGATTTTTGACGAACAATCGCAACGTCCGATTTACAACAAAAATGCGGCGCAACTGGCTCCCATCGCCTCCATTACCAAATTGATGACGGCGATGGTGGTGCTGGATGCGATGCAGCCACTGGATGAACAAGTGAGCATCGGCGTGGAAGACTTGGATACACTTAAAGGCACGCGCTCCAGATTGCGGATTGGCATGTCGTTTGCGCGCAGTGAAATGCTTAAACTCGCCCTGATGGCTTCGGAGAATCGTGCCGCTTCTGCCTTGGCGCGCCACTACCCCGGTGGCTTGAATGCGGCGATAACCGCCATGAATGCCAAGGCTCGGGAATTGGGTATGGCCAGCACACAATTTTACGATCCCACTGGACTGAATAGTGACAACGTCTCTACCGCGCAGGACTTGGTGAAGATGGTCTCTGCAGCACGCAATTACTCCCTGATACGACAGTACACTACCTCGGAAAGTCATTCACTGGATGGATGGGGCGGGCGTGAGTTGCGTTTCAGCAACACCAATCCTTTGGTGAAAAATGCTTCTTGGGATATCGGCGTAAGCAAAACAGGCTTTATCAACGAAGCGGGGCGTTGCTTGGTGATGGAAGCGACGATCAATCGTCGTCCGGTGATTATTGTGCTGTTGGATTCGTGGGGCAGAAATACCCGCATCGGTGATGCAAACCGCATCAAAAAATGGATGGAAAGCAAAAACGCCTTTGCGAGTACAACAAAGCGAGGTTGAATCAGCGTGAGCTTGGCGGGTATGGTTGAATCATTTTTATTGCTATGCCTCGTTACAATAGTTGTTCTAACCATACGCCGGGGCAAACCCGTTGTATTGGACAACCCCGTTGTCATCCAGCGAACAGGGCAATATCACATCACGCTCGCGCCACAACTCAATCGTGCGCAAGTCTTCATCGAAAGTATCGTCAAACAATTCCCGTTGCAAACATCCAAGGAGTTTTCTACCCGGTATTTCGAAATACGCGACCCGAAAGTATTCGCACAGGGGGCAGACTTTTATTTGCTGGCAGTCGCGCTGCGCGGCGGCATGTTGTACTTCCAGGCAATCAATCCGCAACCCTTGCTATATGATGCGGATAGCCATTTGAAGACCGTGCGCGAATTCTCCGATAAGGTCATGGCGTTGCACCCGCTGGCGGGAACATCTGATGCGCAAAGCGAGAAGTATTTGGATACGGCGATGGAAGTGGTTGCGAATCAATTCAACATTGAGGTAAAGGTGTTGCAAGAACTCGGTTGAGTGGTAATGTGAAATTCAGGCTCGGAATAAATGGAAAATTTGTACGACATCCTCGGCGTTGCTCCCAACGCATCGACAGACGAAATTAAAAAACGCTATCGCGCCATGGCAATGCGCTACCACCCCGACCGCAATACCGGCGAGGGTGCGGAAGCGCGTTTCAGCGCGATTCAAAAAGCTTACGAAGTGCTCTCAGACCCGAAGCAACGTGACGAATACAATCAAAAATTTAACGAGCGTATTGTGTTGGATCCGGAGGAGGAGGCCTATCACCAATGGCAATCACTGTTCAATGCGAGCGGTGTGGTCACTGATCGTTCCAGTTAACCCCCCTCGTTGCCAATGCATTTCACCTCGTCGTGAGGGCGGGCAGGGCAGCACTACGGTAGCAAAGCCTGTTAGAATGCCGCCCTCAGAATTTCTGATTAACTTTTTAATTTGTTTGGAGAAAGAAGCATGGCTGTTGAACGTACTCTGTCGATTATCAAACCCGATGCGGTTGCTAAGAATGTGATTGGTCAAATTTACGCGCGCTTTGAAGCGGCTGGCCTGAAAGTTGTGGCTGCTCGCATGACTCAGTTGTCCCGCGCGGAAGCGGAAGGTTTTTATGCGGTGCACAAAGCGCGCCCATTCTTCAATGATCTGGTGAACTTCATGATCTCCGGTCCGGTGATGATTCAGGCATTGGAAGGCGAAGGCGCGATTTTGAAGAACCGTGATCTGATGGGCGCAACGGATCCCAAGAAGGCTGATAAAGGCACAATCCGAGCTGATTTTGCTGACAGTATTGATGCGAATGCGGTACATGGTTCGGATGCGGCTGAAACAGCGGCAGTGGAAATTGCTTATTTCTTTCCTGCGTTGAACGTTTACTCGCGTTAATAGTCTGGTCATCGTTTAGAAGCCGTAATGAGCAGACCGAGTGCAAGAAGCAGCGCAGTGAGTGACGAGACATACCTTGCTGGTAGGCGAGGATTGAACGAACACGCGACGCAGCAATCGGTTTGCGCAATAGGTTTATATCGATGACCAAGCAAAACCTCCTCGACTTTGATGCACATGCACTGACCGCATATTTCACGGAAATTGGCGAGAAGCCTTTTCGTGCGCGGCAGTTGATGCGCTGGATATACAGGGAAGGGGTGTCCGATTTCGCCGCAATGACCGACATCGCGGCAAGCCTGCGTGCCAAGCTCACGCAGAGTGCCTGTATCGCTACCCCAACCATCATGCGTGAAGAACTGTCGGATGATGGCACGCGCAAATGGTTGCTGGATGTGGGGACGGGTAATGCCGTTGAAGCGGTATTTATTCCCGAAGAAACGCGCGGCACATTGTGCATTTCTTCGCAGGCAGGGTGCGCACTGAATTGCACGTTCTGCTCGACAGGTAAGCAAGGTTTTAATCGCAACCTCAGCGTGGCGGAAATCATCGGTCAGTTGTGGTGGGCAAATCATCAGTTGGGCAAGAATGAGCTGGGACTGTGGCCGATCAGCAATGTGGTGATGATGGGCATGGGCGAGCCGCTGTTGAATTTTGACAACACGGTAAGTGCGCTGCGCTTGATGCTGGATGACCATGGTTATGGTTTATCACGCCGCCGTGTGACGGTATCCACTTCCGGTGTTGTACCCGCAATGGACAGGCTGCGTGAGGAATGTCCCGTGGCGTTGGCGGTGTCGCTGCACGCGCCGAACGACAAGCTGCGCGATGAGATAGTGCCGATCAACCAGAAGTATCCCCTGAAGATGTTAATGGCAGCGTGCCAGCGTTATCTGGAAAAAGCTCCGCGCGATTTCATCACTTTCGAGTATGTGATGTTGGACGGCGTGAACGATAGCGAGAAACAGGCGCGCGAGCTCATCAATCTGGTGCATGACGTGCCGTGCAAATTCAATTTGATTCCGTTCAATCCCTTCCCGCAGTCAGGCTATCAACGCTCCAAGCCGGATGCGATTCAACGCTTCCGTGATGTGTTGATGCAGGCAGATATTGTCACGACCATACGCAAGACACGCGGTGATGATATTGCGGCGGCGTGCGGACAATTGGCGGGACAGGTACAAGATAAGACCAAACGAAATTTGCAGCGTGCAGAGAGTGTTGCGTAATCGGAGGTAAGCTGATGTTTAGAGTGATCGCGTTATGGTGTTTGGTTATCGCTTTGGCGGGGTGTCGTTCAACCTCGAATAGCTCAAATGGGTCGGAAAACGTCAATCAAAGTGCCAAAGTACACACCGAGCTGGCGGGTTTATATTATGAGCGCGCGCAGTTGGGTATTGCCTTGGCCGAGATTGAGCAGGCATTGCAAGCGGATAAAAATCATGCACCAGCTTACGGAGTGCGTGCTTTGATACATATGGAGTTGCGTGAAGACAAAGAAGCCGAGGAAGATTTTCGGCATAGTTTGAGTTTGGATAAAAACGATTCAGATATGCACAACAATTACGGCTGGTTTTTGTGCCAACGCGACAGAGAAAAGGAATCCATACCGCAGTTTATGGCAGCGGTTAAAAATCCCCTGTACACCACGCCAAGCATGGCGTATTTGAATGCGGGGCTGTGTTCCCAAAAGGGAGGCAATACTAAAGATGCCGAGAAATTTTTGCAAAAAGCTTTGCTGGTTCAACCGGGAATGCCGCAGGCGTTATATGCCTCGGCGGACTTGAATTTTGCGATTGGAGACTACTTCATGGCAAAAAAGTATTTGAAAGAGTTATCAGATAAATCAGACAACTTAACCGCAGAGCAACTTTGGTTGGCAATTCGCATTCAACGAAAAACAAATGATCGCAACTCGGAGGAAAGCTACAGCACGCAGTTGCGCAAACGCTATCCCGATTCTCGTGAAGCTCAATTGTTGGAGCGGGGTGAATGATGGACG
This sequence comes from uncultured Gallionella sp., assembly GCA_964608835.1. Lineage (GTDB taxonomy): Bacteria > Pseudomonadota > Gammaproteobacteria > Burkholderiales > Gallionellaceae > Gallionella. The sequence continues at coordinate 84,691 of CAZSPN010000004.1, forward strand.
AGCCCAACCAAAATTCCGGCGAGTTAGACCCGCAGGTTGAGGTAAGCAAGCCAGTTGCCACATTGGGCAGCATGTTGCGTGAAGCGCGCGAACGGCTGGGCTTGAGTGTGGGTGACGTGGCGAATCAAATCAAGTTTGCGCCGCGTCAAATCGAGGCTCTCGAAGCGGATGATTTCAGCGCAAAACCTGAGGCCACTTTTTTGCGCGGCTTTGTGCGCAGCTATGGCAAGTTGTTGCATCTGGATGAGGATGTGTTGTTTGCGGCCTTGCCGGAAACCAAAGTGACGACACTGAGTGCCGTGTCTGTGCAGAATCAAACGGTATTTCCGAATACACAATCCAGTGTGCGCAAACACAATTTCGTCTGGATGAGTGCGGCATTGCTGTTGGTGGTGGTTGCATTAGGCTTTGCGATTTTTAACGGAACGTCTCCCGTTCAGCCTGAAACGGACGATCAGGCGGAATCAAAAACCGATGAGGCAACAGTTGAAGCTCCTGTCGCTTTACCCGATGTGTTGCCAACGGTTTCACAGCAAGTGATGGATCAACCTGTTGCAGCTTCCTCCGTTCAGCCCATCGCACCTACGGCGGATATTGTCGTTAAAGTGGCCGAGGTGGTTGCACCCAAGCCGAAGGAAGTGAAACTTGTTGCACCCCCAACAACGTTACCCCAAAACCCCAAGGTGACGGTGGAAAAAACACCGGAAAAATCTCCCGTACCGGACAGTGCACCTGCTGGTGCTGGTGCTGGTGCTGTGGCTGAAGCAGAGCCTCCCAAGGCTACCGTTCCAATTGATATGTTGCTGGGGATCACCCCGGCCAAACCAGCCGCCCAAACAGCCGCAGCTTTCGATATTGCGTCCGAGCTTGCCGGGTTGCACATTGTGTTTGGTGAGGAGTCCTGGACTGACATTCGGGATAAAACGGGTAAAAGTTTATCCTCCAAAATCAATCCAGGCGGTAGCGAGTTGCGCATAGAGGGGACTCCCCCTTTTGCAGTGGTGATTGCGAACGCCAGATCGGCGCGCCTTTATTACAAAGGCAAGCAAGTGGGGCTGGAGGCGCACATTAAAAAATACGGCAATGTTGCCCGGCTGACGCTGGAATGACCAAATGGAAGTGATTAAACGCCGTCCCTCGCAAAGAGTCATCGTGGGTAACGTACTGCTGGGCGGTGGTGCGCCAGTGGTGGTGCAATCCATGACCAATACCGATACGGCGGATGTGCAGGCCACTGTTAAGCAGGTGTTCGACCTGGCGCAAGCGGGATCGGAATTGGTGCGCATCACGGTCAACACGCCTGAAGCTGCCGCGCAGGTGGCAAACATCCGCGCAAGGCTCGATGCGCTGGATTGCCAGGTTCCGCTGGTGGGTGACTTTCATTACAACGGCCATCGTTTGCTCAAAGACTATCCGGACTGCGCACAAGCTCTGGCGAAATATCGCATCAATCCGGGCAATGTCGGGCGCAGCCGTGAAGCGGACGACCCCTTCACCGTGATGATCGAGACCGCGCTGAAATTTGATAAGCCGGTGCGCATCGGTGTGAACTGGGGCAGCCTCGATCAAAATCTGGTGGTGCGCATGATGGATGAAAATGCGCGTTTACCCCAACCTTTGGATGCCCCGCATGTCACGCGCAACGCGCTAATCGCCTCGGCTTTGGAAAGTGCCGCGCGTGCCGAGAAAATTGGCATGGCGCATAACCGTATCGTCCTGTCATGCAAGGTCAGCGACGTGCAAGATTTGATTGCGGTGTACCGCGCGTTGAGTAGCCAATGCGATTACGCCCTGCATTTGGGGTTGACCGAAGCGGGCATGGGCTCAAAAGGTATCGTCGCTTCAACCGCCGCGTTATCTGTGCTGTTGCAAGAAGGCATCGGCGACACCATACGTATCTCGCTCACACCCGAACCAAATGGAGACCGCGCCCAGGAAGTGATAGTTGGCCAGGAGATTTTGCAGACCATGGGCTTGCGTGCTTTCTCGCCCATGGTGACTGCATGTCCCGGTTGCGGACGCACCACCAGCAGTTTTTTTCAGGAGCTGGCGAAAAGCATACAAACCCATCTGCGCGATCAGATGCCCGTGTGGCGTACCCAATATCAGGGCGTGGAAAACATGACCGTGGCGGTAATGGGCTGCGTGGTGAATGGCCCCGGTGAAAGCAAGCTGGCGAACATCGGCATTAGCCTGCCGGGTACGGGAGAAACACCTGCCGCACCGGTTTATATCGACGGTGAAAAAGCCATGACCCTGCGCGGCGATGACATTGCGCGGGAATTCACGGGCATTGTTGACGAGTATGTCGCGCGAAAATACTTGAAGCGTTAGCAAAATAATCCGAGTCTGAGCCAAACCCTTTAACCCTAATGAACCAGCACTTCGTGCCGATAACTGATTGCAAGTATCGGTGAACACGGCAAAATCAGAGACAAAACAGCCGCACTCATAGCGGCTGTTTTTATTTGGATCACAATCAGAACATGACAAAAAAGCGAATCCCTGTTGAGCAGTTGAATCTTGGTATGTACGTGCATGAGCTGTGCGGCTCATGGATGGATCACCCGTTCTGGCACAACGCATTTTTGCTGGATGACCCAAAAGACCTGCAAGCAATCCTCGCCACGGGCATCCGTGAGGTTTGGATAGACACTGCCAAAGGATCGGATATCGAAGGTGGGGCAGCTGAAGAAACGATTACTGAAACAGTCGAAGCCACACTTACACAAGCCAACACATACAACATCAAAGAGCAGCACATTGATACGGCACAAGAAGCTATACGAGCTGTCGCGATTTGTGGCAAAGCCAAACAAGCCGTTACGGACATGTTCCATGAAGCGCGCATGGGCAAAGCACTGGATGCCCAAGACGCGTTGCCTATAGTCGAAGAAATCTCAATGTCGATACAGCGCAATCCCGGTGCATTGATCGGCTTGGCGCGCCTGAAAAACAAAGACAACTAAACTTATATGCACTCGGTCGCGGTTTGTGCCCTGATGGTATCTTTGTCGCGAACACTGGGGTTGGATAACGACCAACTCCATCAGGCGGGCATGGCCGGATTGCTGCACGATGTCGGCAAGATGATGATACCGACGGAGATACTCAACAAGCCGGGCAGGCTGACCGACATCGAATTTGCCACGGTAAAAAACCACCCTGCCGAAGGCCACAAATTTTTGTTAACAGGCAGCGGAGTCGGCGATGTCGTGCTGGACGTGTGCCTGCATCACCATGAAAAAATCAACGGCAGCGGCTACCCGGACAAACTATCCGATTTGCAGATCAGCCAGTTTGCCAAGATGGGGGCAGTGTGTGATGTCTATGATGCGATTACTTCCGACCGTCCCTACAAAAAAGGGTGGGAACCCGCCGAAGCGATACGCAAAATGGCCGAATGGCGACACGGACATTTCGACCAAAAAATCTTTGAAGCATTTGTTCGCAGCGTCGGCATTTACCCGGTTGGATCAATGGTGAAACTCGAATCCGGTCAACTGGGAGTGGTCATGGAGCAAACCGCAAAGTCGCTGCTTACACCCAAAGTGAAAGTATTTTTTTCCATCAAATCCAATGGCCGAATCGCGCCGGAAATACTGGATCTGTCCAAGCACTATTGCAAAGACAAAATCGTTTCGCACGAAGACCCGGAGAAATGGGACATCCCCGATATCTGCGAGTTGTGGAGTGGCTTGTCTGAAACGCTTTGGTAGATTTGGGGAGGCGTTAATTTATAACACCTCGCAAGAATTTACGGACATTGCTGATGAGTATGTTGCAAAGAAATACCTGAAGCGATAGCAAATAAATCGACCCAATTTCTATTTATTTAACTCGGCTTTTCGCGCAGATCCGGTGGAATAAAAGGTTAGACTTCAGAATTTCCGCTCCCGCGCTTTGTACACGAATGAAGCAATCTGAACGCTTGGGATCTGCGTCTCCATACTTTCGGAAAGCTTCATAAGCGCACCACTTCCACCGACAAGGGTGCCCGTCATGCTTGGCGCGATTAGCGATTTACCAAGTTCCATTAGGGCACCTCCAGTTGCTTTGAGAATTCTTCGAATAGCTCGGCTTTCGTGTTTGGCGATAGCTTGCTCCAGGGACGAAATCGCAGCGGTAATTTTGGTCTCAATTAGTACGTCACAATCGCGACCAATCCCATTCAGATCGCCAGAAAGATCGTTACGTTGATGAAGCATCCAAACTAGCTCAAGAATGCCTGCTTTGAACTCGGTTAGCTCGCCCTTTAGTTTTAATCTAGCTTCCAAAATGTCCTCGGCGTGATATGCCCTCAGTTCCGGAAGTGCTAGCTTTTGGAACGTTCGGTGTGCCAAAAGATTGGCGACCTCCGATACGCGAGTCGCTGTGGGCGCAAGTGCATAGTGGGCCTTTTCACAAACGATTGGTAGTTCCGATTGGATTGCAGCTGAGATCAGCGATGCGTCTCTAATCACAGAAGAACCAGTGCGAGGCCCATTTGTAAAACCGGCAAGGATTAGACGTGACACAGGGCTAAGATTCTTCACATCGATTTTTACGACCAAAGAGGTTTTTCCATGGACTTCCGTCCTCTCAACGCCATCGATACCGGACAGTTCTGTCGTATTACTACCCGGAAATCTGGCCTCAACATCGGATGGCGAAAGAAACGAGATTACCTTCTCAGGAAGTAGTACTTGAAGGGCCTGTTCTACAGCAGTCGCTGTTGTGCCGTCTCCACTTGCATTTGATCTTTCCCAGTAATCATTGAGATGTTCATCAAGGGGCTTGCTGCCAAAGAGAAGAACCTCATCATGCAGAAGGCAGAGCGTTGTAAGGACACCCATGTCTTCAATGAAGGGGGAGTCGCCGTAGATGACCGATGACTGCTTGAGATTACTCATGGGCGATGAAATCTACAGGTCGCATTTGAGCGACACCTCCGCGTCATCGACGTGCCTGAAGGTCGGCGGAGGGGCAAGTGGGGCATAGCCGCGATAGCGGTGTTCGCCCGGACGTAGCGATGGTCAACGCTGTGCGGAGTTCTCGCGAGTCCGATCAACTGTAACTTGGTGGAGCGCGCCATCGTGAAGTAGCCCCCAATAAACAACTCAATCTTTTATCGGGGCTGGTTAATAAAACCTTGTCAAAATTTAAAACTTGATTCATATTGGCTGATGGCGTGATTTTAGCGCACCTTGATTGAAAATGATCTAAACCGAAATACACTTGCGATGCTGACAACTTCCAACTCTTAGCGGCCACCCAGATTGCTCGATCAGGTTGTTTCTCGTTTGCGGGTGAAGCATTACAGTCTTCGCACCGAGCAAACTTACGTGGACTGGATTAAACGACACATTTACTTCCATGGCAAGCCCAGTCTCCAGTTGCCACTATGCCCATACTCGCGTGTAACCGTTTCTGCTCATTGCGTTTCAATGGTGACGAATCTTTGTTGTTCCTCGAAAAATCCCCGCCTTGCGTTATAATCCGCGCTTCTCCGCATCAACCATCAATTTATGAGTAACGAATCCCTACAAGCCGTGCGCGGCATGAATGACATCCTGCCCGACGAGGCGGAGTTGTGGCTGTGGTTCGAAGCGGTGGTGCGTGACTGGTTGAACAGTTACGGCTACCGCAATATCCGCATGCCGCTGGTCGAGCCGACCAGCCTGTTCAAACGCGCTATCGGTGAAGTGACCGACATCGTCGAGAAGGAGATGTACAGCTTTGAGGATAGCCTCAACGGCGATCAACTTACGCTGCGTCCCGAAGGCACGGCTTCGTGCGTACGTGCCGTGTTGCAGCACAATTTGCTGTATAACGCGCCGCAGCGTTTGTATTACAGCGGGCAGATGTTTCGCCATGAGCGTCCGCAAAAAGGACGCTACCGCCAGTTTCATCAGGTGGGTGTGGAGGCGTTGGGTTTTGCCGGGCCGGACATCGATGCGGAACAAATTTTGATGTGCGCGCGGCTGTGGAAGAAGCTGGGTATTCGTGATGTAACTTTGCAGATCAACACCTTGGGCGATGCGGCTGCGCGCTTGCGTCACCGTGCCAAGCTGATCGCGTATTTTGAGCAGCACGTATCATTGATGGATGACGATGCGAAACGGCGTTTGAACACCAATCCGCTGCGCATTTTGGATAGCAAGAATCCGGCGATGCAGGAGACGATTGCAGCCGCGCCCAGGCTGATGGACGAGTTGGATGAAGAGGCAATCCAGCATTTTGCGGCAGTGCAAAACATGCTCAAACAACATGGCGTGGAATACGAAATCAATCCCCGTTTGGTGCGTGGTCTCGACTATTACAATCGCACCGTGTTTGAGTGGGTGACCACGCGGTTGGGCGCGCAAGGAACGATTTGCGCGGGTGGACGGTATGATGGGCTGATTGAGCAAATAGGCGGAAAACCCGCTCCCGCAATGGGTTTTGCCATGGGTGTGGAACGTTTGCTGGCGTTGTTGCAGGATGACGGTATGGCGTTGCCCAAGCCGGTTGTGGATGTGTATGTGGTACATCAGGGAGAACTGGCCAGCCAGTTGGCGAGCCGGGTGGCGGAGCAATTACGCGATGCAAATTTGTATGTTGTGCTGCATTGCGGCGGGGGAAGTTTCAAATCGCAAATGAAAAAAGCCGATGCCAGCGGTGCGGTGGTGGCAGTGGTGATTGGTGACAATGAAGCGCAAGCCAATCAAGCCAGTGTGAAGCCGATGCAAGGCGGCGAGCAAGTTACGGTAAGCGTTGAGCAACTCAACGCGACGGTTCGGAAATTTATTAAGGAGTAACAACATGGCAGCATTGGATTTGCAAGAACAGGAGCAACTCGAAATATTCAAGGCGTGGTGGCACGATAACGGTACGTGGCTGGCCGGCATGCTGGTGGTTTGTGCGCTGGCAGTGGGTGGCTGGAAGGGGTGGCAGTATTACCAAAATAAGCAGGCGTACGAATCGGCAGTGATGTATGACGGATTTACCAAACAGCTTGAAAGTAATGACATCAAGCGCATCAACGATGCCGCGACGATGTTGATGGATCGCTATGCCGGAAGTGCTTACGCCTCGCGTGCGGCATTGCTGGCCGCACAATTTAATGAGCAGGAGAACGATGCCGCAAAAGCCAAATCCCAATTGCAATGGGTGATAGACCAAAGCAAAGAAGCGGGGTTAAGAGATGTGGCGAGTTTGCGTTTGGCTGCGATACTGCTGGATGAAAAAAAATATGATGAAGCAAGCAAATTGCTGAATGCCAAGCACGAAGCGTCATTCGACGGGTTGTATGCCGACCTGAAGGGTGATGTATTAAGTGCGCAAGGCAAAGTGGAAGAAGCCAAAACCTCTTACAAGCTGGCTTATGAGAAAGTCGATGCGAAGGGCGCATACCGAAGCCTGATTCAAATGAAGATGGATGCGCTAGGCACAACTAAATGAAGTTAAGGCATCACTTATTGTTGATTGCGGCACTTCTTGTAGGCGGTTGCGCATCCGATGATGAATCTCTGCCGGAGTGGGCTGGCGGTGATGGCAAGCGCGCAGCCGAACCGGCGAAGCTGGTTGATATTACCGAATTAGCCAAGTTTGCAATTCGCTGGCAGTACAACTTGGGTGAGTCGGGCGCGAGCTTGCTGGTGCCGGCAGTCACCCAGAACGCGGTGTACGGCGCATCTGGTATGGGTGGCTTGATTCGCCTGAACCGCGCGACCGGCAAGATGGATTGGCGCGTTGAGACCAGTGTAAAAATAAGCGGTGGTGTGGGGAGCGGCGCAGGACTGGTGCTTGTCGGTAGCAACAAAGGCGATGTGGTTGCCTACGATGAAGAGGGTTCGTTGCGCTGGAAGAGCCGCGTGTCCAGTGAGGTGATGAGTGCGCCGCAAGTGTCGGATGGCATGGTTATCGTGCGCAGCGGCGATGGCCGCATCACAGGGTTGAATGCGGAAGACGGCAAGCAGGCCTGGGTATATGAGCGCAGTACACCCGCTTTGGTGGTGCGCAGCCATGCCGGGCTAACCCTGCAACGCGGCGTGGCGTACGCGGGGTTCGCGGGAGGGAAATTGGTCGCGCTCAATACTGCGGATGGCACGTTAATCTGGGAGGCAACCGTATCGCAACCACGCGGTAATACCGAGCTGGATCGAATCAGCGATATCACTACCAGTCCCGTTGTGGATGGAGATCAGGTTTGTGCGATTGCCTTTCAGGGCAATCTTGCCTGCGTGGATATTGTGCAAGGTACGCCATTGTGGAATCGTGAAATATCCAGCGACAAAGGTTTGATGTTATTGCGCAGCTCGCTCTATCTGAGCGATAGCAAGGGGCTGATCTACGCACTCGATAAAACCACGGGCAGCACAATTTGGAAAAACGAAAAATTTTCCTTGCGTGAATCGGCCACCCCGTATGCGACGGAAAAGCATGTGGTGTTCGGAGATTTTGAAGGATATTTACATGCCTTGAATCGTGAGGACGGCAAGTTGGCTTCACGTGTCAGTTTGGACAAAAGTGCCATATTGGCACAGCCCGTAGAGTTGGATGACGGGCTGCTGGTACAAACGAGTGGCGGTGGGTTGTACTCGCTCACCTTAAAGTAAAGAAAGTAATCAATGTTGCCTACACTTGTTTTAGTCGGTCGTCCCAATGTCGGCAAATCCACGCTGTTCAATCGCCTCACGCGCAGTCGCGATGCACTGGTGGCCGATTTGCCAGGCCTCACGCGTGACCGCCATTATGGGCGTGGCAGGGTAGGGGAGCGTCCTTATCTGGTAGTCGATACGGGCGGGTTAGAGCCAGTCGCCAAAGACGGCATCATGTTTGAGATGGCGAAACAAAGCCGCCAAGCGGTGGATGAAGCAGATGTGGTGATGTTTTTGGTGGATGGTCGGGCAGGCTGCACGCCCCAAGATTCCTTGATTGCAGGGCAGCTGCGTAAAACGGGAAAGCCGATTTTGTTGCTGGTGAACAAAGCCGAGGGCATGGCACGCGCCAAAGTCACCGCTGAGTTTTTTGAGTTAGGTTTGGGCGAACCGCTGCCAATTTCTTCCGCGCACGGTGACAACGTCAACGAAGTGGTCGAAATCGCACTGGAGCATTTCCCTGCTGAAATCGAGGAAGAATCCGCCGCAGAAAAGCCGCCCAAGTTGGCGATTGTCGGTCGTCCCAATGTGGGCAAATCTACTTTGGTCAATGCCATCTTGGGTGAGCAACGCGTCATTGCATTCGATCAGCCGGGCACTACGCGAGACAGCATCTACATTGATTTTGAGCGCGAGGGCAAGCAATACACCATCATTGATACCGCCGGGGTACGTCGTCGCGGCAAAGTCGATGAAGCCATCGAAAAATTCTCCGTGATCAAAACCATGCAGGCGATTGAAGATGCCAACGTGGTGGTGCTGGTGGTGGATGCACGCGACCAAATCACCGAGCAGGATGCGCACGTGGCAGACTTCGTTTTGCAGGCAGGGCGCGCGCTGGTATTGGCGGTGAACAAATGGGATGGCTTGGATGATTATCAGCGCGATCAAGTTAAAAATGACATCGAGCGCAAACTGCATTTTTTGAGCTTCGCCAAACGTCACTACATCTCGGCATTAAACGGTAATGGCATCGCCAACGTATTGAAGTCGGTTGATGATGCCTACGCTGCCGCGATGGCTAAACTCTCGACACCCAAGCTTACGCGCGCTTTGATTGGCGCGCTCGAAAAGCAAATGCCGCCAAAAAGCGGACGCTTTACTCCCAAGATGCGTTATGCACACCAGGGCGGCAGCAACCCGCCGCTCATTGTTATCCATGGCAGCGGATTGGATGATGTGCCAGCCAGCTATGCACGCTATTTGGAGCGTACCTTCTGCGAAATTTTCAAGCTGCAAGGCACACCAATGAAGATACAGTTTAATTCAGCCAAAAATCCGTTTGAAGGTAAAAAGCCGCGTCCGTTAACTGAAGCAGAACAGCGCAGAGCGCATCGTGCCAGGATACGGGGGCGGAAGCTGTACGGTTCTTAATGTCGCCATTCTTGAATAAAGAATGTGTTGGGAGACTCCGCTCAAAGGCGTTTTATGGATAACGCAATCGTATGGGAAAAATTGGCATTGCTGCAATCCCCGCTGTTCGCTCCTTTGCAGCCCATCCTTGCTCGTCTTGAAGAGGCGCATTTTCCTGATTTGCAAACTTTCAACGACTTACTGGTCGGGTGTCAGCCTGGCATCACGGTGCAGCAGGGTTTGCCTCTGCGTTTTGTTCCGCAAGCATTCGGCAAGCAAGGCTTCGAGTCGCAATACGAGCCGCGCTGTTATCTTAATGGCGAGGTACAGACGCGCGAAAATAATTGGCATGACTTGTTCAATGCGCTGGTGTGGTTGACCTTCCCCAAAACCAAGGCGGCAATTAATGCGCGTCATTATCACGCACTTACTCATCCGACTGGGGGGGCAAATAGCCAGCGCGGTGCGGTACGCGATACGACAACGTTGCTGGACGAGTCAGGTGTAATTGTGGCCTGCGCGGACATTGAATTGGTCGCCCTGTTGCGCAACTTCCAGTGGAAAAAGTTGTTTTGGCTGGAGCGTGAGCAGGTGAAGACAAGAATGGGATTTTACATAGTGGGTCACGGACTATACGAAAAAGCTTTGCAACCCTATATTGGCATGACAGGGCAGGGCGTTGTGTTGCTGGTTGAACCAGACTTTTTTGATTGGCCGATGCCAGAGCGATTGGTATATTTGGACGGGCAGCTAGGGAGGAATCTCGCCCAGTCAGTGTATTGCACCCATACCCATGACCTTTCCCCTGTGCCTTTGCTGGGTATGCCGGGGTGGTCGCCGGATAACGAAGCACCATCGTTTTACGAAAATTCACACTATTTTCGTTCGGGTAGGCAGAAGCTGACTCAGTAAGTGCTTATTTTTTGCTTGCATATTGTGGCTGCTTCTAGTTTAATTGCCCACGTTTATTTGGTTGGATATTCACTGAATTAACTTGCTGGAGACTTGTTGCAAAAACCCCACTTGCTTATGGACAGCCAAGTGGGGTGGTCGATAGAATGGCCGTTCCGGAATACAATTTTATTCACACAGGAGAAGAATGATGAACAAAGTGTTGGCGAAAAAAATCACAGCTAGCGTGGTAATCGGCGCGGCTTTGTTAAGCAGTGGATTGACTGCTCACGCGGTAACAAACGAAGGTTATGCGATTGACACGCAAGGTCAGTTGGTGAGAGATGGTTTTGGTGATTGCATCAAGTTGGGTCACTGGACTCCTGCTATGGCAATCAAGGAATGCGACCCGAGCCTGATTAAAGCACCTCCACCCCCACCCGCCCCGGTTGTTGCTGCCCCGGCACCCGCACCTGCTCCGGTAGTTGAGGCACCTGCGCCAGCACCAGTTGTGGTTGCGCCACCTCCTCCCCCACCCGCTCCTGTTTACAAAACAGAAGTGATCGAAAAACCTTTCACACTTGAAGGCACTGCGTTTGATTCGGGTTCTGCAAAGCTGAAAAAGGCGGCGGGTGTTCAATTGGATAAGGTGCTTGATTTCGCGGCAGCGAACGCAGGATCAAATCTGGTCATAACAGGTTTTACCGATAGCCAAGGCAACGAATCTAGCAATGTTAAGTTGTCAGCTGCCCGTGCGGCGGCCGTGAAGGCGTATTTGGTCAAGAAAGGCGTTGCTGCTGATCGCATTTCAACCAAAGGTATGGGTTCTGCCAATCCTGTTGGAGACAACAAAACTCAGGCAGGTCGTGCTGCCAACCGTCGCGTAGAAGTAACTTCGACGGTTAGAGAGGAAAAGAAAGTACGCGTAAACTAATTAAAACGGGTTTCTCTAAAAAGCGGTCTGGAAACAGACCGCTTTTTTATTGTCTGGAATTTGTCGCGGATTTTATTGCCAAGAATCAAGAGGTTTGTTAGATTGCACGGAGTATTAACGAAGCCTGTTTAGAGAGGCTCTGTGCATTGGTGCTTTATTGGGAAATGCGATCCATTTTTGGAGGGCGTTCAGCCATGATAAACAAACAGCATCCCCTCAAAATCTTCCTGTCGTTGATCCTGTTCGTTTTCATTGTTGAATTGGGCATCATGGTTCTGTTCAGTTATGTCGAGAACAGGAAAGAGCATAACTGGCTGGAACCTCTTGCCGATTCAACTTTGCTGGCCTTATTGTGCATCCCTTACTTTTGGTATGTGGCAGTACGACCGTTGAGTTTAGCCTTGAAGAAGGTTGAGTTAGAAAGTACCAAGCTGCAAAAGATCGTTGAAACAGCTGCGGAGGGAATTGTCAGCGTTGACTCTAACGGCAACATTCAAACCTTCAATAAGGCCGCGCAGCGCATCTTTGGCTATAGCGAGGCGGAAGCGATCGGCAACATACTCACGTTTTTAACGCCACAGGCGCATCGGGAAAATCATGATGACTTGCTGGAGCGGTATTTGCAAGCAAGTCATCTGGAAGCCACGGATCAGGTAGTGGAAATGCAGGGGCTGCGCAAAGACGGTACAGTTTTTCCGATGGAAGTGATGATGACCGAAGCGCAGCTTGGCGGTACGCGGTTGTTCACGGTGATGATAAGAGATGTCAGCGAGCAAAAGATTACCCAGCAGCGCATTGAGCATTTGGCGCATTATGATGCGCTGACCAACTTGCCGAACCGCAGTCTGTTTTTCGATCGGCTGAATCAAGCCATAGTTGCGGCAAAACGTAATCAATGTAGCATTGCGCTGCTGTTCCTTGATTTAGATGGCTTCAAACAGGTTAATGATACTCTGGGGCATCATTTTGGCGATTTGTTACTGGTAAAAGTCGCCGAACGTTTGAGCCTAGGTGTGCGCGAGAGTGATACGTTGGCGCGCCTCGGTGGCGATGAATTTACGTTGATCTTGACTGACGCGGATGAACAGGCAGATGTTGCCGTGGTGGCGGACAAGTTGATCGAGTCCGTCGGCGAGCCGTTTCAACTGGATGGGCACACCGTCAAGATCGGCGTGAGTATTGGCATTGCGCGTTACCCCAGAGATGCTGATACCAAAGCAATGTTGATCGTGGTGGCGGACAGGGCAATGTATGCCGCCAAACATGCGGGCAAAAATACCTATAAATTTGGTGTGCCGGTGGGTGAGACAACTAAAGCTTTTCCTGTGTTTGATCCCAGCATCTGAAACATTTACCCCGTTATCAGCCATGCACCACGTATCGTCCCGAAAACTCGACGGTCACGTGGTTGTTTTGTTTGAGGCAAACATCCAGTGAAAGGCGGGCGCGCTCGCGTTTTTTCAGAGTGATCATGAATTTTTTGAAAGAAGCTTCTTCAATACGGCACTCGCTAATCATATCCTGATCAACGGGCAGTAAATATTGAATATTGGCTTTCTGAATGACGATATGTTTATGTAACCCCGCTTCGGCAAGATTGAGATACAACCCCCATCCACACAAGTACTGCAACAGAGTAAAGGCTACCGCCGAAGGCAGTGCATTTATGATTGATGTTGGGTATAAGCGGAGCAGTCAGCTGTAAACATGTGCCGTTATAGTTTGAGACGCTGAAGTCCATCGCTTTTGAGATGGAAATCTCATCATGCAATACGCGTTCATGTTGCTTTTCAGGAGTCATGCTCAAGTTGTTATTTCAGCCCTGCAGTCAAATGTGGTGTCATGAGTTTTAATAACTGCGGATGAATTTCAGGGTTGCCCGCACATACATGGCAGCTTTTCATGTAGCCATCATTGCCGCTCAAATCACTGACCATGCCGCCCGCTTCAGTAATGAGTAAAGTGCCTGCTGCGATGTCCCAAGGCTTTAATCCCGTTTCAAAAAATCCGTCATAACGTCCCGCTGCAGTCCACGCCAAGTCTAATGCCGCAGAGCCAGGGCGACGCAGTCCGGCAGTTTTTTGCATCAACTCTTTGAATATTGCCATGTAGGCATCCATGTGTTCAAAGCGTGTGTAAGGGAAGCCTGTACCTATCAAGGCATCGGCTAGATGCACGCGTTTGGTCACGCGGATACGTTTGTCGTTGAGGAACGCGCCGCGTCCACGCGTGGCCGTAAACAGTTCGTTGCGGATGGGGTCGTACACCACGGCTTGGGTGATGATGCCTTTATGCTGCAAGGCGATGGACACGGAAAACTGCGGGAAACCGTGGAGAAAATTTGTCGTGCCATCGAGCGGGTCAATGATCCACACGTACTCCGATTCACCGTGAGTGCCGCTCTCTTCTGCTAGAATCGCGTGGTCTGGATAGGCATCCAGCAAGGTTTGCATAATGGTTTGCTCAGCGGCGCGATCTACTTCGCTGACGAAATCGGCATGGGATTTTTTGGTTACGGTGAGGTGATCGATTTTGTCAGTTGAACGGTGAATTAAATTGCCGGCGCGACGAGCGGCTTTCACCGCGATGTTGAGCATGGGATGCATGGTTATACGACCTTTTTAATGAGCTGAAAGAATTGCAGCGCGCATTTTAGTTGGTATTGGGCTTTGAATAAACAAAATCATTTAAGAAATATCAGAATTGTCCTCAGCCACACCACCCATCCGGGCAATATCGGCGCGGCAGCGCGGGCGATGAAAACGATGGGTTTGCAGTATCTATACCTCATCAATCCGCGCCACTTCCCTGATGCGCAAGCTCGTGCGATGGCGGCGGGTGCTGATGATATTCTGGAGAATGCAGTGGTTTGCGCGTCAGTGGATGAAGCCTTGCAAGGCGTGGTACTCACGGTGGGCATGACGGCGCGGTTGCGCGATATTTCGATTGAGGTGAAAACGCCGCGAGATGCGATGCCCTTGGTGTTGCAACAAGCTGCCACGCAGCCCGTTGCATTGTTGTTTGGCACGGAGATGTCGGGGTTGACCAATGAGGAAGTGGGTCGTTCTCAATTATTAGTGAACATTCCCGCCAATCCTGACTATTCCTCGTTGAACTTGGCAGCGGCGGTGCAAGTGATGGGATACGAGTTGAGTGTTGCGACGCAAAGCTATGTGCCGATCAGCCCTGAAAAACAGCCTGCACCGCATGAACAAGTGGAAGGTTATTTTGCACATCTGGAAAAAACTTTATTCGACATCGGCTTTTTTACCACGCAAAACCCTGCACGGATGATGCAACGTTTACGCCGCTTGTATGCCAGAGCGCGGCTGGAGACTGACGAAGTCAACATCCTGCGCGGCATTTTGAGCGTTGCCACCGAGTATAATATGCGCCTCAGAGCGCGCTATCAGAAAGAGCACCACAATGTTCCGGAACGTTAAAGAAGACATCGCCAGCGTATTTGACCGTGATCCGGCCGCACGCAGCACGTTTGAGGTGTTGACCTGCTATCCGGGATTGCACGCGCGCACCTTGCACCGCCTGACGCATAAACTATGGCACGCTAATCTGAAGTGGTTGGCGCGCTTTTTATCACATATTGCACGAGGTTTGACTGGCATCGAAATCCATCCTGGCGCGACGATAGGTCGGCGTTTTTTCATTGACCACGGCATGGGCGTCGTAATTGGTGAAACGGCAGAAATTGGCGACGATGTGACGCTGTACCACGGTGTGACGCTGGGTGGCACGTCGTGGAAGGAAGGCAAGCGACACCCAACATTAGAAAGTGGTGTGGTGGTAGGTGCAGGTGCGAAAATACTGGGGCCGATTACTGTGAGTGCAGGTGCAAAAATCGGTTGCAATGCGGTCGTGGTTAAAGACGTGCCGGCAGGTGCAACCGCAGTGGGGATTCCAGCGCGGATTTTGGATGAAGAGAAAAAAATGGGGGCAGGGTTTAATGCTTACGGCATTGGTAACGACCATAATGACCCTGTAAATAAGGCGTTGCATGGGCTAATTGGACACAGCATGACGGTCGATCAGCGTATTGACTTTATATTGCAGCAGCTTGAGAAAATGGGCGTTCCAGTCGATGAGGAACGCGCCACAGCGGAGAAATTCGATCCCAATCATCTGAATGAAATTGTTGACTAAGCTCAAATAATCGGTTGGGTCAAAAAGGCATAATTGAGCCGTTTCGGTTTAACATTTTTCATGGAGTGAGTGATATGCGATTAACGACTAAAGGACGATTTGCTGTAACAGCAGTACTGGATTTGGCGATGTGTGGTGGGCAGATTCCGGTCAGCTTGGCGACGATCAGTGATCGGCAACAAATTTCGTTATCTTATCTGGAGCAGCTATTTGGCAAGCTGCGCAGGAAAGGGATTGTCGAAAGTGTGCGAGGTCCGAGCGGCGGTTATTATTTGGCGCGCCCCGGCAATAAAATCTCTGTGGCAGAGGTGGTGCTTGCGGTGGATGAACCGCTGGATGCGACCAAGTGTCACGGCCAACATAATTGCCGAGCGGGCTACCAGTGCCTGACACACGATTTGTGGAAAGGCCTGAACGAAAAAATTCTTGATTATCTGGAGGATGTCACCTTGCAGCAACTGGTTGATAGCTACAACAAAAACAACGCCAATTTATCACCAGTATTGGTCAATAAAATTGCCAAGGCGCAAAAGGTATCAACGCATGCTTAAATCGCTCCAAGTCATTTCCAATCGTTGGTTATATCTGGCGGGCGCATTAATTGCGGGCGGGTTGATCGGCTTTGCGCTATATCTGCAATACGTTGAGCATCAAGATCCTTGTCCGTTGTGCATGGTGCAGCGTGTGGTGTATATTGCGATCTCGGTGGTGTTTGCACTGGCGGCGTTGCCTGGGCCTAAGCAGGTCGGCGAAAAAATTTATGCCGCACTCATCGTACTGCTGTCGTTGACCGGTGTGGCCGTCGCCAGTCGGCACATCTGGATACAAAATCTGCCCAAAGATCAAGTGCCAGCCTGCGGGCCTGGCTTGGACTACATGCTGGAAACTTTGCCTATGGGGACAGTGATACAGAAGCTGATACACGGTTCGGGGGAGTGCGCGGAAAAGGGGTGGACGTTCCTCACGCTTGGCATCCCGGAGTGGTCGTTGCTGTGCTATCTCGCATTGGGTGCGTTGTCGATATTTGTAGTAGCGCGCACATATTTGCGAAAAAATGAATGAGCGCGACGCTCTGATTCGATATATTTCCCGCGCCTAATAGCAAAACTCGGCGTTCTATAGTTCGTGGAGGTAGCCGATACTAAAGAAGTGGACATCCCCCTGCCATGTCATTGAATTGTTGCCCGCTTTATGCGATTCGTAGAATGCGCGGATAGTATTGTCTTTGTTCAAGTAAAACCTCGTGCCGACACCCAGCAATATATCATTGCCGGATGCGCTAATCCACTTTGATGCTGATGCTTGCGTGGCCTCCCAATGCACAACCCCCAGTTTTGCCAATGCTGAAAGGCGGCCATTACCAATGGGGAATATTCTTTGCGCGGAAAGCTGCCATTCCACACTGTCAATTGTCTCGGAAATATTCCCCGTTCCTTTTTTGGTGGAGTGACCGGAGTCGTAATAGCCAATTTCTGCAAAAGTTCTATCCGCAACCAGCTTGCCCAATGAAATTCTGTTGCCAAAATCAAAGTCTTTGCAACTGGTGTAGGGCGCGGGTGGGTTTTTGCAGGAGTTTCTAAAATAACTTCTTCCTGCATCAAAAACAATGTATATCCCGTCCCCCCCCGCAGCCATCGCAGAAGAAGATAAACACGCAAGCGCAAGTGCTGCTATCCATTTGTTAAGAGCCATCATTAAATCCTTGTTAGTGAATAGGGAGATTGGTCAAAATTTTACCTTGTAAAGTTCATTAGTTCACCATTTTCTGCCTGAATGTTTTTGCTCATTCTACATGGTCTGTTACAATAATCGACTTCGGGGCGTAGCGCAGCCTGGTAGCGTACGTGCATGGGGTGCACGTGGTCGGAGGTTCGAATCCTCTCGCCCCGACCAATTAAATCAGATGGTTGGCCAACATTTTCTTTATTTGGTGGCGTATTGGTGGCTATGCCACTAAACATTGTGTCAATTTTCCCGCGCTCATTACTTTTATCTGCTCCATCTATCCACTTTGCGTACACAGTTAATACCATCTGCATGTTGGCGTGACCAAGTTGTTTCGCTACCCACATAGGATTTGCTCCAGCCATAAGGTTGAGCGTTGCATAAGTATGGCGTGTCTGGTAGAAATTTCTTTCCCTTATTTCTATAGCTTTGATAGTTGGATTCCAAAATGCTCGCCGCAAATGGCGTTCATCAGTATATGCTTTCCCCGTTAATGGATTCTCAAATACATACTCGTTCTTAAGGAATGTGAGCAGCTTCTGCCTTTGGAGTACAGCCTTGGCGCGGGTGTTTAGTTCAACATCACGCACTTTGTATGTCTTGGTTTCGTGTTCTTCACCAAATGTCCGTGCGCGTTTCACTCTAGCTAGTCCTCGCACTGAGTCAATTTCTCCCCATCGAAGTGCAATCACTTCGCTAGGACGCATTCCCGTGAAGAATGAGAACTCGAACAAGTTTCCAATCTGTTCATCATATTTTTGCATGTGTTTTAGCACGGTCTCGATTTCATCTGCTGTCAATGGATCAGGCGGTTCTTTCTGTACCTTGGCATTTTTGATGCACTCTGCAGGATTGAATCCTATCTCCCTGTCAAGGAAAGCAGTTTCTAAGACCTGACGCAAGGGAATTAACATGTTGTTACGGTTTTTCGCTGCCCAACCTTGTGAATTTGCGAGTGCTGCGATTGTGGAGTACTGGATGGAATCTATCGCTTCATCGCCAATCTTTTTAAGCCAAAATGCAAGAGCTTGGCGATACTTGATTAGTGTGCCAGCTGATAAGTGACTTGAAGCAGCTAGCCATTTATCGGCCAACTCTGAAAATGTTGGCTTGCACTTCTCGGTAGGTGCTAATCGTGCAACGCGCGAAGTAGGGAAGTGTTGCACATAAGCTTCAAGGGTATAACTGCCAAGCGCAATTGCGCGCTCAATCTCCCCTTTCAGACGGGCTGCATATTTGATGTTTGTTGGAGTTGGTGGGATTTTGAGTGTTGGGCGGAAACGTTTCCCGTTCCAGTAGAACGTAACTTGTATCCCTTTGCGATGTGATCTTATCCCACCCATTTTAGATACTCCTCAACATAAAAATGTATGCGACCATCCGGTGCTTTGGAGAAATGAACTTCTTCAATAAAATCACCTCGAGCAATTTTTGAACGAAGTGCATCTTCAGAATATCCTGACTCTGCAGACAATTTTTGGAGTGTGATGATTGGCAAACCTGCATAGAGCAGGCGACGCTCTGCATTTGTTTTGTTTGATAGCTCATTCTGAGTTCTTTTATGATTTGTTTTCATATCGTACGAGGTTGAATTCTTCTTTATTTTTCGAGATGCGACTAAATGACCAAACTGAATATCGCAAGACCCTATAACTCGATTCGGTTTTTTGTTTCATCATTGAAACGAATAGTAAAGATGTTTTTTAAAATTCAGTTCCTTCATTGGGGGTCAAAAATGCCTCGAATAGCGAAAATCTTAAAAAAAGTGCCCGAAAACGAGAAGATTTTGGCTCGAAAAATAATTTGAGATAACAAGATTATTTTTTCTTTCACATAACCAACGAGATTTAATCTTCAAAACAAAATTTGTAACTTGGGTTGCTCACCCAAGATTTTTTTCAAACCGCTAAAGTTTAGCTTTACAAAGCTGTTCGGTGACGGAACGAGAGTGATTCCCAATTAGCACTGGGTATAACGAGCAACTGAGAATCGGAATTATTTTCATGGGTGAAAAATTTTCCGAATCAAACATTTGACAAAATAAATATTCGTTAGTATCTTGCGCGAACAACAGGGTGACTAGGCCACGGTCCGCGAGCATTGCGTCAAGTGCCTATAAACTAAATATCTGTAATGGGTATTACTAAGAAGTACTGCAACAGATGCTTGTAATGGGCAGCACATCAATATCTCAACCCAATTCTGGTTGAGCTTCTAAAAAATAGATGGGGAAAGTAACGCCCATCTTTTTTTCGTCTGGGTTCGCTCGGACATATCCCCACACTGAAACAAAACCTCCAAAACTAGATTGGCCTATGCCAGCCTATGGAATGTGACCATTATTTGGTTTCCCCCATGGATATTTGGAAACTATGAGTCCTTCTGGTGGCAGGAAGGATCGAGCCATAGGGTTTTAATTGTGTGGTGAGATAACAGATGTCCGTTCCCGATAATCTCAATCGGAGGCTCAAAGTTCATTAGCTTGATAATAAACTATTGGTTAGCCAAGTTTATTCTGTTTGCAGAAATGTGAAGGAATAGAAAGAGCGCAGTTACTAAAGCAAAAGCCTAGCCAAATTTTTTTGGCAAAAAACCTCGAACGTTTCTTTCATACGAAATGAAAAACTGTCCGGCCTGCTGCCCCCGGCACCTTTATAAGCAGCACAAAACATCATGAGGATGACTGAATGAACACGCCTAAACAAAAATTAAACAAGCCTTCTGGCTGGGGGTGGCGCGGAAAGCTTGCGGCACTACTTTCACAGCACGGCTCAAGGACAAGCGATGATCGAAGAATTGCAAG
>CAZSPN010000004.1:105185-106624 GCA_964608835.1 uncultured Gallionella sp.
CAAGTGCTGTTTTCCTCCTTTAAAGAGCTGCGTGATCTTGGCTATAAACTAGATGAACCGGAAAATCTGAAACCAAAGCACATGCAAGCATTGGTAAAGCTGTGGGAAGAAGACGGGCAATCGCCTTCGACGATTCAAAATAAAATTTCAGTTTTCCGAACTTTCACAAAATGGATAGGCAAAGAAGGAATGATCCGCTCGGCCGAAAGCCTAGTACAAACACCAGGCGCAGCCACGCGATCTTACATTGCAATTGAGCCAAAAGGCTGGACGGCGAAAGGTGTCTCGATTGAAATAATTGAACAAGTCGAACTGTTCGATGCACGTGTCGGGATGCAACTACGCCTCTGTCTTATTTTCGGATTACGCATGCAAGAATCAATCGAACTAAAACCTCATCGTGCGGACAAGGGTGAATATTTAGTTGTGACAGACGGTACTAAGGGTGGTCGTGCACGAGTCGTTCCCATTAACACACAAGAAAAACGCGACCTGCTCGAGCAGTGCAAGAAATTGGTTGGCTTTGCAAAAAACTCCTATATGGGTGCTCCAGAAAATACACTCGCACAGAACAAACGTCGCTTTTACTACGTAATGGAAAAATTTGGGATCACCAAGAATGATCTCGGTGTAACAGCGCACGGACTTAGACACGAGTATGTGAACAAACGTTATGAGCAACTGGCAGGTGGCAAATCTCCAATCGAATCTGGAACCATAGCCATAGAACATCCTGAGCTGGATCATGCGGTGAGAATGGAGATTGCGGAAGAGATCGGTCACACTAGACCCGGCATTGTGTGCTGCTACACTGGCTCAATACGGACGGCCAACAAATATTCAAAGGAAAGTGGCAGTGAGGATAGCCCAGTGGCGACGTGAATTATTCTTCGGGTAGTAATAATGGTGGTGAAAGTAGGTTACTCACTTCATCTGCTGGATTGGCTGGAATTTTTTCGTTAGATTTGGCTGTATGCCGACATTTTGAAACCCCATTTGCGTCATTTCTTTGGTACATGTTGTTAGAAACAGCAATTAAAGTGTAGAAAAATATACCCGAATGACAGTTTCGTCTCCCGCAGAATTTCGTTAAGTTAAATCTGCAAATTCTGAATGGCTCATAAAGTGTCCTCAAAATAATGCGCAATCCTCATCATTGCCTTTGCACTTTATTTTTTTAAAATAGTTGAGAGACGGAACGAGAGTGGTTTTCTTTTGTTGCTGGGCGTGACATGCCGCAGAGAATCGGAATTATTATAGTGGGTGAAAATATTTCCGAACACTGAGATAATTTTTATCTGACGCGCAGATTTGTATTTGCGGATTTATTGCAAGCTGAATATCTGACTCTGATTTTTGTACTAAAAACGGTTTCTCGGCTGACTGGACTTCACCCGCTTTTGTAGACATTCCTCAGCTTCCAGTTTGTAGATTTTCGA
>CAZSPN010000005.1:0-9040 GCA_964608835.1 uncultured Gallionella sp.
CAGGTAACGAAACGCCTAGAGGAATGACTGTCCACGACAGAACCCGGCTTATCGGTCAGCTTCACCTCATTCACAACATGTCAGATGAACCCAGTGGGTTTATGAATCCGGGCAAGCTTCTGTAATTACACTTAAATAAACAGACAGGAAATCAAATGGCCGCACAACCCGAAATTACCAACATGGCTTTGTTCTGCGATTTTGAGAACGTGGCACTGGGCGTGCGCGATGCCAAATACGCGCAGTTCGACATCAAAAAAGTGCTGGAACGCCTGCTGCTCAAGGGCAGTATCGTGGTCAAGAAAGCCTATTGCGACTGGGATCGCTACAAGGAATTCAAGGCGACCATGCACGAGGCGGCCTTTGAATTGATTGAGATTCCGCATGTGCGCCAGTCCGGCAAAAACTCAGCCGACATTCGCATGGTCGTGGACGCGCTCGATCTTTGCTACACCAAGGCACACGTGGATACCTTCGTTATCATCAGCGGCGACTCGGATTTTTCGCCGCTGGTATCCAAGCTGCGCGAAAACAACAAATACGTAATCGGTTTGGGAGTGAAAGATTCAACTTCCGATTTGCTCAGTGCCAACTGCGATGAGTTTATTTTCTACGACGACCTCGTGCGCGTGCAGGAAGCCAAGAAAAAACAGGCTGCCAGAAAAACGCCCCCCAAGGCAAAAGCCGAAACAGCAAAACCGACAGAAGCAAAAAGTGAAGATGACAAGAAACAAGATGCAATGGACTTTTTGGTCGAAACTGTCGAAGGACTTATTTCAGAGCGCGGCTCCGACGAAAAAATCTGGGGCTCGATGGTCAAGACCACCATGCAGCGACGCAGACCCGGTTTCAACGAATCGTTTTATGGCTACCGCTCATTCAGAGAATTGGTGGAAGATGCGCAGCGCAACAAATTGCTCATGATGATTCGCGATGAAAAGTCGGGACAGTACACGATACGCTTGCCGATGGCGGACTAGCACCCGATTTTTTGGAGAGCGGCTTGGTACCAATTGCAGAACTGCAAATCAGGTTTCAGTCATGTTGTCCGCACTAACAAATCTTGTCCGAACGAAGCCGTCACAATGGATGCTTGTTAACGTGCAGTAAATCGGGAGTCGAAATGGAGAATCGGTATGAGCAATGCAATTGAGAATCTTAAAGCAGCACAGCAGCGAGCGATGGCAGCCAGACCCAGGGTCGACGGATTCCCATACTTGGCTGAAACTCTTCGGCGTGCGGGAGTAAAGCGAAATCTGTGGTTTCTACCAGCGTGCCAAAGCCTGTATTTGACTGAGAAAGGTACGGTCGTTGTCCAAGGAACACCTCTGGTTACCGGAATGGCAGACGTGCCTCCATTTGACCGCAACGCTCTCATCACCGCGTTGCGAAATGATCAGTCAGGTAAGAGCACTTTCCCGGATTTTCTGGATGCGACCTGGAGAGCAGGAGTTGTTAAGTACGATGTGAATTTTGAGACCCGAACCTGCACTTACTATGGAGCTGGCGAAGAGCATTATGTTGAATCTTATTCTGCGGTAGAGGTGTAAGTTCAGTTCGATATTGGAAGATTGAGTATTCGCACTATGTTGTCGAAAGCGGAGATTAAGGAAGATTTCCCACAAGCCTGTAAGCAAGATCATAAACAATCCTATAACCCCTCAGTGC
Organism: uncultured Gallionella sp.; assembly: GCA_964608835.1. GTDB lineage: Bacteria > Pseudomonadota > Gammaproteobacteria > Burkholderiales > Gallionellaceae > Gallionella. Next base: position 1,669 of record CAZSPN010000005.1, read on the forward strand.
TATAATCCGCGCCTCTTTATAGGTGTATCCCATGTCCGCCGTATTAAATTTCAAATCCCATTTGTCCGAGTTGTTTGCGCAGGCGTTGCGCGAAGTTGCTCCCGAATTAACCCAAACCGAGATTCTGATCGAGCGACCCAAGCTGGCAACGCATGGCGATTATTCGTGCAATCTGGCGATGCAGTTGGCGAAGCCGTTACGCAAATCGCCGCGCGACATTGCGCAGTTGCTGATTGCGGCATTGCCAAAATCGGATGTGCTGGGCAAAGTGGAAATCGCTGGTGCGGGCTTCATCAATGTGTTTGTCACCACTGCCGCGAAACAAAAAGTGGTTCATGCCGTGTTGCAGGCGGGCGAGGCTTACGGGCGCGGCACAGTCGGTGCGAAACGCAAGGTGCAGGTGGAGTTTGTTTCTGCCAACCCCACCGGTCCTTTGCATGTGGGGCATGGTCGCGGCGCCGCGGTGGGCGATTGCCTGTGCAATGTGCTGGATGCGGCGGGTTGGGATGTGACGCGCGAGTTTTATTACAATGATGCGGGTGTGCAGATCGACAACCTCACTTTGTCGGTGCAGCTGCGTTGCAAGGGAGTCACGCCGGATGATCCATCTTGGCCGGAAGCAGGCTATCGCGGGGATTACATCGCGGATGTGGCAAATGATTACATGGCCAAAAAGGTGATCTATGTGCAAACGCCATCTCAAATCATTGGGGAGCCAGATGATTCTAGGGCGTATGACATACAGATGGCTGGCAAAGGCGATGCGGATGATGCCGAGTCCATCCGCCATTTTGCGGTGGCCTATTTGCGTCGCGAACAGGACTTGGATTTGCGCGCGTTCCGCGTGCAGTTTGATGTGTTCTCGCTGGAATCGGCGTTGTATAGCGAAGGCAAAGTTGCCGCCACGGTGGATAACCTCATTGCCAGCGGACACACTTACGAACAGGAAGGCGCGCTGTGGTTGCGCACCACTGATTTTGGCGACGACAAAGATCGGGTGATGCGCAAAACCGACGGTGGCTACACGTATTTTGTGCCTGACGTTGCCTACCACTTGGGCAAATGGCAGCGCGGTTTTCAGCGCGTTATCAATGAGCAGGGCGCGGATCATCACAGCACGATTACGCGAGTGCGCGCAGGGCTGCAAGCATTGAACGTGGGCATTCCACAAGGTTGGCCTGACTATGTGTTGCACCAGATGGTGACGGTGTTGAAGAACGGTGAAGAAGTGAAAATCTCCAAACGCGCGGGCAGCTATGTGACGTTGCGCGATTTGATCGAGGAGGTGGGGTGCGATGCCACGCGCTATTTTTTGGCGGCTCGCCACCCCGATTCGCAACTGGTGTTCGATATTGATTTGGCAAAATCCAAGAGCAATGACAATCCCGTGTACTACATTCAATATGCGCACGCGCGTATCAATGCGGTGTTGACACAGTGGGCGGGCAAGCCGGAGGCGTTGCATACGGCAAATGTCAATTTGCTGGATAGCGAATACGAAACGACGCTGCTGCAAAAAATAATTGATTATCCGCAAGTGGTGGAAACTTCTGCCCAAGAATTGGCTCCACATCTCATCGCGTTTTATTTGAAAGAATTGGCGGCCGATTTTCACAGCTATTACAATGCGTCGCGGTTCTTAGTTGAGGATGAAGCGGTTAAAAATGCGCGCCTTGCATTGATTGCCGCCACCGCACAAGTAATACGCAACGGATTGGCATTGTTGGGCGTGAGTGCACCAACGTCGATGTAAAAGTTAGGAATACGAAGAATCATGGCAAAGCCACAAGGCAATAAATCCGCGCCCCCACCCAAACCAGGCAACCGCTTATTCACGGGATTGCTGTTGGGTATGATAGTAGGCGTGGGCATGGCGGCGGTGCTGGCTTGGTTTGTGATGAAGTCACCCAGCCCATTCACGCAAAAAAGCACGACCGAGACCAAGCCGCCCGTGGCAGTTGAAAAGCCAGCTGCTACCGGGGTGGTTGCGCCCAAACCAAAAACTCCGGCAACTGATTCCGCGACAGCAAATGGCAAGCCGCGCTTTGATTTTTATAATGTGTTAACCAACAAGCAAGACAGCGGTGTTGTTTTGCCCGCCAAACCAAGCAACAAGGTGGGTAATGAGGTGGCGCAGATACTGCAGGCAGGCTCGTTTTCCAGTGTGGATGACGCGGACAAACTAAAGGCTAAACTCGCCATGCTGGGCTTGGAGGCAAACGTTCAAACCGCCGCCATCCCCGATAAAGGCGTGTGGTATCGTGTGCGTCTGGGGCCTTATAAAAACGCAGAGGAATTGAGTCGCGCGCGCGCTTTTTTGAAACAAAATGGTGTTGAGAGTACTCCCATGCGGGCGCAATAGGTGTCCACCAAAAAATTAGTGCCGCGTTATTGGTGCGGGAAAGAATATCCATTGGGCAACATTTTGATAACCATCAGCAAGGAGTGATTATGAATAAAACGATTAAAGGTTTGTTGGCCGCAGCCGTATTGTTTGTTAGCGGCGCGGTGTTTGCCGAGGCGCAACTTGGCAAGGATTACACATTGCTGCAACCTGCACAGCCGACCAGCACCAAAAAAATCGAAGTGCTGGAATTCTTTTTTTACGGGTGTTCGCATTGTTACCACCTGCACGCGCCGTTGAGTGCATGGGAGAAAACCATGCCCAAAGATGTGGAAATGTTTTTTGTCCCCACTATGTTCCGCGATTCAATGGAGCCGATGGCGCGCACCATGTATGCGCTGGAATCTTTGGGACAGCGTTCCAAGCTGGATGAACCGCTGTATCGCGCATGGAATGTGGACAAAATAGACCTCAGCAGCGAAGCAAAAATTACTGATTTCGTCGGCAAGTATGGTGTGGATCGTGCCAAATTCAAGGCTGCCTACAATGGCTTTGCCATGCAAAGCAAAGTCACCCGCGCCAAACAAATGGTACGCAGCTACCAAATACAAGGCACACCAACTTTAATTGTGGATGGCAAATACGTTATTTCCGGTTTGCAGTCCGAAGATATGGTGCGTGTCCTGAAAGATGTGATTGCAATAGCACGCAAGTCGCACAAATAAAAAGTGTCGGGTCGGTCGGCGGCGCATTCTGCGCTGCGCCTGTGCAGCCTTGCATAGTCATGCGACTAAGCAGACACACATCGTCCACCAAGTCCATCCGCAAGGAGTCGCCGTGGTTGTAAACCGACTAAAGCCGGAACAACCACGCAGGCTGGTTATCACTGGCGCGTCGAGTGGCTTGGGTTTTGCTCTCACGCGCCATTATCTTGCTCGGGGTGCAATAGTTGCAGCAATAGCAAGGCGTGGCGAATTATTGCAACCCCTCAGTGCGGAATTTCCCAATCAGGTCTTTTGTTATCCGCTGGATGTGCGTGATGCTGTTGCGATGCAGCACGCCGCGCAAGATTTTATTGCGCGTGTTGGTAACCCGGACGTTGTGATTGCAAATGCGGGTGTGAGTGTGGGCACGCTGACCGAATACTCAGAAGACGTTGTTCCATTTCAACAGCTTATGGACATCAATGTGCTGGGCATGGTGAAAACTTTCCAGCCGTTTGTTGCGGCAATGCGTGAAGCCCGCAAAGGCACATTGGTTGGTATCGCCAGCGTGGCGGGTTTTCGTGGTTTACCGGGGGCGGGGGCTTATTCCGCTTCAAAGGCTGCAGCGATTTCTTATTTGGAATCGCTGCGAGTAGAGCTGCGCAGTAGCGGAGTGAGGGTAGTGACGATTTGTCCGGGTTATATCAAAACACCGATGACGGACATCAATCCTTACCCTATGCCCTTCATGTTGGGAGCGGATGATGCGGCACAACGTATGGCTTGCGTCATCCAACGGCAGAAATCGTTTGCTGTTGTGCCATGGCAAATGGGGTTGGTGGGCAGTGCGCTGAAATATATGCCGCGCTGGCTATATGATCGGTTGTTCGTCAACGCGCCGCGCAAGCCACGCGTTAATGGCTAGCGTCACAGGAATGCTTGATAAGTTGGTTAGCCTTTGCCAAGTTAGCGAGTTTTCTGTATTCTGTGGGGCTGTTCGACTTAACGTCCGGCAGGTTTTTTCGGATTTTAAGAAATTTTTACAACCCATCTTTTAAGGAATCACAATGAAGACTATTTTTGCTTTGCTGGCTCTATTTGCTTTTGCAGGTAACGCTGTCGCAGAACTCAAACCAAACGCACCCAAGCCACCGCGCGCTGCCGGCGCAAACAAATATGAAAACACAGGTAAAATTCTGGAAGTGATTGACACTTCAATGTACACCTACATGCAAGTGTCCGGTGCCAAGGGTCCGGTATGGTTGGCGGCCTCAAAAACCAGCGTTAAAAAGGGTCAGTCAATTAGCTACCCAACAGGCGTGGCAATGACCAACTTCGCAAGCAAATCATTGAATCGTACGTTTGATTCCATCATCTTCCTCGATAAAGTGGAAGTGCTGAAGAAGTAATCGGGAAAAGTAGTGTTCAACAAAAAAGCCTCGGTATCGCCGAGGCTTTTTGTTTGAGCGAAACTAACGTTTGTTAGCCCTCTAGCTTGCGTTTCAATACTTCATTTAATTGCGCTGGATTCGCCTTGCCTTGACTGGCTTTCATCGCCGCACCCACGAAGAAACCAAACAATTTGTCTTTGCCACCACGATACTCGGCAACTTTTTCAGCATTTGCGACGAGGATGCCATCAACGATTTTTTCAATCGCGCCACTGTCGGAAACCTGCTTTAAGCCTTTGTCTTCAATGATGGCATCGATGTTTGCGATTACCGAATCGACGGATACTGTCGCTGATACTCCGGTCAGTTGAACTGTTACGTTACGGCCATTAGCCCACATTGTGCGGAACACTTCTTTCGCGCCTGAGTTGGAGATGGTGTTATCGGAGATGCGCTTCAATATGCCGCCAAGTTGTTGTGCCGTGATGGGCGATTGCGACATGTCGAGGCCATCGCGGTTCAGTTGCGCATTCACTTCGCCCATGATCCAGTTTGCGCACATCTTGGCATCGTTGGGCACGGCAGCGAGAACGGTCTCGAAGAAGTCCGCCATTTCGCGCGACGAGGTGAGGATGCTCGCATCGTAGGCGGACAAGCCGAGTTGGTTCACATAGCGAACCTGCTTCGCCTGCGGCAATTCTGGCAAGGTCGCACGTACTTGTTCTTTCCATTCCTCGCTGATCTCCAGCGGCAACAGGTCGGGGTCGGGGAAGTAACGATAGTCGTGCGCGTCTTCTTTGCTACGCATCGCACGTGTCTCGCCGGTGTCTGGGTTGAACAGAATGGTGGCTTGTTGCACCTTGTCGCCATTTTCAATCGTGTCAATTTGCCATTGCACTTCGTAGTCTATGGCCTGTTGCATAAACTTGAACGAGTTCAGGTTTTTGATCTCACGGCGCGTGCCCAGCGGTTCGCCAGGACGGCGCACCGACACATTCACGTCACATCGGAACGAACCTTCCTGCATATTGCCGTCGCAGATTCCGATCCAGCGCACCAGTGTATGCAGTGTTTTCGCATACGCTACTGCTTCGGCAGCGGAGCACATGTCCGGCTCGGAAACGATCTCCAGCAGCGGTGTGCCCGCGCGGTTCAAGTCCACACCCGTCACGCCTTGCGATTCGCCGTGAACGGATTTACCTGCGTCTTCTTCCAAGTGGGCACGTGTGATGCGCACCGTCTTTTCGTAAGGCTTTGCATTACCGGAAAGCGGCTCGACTTGGATGGTCAGCGAGCCTTGCCCCACGACGGGCAAATCAAATTGACTGATCTGGTAGCCCTTGGGCAGATCGGGATAAAAATAATTCTTGCGTGCGAACACCGAGCGCGGTGCGATGTGCGAACCGGTGGCGAGACCGAACTTGATCGCGCGTTCCACCGCCCCCTTGTTTAACACGGGCAACACGCCGGGCAAAGCCAAGCTCACGGCATCTGCTTGCGTGTTTGGTTCCGAGCCGAACGCAGTGGATGCGCCGGAAAAAATTTTAGTGTGGGTGGACAGTTGCGTATGCACTTCCAATCCAATGACAATTTCCCAAGTCATGTTCTTCTATTCCTAATGAAAGCGCGAAAAATCTATCGCTAGATATTGATTAAATCTTTCTTTTGGATGCTCGCTATTGTTTTTGGTATTTTTTCCATTAAACCAAATGCCTCTCTTGCCGACATTTTTCCCGTTTTTATTTTGGACGCACTCTTGAATAAACTCTTCGGAAGAAAGAATCCATGTGCAAGGAAGCCCCTTCTGATCAAGCCTTTCAGAATAGAAAATGAAAAAATAATTTTTTCTATTTTCTGGAAAATCAATTGCTGCAAATAGAGCTGCATCACCAAAAACCACGTCTTTTGAGCGAGCCTTAATTTGAATTTCAATAAATGTTCCGTCTGGTTTGCGAATAACTGCATCTACTCCAAAGTCATCCACTAATGGGACATAAACATCAAGCCCTTCTTTAAGCATCTTCCCGATAATCCAATACTCAATTCGCCTGCCAAATCCAGCACCATGACGGAATGGAATGCTCATCTGAATTAGATAGTTTGCGGCGCACGACTATGCCAGTCGGTTGCTAGTTGATATTGGTGCGCCACATTTAACATGCGCGCTTCGTCGAAATAGTTGCCGATGATCTGCAAACCTACAGGCATGTCGTTCGCGCCAAAACCGCATGGAATGGACATGCCAGGTAAGCCCGCCAAATTCACTGCGATGGTGTAGATGTCGGATAAATACATTTGCACGGGATCGTCACCCTTCTCGCCCAGCTTGAACGCGGTGGAGGGCGAGGTCGGTCCCATAATGACATCGCAGTGTTTGTAGGCTTCCACGAAATCCTGCGCGATCAGGCGGCGTATCTTTTGTGCCTGCAAGTAGTAGGCATCGTAGTAACCGTGCGATAACACGTACGTACCGATCATAATGCGGCGTTTTACTTCCGCGCCAAAACCCTGGGCGCGGCTCTTCTCATACATGTCAGCGAGGTCTGTGGATTCGGTCGATCGATAGCCTCAGAGCACGCCGTCGAAACGCGACAGATTGCTCGATGCTTCAGCAGGAGCCAGTACGTAATAAACCGGGATGGATAATTTAGTATTGGGCAGGCTGATTTCAACAACCGTTGCGCCGAGTTTTTTGTATTCGGCAATCGCAGCTTCAACCGCTTGTGCGACATCATCACTCAGCCCTTCGGCAAAAAATTCTTTCGGCAGCCCAATGCGTAAGCCGTTTAGCGGCTTGTTCAAATCGCGTGTGTAATCTTCTTTGTCGCGTTGCAACGAAGTGGAATCTCGCTCATCGAATCCAGTCATGGTGTTCAGCATCAACGCGAGGTCTTCCGCGCTACGCCCCATTGGGCCAGCCTGGTCGAGGCTGG
>CAZSPN010000005.1:9050-28517 GCA_964608835.1 uncultured Gallionella sp.
CGGTACGCGGGTTGTGTCCCAGGGGTTTTTTACCGTGCCGTAATGCGAGGTCTCGTTAGATGAGCCCATGGCGAATTCATCCATGTTGGTTTTGCCGAGATTGATTGCGCCCGCATCGTTGAATTGGGAGATGACGTGCGCATCGTAAGGCGAGACAAAGTTATGCAACATCTTCGAGCCGCACGTGGTGAGCCAGCCTTGGGCACAGAAAATGTCTTTCTGCCCGAAGGGGATACCTGTTAACGCTTCTGCTTTGCCAGCGGCCAAACGCGCATCGGCTGCACGGGCTTGTGCCAACGACACATCGGGTTGCAGGGTGATATAGGCATTCAGCTTGGGGTTAAGCGCGTTGATGCGTTCAAGATAGAGTTGCGTCAATTCGACGCTGGAAATTTTTTTGGCGCGCAGTGCGTCGCCAAGTTGCTTCAGGCTGGATTCAAACATGGCGTGCTTATTCGATAACTTGAGGAACGAGATACAAGCCGCTTTCCACTTGCGGTGCAATGGCTTGAAACGCCTCGCGTTGGTTGGTTTCTGTGACTTTATCCTCACGCAAGCGTTGCGACAAATCCTGCGCATGAGACATTGGCTCAATTCCGCCGGTATCAACGGCCTGCATTTCGGCGATCAGGCTAAAAATTCCGGATAGCTGTGAGCGGGCGGTTTCAATTTCGTTTTCGTCCATGGCAAGCCGCGCCAGGCGGGCAACTTTCCGGACATCCTGAGTGGATAACAACATGGCAAACGCTTTATAAAAATAAGGCTAATAGGGTATCATATAGTGATTATTCAGCGCACCACTTTGATGACAGGGACTCCACAATGTTTAGATTTCTCGACAGTTATTTTTCCAACGATCTGGCAATTGACCTCGGTACGGCAAATACGCTGATCTGGGTGCGCGGTCAAGGCATCGTGCTGGACGAGCCCTCCGTGGTGGCGATTCGCCAAGAAGGCGGTCCGAATGGGAAGAAAGTGGTTCAGCAAGTTGGTATTGCAGCCAAACAAATGATGGGGCGCACACCGGGTAGCATTAACGTGATTCGCCCGATGAAAGACGGCGTGATTGCCGACTTTACCGTGACCGAGCTGATGCTTAAACATTTCATCCGCAAAGTTTACAAAGCAGGCATTTTTAGCCCTAGCCCGCGCATCGTAATTTGTGTGCCGTGTGGCTCTACTCAAGTGGAGCGTCGTGCGATTCGTGAATCGGCGGTGGGCGCAGGGGCGCGTCGTGTGGAGTTGATCGAAGAGCCGATGGCAGCAGCGATTGGTGCGGGGTTGCCAGTGGAAGAGGCAACAGGTTCAATGGTCGTGGACATCGGTGGCGGTACGACGGAAGTTGGTGTGATCTCGCTCGGCGGCGCGGTGTATTCCGGTTCGGTGCGCGTGGGCGGAGATAAATTTGACGAAGCCATCATCAACTACATCCGCCGCAATTACGGCATGTTAATCGGTGAAACGACAGCTGAAGAAATCAAGAAGACCATCGGTTCAGCATTTCCCGGCAGTGAAGTGCGCGAGATGGAGGTCACGGGTCGTAACTTGGCAGAGGGTGTGCCACGCAGCTTCACCATTTCCAGCAATGAAGTGCTGGAGTCGATGACTGACCCGCTGAACAATATTGTCAGCGCGGTGAAAACCGCATTGGAGCAAACTCCGCCGGAGTTGGGCGCGGACATTGCCAGCAAAGGCATGGTGCTGACGGGCGGCGGTGCGCTGCTGCGCGATCTGGATCGCCTGTTGATGGAAGAAACAGGTTTGCCCGTATTAATTGCGGATGACCCTTTGACGTGTGTGGCACGCGGTTCCGGTATGGCTCTTGAGCATATGGATAAATCAACCAGCATTTTCACAACCGAGTAGCAGGGCATCCTAAAAATGCACATTTCACCTCAATTGCCGCGTTGCGGAAAGAATTTCTTGCTGGCATATATCTGCATATGCCGCGCGGCAAAATTTTTTCCGTGCCTTGCATTTGGGCGAACTTTGCATTTCTAGTGATCCCTTTTCAATGTAAATATATTTTTCAGTCAGAAGGCCGCTGATGGATGGTACGCAATCCTTCCGATTTTTTAACCGCGGTCCCAGCGCGGCGGTACGGCTGATTTTCTTTTCCGCTCTCTCTCTGGCCTTGATGTTTGTTGATGCGCGTTTCCGTTATCTGGAGTCCACGCGCAGTGCTTTGTCCATGGTGATAACGCCGATACAACAGCTGGCAACTTCGCCGTTGTATGTGTGGGATCAAATGAGTGGTTTCGTCATCACCCAACAAGCCCAGCGTGACTTGAAGGCGAGCAATAATCAATTACGACTTCAGCACGAGCAGGACGCGGCGCAGTTGCAACAGTTACAGGCGTTACGTCTAGAAAATAAACAGCTGCGCAGCCTTGGGCAGTTGCCCATCAGTCCGGGATTCACCGCGCAACTCGCCGAAGTAGTCTATGCCGAACGTGATGTGTTCAAGCGAAAAATTCTCATCAGCAAAGGTGCCAATGCCAAGGTGGAAATTGGGCAAGTGGTCATGGATGACTCCGGGATCGTCGGCCAAATTACCCGTGTATTTCCATGGCTTTCTGAAGTGACGCTCATCACCGAAAAAGACCGCGCGATTCCCGTGCAGGTGCTGCGTAACGGCTTGCGCAGCATCGTATTTGGCGCGGGAGATACCAGTCAGTTATCGCTGCGCTTCGTACCGGAGGGGGCGGACATTCAAAACGGTGATGTGCTGGTTACGTCGGGAATTGATGGTGTGTATCCGCCGGGCATTTCGGTGGCAAAAGTAGCAAAGGTTGAACGCGATCCGTCTTATCCTTTTGCGCGCATTACCTGTTTGCCCACCGCAGGTGTGGACAGGCATCGCCATTTGTTAATTTTGTCCACACCTCCCAAATTACCTGAACGTCCTGTTGAAGAGCCGGAAGATGCCGAGGAAAAACGAGCGAAGAAGGGGAGAAATAAATAATGCGCCCTCTTAAAGTCCAACAGCAAGCGGAGATTCAACGCCCGATCAAGAACGCGCTCATCGTATTTTCTGTTGTCGTTGCATTGTTTTTGAACGGGCTGCCGTGGAGCGGAATCTGGCTTATGCTGCGTCCCGATTTTGTCGCGCTCGTGCTGCTGTACTGGTGTATGCACAAACCGTGGCGGTTTGGTATCGGGCTATCCTGGGCAGTGGGAATACTCGCCGATGTGTCGGATGCCAGCCTGTTCGGACAGCACGCGCTGGCTTATACCTGGCTCGCGTTCGGCGGCGTGGTGCTGAATAACCGCCTGCGCATGTTTGATTTGCGCCAGCAAACCATACAGGTATTCGTGATTATTACCCTGACCTACCTCATTTATGCGATTGTCAATTGGCAAACGAATGGTTATGTCATCTGGGGATATTTTCTGGGCTGCCTTACCTCCACGGCTCTGTGGATACCTTTCAACATCATGCTCCAGTCGATGCGACAAAAACGCCCTGAGCGGAAGGCGAGCTAGCCGTGCTTTTTTATCGCCGCTCAGCGATGATGAATTCACCAGCCGAGTTCAAAAATCACCAGCGTGAGATTTTTCATTTCCGGTTACGTTTAATAGTCGGCATGGTTTTAGCCTTGATTCTGCTGGCAATTTTGCTGCTGCGCTTTATCTATCTTCAGGGGTTTCGCCATAACTATTACCAGACCCTGGCGGAAAGCAACCGCATTTCGGTTGTGCCCATTGTCCCCAATCGCGGCCTGATCCTTGATCGCAATGGAATCGAACTGGCGCGTAATTACTCCGGCTATACGCTGGAGATCAACCAGAATAAAGTCAAAGATATTGAGGCAACGGTGAACGAGCTTGCCACCGTCGTGGAGATTACACCCAGAGACCGAAAGCGGTTCAAAAAATTACTGGCCGAAAGCCGCAACTTTGAGACGCTGGTAATCCGCAGCAAATTAAGCGAGGAAGAAATCGCCCGCTTCGCCGCGCAACAATATCGATTTCCGGGCGTGGAAATCAACGCACGCCTGTTTCGTGATTATCCCTACAGCGACAAAACTGCCCACTTGATCGGTTACATCGGACGCATCAATCAAAAAGATGTGGAGATGCTGGAGGAGTTGGAGCTGGATGCCAACTATCGCGGCTCGGACTACATGGGCAAAACAGGGCTGGAGCAAAGTTATGAAGCCGAGTTGCATGGCACAACGGGAACAGAGCAAGTCGAGGTCGATTCTGCGGGGCGGGCAGTGCGTATGCTGTCGCGAACCCCGCCTGTTTCGGGAAACAATCTGGTACTCAGCATTGATGTGAAACTGCAAGAAATTGCCGAGCAGGCATTTGGAGACTATCGCGGCGCGTTGGTGGCGATAGACCCAAACAATGGTGAAGTACTCGCCTTCATTAGCAAACCGGGTTATGACCCCAGTTTATTTATTGACGGCATCGATACCGAGAGCTGGAATGAGCTGAACAATTCGCCCGATCATCCGCTCAACAATCGCGCGCTGCGCGGGCAATATCCATCAGGTTCAACCATCAAACCGTTCATGGCTTTGGCAGGTTTACATTACAACATTCGCTCACCCAACCAGACGATCAGTGATCCGGGGTTTTACACTTTGTCTGGCAGCAGCCATCGCTATCGGGATTGGAAAAAAGACGGTCATGGTACTGTCAATTTATTCAAATCCATCGTGGTGTCTTGCGATACCTATTACTACGGACTCGCTGTTGAAATGGGAATAGACCGGATATTTGAATATCTGGGTGGCTTCGGTTTTGGCAAAAAAACCGACATCGATCTGGAAGGAGAGTCTTCCGGGTTGTTGCCTTCCCAGGCATGGAAAGCGAAACGTTTCAAACAAAAATGGTTCACGGGCGATACTGTTTCAGTGGGTATCGGGCAAGGCTACAGTCTGGTTACGCCTATGCAGCTCGCCCATGCCACAGCCACGCTGGCCAATAACGGCGTGGCTCATAAGCCGCATTTGGTGAAAGAAATTCGCGGTGCGCAAGCCAAAGACATTCGCATCATTCCACACGAACCGCTGGCCGATTTGAAAATTGATACGGCTCATTTGGATCTGGTGAAAAGTGCGATGCACGCGGTGACGCAACCTGGCGGAACGGCCGTGGGCGCATCGGCGGGAGCTGAATACCATATCGCGGGCAAAACAGGTACGGCGCAAGTGGTGGGCATGAAGCAAGGCGAGAAATATGATGCCAGCAAAATCGACGAGCGGCATCGGGATCATGCGTGGTTCATCGCGTTTGCTCCTGCCGAGCAACCCAAAATCGCACTGGTGGTGTTGGCGGAAAATGGCGGTCACGGCGGTGGCACGGCGGCACCGATTGCGCGCAAAGTGTTCGATTATTATCTGTTGGGAAAAGAACCCAAGCCGCTCAAGACCGATGAGGTGCAAGAGGAACCCGAACATGACTAGACGCGAATTGTGGCGGTTGTTTGCCAAGAACATTGATCGACCCTTGTTCACCGGTATTTGCCTGTTGATGCTGGTTAGCATGATTACGTTGTTCAGCGCGGACAATGGCAGCTGGGACGCGCCGCTCAGCCAGTTACGCAACATTCTGCTGGCCGTATTCGCAATGTGGATCGTGGCAAATTTGCCGCTGCATTACCTGATGCGCACGGCTGTGCCGATTTATGTGACGGGGATGCTGCTGCTGATCGGCGTTGCCCTGTTTGGCGAAATCAGCCACGGTGCGCGCCGTTGGCTCAATCTGGGCGTGGCAACCATACAACCTTCCGAACTGATGAAGATTGCCGTGCCATTGATGATGGCATGGTATTTTGAAAAAAACGAAGCCACACTGACCATGAAAAATCATCTCGTCGCCACAGTATTGTTGATCCTGCCCGTGTTTTTAATTGCCCGCCAACCTGATCTGGGTACAGCTTTGCTCATCAGTGCCAGCGGATTCTATGTACTGTTTTTGGCGGGGCTAAGTTGGCGCATCATGGCAGGGCTGGCAATCGCCGCCATGGCCAGCGCACCGGTGTTGTGGTCGATGCTGCACGAATACCAGCGGCATCGCATCACCATGTTGCTTGACCCTTCTCAAGACGCATTGGGTAAGGGTTACCACACCATACAGGGCATGATCGCGGTGGGATCGGGCGGCATGCTCGGCAAAGGATATTTGCACGGCACGCAAACGCACCTGGATTTTTTGCCCGAACGCACCACCGATTTTATTTTCGCTGTCTATTCGGAAGAGTTTGGCCTGTTGGGCAATATCATTTTATTGGGCATGTATGCGTATGTCATTTGGCGCGGTTTCACCATCACCAATAATGCCTCCACCTATTTCACGCGCTTAATGGCGGGTTCAATCACGCTCACCTTCGCCACCTACGCTTTCGTCAATATGGGTATGGTGAGTGGCATCTTGCCCGTGGTGGGGGTGCCGCTGCCGTTGGTGAGTTACGGGGGTACATCCATGCTCACGCTGATGCTGGGCTTTGGGTTGTTGATGAGCATTGAATCACACAAGAAATTGGTCAAAACTTCATGAGAAATTATTTCGCCGTTGCGCTGTTTGCTGTTTTTATTTTGACTGCTTGCGGCACTGCGCCAAAACATAAAGTTGAAACGCCAAACCAATCCGCGCCAAATAAAGGCGCGTATCTTGAAGGCGATGGAATCGGTGCGGACGCGCCGAAAGATCTGGAAGCTATACCCGATGCCAAGCCCGTTAAAGAGCCCCTGCATCGTTATGCCAACCGCCCCTACGTTGCACTGGGCATACCTTACACACCGCGTACCCGGCCAGGTGATTTCAGGCAGCGCGGCATCGCCTCGTGGTACGGTAAAAAGTTCCACGGACAGCCCACCTCCAGCGGTGAAAAATACGACATGTACGCCATGACCGCCGCGCACCCCACCTTGCCGATTCCCAGCTATGCGCGCGTGACCAACCTTGCCAACCAAAAATCCGTGTTGGTACGTATCAATGATCGCGGCCCGTTTTTGCATGGGCGCGTGATTGATCTTTCATACACCGCCGCGCACAAACTCGACATGGTTGCCAGCGGCAGCGCGGAAGTCGAAGTGGAGAGCTTGAATCCCGATGTCGTCATCACACCCATCGCCGTGGGCGAGCCTGTTCAAAGCATGCCGCTGGAAGGTGTTGCGCCGCCTGTTGTCGTGCCAACTGAAACAACAGCTGCACCGCAAACTGCCGAGAATAGCAGCTACCTGCAACTGGGCGCATTCAAAACGCAAGCCAACGCCGAGGCTTATCTGGCAATCATGCGTAACGAACTGGGCGACACGGGTAAGAAATTCAAACTCATCAACAAAGACGGACTCACGCGAGTACATATCGGTCCGTATGTCAATCAGGCTGAAGCGCGGAGTAATGCGGAGAGCTTGGAGGGAAAGTTGGGGTTTAAGCCAATGGTGGTGTTGCCGTAACGCAAGACACCCCGTTGGATTTGGCTCAGGGTGTGTTGCCGAATTGCATTAAAATACAGCTAACAGCACTGGCAAATTAAATTTTCGTCATTCCCGCGAAAGCGGGAATCTAATTAAAAAAGCTTCTCGCTTTGCGGGAATAAAGCCAAAAGCCTTATTAAATAAAACCGCTGGATTCCCGCTTTCGCTGGAATAGCTTAGCTCCTAAGGGCATCCGGGTTCGGATAATTGCTAAGGAAAATCAAATGAAAAAACTCGTCATCGCATCCAATAACCCCGGCAAGCTTGCTGAATTTCAAACCCTGCTCGCGCCGCTCGGCATTGAGGTTGTCACCCAGGCGCAACTCGGCATCAAAGAAGCCGAAGAGCCGCACCACACCTTTATCGAAAACGCCCTCGCCAAAGCGCGCCATGTCAGCCGTGAAAGCGGCTTGCCAGCGTTGGCAGATGATTCGGGAATATGCGTCAATGCGCTCAATGGTATGCCCGGCGTGGTGTCCGCACGTTTTTCCGGCTTGCCTTCGTCGGACGAACGCAACAATAAAGCCTTGCTGGATGCGATGAGAACACACACCAATCGCCGTGCGCATTATTACTGCGTGCTGGTGTTGCTGCAAAAAGCGGGCGACGCACAACCCCTCATCGCCGAAGGTGAATGGCACGGCGAAATCGCCCGCGAACCGCGTGGCACAGGCGGCTTTGGCTACGATCCGCTGTTCTGGTTGCCAGAACTGGGCAAAATGAGCGCGGAGTTATCGCGTGAGGAGAAGGATGCAATCAGTCATCGGGGTAAGGCGATGAGGGTGATGTTGGAGAAGTTGAGTGAACACTTTTCGTTCGTGCAATAGATTGCTTTTATTGGTGGGGCTTTTTGTTGTTATATCGGCCTCTGCTGCTCCAAATCGCCAATCAAATTTAATCAAAGCTGAACAGTTGGAGGCGACTGGTAACTACATAGATGCAATGCAGCTGTTAACACCGTGTTTGCGGAATGACCACCAACTATCTGCCAACGAGCTTAAAGAGTGTTTGTATCGGGGAGAGCGTGTTGCTAATTTGGCAATCCCGAAATTGATAGAAACTAAACCGATTAAGTTTTTTGAACAAATAGGAATCAAGTTGTGGGATAGTCATTATGGCGGGTTGGTATATAACCATGACTTCTTCAAAGTCCTAGCAAGAAAATTTCCAACTTCAAAATACAGCGAGGAATTTGATTTTGTGTTAATGAGTATAGGGAGTGATGGCGATCCTGATTGGAAATCTGATATTGCCTCATTCAATAGATATTTGCGAAACCATCCAGATGGCGTATATGTAAAATCAGCTAAGCTGCGATTGGCATGTATATATGATGGGCTGTGGGAATTGCAGCGACCCGATACAGATGAACCTGGGTATAGAGATTCGATAGGCTTGCACTCTGATAAAAGTCTTGCGATGAAATACAAACGTAAAGCAATTGAGATGTATAAGTCGGCTCTTTATTTGCCGGAGAAAAATTCGCTTGGAACTGATATTTTTGATATTGATCGCATAATTGAATCACTTAATTATTTGGAAGGTAACGAAAAGAATTTAGATCGACATAGTAGCAATATAGGTTGCTTAATCAACGATTGATTTATGTTCTTGTATCGAGGTAGGGTGGGCAAGGTTTATTTGCCCACGTAGAAAAATGGTGGGCTAGTATCCTACTCTACAAAATCAACACCATGACCACTCACCCGTTGCAACCCGTCTCGCTTAAATCGAAAGCCTTGAGTTTTAAGGCGTTGCCGCCGTTGTCGTTGTACATACACATTCCTTGGTGTGTGCGTAAATGTCCGTATTGCGATTTCAATTCGCATGAGGTGCGGGGTACTCCCTCTCCCCTCGCGGGAGAGGGTGGGGGAGAGGGGGTAATTCATCACGTCCCTGAGAAGGAATACGTCGCTGCCTTGGTGCGCGATTTGGAAATGGCGTTGCCGCAAATTTGGGGACGCAAGGTTTATACGGTGTTCTTCGGTGGTGGCACACCCAGCTTGTTGAGCGGCGAAAGCATCACGGAAATTCTGCGCAACGTACGCATGTTGTTGCCGTTGGATATCAACGCCGAGATCACGCTGGAAGCCAACCCCGGTACAGTGGAAGCCGGAAAATTCGCTGCGTTTCGCGATGCGGGGGTGAATCGGCTGTCGATGGGTATCCAGAGTTTTAACGATGCGCATCTGCAAGCATTGGGGCGCATTCATTCTGCCGATGAAGCGCGTCGCGCCATCGACATTGCGCAGCAGCATTTCGATAATTTCAATCTCGATCTGATGTATGCGCTGCCCAAACAAACGCTGGATGAAGCGTTGCAAGATGTGCACACTGCGCTGACTTTCGCGCCCAATCATCTGTCGTGTTACCACCTCACGTTGGAACCCAACACCTTGTTTCACCGCAATCCGCCGCCCCTGCCGGATGATGACGCGAGCAGTGACATGCAGCAGCACATTGAAGCGTTGCTCGCCGAGCATGGCTATGAGCATTACGAAACTTCGGCTTTCGCGCAACCGAACCGGCGCGCCAAACACAATGTGAATTACTGGAAGTTTGGCGATTACCTTGGCATCGGTGCGGGTGCGCACAGCAAGCTGAGTTTCCCCGACAAGATCATTCGCCAGGCGCGCTACAAACAACCACAAGCGTATATGCAACAAGTCGCCAAGGGCGCACCGACACAAACCGAAACTCCCGTAACGCAAGACGAATTGCCGTTTGAGTTCATGATGAATGCGTTACGATTGAATGACGGTTTTGATGCGACATTATTCAACGAGCGCACCAGCTTGTCGTTATTGAACATTCAGCGCGAATTGAACGAGGCGGAGCAACGCGGGCTGTTATTCAGAGATCATCAACGCATCGCACCGACAAAATTGGGGCAACGGTTTTTGAATGATTTGTTGGAGATGTTTTTGAAGGGGAACTAGGTTTGGTAGGGTGGGTTACGCGATGAAACTGCTAATCCACCCTACCAAATCGAAATTACAAACTCCGCCCATCCACCTGCTTAATCTTCAGCGCAGACAAATCCACATCCTCCAGGCAACGCACATTGATGCTGGCCATTTTTACATCGTTGTGTGTGCCACTACCCAGCGGTGCGCAGCCACATTTCGCGCAGAAGTGATGATGGATTCTTTTTTTGCCGAATTGGTAAGTGGAGAGGTTGCTTTCCGGTGTGGAAAATTTTACTTGATCGTAATTGACGAACCAGCGCAACGCGCCCAGCCTACCGCATATCGAACAATTGCATTCCATCACGCTATGTAAATCGCCTTCGATTTCAAACGCAATATTACCGCAGTGACAGCTTCCTTTGTAGAGCATGATGCTTCTCCTTTGAAGATTTAATTACCATCCTATGAACGCAACACCGCGCGGTCAAACCCGCATTGCCGCCACGCTTCATACACAGTGACTGCGACGGTGTTGGATAAATTCAAGCTGCGATTATCCGGCAACATCGGCAAGCGAACACGTTGTTCTGCATTGAATAACTCCAACACTTCGGCAGGCAAGCCGCGACTTTCGGGGCCGAATATAAATGCATCGCCTGCCTGATATATCAAAGAATAGAAGGGCTGCGAGCCTTTGGTGGTCATGGCGAAAACACGCTCAGGATCAAATTCAGTTAAGCATTGTTCCAAAGTGTCGTGTACTTTTAGCGTGGAATACTCATGGTAATCCAGCCCAGCACGCATCAACTGCTTGTCTTCTAAGGTAAAGCCGAGCGGTTTGATGAGGTGTAACTGGCAACCTGTATTGGCGCACAAGCGAATGATGTTGCCTGTGTTGGGGGGGATTTCCGGTTGGTACAAGATCACGTGAAGCATAAATAATATCCGCTAAGTCCTTGTCATCATCTTGAAAAACGGCTAACTTCTGACTTTGCAAAAGTTGCGTCGGCACAAAATCTAGTCAAGGGAGAATTATGGCGCGTCCAGAGAAAGTTCGCATAGGAGATTTGCTGGTACAGCAAAAGCTCATTTCGCAAGACCAACTCAAATTTGCGCTAGAACAGCAAAAGCGCAGCGGCCGCAAGCTTGGGCGCGTGCTCGTTGACAATGCGTTTGTCACCGAGGAGAACATCTCCGAGGCACTCGGCAAGCAACTCAACATCCCCTATATCAATCTCAAGTTTTACAACATCAATTTTGATCTGCTGAAGTTGCTACCGGAAAATCAGGCGCGACGTTTCCGTGCGATCGTGTTGGAAGAGCGCAATGGCAGGTTGCTGGTCGGCATGGCTGACCCGACCGATCTGTTTGCCTTTGACGAGATCACACGTGTTGTCAGACGGGATATCGATGTTGCCGTAGTGACGGAGGGCCAGTTGCTGGAAAGCGTCGATCGTGGCTATCGACGTACTGAAGAGATTACCGGCTTGGCGCGCGAGTTGAGCGAGGACATCGGCGATACCTATGTTGACTTTGGTGCGTTGTCCGTTGCGATAGGCACCGAAGAAGCACCCGTCGTGAAGCTGCTGCAGACCATGTTCGATGATGCCACTAGCATCCGTGCATCCGATATTCACATTGAACCGCAGGAAAGTCGTGTGATGATACGTTTCCGCATCGACGGCGCGCTGCATCTGCAAACCGAAGCGGATAGCAAGATTGCCCCCGCACTGGTATTGCGCCTCAAGTTGATGTCCGGTCTGGATATTTCCGAAAAGCGACTGCCCCAGGACGGGCGTTTCCATGTGCGGGTTCGTGAGCAGGGTGTGGATGTGCGTATTGCCACTTGCCCCACCCAGAACGGTGAATCGGTGGTAATGCGGTTGTTGCGTCAGGATGGAGGGATGGTTGGGTTGGATAAATTGGGCATGCCGCCCGACATGCTCAAACGTTTTCGCGAAATTATTCGTCGTAGCAACGGCATGATACTGGTCACCGGTCCGACCGGGAGTGGTAAGACCACCACGCTGTATTCGGCATTAGCCGAGATCAATACCATCGACCAAAAAATCATCACGGTGGAAGACCCGGTCGAATACCGCTTGCCGGGAATCAATCAGGTTCAGGTCAATGAAAAAATCGAGTTGACATTTTCACGTGTGCTGCGTTCTGCGTTGCGGCAAGACCCGGATATTATTTTGATTGGTGAAATGCGCGATGCAGAAACCGCACAGATTGGCTTGCGTGCCGCGATGACCGGTCACTTGGTATTTTCCACGCTTCATACCCGCGATGCGGCGGGTACATTGTTCCGTTTGGTGGATATGGGCACACCGCGCTTCATGGTTGCCTCATCGGTGCAGGCGGTGATCGCACAACGATTGTTGCGTTGCGTTTGCGACAGTTGCAGTGAGGCGCATATCCCCAGCCCGCAAGAAACAGAGTGGTTGCTGGCAGAAGGAGTGGCTGAAGAGCAATGTGCAGGTTTGTTGCGCGGGCGTGGTTGTTCGCATTGCAACGGTACCGGTTATCGCGGTCGTAAGGGCGTATATGAAATGCTGGAAATGAGTCGTGAAATGGTTGAGGCAGCAGCGCATGATAGCGTCAATCATTTTATGCAGGTCGCCCACGGACACATGAAAGGGAGAACCATTCTCGATCACGCGCTGGAGCAACTTTTGCAAGGCAAGACCACTGTTGCAGAAGTGATGCGCATCAGCAATCAGGTGGAGGATTAAGCGTGGCAGTCTTCACCTATAAAGGACGCAATACACGCGGTGATCTGGTCGAAGGCACGCTGGATGGTGACGACAGCGGAGCGATTGCCGATCAGTTGATGAACATCAGCGTTACGCCAACCGAGATCAAACCGTTTCGCGGTCTGAGTGATGTCGATCTGAGCAAGCCGGACTGGATTAAACGGCAGTTTACCGAAAAGCCCATCACACCGATGGACGTGATGTTGTTCAGTCGCCAGATGTATACGCTACTCAAATCCGGTGTGCCCATCATGCGTGCGCTGGCGGGCTTGCAAGAGTCCGCGCAAAATCCGGCCTTCAAGGCAGTGTTGCAAGATTTGCGAGAGAGCTTGGATAGCGGACGCGAGCTTAGCGCGGCATTGCGCCGTCACCCCAAAGTTTTTTCCCTGTTCTATGTCAGCATGGTGCAAGTCGGCGAAATGACGGGCATGCTGGATGTGACCTTTATTCGCCTGTATGACTATCTCGAATTCGAGCGGGATATGCGCGAACGCATCAAAACCGCGATGCGTTACCCCAGTTTTGTGGTGATGGCAATGGTGATTGCCATCTTCGTCATCAATCTGTTTGTGATACCGGCGTTTGCCAAAGTGTACGCAGGATTCCATGCCGAACTGCCCATCATCACCAAAATCTTGATCGGCTTTTCCGGCTTTATGGTGAACTACTGGATACTAATGCTGGCGATCATCATCGGCGCGGTGGTAAGTTTCCGTTTGTACATTAAAACACCCGATGGACACTACAAGTGGGATAAATACCAATTCAAACTTCCGGTGGTCGGGCCGATTATCTTCAAAGCCACGCTGTCGCGTTTTGCGCGCGGCATGGCACTCTCGTTCAAGAGCGGTATGCCGATCCTGCAGGGAATGAACGTAGTCAGCATGGTGGTGGACAATGAATTCATGCGCAGTCGCATCGAGCAGATGCGGGATGGTATAGAGCGTGGCGAAAGCATCTTGCGCACTGCGGTCGCGGCGCAGGTATTCAATCCGGTAGTGCTGCAAATGATCGCGGTGGGAGAGGAAAGTGGTGATATGGACGGCATGATGATGGAAGTTGCCGAGATGTACGAACGCGAAGTCAAATACGAGGTTACTACACTCAGTGCGAAGATCGAACCGATTTTGATTGTGGTACTCGGCGTGATGGTGTTGGTACTCGCCCTTGGCGTGTTCCTGCCGATGTGGGACTTGGGCAAAGCGGCGATGCACCGATGAGATTCAGGATCAAGGATCAAGGATCAAGGATCAAGGATCAAGCTTCCCTCTCCCGCGTGCGGGAAAGGGGTTGGGGGGGGGGTAATTCCTCAATCCTCAATCCTGAACGTAGCAGTCGTAGCCTTAGCCACGGGAACCACACGGCCTACCTCTTGCGGGTGCAATCTTCAAAAGGATTCACACTGATCGAACTGATCGTTGTGATCATCATCATTGTGACCCTGATGGGCTTCTTCATGAATCGGGTATCGTTCTATCAGGAGCAAGCCGAAAAGGTCGCGATGGAAGGTGTGGTGGGAGCGATACAAAGCGCGCTGATCCTGCAATACGGGCAGTTGCAGACTCGCGGAAAATCCTCCGATATAGCGACCTTAATCCAAGACAATCCGATGAACTGGATGCAAAAAAAGCCGGCCAACTATGCGGGGGAATTTTTCGAACCCACGTTAAAATCCGCTTCTTCCGGCAACTGGATATTTGACTTGAAGACGCGCGAAATGGTTTATCTGGTGCGCAATGGGACTCACCTGAATCCGGGTGCCGGTCATCAGCCATGGATACGCTTTCATGTTGTGACCCAGCTTGAGCTTTCTCGTTTACCTTCCTTGCAAAACAATCCACCGGAGTTGACCGGGATATTGTTCGAGCCTGTCGAATCCTACACTTGGTTCTGATCCATGTTGAATAATCCGGCAAATCTTTATTTGTGGCGTGCGCTCGCGCTATTTCTGATGGTAGGCGCGGTGCTTGGTGTTTTGCTGGGGGCGTTGCTGATCTTTAAGCCGCACTATGTAGAGCAGCTTAATCGTGTTGCCAATCGCTGGGTTTCCGTGCGCCGTGTCAATCAATGGCTGGATCGCACTATCAGTTTGGAACGCTGGTTTTACCGGCATCACCGCGCGGCTGGGATCGCGATCATGCTGGGTGCGGCCTATGTTTTTATCCACTTCGGTTTTCAGTTCGACAAAACCTACACGCTGCACCAGTTGAGCGGGAAAATTCCCGCTAAATTACTGGACGCATTGCTTGATGCATTGGTGCTGTTCTTGTTGCTGGGAAGCGCAATCGCGCTGATGCTGGGGTTATTGATCTGCTTGCGTCCCAGTCTGCTTCGCGGGTTGGAGCAGAAGTCCAACCAGTGGGTGTCGTTGCGTCAAGCTACAAAAATATTCGATGTGCAGCGCGGGCAAGTTGATGAATTTGTGCTGCACCACACGCGAAGAGTGGGCTGGGCGTTGCTGTTTGGTAGCCTTTATCTGGGGATTATCACGTTCCGTTTGTTGTTATAAAACCACCGCTGGTAACTTTTGGCTTGCGTTCAATGAAAACTTGCTTTAGAGTCCACTTCGTCTGGTAAAAATCTTGCTGCGGCAAAGGGTTATCGGGCAAAGTGAAAGCGCTTTAATAACCTGGGCTGCGGCCGGAAAATTTTTAGGAGATAGACAACATGAAAAAGCAACAAGCGGGTTTTACATTGATCGAATTGGTCATGGTGATCGTGATTCTGGGCATCTTGGCGGCAACTGCATTGCCGAAGTTTGTTGATTTATCTACAGATGCGGAGCAAGCGGCTCTCAAAGGAGTTGCAGGTGCAATTTCTTCTGGTGGCACCATAAATTTTGCAGAGAGATCATTGCATGCTTCGTCGGGTGTTCCCGTAACGGCTGTTGCTTGTACTACAGGGCTTTACGCAAACATGCTTGATCCGAGTACGTCGTTGGCGGGCTATACGGCCGGGGGTACAGCACCATCTTGTACCATTACAGCACCAGGCCTTACGGCCGAAAACGTAAGTATTCCGCTTATTAACTAAATTCAGCCTACGAAGTTGGAGACGAACACGGGAGGCTTCGGCCTCCTTTGTATTTTGAACTTTATATCTGTGGAGTCTTGCTAAACTTAGCGCGCGTAGTTGAGAGTGCTACCCGCAAAAATATGGAGTAAGAGAAGCTGCCATGCGTTGGAATTTGAGCCAAATTGAGGCGATCAAGCCAGAAACCGAACGTTTTTTCGGTGTTCAGGCTGAGGTGCGGCGGTTCGATTCGCTACTTGTGGTCAATCAGCAACGCGGATTCACATTATTAGAGCTGGTGATGACCATGATCATCATCGGTATTATTAGCGCAGTGGCTGTACCCCGATTCTTTGACAACAATGTTTTTCAAGAGCGCGGTGCGGCGGATCAGATCAGGGCAGCATTACGCTATGGGCAGAAAATCGCGGTGGCACAGCGAAGACCCGTCAACGTAAATATTTCATCCGGTGCCAACCCGATTTGCAATACCGAATTAGACGCGGGTGGCGCAGTTAATTGTGTGATTTCAAATCGAGTTACTGTTACCTCACCCGCATTGCCGCAAACATACCAATTTGACGGACTGGGGAGGCTTATCGCAAACGCGGCAAACCTCCCTATTACGATAGGTACGACCAACATCAATATCGCGGCGGAGACAGGCTATGTTTTTTAAGCCATCAAGCTCACGTCAAGTTTCGGTGGTGATCCAGCGTCAGCGCGGTATCAGCCTAATCGAACTCATCATGTTCATTGTCATCGTCAGTGTCGCGCTGGCGGGCATTTTGTTGGTGATGGATACCGTGACTCGGAATAGTGCCGATCCGCTCATCCATAAACAGGCACTGGCGATAGCCGAGTCGATGTTGGAAGAGGTGGAGCTGATGCCGTTTACGTTTTGTGACCCTGATGACCCTGCCGCAGGGCTTGTTACAACGGTGGATACCACTGCATGTACTGCGCCTGCCGGAGGCGAAGCTATCGGGCCGGAAGCCGGTGAGACAAGGTATTCAAGCACTACACCGTTTGATAATGTCAATGATTATGCCGGTTGCCAAATGAATACAGGTGTGGCCAATGTATGTGATGCGGCAGGCAACGGCGGGATACTGGATATTACCGGCAACCCCGTTGGTCCGGCAGGTTACAGGGTGGTGGTAAACGTTACTCCATATTTGATACCAGCTGTTGGAGCAGCTCCCCTTGTTGCGAATACTGAATCTTTGCAAATCACGGTGACAGTAACTGGCCCGGATAATGTACCCGTGGTTATCGATGGCGTGCGCACCCGCTATTCGCCGAGAATATGATGAATCGCCGCCATTCACAGCTTGGTTTTACGATGATCGAGATGATTATGGTGATTGTCATCACCGGCATCATTGGTAGTATCGTTGCCGTATTCCTGCGGGCACCGATTCAGCAATACATGGATGTATCACGTCGTGCCGATATGACCGACATCGCCGATACAGCATTGCGCCGCGTCGGTCGTGACCTGCGCTTGGCATTGCCGAACAGTGTGCGCAGGGTAGGTGCATGTGCGGGAGACAACCCTTCACCTTGTCTTATTGAGTTTCTTCCGACTACGGGAGGTGGACGTTATCGTGCCGGTGCGGGTGGGGATGCGCTGGATTTTTTATCCGATACCGATTCCACTTTTGATGTGCTTGCTGCGGCTGGTCAAGGGGTTGACGTGGCCAATGGTGACTCTATCGTAATTTACAATTTGGGCATTCCCGGAGCAGATGCTTACGAAGGCACCAGCCGAAGGAATGCTGCAGCACCTTTCGGTGCGGGCTTGACGAATATTGCTTTTGATCCGGCTGGTGTGCAGTTTCCATTTGATTCTCCGTCGCAACGCTTTCAAGTAATTTCGACCCCCGTTACTTATGCATGTGACGGGCTTGGCAATCTCTGGCGTTACTGGGGATACGCGATACAGGTTAATCAGCCCTCTACAGTGGCTGTATTGAATGGGTTGGTTGGAGTTCAAAGCGCACTCATGGCATCCAAAGTCAGCTTCTGTAATTTTATTTATGACCCCAATGTGGTTGCGCAACGTTCCGGTCTGATAACGATGAATCTGGGCATCACTGAAGATGGCGAAACCGTTACGTTATACAGTGCTACCCATGTGAGTAATGTGCCATGAAGACGATGCGTAAAATTCAAGGCGGATTCAGTTTGATCTCGGCAATTTTTTTGCTGGTGGTGATTGCCGCGCTTGGTACGTTCGCGGTCACGCTTTCCACCACACAACAGCAGAGTGCCGCGCTGGATGTCATGGGTGCGCGTGCGTACCAGGCGGCACGCGCTGGAATAGAGTGGGGTGCTTATCAAGCTTTACACAATGGGTCTTGTGTGGCGAATACTCCGAATGTGACGGGGCTGCCCGGAACACTGAGTGGCTTTACAGTGACAGTGGGCTGTAATACGAGTACACATAGTGATGTGGGTGGTGCGGTAACGCCCGGTTCAGTCACAGTTTGGAACATCATATCGACCGCGACACAGGGAACTGGGGTGAGTTTGGTTAGCCGACAATTGAGTGTGACGGTTGCGAATTAATTCACGGGGGATGACGCGATGAAACGAGTAGTTTACTTACCATGCGTAATGTTGCCGGTATTGATTTGGTCTGGTGCAGCAATGGCGGCGGTATGCACCAGCTTGAGCGCGGGCAGATGGGATCAGGCGGTACGCTGGAGTTGCGGACATGTCCCGCTTGCGGCGGACACGGTGGTAATTGCGCATAACAATGTTCAGATGCGCAACAATTATACGGTCGCCGGGCTCACGATCAATGTGGGAGCAGTGCTGAACGACGACGGCAACGACCTTAGCGTAACCGGTAACGTGGTGAACAACGGTACTTTCGGAACGAATGGCGGCGCGTTGATCATGAGGGGAACGAACGCCACGATTTCGGGTACGGGGATATTCGATGACACTGATCTCCAGATAGATGCACTGGGTATTTCGCTTCCCGCCGGTTCGACGATGGAATTTACCAACCAGGCGCAGGTCAGGGTAGGCAGGGACAATCAGGGTACTTTCGCCATCAACGGTTCAATCACCGGCACGGGATTGGCTTCGGGCGACAGAATTCTGCGCGTTTATCAAAATTCGAGCGTGACGATAGGTGGATCGATCAATGCCCCCAATGCGTATATCCGGATCGAGCAGAATGCCTCGGTGACCAATAACGGCACGGTCACTGTCCAGTATTTGAGAACAGATGCTGTGACATCAACCTGGACGCAAGGCGTTAACTCCAGCCTGACGGTGTCGCGTAGCGTCCCGGCCGGAAACTGGAATGGGGTGCTGAACGCTTCCGCCAACGGCAAT
>CAZSPN010000005.1:28527-34854 GCA_964608835.1 uncultured Gallionella sp.
TCCGGGAGCATGCCCAATCGCTTATACGGTCAGCGGAACAAATCCCTGCCCTGCAGGCAGCGGTTCGGTGATCAGCAGCCCGACCTCATGCACTTCGCTCGCCGGGGTCGGCACCGTTGCCTGGGTTAATTCCGGCAACGCGATTTCCAGCAACAACAACCATGCGACCGCTGGGTTGGCGGGGGGCATCATCAGCAATTATCTCAACTGCACTGGTTTCAATTTCGCGGCCATTCCGCTGGGCGCGACCATCACTGGCATCACGGTGTATGTTGAACGCAAAGCCAGCCGAAATCAGCGCATACGCGATGCTTTCGTTTACCTGATCAAGGGCGGAACCATCAGCA
Organism: uncultured Gallionella sp.; assembly: GCA_964608835.1. Lineage (GTDB taxonomy): Bacteria > Pseudomonadota > Gammaproteobacteria > Burkholderiales > Gallionellaceae > Gallionella. The sequence continues at coordinate 28,875 of CAZSPN010000005.1, forward strand.
CCACGCTCAATGGCGCAACGGCGACTTCCTATACGACCACCGATGTCGTGGAGGCGCATGGGGGGGCGACCAACCTGTGGGGGACGACCTGGACACAGGCCGAGGTGACTGCCGCGAATTTCGGCGTGGCCTTCGCCGCACGCAATTATTCGGCATGGCCCACCGTGCGCACGGCCAGTGTGGATCACATTTTCGTCAAAGTGGATTATTCGTCGGCAACGCTGCACCATGTCAGCATCAGTGCCCCTGCGGCGGCGATGTCGTTGACCGAAGTGCCCGTCAACATTGCACCGCACACCACGGCACACGGCACGATTACGGCGGCAGGCACGATCAATATGACCACCAGCACCGGAACCGGGGACTGGGCGATCGGTTCTGGAACCGGCACGTTGATGCCGGGCGCAGCTAACAGCGGGCGGGCAAGCTATACGTTCGGAGCGGGCGAGACCTCGGCCATCCTTGGCTTTACTTCACAGTCGGCGGGAACCGTAATCCTGAACGTGGCAAGTTCCGGCGGGGCGGACTTGTTGCTGAATACGCCGGCAGGAGAAAAAGCCAACACTATTGTGTTCAGCGCACCATCATTTGTCTTTACCGGCAGTGCGTGTACCCACAACGTTGCATTCGGCATTCCGGGGCAATGTGCCTTGGTGACATGGTCGCCGCGTACGGCTGGGAGTTCACTGGCAAATGTTTATGTGACTGCGGTCAACACTTCCGGCATCCCCACCCGCCTGCATCCTACGCAAGCAAGAACGCGCAACATGCAGTTTGCCTTGTCTTGCCACGATCCAGTGGCTAACGCGGGCGTACAGGCGACATTTAATGCCACGGCGGTTTCCTTGCCGTTGTGCGCGGCTAATGGGGTGACACCGACCGCCTGGACTGCAGCCGTATCACTGTCTTTCGCGGGGGGCAGCCCCTCGGTCGGGCCGTACAGCTTCAGCTATAACGATGTGGGCAGCGTGGAGCTGTGGATGCGCAACAGTACGGTCACTACCGAAAGGGGCTCCAGCGGCAAGTTTGTTGTGAAGCCGGCAGACTTTGTGCTGTCGGCCATCAAGTGTACGGCTGTCAATGCTGCGAGTTGCGGTGCAGGCGCATTACCTTCCGGAAATAATCCGGCTGCATCCAACGCAACTGGCCTAACCTTTATTCGTGCCGGCGATTCATTTAGCGTAACGATTACGGCTGTGAATAGTCTGGGTAATGCAACGCCGAATTACGGTAAGGAAGCAGTACCGGAAAACGTAAAATTAGCAACCGCCCTGGTGGCACCCGCTGGTGGAAATAATCCTGTACTCAATGGATCGTTCGGTGCGTTTACTTCGGGTGTGGCAACCGGTACGGAATTTAGCTGGGGTGAGGCCGGGATCATCACATTAACGCCGAGTGTCGGTGATGGGAGCTATCTGGGTGCAGGGGATGTGACTGGAACAATCAGTGGCAATGTGGGTCGTTTTTATCCGCATCATTTCAATACCGAGATTGTGTTATCAGGCGGTGTACCGATACCTTGTCAGACCGGATTAACTTGCCCGGATAATTTACTGGGCGAAATCGGTGCGGTCTATTCTGGGCAGCCTTTTGAGGTGGAGGTTACCGCGAAAAATCTGGCCGGTGTGACAACCACTAATTACGATGCAACGCTGAGTTTTTCCAAGGCGGTGGGATTAGCTGCATGGGATGCGCTGGGCAGTACCACGACGCAGAATCCGAATGGCGCGTTGGCAAATACTACTATCGCGGCGGCAGATTTTTCTTCCGGTGTGGCAAATACTGCGACACCGATATATACCCTTGCTACGGCAACGACAGCACCTACCGACATCTATTTACGTGCAACGGAGAGTGCCGGCGACAATGTCACGTCACTGCGAACGCTTCCAAGCGCATCCATAGAAAGTGGAGTGAAAGTGGTGAATGGACACATCAAGATCGCCAATGCGCATGGCTCGGAATTGCTGATATTGCCGATGACGGCTACGGTGGAGTTTTACAATGGGAGCAGCTGGCTGACCAGTGTGACCGATAATGTTTCTGTCCTTGGCTTAACCGCAAGTAACTATCATCGCAAAAGCGGTGGTACTTGGACAGTGACTCCACCCGCTAGCGGGGTGGTTACTGCAGGCTTGTTAAAGTTTAATTTATCCAGCGGCGGCGGCACCGGAAGCGTGGATATTTCGGCTACTACACCAGGTTATTTATTGCCGAGTAAATTAGGGCGTGCAACTTTTGGTGTGTATAAAGGTGGCAGTGAACTCATCTATCTGCGTGAAAACTATTGATGAGCCGAGCTCATCATATAAATTCAGTGAAGACTCATGCGCGTAGCGCGTTACGTCGAAACCAAAACGACTAATGTGTTATGCGTATAAGCGCGTAAAGTCAGCTCAAAGATCAATGGATTAAATTATATTTGATTGCACTCATGAAATATTGATTTGTGCCGTTAATGAAACGATGTGGAAGTGGTTTTGATTTCGTCTGAAGTTGGATTGATTTCTCGCCCTGTGTTTTACGTAAAAATCAATTGACAACAATGGGTTGTTGGATTACTTTCGCGTTGGTTATGAAAATTCCGCAAATCTCTTCTCTTTTCAAAAATACAAGCAGTGATGCGGGTCGATTTGCCGTCAGTGTCGATGCGCATGGAATTTCTCTGGCTCAGGTCAAGCAAGTCGGCGAGATGATGAATGTGCAGCGTTGTGAGTACCATGAGGGAGAGGTGTCCGCCGCCACTTTGGAGAAGGTTTGTCGAAGTGGCAAGCAGGATTGCACGGCACTATTGTTACCCGGCGAATACCAGATATTGATGGTGGATGCGCCCAATGTTCCCGCAAGTGAATTAAAAACGGCAATACGTTGGAAGATCAAAGACGGCTTGAATTATCACATTGATGATGCCACGGTAGATGTGTTGCAGATTCCCGGCAGTAAATACGGGTCGGATCGCGCCCAATCCATGTACGCGATTGCCGCGTCAAATGACACAATTCAAAAACGCATTACATTGTTTGAGCAGGCCAAGGTTGGGCTGGATGTGATTGATATCCCCGAGACGGCGCAACGCAACATTGCTGCATTATTTGAGCAAAATGACCGGGCACTGGTACTGCTGGCGTTTGATGACAACGGCGGGCTGATGACGTTTACCTCCAAAGGTGAGTTGTTGCTGGCACGGCGTATTGAAATTACTGCAGGGCAATTGCAGGATGCTAACGATCAACTACGCCAACAATATCTGGATCGCGTTGATCTGGAATTGCAGCGTTCGCTGGATTATTTTGATCGCCAATACAATCACCTGCCAATTAGCCGCCTATTGGTATGCGCGCCAGATGAGGCAAATTTGGTGGCACTTTTGGCCTCGGCTGTGGAGGTGAGGGTGGAGAAGCTGGATTTGTCCCAAGTAATGGATATCAGTCAGGTTCAAGCATTAGGCAATAGTGACTTTGTTGCACGCATGTTACCCACGCTTGGTGCTGCATTGCGTCAGGAAAGCCGCACTCTATGAGCCAGCAGATCAATCTGTTTAACCCGATTTTTATGAAGCAACGAAAAGTATTTTCGCTGCTGACGATGGTTCAGGCGTTGGGTTTGATTATGTTAGGTTCGCTGTTCTTCTACGGCTATGCGTTGTACCAAGTTAATCAACTCAACAAGCAGTCTGAAGAAAGCACCAAACGATACACCGCCGAGCAGGTGCGTTTGGCGCGTTATGCGGCTGAGTTTTCGCCGCAACAGGCTAATCAGACACTGCAAGCTGAGGTGCAGGGTTTGGAAAAGATGTTGGACGAGCAGACCAAGATGGTCGAGACCTTGAAATCCGGTTCGGTGGGGAATACCACGGGTTACTCACAGTACATGAGTGCGTTCTCACGCCAGGTGGTGCAAGGTTTGTGGCTGACTGGCTTTAAGGTGACGGGAGATGCGGCGCAGATCAGCCTGAGCGGAGGGGTGCTGGATCCGCAATTGTTGCCGATATACATTCAAAAGCTAGGTAGTGAGCAGGCCATGCAGGGGAAATCGTTCGCTACTTTGCAGATGCAACAGCACAAGCTTGATGTGAATAACAAGGTCACATCAGCGCGCTATGTAGAATTTACGATGTACTCTACTTCGGAAGCTGAGGCCAGGCAATGAAACGCTACTGGGATTTAGCTCGCGCCAAGATAGACGAAATGTCATTGCGCGAGCGTGCGATGATTTTTATCGCAGCGGGTTTTGTGTTGATTTCGCTGGTCAACTCCGTGTTGCTTGATCCGCTTTTGGCGAAACAAAAGGTCTTGTCTGCTCAGGTGGTACAGCAACAAGAAAAGATGAAAGAATTACAGGGGCAGATACAGTCGCTGTTGCAGGCCAAACAGGACGACCAGTCGTCACCGTTGCGGATGCGCGCGGTGGAGCTCAAGCAGCAATTGCAAGAACTGGATGGCTATTTGCAAAACCGCAGCAGTCGTTTGGTCGAGCCAGGCAAGATGGCTGACTTACTGAAACAAGTGCTGAGTAAAAATGGCAATTTGCAACTGGTTGAGTTAAAGACTTTGCCCGCCAGTCCTTTGATTGAGAAGCCAAAATCTGAAAATAGCATCGAACAAATTGCTCAAGCAGTACCGAGCAATGATATGCAAAAACAGATTTTTAAACATGGGGTGCAAATCAGTGTGCGTGGCGGATATCTGGATTTATTGCGCTATGTCAGTATGCTGGAAAAAATGCCCGCGCAAATGTTCTGGGGTGAGGTGAGCCTGAATGTTGAACAATATCCCGATTCGATATTGACACTGACGTTATACACGTTGAGCTTGGATAAAACATGGTTAACGATATGACGCGCATTTCTGTTGCCTTGTTTATCGCTCTCCATGCCTTGGTGGCAACCGCCGCAGAAATGCCCGACCCCACCCGTCCTCCCGCGTCATTGATTTCGGGTGTGGATACTGACTCCGCAGCCGGGCAAAAGCCGGTCGAGAGTCAATCCGGTTTGCAGACTACGATCATTTCACCGCCGCGCCGTGCCGCGATCATTGATGGCAAAACCGTTGAATTGGGTGAGATGCATGGTGATATGCGGTTGGTTGAAGTAAGCGAAGGCGGTGTGGTGTTACAGAATGCTCAAAAGCGGCGAGTGTTGACACTATTCCCTGATTTGAAAATATCACAGCTGGATGTTGTCGGCACAAAAGTGCTCCCGAAAAGCAAAGTTCAGCCCGATAAAGCCGGAACAAAACCGGCTGAGCAGTATGAAAAGCATTTGTCCGTGCGTCCGAAGGAGAAAAAATGAGAATCGCGTTATATCCGCTATATATGGGTGTCGCGTTGGCGTTGGCAGCCTGCGCTGTACCAAGTGGTCGCAACGCGACTACTGGTGCTATTCAACAGGAGATGAATGCCGCAACACAGCCCGGTGTACAACCAAGCAAAGCCGAGGCGGTGAACGACGCGTTGTTGCCACCGTTGGCCGTGGCGATGCCCGAAGTTGACAATAAACCACTGGAAACGAAGTTCGATTTGGCAGTGAGCAATGCACCGGTTAATCAGGTGTTCACGGCTATAGTCTCCGGCACACGTTACAGCATGTTATTGCATCCGGATGTCAGCGGCAGTATCTCACTCAACCTGAAAGATGTGACGGTGTTTCAGGCTTTGGAGTCGATACGGGAAATGTATGGCTATGATTACAAGGTGGACGGCACGCGTATTTTCATTCAGCCGTTGACATTGCAAACACGGATTTTTCAGGTGAATTATTTAACCGGTTCGCGTGCGGGGACATCGTCGTTGCGGGTGACATCCGGTTCGGTTTCCGATAGTTCGACGGGTACCACCGCAGGCGGAAATAATAACATTGCCGGAAACACGACGACCGGCAGTAATTCGCAAAGTGTGGACAGCAGCAAAGTCACGATGACGAGCAGTTCGGATTTTTGGGTGGAGCTGAGCCAATCATTGCAGGCGATCGTTGGTAGCGAAA
>CAZSPN010000005.1:34864-35440 GCA_964608835.1 uncultured Gallionella sp.
CAGTGTGGTGATCAGTCCGATGTCGGGTGTAATCGTGGTGCGAGCGATGCCCGACGAGCTTAAGAATGTTGCGGCTTATCTCAAAGCATCACAGATTTCCATCGAGCGGCAAGTCATACTGGAAGCCAAGATTGTTGAAGTGCAATTGAACGATAGTTTTCAGTCGGGGGTAAACTGGGGTGCGTTTATGAATAACCCGAATAGCCGTGCCTCAATCGGACAATTGTCGTCCGGAGTCTCGCTTGCTGTGGCAGGTTCCATCACTAACGGATCGGTCACCTCGATCCCCGGCACAAATATGGCACTGTCCGCTGTTGCGGGGCGAGCCGCAGGCTCATTGTTTGGTATGGCTTTCCAGACTAGCAACTTTGCCGCGCTGTTGAGTTTTTTGGAGACACAGGGCAATGTGCATGTGTTGTCCAGCCCGCGTATTGCCACCTTGAATAGTCAAAAAGCAGTACTCAAGGTCGGGACAGATGAGTTTTTTGTGACAAATGTATCTAATACTACTACCACCGGTACAGCGACTACTTCCACACCGAGTGTGACACTGCAGCCGTTTTTTTCGGGTATTTC
>CAZSPN010000005.1:35450-41324 GCA_964608835.1 uncultured Gallionella sp.
GCTTGATGTGACTCCGCGTATCGATCAGAACAACGAAATCATTTTGCACATCCATCCTGCTGTTAGTTTGGTGAGCACGGTGAATAAAACTGTCGATGTGGGTGGGGCGAGCGGTACGTTGAATTTGCCGCTTGCTTCCAGTTCAATCTCGGAAACCGACAGTATCGTCCGTGCCAAGGACGGGCAGATTGTCGCCATCGGTGGACTGATGCGTCAGGCAACATTTGAGGATCGTTCAGGTTTGCCAGGTTTGCCAAAAAGTGTATTTGGGCAAACCAGCCTGCGAAATGAAAAACGCGAACTGGTGATTTTGCTCAAGCCGACAGTGGTGGACAGTGATAAAGACTGGTCGGATGATATTACGCAGAGCCGTGATCGTATCGAGAGTATGGGTAGATTGGGACAATAAACCTTGATATGTATCTACAACATTTTGGACTGCGCGAAAACCCGTTCAGCCTGACACCTGACACCAGCTTCTTTATTGCTTGCACTAATTATCAGGAAGCACTCAATACGCTGTTGGTCGCCGCGCGTAACGGCGAAGGTTTTATCAAAATTACCGGCGAAGTGGGCAATGGCAAGACCCTGCTGTGCCGCAAATTTCTCGCTACCTTAAACCAAGGGCGTCAATCAACTACGCTAATCGGAACACAGGATCAGGCGGTGGATGGCGTTGAATCACCCCATTTCATTACGGCCTATATCCCTAATCCCTATCTGGAGCCACGCAGCTTGTTATTGGCGTTGGCGGATGAATTCCGCGTAAAACTCAAGGCGAATGCTGATCAGCATCTTATGCTGAAGGGGTTGACGAATGCGTTGTTGGACTTTGCTCATAAAGGTCAGCGTGCACTCGTGTGCCTTGATGAGGCGCAAGCGATGCCTTTGGAAAGTCTGGAGGTATTGCGTTTGCTTACGAATTTGGAAACAGAAAAGCGCAAACTGCTGCAAGTGGTGTTGTTCGGTCAGCCAGAACTGGACGAGTGTTTGAATCAACATTCCATCCGTCAATTGCGTCAACGTATCAGTTTTCAATATAACCTGCGCGGGCTGCACCGAGATGAGATTGACCGCTATATCCGGCACCGGTTAACTGTGGCTGGGTATACTGGCGAAACCTTATTCAATAAGGGTGCAGTTGTGATGTTGCATCGTGTAACAGGTGGAACTCCGAGACTGGTGAATATTATTTCCAGTAAAGCTTTGATGCTGGCCTACTCTGAAGGTAGGCAGCAAGTATTGACCAAGCATATTCACGATGCGGTCATGGATACGCCCGAAGCAAAACGCAATTGGTTGCCTTGGGTAGCAGTGCTGACCTCGGCGGCGATACTCACTTCGCTAGCGGTGTTGTGGATGATGCTGGGATGAGTTTAATCAATCAAGTATTGAACGAGCTGGAGCAGCGTGGCGCGCATACTGCAACCGATCAGTCAATGGTGCGCGCGGTAATTAACTCCAAACGCAATTCCAGGATGTCCTTGCTGGTAGTCGGGTTGATATTGGCAGCAGGGATTGTCATTGGGCTATGGATGCACAATTCGAAAAATCCATTGGATGATGTACCAACAGCAGGAAATTCATCAAATTCAATCGAATTTGATGAATCGTTTTTTCAGCAGCAACTTGTCGCTGCGACGGTAGCACAGACAGGCGATGTTGCGGTTGAGAAATCACCCATAAAAAGGTCTGCGCCAGCCTTACGGCTGACCCTTGAATTGAGCTCGCCACCGTTGCATTCAGTTACTCAGCAGGACTCCGAACAGGCATCGAGTCAGGATAAATTTAAAACAATGAATACTGCTGTGCATGTTGTCGAAGATAAAGCCGATGTGCTATCCCCGCCAGTTTTATCCTCGGCAGATAAGGTAAATGAAACCTCCGCAGGCCAATCGGCAGTCAGCACAATACCGGTAAAACAGATTAGCTCCATGCAACAGGCTGATGCGGAATTCCGCAGAGCTGCGAGTTTGATGCAGCAAGGCCGTATTGTGGATGCGATAGCTGGGTATGAGGTCGCGTTGCGTTTGGATTCCGGACATGCTGCGGCGCGACAGGCTTTGGTTGCGCTGTTGCTTGAAAGCAAGCGTAACGCAGAGGCTGAAAAAGTGTTGCAGGAGGGGTTAAATAATAACCCTGCAAACTCCGGACATACGATGTTGCTGGCGCGTTTGCAGGTGGAACGAGGTGCGTTAGATCAAGCATCGGCGATCTTGGAAAAGTCACTTTCTTTCGCGGGAAACCAACCTGATTACCGCGCGTTTTTGGCAGCATTATTGCAGCGTCAAAATCGGCACGAGGAAGCAATTAAAAATTATCAGTTTGTGGTGCAAGCCGCTCCAAGCAACGGGGTTTGGTTAATGGGCTACGGCATTTCATTGCAGGCTGTGCAACGAAATGGCGAAGCCAAAGATGTGTTCCAGCGCGCGCTGGATACAAAAACTTTAAGTCCGGAGTTGCAGACATTCGTACAGCATAAACTTAAGGCCTTTTAAGCTAAGGGGATTTTAGCTTTAGCGAGTATGCGGCAGTGTACGCGCCACAATCCAAGTATGAATTTCCGTTGCGCCTGATTTTTTGACGGCTTTTGCCAAGGCATCCAGACTTGCACCTGTGGTCATCACGTCATCCACCAAGGCGATGCGTTTGCCAGTGAGGTCAACATTACAGCGAAACGCATCACGCACATTTTTATCGCGCTCTTTCCACTTCAATGAGGATTGTGCGGGTGTATCCCGCACGCGCTGGCAGGCGTGCGGTAGTAGTGTGATGTTCAGTTCGTGCGCCAGCTTGCTTGCCAGCAGGTGAGATTGGTTGAAGCCGCGTTCCTTTAGTCTGGCGGGGTGCAATGGCATGGCGATCACGCAGTCGGGCAAATTGTCGGGCGTAATGTGCTTTGCAATTTTTTGGGCAAAGGCATGAGCAAGCGCGAGTTGTTCGCCAAATTTCATGGCCTGTACCAGTTTGTCGAGTGGGAAGGAATAGCTGAACACGGCGGTAGTGCGAGTGAACGCGGGCGGATCGGACAAACAATGTCCGCACACTTCACCTTGCAGCGTGGGCAGGGCGCAAATCGCGCAACGCGGTGCATTCAGGTAAGGTAAGGATGCGTCGCAAGCATTGCACCACAAACCCGCGTGGCTCATGCAGCCGCACAGGATGCATGGTTGAGCAGGCAGGATGCGCTCAATTTTTGAGCGTATAGCCAAAAAAATGTCGCGTAAAATTGACAAGCTGTTATTCCTTAAGGATGATTCGACTGTTGAATCATATCCACTACACAATGCCATGCATACACAAGTTATCGAATTTATCCGCCCCGTTAAACAAAGCATCGCACCGCAACGCTGGAGCGTGGCTGACGTGGAGGCCCTGTTCCAATTGCCTTTTGCCGATTTGCTGTATCGGGCGCAACAGGTGCATCGTGAACATTTTGATTCCAATGCCGTGCAGCTTTCGACTCTGCTTTCCATCAAAACTGGTGGCTGCTCGGAGGATTGCGGTTATTGCCCGCAATCGGCATTTCATAACACGGGTGTGGAAAATCGCAAGATGTTGGAAGTGAGCGAAGTGGTGAAAGCCGCCAAAGCCGCTCAGGATATTGGTGCGAATCGTTTTTGCATGGGTGCGGCTTGGCGTGAGCCCAGTGAAGGTGATATGGTGGCTGTAGTGGAGATGATCAAGGCAGTGCGCGGTTTAGGTATGGAGACCTGCGCCACGTTGGGAATGTTGAACGACAAGCAGGCCGAACAATTACGAGATGCAGGGCTGGATTATTACAATCACAACATAGATACTTCACCGGGATTCTATGGTGACATCATCAGCACTCGCGATTATCAGGATCGCCTCGACACATTAGAGCGCGTGCGCAATGCGGGTATGCATGTATGCAGCGGCGGTATCGTCGGCATGGGTGAGAACCTCACGCAGCGCGCTGGCTTAGTCGCGCAGCTTGCCAATATGGAGCCGTACCCAGAAAGCGTTCCAATCAACAATCTGGTGAAGGTCGAAGGAACGCCCTTGGCCGACACACCTGATCTTGATCCGTTGGATTTTGTACGCACCATTGCGGTAGCGCGTATTACTATGCCCACCGCGCGTGTGCGTTTGTCTGCAGGCCGTCAACAAATGAGCGATGCCGTGCAAGCTTTATGTTTTCTGGCGGGTGCAAATTCGATTTTCTACGGCGAACAGTTACTCACCACGGGTAACCCTGAAGCGGAGCGTGACAGAGCGTTGCTGGATAAGTTGGGGATGTATCCCTTTGCAGATAAACATTAGCCACAGATAGCGCAGAGTGCACAGAGAAGTGCTTTAAGCAGGAGGATGGGCAGTTTTATGCTCAACTCGCAAAAGCAAAAACAGAGCGGATGCCCCTCTGTGACCTTTGTGTACTCTGTGGCAAAAATGCCTTTTACACCACTCCAAACCGAACTAAATCAGCGCGCCGCACAGGGCTTACTTCGCGTCCGCCGCACTATAGATACGCCGCAATCACCGCATATCGTTGTCGATGGCAAGCCTTATTTGGCATTTTGCAGCAATGATTATCTTGGTCTTGCCAATCATCCGCAACTTATCGCCGCATTGCAACAAGGCGCGCAGCAGTGGGGCGTGGGAGCGGGGGCGGCACATCTGGTGAGCGGACATTTCGCACCGCATCATCAGTTTGAACGACAACTCGCTGACTTTGTGGGTAAGCCTGCCGCGCTGCTGTTTTCGACGGGTTACATGGCGAATATCGGCGTGGTGCAAGCCTTGGTGGGCAAAGACGATACGGTATTTGCCGACAAGCTGAACCACGCATCATTGAACGATGCCATGCTGCTGTCGCGCGCGCCGGTAAAACGCTATCGTCATGGTGATATAAAGCAGTTGACTGAGATGCTGGCACAAACGACCAGCGGCAGAAAACTCGTTATCACCGATGCGGTATTTAGCATGGATGGTGACATCGCACCGTTGCCAGAATTGCTGGCCTTGTGTGAGCAACATGATGCTTGGCTGTATGTGGATGATGCGCATGGATTCGGTGTGCTGGGCGAGCAGGGGCGCGGTTCACTGTTGCATTTTGGCATTGCGTCACCGCGAATTGTTTATATGGCAACGCTGGGTAAAGCCGCCGGTGTATCGGGCGCATTTGTTGCCGCCGAGCAAGTGGTCATCGATACGCTCATCAATCATGCGCGCAGTTACGTTTACACGACCGCCACGCCGCCCGCCTTATCCGTTGCACTTTCCGAGAGCTTACGTTTGATCGCGTGGGGTGAAGATAAGCGTGTGTACTTGAAAAAATTAATCTCACAGCTGCGTAACGGTTTATCCGGTTTACCTTGGCAACTCTTGCCCTCGCACACTGCGATTCAACCGCTGCTGATTGGTGATAACCAACAAGCATTGAAATTGAGTGTAGCGTTGCGTGAACGCGGCATATGGGTTACGGCGATACGTCCACCCACTGTGCCGCAAGGGACGGCAAGATTAAGAATGACCTTGTCTGCCTCGCATAGCGAGGCAGATGTGGCGCAACTCATCGGAGCATTACATGAGCTTGCATGTTGACAGTTATGGCAGCGGCGCGCCGCTATTGTTTGTTCATGGCTGGGGGATGCACGGCGGTATGTGGGGTGGGGTGGTAGATAAGCTTGCCGAAGGATTTTGTGTGTATGTGGTGGATTTGCCGGGTCATGGCAAGAGCGTATTCCCCTCTCCCTTTGGGAGAGGGATTCAGGGTGGGTGGGCGAGTGTTGAGCAAGATACGTTGCGCACAGATTGCTCCCCCACCCTAACCCTCCCCAGCAGGGAGAGGGGGTTAGATTCTCTGGATTTCATAGTTTCCGCGCTGACGGAAAAATTCCCGATGCCGCT
>CAZSPN010000005.1:41334-44262 GCA_964608835.1 uncultured Gallionella sp.
GTGGCGGAGGTTCTGCCCGACGCGGCCACGCTGTGCGGGTGGTCGCTGGGCGGGCAAGTTGCGTTGCGTTGGGCTGCGCGCGAGCCGTTAAAAGTCCAACGCCTGATACTGGTTTCGAGCACGCCGTGTTTTGTCAGGCGGGTGGGTTGGTCATCAGCCATGTCTGTGGAAACCTTGTCCGGATTCGCGCAGGCATTGACAGAAAATTATGCGCAAACCCTGCGTCGCTTTCTCGCGTTGCAAGTGCGGGGGGGTGAAAACGAACGTGAATTGCTGGTGAGTTTGCGCGCGGCATTATTCGGCCGGGGAGAGCCGAATTTGGATGCGCTAAAGGCGGGTTTGGAGATTTTGCGCGATAGCGATCAGCGCGATGCCTTACCGAATATTCGCCAGTCAACGCTGGTGGTCGCGGGCGAACGTGATACGCTCACGCCGCCGCTGGCTTCGCAATATATGGCTGCGCAGCTACCGAACGCCAGGCTGGTGTTGATTGATGGTGCGGCACATGCGCCGTTTTTGTCGCATCCAGAGCAATTTTTGGAGCAAGTGTTAAGCTTTATGAAAAGCAAAAATAGTTAGCCACAGAGAACACCGAGGCCACAGAGAAAAGCAAACCAAATGCAGAGGTTTTTTCTGTGGCAAAAAGGTTTGAAAAAATGAACGAGTTTGAAATAGATAAAAAGCAAATGCGCCGCGCGTTTAGTCGCGCTGCAACGAGCTACGATGCAACAGCGGTATTGCAGCGTGAAGTGTGTGGCCGCATGTTGGAGCGTTTGGAATATATCAAGCTGAAACCCTCTCGGATACTGGATGTGGGCAGTGGCACGGGGTGGGGGACGCGGCAGTTGATGGCGAAATATCCAACCGCGCAAATGATTGCTTTGGACATTGCAATGGGAATGCTGCGCACCGCGCGTGGATCATCGAGCTGGTGGCAGAAAATTTTCAGCAAAGAAAAGTCGGTGGTGATATGTGCGGATGTTGAAGCCTTACCGATTGCGTCGAATAGTCTGGATATGGTGTGGTCAAACTTGACCGTACAGTGGTGTAACGATTTACCCGCAACTATCGTCGATTTGCATCGCGTGCTGAAAGTTGAAGGGCTGTTGATGTTCAGCACTTTTGGACCCGACACCTTGAAAGAATTAAGGCTGGCCTTTCACGGTGTGGATGCACACAACCATACCAATCGTTTTGCCGATATGCACGACATCGGCGATATGCTGTCGCATGGTGGGTTCGCCGAGCCGGTGATGGACATGGAATACCTCACGCTGACTTACGACGATGTGCGCGGTGTGCTGCATGACCTTAAAGCCATAGGTGCGAATAATGCGACGGCGGGTCGTGGACAAGGCTTGATGGGCAAGAATGCGTGGAAGATGCTGGTGGAAAATTACGAAGGGCTGAGGCGTGATGGAAAATTGCCTGCGACTTATGAGGTGATTTACGGACATGCTTGGAAGCCTGTGCCAAAAAAGACGGCGGATGGGCGCGCGATTATCAAGACGAGTTTCAAGTTGTGAATTATTTCATTACAGGTACGGATACCCACGTAGGCAAAACGCTGATTGCCTGCGCGTTGTTGCATGGCTTCGCGGCGCAAAGCAAGCGAGTGGTCGGGATGAAGCCGGTCGCGGCGGGGTGTGGTGAAGACAGTATTCATGAAGATGTCAGGCAACTGCGTGCAGCGAGTAATGTGCTGACCAGCTTGGGGCAGGTCAATCCGTATTGCTTTGTACCCGCCGTTGCGCCGCATTTGGCTGCGCAGTTTGCGGGCGTTATTATCAATCTTGAGCGTATCGTGGCATCGTTTAACGAGTTGGCAGGACAGGCGGATGTGGTGATGGTTGAGGGTGCGGGTGGTTTCCTCGTGCCGCTGAATGATAGTGAAGACGGTGCCGACATGGCGATGCAATTAAATTTGCCAATAATTTTGGTGGTGGGAATGCGCTTGGGCTGTTTGAATCACGCGCTGTTAACAGCACAGGCAATCGCTGCGCGGGGTTTGACTTTGGCGGGCTGGGTGGCAAATTGCATGGATAAAAACATGCCAATGTTGGAGGACAATATCGCCGCGTTGCGGCAACGCATTGCCGCGCCATTATTGGGTGTCGTGCCCCATCAGATGCGGCCTGATGCCAGTGTGGCAGCATTTCTGAATTTTGATTTACTGAATGGTATGGCAACGCATGGTTGATTTCAGTCTCTTCGCTGTGTTTTTTGTGGGCTTGCTTGGCGGCGTGCATTGCCTCGGCATGTGTGGCAGCATTGTCGGCATCCTTACAGCGCAATTACCCAAAACAAAAACACTCTGGCCGTTTCACATGGCCTACAGCAGCGGACGAGTGGCGAGCTATGCACTGGCCGGGGCATTGGCGGGAGCGGTGGGACAAGCGGGTTTGCTGCTGCGTGATCAGGTGCCGATACAGCATTTATTGTTCGGACTTTCCAGCTTGATGTTGATCGCTCTCGGTTTATATCTGGCCGGGTTGTGGGACTTTGTGCGCCGTATCGAAGGAATGGGCGGGATTGTGTGGCAGCGCATCCAGCCGCTGACGCGCGGATTGTTTCCTGTCACCTCCACGCTGCGTGCATTTTTACTTGGCACACTGTGGGGCTGGCTGCCGTGCGGTTTGGTGTATAGCGTGCTGGCCACGGCGTTGGCGAGCGGCAATGCAAAGTATGGCGCGCTCATCATGCTGGCATTTGGCTTGGGGACGCTACCCAATTTGTTGGCGATAGGCTTGTTCTGGGGAAAAATCAAAAGCACCGTGCAGTCGCCCAAAGTGCGCATGGTGGCGGGGTTGTTGGTGGCGGCGTTTGGCGTGTACGGCTTGGTTAAGGTGGGTTACACATTTTATGTCAACGGTTGGAGTGGAGCGTGCCATGTACCTGCTTAGTCGGAGTGAAAAAATAGCAGGAGGG
>CAZSPN010000005.1:44272-52423 GCA_964608835.1 uncultured Gallionella sp.
GCGAATTATTTTATCGCGTGCAGGGCACGCTCCTGCGGCATAAATGGCGGAACATGGCGGAGCGAATATTGTGGTTATTCGTCGCCATTTTCTTGCTCGCAGCCTGCGAGGCATCAAAATTGCCCTCACCTTTTCATGCGGGTGATGTGACAGCCAAGTTTTCACAGGCTGATTTTCATTTGAATGATCAGCATGGTCAGGTGCGCACGCTGGCAGACTTTCGCGGCAAAGTCGGCGTGTTGTTTTTTGGTTACACGCAGTGTCCAGACGTGTGTCCCACCACCATGGCAAGCCTGTCGCGGATGATGGATTTGTTGGGGAAAGATGCAGATAAAGTGCAAGTGCTGTTTGTGACCGTCGATCCCGAACGCGACAAGCCCGCCGTGCTGGCGGAATACATGTCCGTGTTCAACCCCGCTTTTTTGGCGTTAACCGGTGACGCGCAATCGACCGGGCAAATTGTGAGCGCGTTTAATATCACATATAAAAAACATCCCACCACCTCCGGCTATGCCATGGATCACAGTGATGGTATTTTTATCATCGACCCCAAAGGAAAAGTGCGCCTGCTTGCACCTTACCCGCAGCGTAGCGAATGGATGGCGGAGGATATAAGGTTATTGCTGGCTGGGGTGTAAAGCGTTAAATCACAGCTTGCGCTTGGAAGATGAGTTTATTGCGTCAATCGGGTAAGTGGCGCGCGGGAAAATTGTTGCGGCGGTTAGGCGGATGTTTGCGGTAAGGCAAGTGGAGTAAGGTGTGCGGGGTGGATGGTTTTTGTAGGGTGGGGGATTGCCCACCCTTACTGAATGTTCTTGATTGTGAACACCGCACTTTGATGATGGCTGCCGACAAAGCTTATGCACCCGTTAGTTCCTGTAAAGATTGCCAACTTGTTTTTGAGAGGGGTTTGTATTTGCTGCTAACATAGCGGCGGATATTTTCTGGAATTTTGGCGTATGGCTGGAGCAAGTAGCGATTTACCCACCCACAAGCTGTTTGTGCTGCTGCGCGAGTCGCGCTGGCTGCTATTTGTGGCGGGCGCAATATATTTCACTGTCGCGTTGTTTGGCTATTACCCCACCGATCCTGCCTGGTCGGTCAGCAGCAGTGATGCCGTAACAAAAAATCCCTGTGGAGTGTTGGGCGCGTATCTCGCCGACTTGTTGTTTTACGTGTTCGGATTCTCGGCGTGGTGGTGGGTGGTGTTCATGTTGCAGCGCGTGTGGGCGGGTTATCACAAGCTGCGAGCCGATAGCGTTTTCTGCAAGCGTACTTTGCAGGTTTCAATCGCAGGTTTTGTGGTGTTGCTTCTGAGCAGCAGCGCGCTGGAAGCGATTCGCCTGTACACATTGAAAGTGTCTTTGCCGCTTGCCCCCGGCGGGATGCTGGGCGGTGTGTTGGGCAATGGTTTGGTGCATTTGCTTGGATTTACGGGTGCAACCTTGCTGTTGCTGACCCTTCTTGCGACCAGCTTCAGTGTGTTCAGCGGGCTGTCGTGGTTGCGTTTTGTCGATTGGCTGGGTGCGTCGCTGGAGGCTTTTTATGTGTGGGCGCGCTTCACTTGGCAGACCCGCCAAGATCGGCGCATCGGTGCGGAGGCCATGATTAAGCGCGAGGTGGTGGTTGAGGAAGAAAAAAAACGCGTCGAAGATCATCAGCCGATACACATCGAAATGCCATTGATGGAAGTGGAGAAATCCACGCGCGTCATCGAAGAGAAGCAAGTGCCGTTGTTTGCGGACATGCCCGATTCACCCTTGCCGCAACTGCAATTGCTGGATCAACCCTCGCCGCATCTTGAGGTGGTGTCAGCGGATACGCTGGAATTTACCTCGCGCCTGATTGAGCGCAAGTTAAAAGATTTTGGGGTGGAAGTGAAAGTTGTCGCGGCCTACCCTGGCCCCGTGATTACGCGTTATGAAATTGAGCCAGCCATCGGTGTGAAGGGCAGCCAGATTATTAATTTGGTGAAGGATTTGGCGCGTGCGTTGTCGGTGACCAGCATCCGCATGGTGGAAACCATACCCGGCAAAACCTTTATGGCGTTGGAATTGCCCAATGCCAAACGGCAGATGGTACAGCTCTCGGAAATCCTCGGCTCGCAAGTGTATGCCGATATGAGCTCGTTGTTGGCGATGGCGATGGGCAAGGATATTTCCGGAAAACCCATCGTGGTGGATTTGGCAAAAATGCCGCACGTGTTGGTGGCGGGTACGACCGGTTCGGGTAAGTCGGTGGGTATCAATGCGATGATACTTAGCATCCTCTACAAGGCCACGCCGCAGCAAGTACGCATGTTGCTGATCGACCCCAAGATGCTGGAGCTATCAGTGTATGAGGACATTCCGCATCTTATCGCCCCCGTCATTACCGACATGCGTCAAGCCGCGTCTGGCTTGAATTGGTGTGTGGTGGAGATGGATAAACGCTATCGCCTGATGTCAGCAATGGGCGTGCGCAACATCGCAGGTTTCAATCAAAAAGTGCGTGATGCGATCAAGGCAGGCACGCCGCTCACCAACCCGTTTAGCCTGACACCCGATAACCCCGAAGCTTTGGAAGAAATCCCGCTGCTGGTAATTTTCATCGATGAGCTGGCCGATTTGATGATGGTAATCGGCAAAAAGATTGAGGAGCTGATTGCGCGATTGGCACAAAAAGCGCGGGCTTCGGGCATTCATCTGGTATTGGCAACGCAGCGTCCCTCGGTGGATGTGATAACGGGTTTGATAAAAGCCAACGTGCCGACGCGCATCGCCTTCCAAGTGTCGAGCAAAATAGACTCGCGCACGATATTGGATCAGATGGGCGCGGAAGCCTTGTTGGGGCAGGGTGATATGCTTTATCTCGCGCCAGGAACTGGCTATCCGACACGGGTGCATGGCGCGTTCGTATCCGATCAGGAAGTGCATCGCGTGGCGGAATATCTGAAATCGTTGGGTGAGCCGCAATACATTGAAGGCGTGCTTAACTCATTGGACGAAGCGGGTGCGGATGGCGGTGAAGCGGGTATGAGCCTGGATGCGGAAGCCGATCCGCTTTACGACCAGGCCGTTGAAGTGGTGGTCAAGTCACGTCGCGCGTCCATCTCATTAGTGCAACGCAATCTACGCATCGGCTATAACCGCGCTGCACGTTTGGTCGAGCAAATGGAGGCGGCGGGTATTGTGTCCGCAATGCAGAGCAACGGCAATCGTGACGTGATTGCGCCTAACAGGCAGGAATGAGGATTTAGGCAAAATCAATGCACCGCCACTCAATCCCAAATAAAACAAATGAAAAAATTTATTTCCATACCGTTACTGTTGTTGCCACTTTTCGCACAAGCTGGCGCGATTGAAAAGCTCAAGGCCTATATTGCGGCAACCCGCTCCGGGCAAGCCAATTTTACGCAGGATGTGGTGGATCAAAGCGGTAAAAAAATTCAGAGTGCATCCGGTGTGATGCAATTTCAACGTCCTGGAAAATTTCGCTGGACGTATCAAAAGCCTTACGAGCAGATCATCGTGGGGGACGGCGCGAAATTTTGGTTGTATGACGTGGATTTGAATCAGGTTACGGTAAAAAAACTGGATGCAGCATTGGGCAGCAATCCCGCTGCTTTGTTGTCGGGCAGCAACGAAATTGAGCGCGAATTCGTGTTGCAAGATGACGGTAATCAGGCGGGGCTGGATTGGTTGCAGGCGACCGCAAAAGGTACGGATGCCAGCTTCGACAAGATACGCATGGGATTTAACGCGCAAGCTGAATTGATGGCGATGGAGCTCAACGATGCTTTCGGTCACAAGACCGTGTTGCATTTTACCGATATGCGGCACAACCCGAAATTTTCCGCACAGCAGTTTCATTTTACGCCGCCCAAAGGCGCGGATGTCATCGGCGAATAATTCCAATTCCATTTCATCGGTGAAACTGCGTTGACTTCCTCGCTCACTCCTAATCGTACTACCTGTACTGCCCGCGTCGTTCACTCGTCGTCGCCTTGTTTGACCTTCGAAATAGAACTGGAATATTACGCCCTGCGGTTGATCGGCATCTGCACGAAATAAAGGAATTCCATATGACCGAACCGACTATTAGCTGCCCGAATTGTAAAACCGAAATAAAGCTGAATGAATCACTGGCCGCGCCGTTAATCGCGGCCACGCGTCAGCAGTTTGAGCGGCAGTTGGCGCAAAAAGAAAGTGATATTGCCACGCGTGAGCAGGCGATGCGCGATAAAGAAAAACAACTTGTCGAAGACAAGCGCAAGCTCGACGATCAGGTGGCAGATCAAGTGGCAGCGCAGTTAAAAGCAGAACGCGTTCGCGTGATTGCTGAGGAATCCAAAAAGGCAAAACTTGCCAGTGCCGCCGAGTTGGAAAACAAGGCGCGTGAACTCACCGATTTGCAGGAGGTATTGAAATCACGCGACCAAAAATTAGCCGAGGCGCAACAGGCACAAGCCGAGTTGATTAAAAAACAGCGCGCCTTGGATGATGAAAAACGCGAATTGGAGCTGACGGTAGAAAAGCGCGTGCAGAGCGGTTTAACCGAAGTGCGCAGCCTCGCCAAAAAAGAAGCCGAGGACGAACAAAAGCTCAAAGTGATGGAAAAAGAACAAACTATCGCCGCGATGCAAAAACAAATTGAAGATCT
Organism: uncultured Gallionella sp.; assembly: GCA_964608835.1. GTDB lineage: Bacteria > Pseudomonadota > Gammaproteobacteria > Burkholderiales > Gallionellaceae > Gallionella. Next base: position 48,914 of record CAZSPN010000005.1, read on the forward strand.
GAAACGCCGCGCTGAACAAGGATCGCAGCAACTGCAAGGCGAAGTGCAGGAGCTGGAACTGGAAAATTTATTACGCACCAAATTTCCATTCGATGCGATTGAGCCCGTACCCAAAGGCGAGTTTGGCGGTGACGTACTGCATCGCGTGCGCGGCAACGGCGGACAAGACAGCGGCACGATTTTGTGGGAATCCAAACGCACTAAGAGTTGGAGCGATGGCTGGCTTACCAAGTTACGCGAAGATCAGCGCACTGCCAAAGCCGAAATTGCAGTCATCGTCACGCAGGTGTTACCAAAAGGCGTGGAAACTTTTGAATTAGTCGAGGGCGTGTGGGTCACCCATCCGCGTGCTGCCTTGCCAGTGGCGATGATCTTGCGCCAATCCCTGCTGGATTTGGCTGGGGCGCGACTAGCCTCGGAAGGTCAACATAGCAAAACTGAAATGGTCTATCAATACCTAACCGGCCCGCGCTTCAAGCAGCGCGTGGAAGCCATCGTCGAAGCATTCAGCACCATGCAGGAAGACCTAATTGCCGAGAAAAAAGCCATCCAGCGGCAATGGGCAAAACGCGAAATTCAAATCGATAAAGTGATGCAATCCACGGTGGGTATGTATGGCGACTTGCAGGGGATAGCGGGGAAATCGTTGCAGGAGATTGAGGGGCTGGAGTTGCCCGCGCTGGATAGTCCCGCTCAGGGCCAATTGTCGGTAACCGAATGAGCGACCTGTTCGCCCCCGCGCAACCTGACGCTCCTCTCGCCGAGCGGTTACGCCCCGGGCATATTGATGAGGTGATCGGGCAATCCCATTTGCTTGGGGAGGGTCGTCCGCTGCGCTTGGCGTTTCAATCGGGCAAGCTGCACTCGATGATTTTGTGGGGGCCGCCCGGGGTGGGGAAGACCACGTTGGCGCGATTGATGGCGCAGGCGTTTGATGCCGAGTTTATGCCGCTGTCGGCGGTGTTGTCGGGTGTGAAGGACATCAGGGAGTCTATCGCGCAAGCGCAACAAACTTTGCAACAAAATGGTCTCCACACGATTTTGTTTGTCGATGAAGTGCATCGTTTTAACAAGTCGCAGCAGGATGCGTTTTTGCCTTTTGTTGAGCAGGGTTTAGTGACCTTTATTGGCGCGACTACCGAAAACCCATCCTTTGAAGTGAATAACGCGTTGTTGTCGCGCGCGCAGGTGTATGTGCTGCATTCGCTTTCGGCGGAAGAGCTGGCGGAGTTGTTTGAGCGGGCGTTGGAATCTTTAAGTACCGTTCGGGCAGAGCCTGATAGAGCTACTAGCCATTCGACTAAGCCCGCAAACGGGCAAGTCACTGGTTATGTCGAAGCCTCTAAATCACACCCTTCGACAGGCTCAGGGCGAACGGGTTGGGTGTTCACCGAAGATGCCAAAGAACGCATCATCGGCTATGCGGACGGCGATGCGCGCCGCCTGTTAAATGTACTGGAGCAACTTCACACTGCCGCACAAACGGCAGGTGTGAGCAGCATTGATAGTAACTTTCTCGATAACACGCTGGCGCAGAATCTGCGCCGTTTCGACAAGGGTGGTGAGGCGTTCTACGATCAAATTTCTGCGTTGCATAAATCGGTGCGCGGCTCGAATCCCGATGCGGCTTTGTATTGGCTGGTGCGTATGATGGACGGTGGGGCAGATGCACGTTATCTGGCGCGACGCATTGTGCGTATGGCGTGGGAGGACATCGGGCTAGCCGACCCACGAGCCTTGCAAATCACTAATGATGCGGCTCAAACTTATGAGCGATTGGGTTCGCCAGAAGGTGAGCTGGCGTTGGCGCAAGCGGTGTTGTATCTGGCGTGTGCGCCCAAGTCGAATGCGGGTTATGTCGCGTATAATGCCGCCCGCGCTTGGGTGGCGAAAGATGGTTCGCGCGATGTGCCGCTGCACTTGCGCAATGCGCCAACCAAGCTGATGAAGCAACTGGATTACGGCAAAGATTACCGTTACGCGCACGATGAGGCGGGTGGTTATGCAGCGGGTGAAAATTATTATCCTGATGGCATGGCAGCGGTGAATTTTTATCAGCCCACTGATCGCGGATTGGAAGCAAAGATTTCAGAAAAGTTGCGTGCTTTGCGCGAGCTGGATGCACAAGCAAAAAAGAAAATTTAGGGTGGGCACAAGCCTACGCGACAATTCAATAATCGGTGGGCAATAATGCCCACCCTACCGTAAGTTTTGAGGTTTTCATGTTAGATAAACAGGCATTACGAAGTGATTTGGCAGGTGTGGCGGCGCGATTGGCGATGCGCGGGTTTGTGTTGGACACCGCGAAGTTCGAACAACTGGAAGGCGAGCGCAAGGTTATTCAAACTCGCACCCAGGAATTGCAGGCATCAAGAAATCGTATTTCAAAAATGATTGGTCAGCTTCGTGGTGCTGGTCACGGTGCTGACGATGAAGAGATTGGCGATTTGATGCGTGAAATGCAGGGTCTTCCAGAGCAGTTGAAAGAAGCTGAGGGGCGGGATGAAGAAATTCAAAACGGATTACAGCAACTATTGGAAGCTTTGCCGAACACGCCACACGAGAGCGTGCCAGTCGGGAAATCCGAAGCGGACAATGTGGAAGTACGCAAAGTTGGTAATAAACCCAGCTTTGATTTTGAGGTGAAAGATCACGTCAGTATTGGCGAAGGGCTGGGCGGATTGGATTTTGAAACCGCTGCCAAAATTTCCGGTGCGCGCTTCTCTTTATTGAAAGGTGGCTTGGCGCGTTTGCATCGCGCCTTGGCGCAATTTATGTTGGACACGCATACCGATCAGCACGGCTACACCGAAACTTACGTACCGTATTTGGTGAATGCGGCTTCGATGCGCGGCACGGGACAGTTGCCGAAGTTTGAAGAGGATTTGTTCCGAATCGCGCAACCTTTCGAGCAGAGAGTTACCGAACGATTTCTTTTAAACGAGGACATTTCTACTGCGGATATAGCAAGTGGCGGCTTAATCTCGGCAAACTATAAGGAACACTCGTACTACCTGATTCCCACCGCTGAAGTCCCCGTAACCAATATGGTGCGCGACGAGATCGTGCCGCTGGAAAAATTGCCGATGAAATTCGTGGCGCATACGCCGTGCTTCCGATCCGAAGCAGGCTCGGCAGGGCGCGATACGCGCGGCATGATCCGCCAGCATCAGTTTGATAAAGTGGAGCTGGTGCAGATGGTGCATCCCGATGAATCTTACGTTGCACTGGAACAATTGCTCGGTCACGCTGAAACGATATTGCAGAAGCTCGAACTACATTACCGCGTGGTGAAGTTGTGTACCGGTGATATGGGTTTTTCTGCCGCGATGACGTATGACATCGAAGTATGGTTGCCTGCGCAAAATACTTACCGTGAAATTTCTTCTTGCTCTAACTTTGAAGCCTTCCAAGCGCGCCGTATGCAAGCGCGCTTTCGCAATGCGCAAGGCAAGCCAGAGCTGTTGCATACTTTGAATGGTTCAGGCTTGGCGGTGGGGCGCGCGCTGG
>CAZSPN010000005.1:52433-71512 GCA_964608835.1 uncultured Gallionella sp.
GCAGTGCTGGAAAACTATCAGCAAGCAGACGGAAGCGTAAAAGTGCCGGAAGTGCTTAGCCCTTACATGGGCGGGCTGGAAAAGCTGACGGGCTAGCGAGATAGTCTACGCAAGGACTTGGTCAGTTTGTAAGAAATAGAGGTATCTTCGGGTTCCAGTCGCTTCAACATCTCGTAGTAACTGCGAATGTTTTCCACCAGCACTACGGCCTCCCCGCCCCGCGCGTATCCGTGCTTGAGCGTTCCGTAAATTTCGGGCTGGTTTAATCGCAACATCCACTTTTTGACATCCGACCAGCTGTCGGCATTTTGTTTGTTGCGGGCAGTCAAAATTCGCGCGTCCTCCATGTGTCCGAAGCCTTGATTGTAGGCGGCGAGCGCGAGCCAGGTGCGATCCGGCTCCTGGATGCGTTCCGGGATTCCTTTTTTGAGTACGACCAAGTATTTCGCCCCAGCGATGATGTTTTCGCGCGCATCCAGCCGATTACCGAGGTTCATGCGGTCAGCGGTATCTTCAGTCAGCATCATCATTCCGCGCACGTTGGTGTAGGAGGTGGCGAACGGATCCCACTGGGATTCCTGATACGCCAATGCTGCCAGCAAACGCCAATTTTCGCCCGTAATCTCAGCCGCTTCCTCAAACATTTCCCGGTAATGCGGCAGCACGGCTTTGACGGCTGTGACAAAGGCCTCAGAGTCCATTTTGTCGAGTCGATTGTTGTGTCCATAGTAGCGATCCAGCAAACGATGTAGCGTGCGGTCTTTTTGGATGCGCGCGAAAAACTTTTCCACCTGACTGAGCAGTTCGGGGTCGGCATCGGTGGGGAATCCCCAAGCGAGCTTAGAGGGCGGGGCGATGTCCAGCACGGCGGTCAAGTTGGGATAGTAGTTGCGCGCATCGAAAAACTACCATTCGTTGACTGCAGTGCAGTCCAGTTTCCCCTCCGACACTTCTGCCAACAGTTTGTTGGGGGTGATTGTCTTGCGGGGTTGCCATCGCAGCGCGGGAAGGTTTTTTTGCGCCTCGCGTAGCGCGGCTTCTTGCGCAGAGCCGACGATGACCGCCAGCGTATGCCGGGACGTGTCGGCGAGGGTTCGGGGCTTGAGCTTGTCCGCATTGCAAACCAATTTTTCACGGACGGTTTGGTAACTCGGCCCAAAGCGTAATGTTGTGGCGGGGGTTTCACTGCGCAGTTGAGTCGCGGCGAAATGTACTTTATGGGTTTGCAGCGCACCCTGAATTTCTTCGGGGGCAAGGTGTACAAGTTCAAGCCGGGTATGCAGTGCGTTCGCCAGCAAACCCGCCAGTTCCTTTTCCAGTTCGGCATCCGCGCCTTGCGCCGAGTTGGGAACAGCGACGATCAAATTCCCTGCATTCCAAGCTGCCAGCTTGGTGGGGGGCGGATTGCAGCCTGCCAGTGTCAAGCACAGCGCAGGAGCTAGCCATCTCATTTGCAAACATGGGATTGAGTATCTCATGAGGACATTCTGCACGAAATTACCGGGCGCATCCGGAAATTTCATAGCGAAGGGGTATTTTGTAAGCCGAAAATATAAGGATGCTGATAGAATGCGCGCCCTCGGAGAGGTGGCAGAGTGGTCGAATGTACCTGACTCGAAATCAGGCGTGCGGTATTCCCGCACCGAGGGTTCGAATCCCTCCCTCTCCGCCAGGCTAAAACGACACTTTCGGGTGTCGTTTTTTATGGGTGGTTAATTCGTATCATCAGGATATTTGCGGCGATGCGCGCGCGAAATAACTGGTTATACCTGAGTGCTTTAGGTGGGTAGGTGCGACATTCTGCCGCACTTTATTTTGCCTTCTTGCGACGGGTGTGGCATGATTGCACAGCTTTAGGTTTGTAAAGAAGTTGCAATAAAGAGAGGTGTTGATTTTCTGGGGGGGTTTAGGGAATTGATACATTATTTTTAACTTGGCTGGAGGAGACTACTGTGGGAGCAACAACTGCAACACCAGTAAAATATGATATGGATGTGGTCAGGTGGTTCACCATCATGGCTTGTGTCTATGCGGTGGTGGGTACGTTAATCGGTGTGTACGTGGCATCGGAATTGGCGTTTCCGTTTTTGAATTTTGACATTGCTGAAATTACTTTCGGGCGTTTGCGCCCGTTGCATACCAATGCGGTGATCTTTGGTTTTGGTGGTTGTGTGTTGATTGGTACGGGTTACTATATCGTGCAGCGTACCGGTTCGACCAAGTTGTGGAGTAATGGCTTGGCATGGTTCACCTTTTGGGGTTGGAATCTGATTATCGTATGCGCGGTGTTTGCGCTGCCGATGGGGATGTCAACGGGCAAGGAGTATGCCGAGTTACCATGGTGGACGGACATTATGATTGCCGTGGTGTGGGTGTTGTATGGCTTGAACTACTTCATGACTATCGGTATCCGCAAAACTTCGCACATTTATGTGTCCAATTTTTTTACCGCAGGGATGATTGTGATGATCACCTATTTGCATGTGGTGAACAGTTTGGCTATCCCGGTTGATTTTTATACTTCCTATTCTATTTACTCTGGCGTTCAGGATGCGATGATCCAGTGGTGGTGGGGTCACAATGCGGTGGGTTTCTACCTGACGGGTGGCTTCCTCGGCATCATGTACTACTTCATTCCCAAGCAAGCGCAGCGTCCTATCTTCTCGTATCGCTTGTCGGTGCTGCACTTTTGGACATTGACCTTCGGTTATGTGTGGTTGGGTGCGCATCACCTGCAATACACAGCTTTGCCTGACTGGACGGGTTCCTTGGGTGCTGCGATTTCGTTGGCGATGATTATCCCTTCTTGGGGTGGCGCGATGAACGGCATGATGACATTGTCCGGTGCGTGGGATCGTTTGCGTAATGACTACATCATGCGATTTTTGGTTACCGCAATGGCGTTCTATGCGATGTCCACCTTTGATGGCCCGGTGATGGCGATTAAATCGGTTAATTCCTTGTCACATTACACGGATTGGACGGTAGGTCACGTTCATGCGGGTGCATTGGGCTGGATGTCGATGATTTCTTTCGGTGCGATCTACCATATGGTGAAAAAGCTGTGGAATACCGAAATGTACTCAGAAAAACTGGTTAACCTTCACTTTTGGGTTGCCTTGGTTGGTGCAACGACTTATGTCGTGGCGATGTGGGTGTCGGGCATCATGCAGGGTTTGATGTGGCGTGATTACGACGAATTTGGGACGTTGACCTACACCTTTGTTGAGTCGGTCTCCGCGATGCATCCGTACTACGTGATGCGTGCTGTGGGCGGAGCGATTTTCAATCTGGGTACGTGGATCATGTTGTTCAACGTGATTATGACGGTTCGTCAAGCAAGTGCTGCGCGCGGTGTGACTGCCGTTGCGGCCAAAGCATAAGGGGGAGAGAGAAATGTCTGATCACGGTCAAATACATTCAACCAAACTACAGGATCTGATTGAGCGCAAAACGCTCCTGATGTTCGTCATTACCGCGCTTGCGGTGGCGGTTGGCGGCATTGTGGAAATTGTGCCTTTGTTCTATTTGCCGAATACGGCGATGTGCCAAAACGATCCAACCTGTAACAATACGCAGCATAAGGACTTGCAGGGCAACGTCATTCCAATGGACAAGATCATTTGGAATCCGGCTACCTCCGCACATAAAACCTTGGACACTTGGGTGCCGGGGGACGGTGTGCGTCCTTACAAGCCTTTGGAGTTGGCGGGGCGTTACGTGTATATCCGCGAAGGGTGCTTCTTGTGTCACTCGCAGATGATTCGTCCGTTCCGTGACGAGAAGGATCGCTATGGTCACTATTCGATTGCGGAGGAGTCCATGTACGATCACACCTATCAGTGGGGTTCCAAGCGTACCGGTCCGGATCTTGCGCGTCTCGCCGGTAAATACTCCGACGAATGGCATCGTAAGCATCTGAAATATCCGCGCGATGTGGTGCCTGAGTCTGTCATGCCGAACTTTTTCTTTCTGGAGAATAATCCGGTTGATGCAGTCAAGCTGACCAAGACCATGGAGGTGATGACGCAGATGCCGTTTAACCCTGTACCCAAAACCATCTATAGCGACTCAGTGATTGCTGGTGCGGCCAAAGAGGTTGAAGGCAAAACAGAAATGGATGCCGTTATTGCATTCCTGCAGTCTTTGGGTAATCACGTCAAGTTTGAGGAAGGTGTCAACTACCGTGACTAAGCTGATGGACTACCTGCGCACAGACTGGGCAGCGATGTCATCGAACGACTGGCAGGGAGTTATTTTGACTGTCGGCGCGTTTGTGGCAATGGTTGTGGTCTATGTGATGGTGTTCAATCCCAAGAACAAGGACGCGTTCGAAGCGCACCGCGATGCGGCGCTGCGCGACGAGGATGACGTGTACAACAATTATGGAGATAAAAAATGAGTGACAATCACGATAGCTCTGGGCATAACACTTCGGGTGGTGTGCCAACTGCGGGGCATGTATGGGATGATGATCTGGAGGACTTCCTGAATCAACCGCCTAGGTGGTGGATGATCGGCTTGGCGGCCAGTGCAATTTGGGTGGTGGTGTATTGGACGATGTATCCGGCCGTGCCAAATGCGATGACGGGAACGTTCTTTAAGGGTGTGGGCCTGCCAGGGCTGAATTACCATTTGCCGGGAACGGATCCTGCGGATGATGGCAAGTGGTCTGCGATTAAGGAATTGGCCATGGATCAGGCTATTCTGGACGAGGTTCGCGGCCCTTACGAAGCCAAGCTGAAAGATATGACTCCTGCCGCTATTTTGGCGGATGCCCAGTTGTCTCAGTATGTGGAGCGTTCTGGCAAGGTGTTGTTCAGTGACAATTGCGGCGCATGTCATGGTCAAAACGGTGTGGGTTCGGAACAAAAAGGGGCTAAGTTTGCCATGCGTGAACAAGGTTTGATGGCTCCGGTGTTGCTTGATGATGACTGGTTGTACGGCGGTACAATCGATACCATCCACGAAACTATCAAGGGTGGTCGCCAAGGCATGATGACGGCGCACAAAGACACTTTATCTGCACAACAAATCGACGATGTGGCGATGTATGTCAAGGCGATGGGTGACACGGGTAAAGAAGCTGCGGATGCCAACGCTGCGGTTGCTGCGGGCAAGGCGGTGTTTGAGTCAAGCGATTGCACCGCTTGCCACGGACCGGATGCCAAGGGTATGCAGGCGATGGGCTCAGCGAACTTGACCGACAAAATTGCGCGTTTTGATACTTCCTCTGTGGAAGCTATCAAGCACACGATTATTTACGGTGTAAATTCGGGTGATCCTATGGCGCGTGTGGCCATCATGCCGGACTTCACAGCGGGTGGTAAATTGTCCGCTGTTGAAATGAAGAAGCTGGCGGTTTACGTGTACAAGTTTGGTGGTGGTCAAGCCGACCCTGCGCCTGTTGCAGAGGCTGCCGCTCCCGTGGTTGAGGCTGCGGTTGAGGCTACTGCCGCTGCTAATTAAATGCCCGTTTAACCGCACGGCATTGCAGCACCGTGCGGTTGCTTGAATAAGGAGATTGTGATGAGGGATTATACTTGGTGGGCTTTTGTGATCGGTACTGCGGGTGCGTTTGCCGCGTTGATTGCTGCCTTGGTTTTTTTGTTTATCAATGCAATGAAGAAAAAACGCGGCGACAGGTAAGTTTGTCGCAGTGGGCAAAGAGGAGGCTCAGGCCTCCTCTTTTCATTTGGTATAATCTGCATGGTGTTTCGTATCAATTTTCGCCATTTTCGAGAATCAATACAAAACGTTATGATGAGGGAGTCAATTAAATGAGCGAGTCAACACTACAGAAATCGCAAGATTCGGCTGGCGTAACCAGTATTTACGCCGAACATGAAGAATGGGCCGTTAATACCGGAGATAAGACAGTTCATGCCAAGCGTATGTCCGGTCGTTTCCGCAAGCTGAAATACTTTACCGAATCCATCTGGTTGATTTTCTTTTTCGGCGCGTATTTGCGTTGGGAGGGCAAGCAGGCGATCTTGTTTGATGTGAACAATCGCCAGTTCCACTTTTTTGAGTTGACCATATTGCCGCAAGATATCTGGATGGTGTCATTGCTGCTGTTGATTTTGGCGATGACGCTGTTTGCAGTGACTTCAGTCGCCTCGCGGGTATTCTGCGGTTATTTTTGCTTTCAAACCTCGTGGGTAGATTTGTTTACTTGGATCGAAGGCAAGCTTGAGGGTAGCCCCAACCAGCGGCATAAGCTGGATGCCGCGCCTCTGGATGCAAGGAAATTCCGCATCAAGGCAACCAAGCACTTGCTATGGATATTGATAGCGATCTTTACCGGGATCAGTGCCACGGTATGGTTTGTGGATGCACACCAGTATTGGCGGGATTTACTGAGCTTTAATTTATCGCTGCTTGAGGGGGCAACGCTGATAGCGTTTACCTTGGGGACGTATTTTCTGGCAGGTTTTATGCGCGAACAAACTTGCCTGTGGTTGTGTCCGTACGCGCGAATTCAGGGCGTGATGGCGGATTCACAGACCATTATGCCCACATATGACAAGAGGCGCGGTGAGCCGCGCGGCAGATTACGCCGTGGTGCAGAGATTGATAGCAGCGCGCAAGGCGATTGTATTGATTGCTTCCAATGCGTGCAGGTGTGTCCAACCGGGGTCGATATTCGTGAAGGGCAACAACTCGGCTGCATTACCTGCGGCCTGTGCCTGGATGCCTGCGACTCGGTGATGGATAAAATTGGTCGCCCACGCGGATTGATCCGCTACGCCTCGTTGGATGAAACGGAAGGTCGTCCGGTCAAGAAGCTGTACCAGCATCCCAGAACGTTTGTGTATTTGGGTATTTTGCTGCTTGCGCTGGGGGGTGTGATTTACGGTCTGACGCATCTGGGCGCGTTGACGCTGCGCGTTGCGCCCGAACGCCAGCCATTGTTTGTGCGCATGAGCGATGGCTCGATACAAAACAAATACACTTTCAAAGTGCTGAATAAAACCAGCAAGGATTTGAGTGTCAACGTGGTGGCGGAAGGGGGCGTGAAGGGGCAGGTGTTGCTTGGAGCCGAAACGCCGCAAGTGGTCACACACGGCAGAGCAAGCTCATTTACGATTTTTGTTAAAGCACCCGCAGAGAATATCGAGAAGGAAGTGACGAACATCGAGTTTTATGTCATCAGCACCGAAGATGCCAATGTTAAAGCGGAGTACAACACAAAATTTACCGGACCGGCACGTTAATCCAGCGATGATTTCACAAAAAAACAAACAGGCTTGGCGCAATCCGTGGGTGATCGGGTTGCTTATTATCGTATTGGCGGGGGTGTTAAGTAATGCAAAAATGCTCTGGAATGTGATACACAATCCCACACGTGTGCTAGACGATAACTACAGCGTGAAAGCGCATAACCAATATGACGCAAAATGGTTGCAGCAACAGGCGGAGCGATCCACGCTGGGCTGGAAGGCGAAATTGAATTCTCCACACTTGTTGGCAAATGATCCTGAGGCCATGCCGAGCGCAATTCGCTTTGTATTGCTGGCGAGTCCAGCGGAGTTACAACTCGACTTGAACGACAAGAACGACTCACCAATTCATGGCGGCAAGGTGATAATCGACTCGCAGTGGCCAGGCAACCCCGATTTCGATTTTAAGACCGATTTGTACGAAACCATGCCCGGACACTACGTGGGCGACCTGAAATTCTCACGTCCCGGCAATTGGGATATGCTGATTAAAGCGGAATACGATGGTCGCCAGTTTGAGATGGAGCAAAAAGTTTTTGTATCCATTCCGGCACAACCCTAGCAATGCTCATGCGTGAGGCAAGCTCTCCGGAACATTCGGGGTGTTTTCATTGCGGTTTGCCCATTGCATTGGATACGCATTTCCAGAATCAACTGGACGGCAAACTCCGAGAATTTTGCTGCTTCGGCTGCCAGTCCGTGTGCGCAGCCATCTATGATGCGGGTTTGCAGGGCTATTACCAGCGCACGCCGGACGGCGTTTTGCTTGCACCACCACCCGAGCCTCCCAAAGATATTGAGATGTATGACATGCCTGAAATCCAGCAGGATTTTGTGCGGACTCAGGGTGACAAGCGTGAGGCGCATTTGCTAGTGGATGGCATTCATTGTGCTGCCTGCGTGTGGCTGATAGAGCGTGGCCTGAAGCGTGTTGCGGGGGTGGAGGCTGCGGATGTCAACATGGCCGGTAAGCGGTTGCACCTAATTTGGGACGACAGCCGTGTCAAACTTTCCACTCTGATTCAATCGCTGGCAAAAATTGGTTACGCGGGAGTTCCTTATGATCCCGAAGCGGCGGAAGGCGCGATGAAAAAGCGCAATCGGTCGATGCTGTTCCGCCTGTTTTTCGCGGGTTTTACGATGATGAACATGAGTCTGATTGCGGGCGCATTGTATATGGGTGCGGATCGCGGCGAGTTCCGCGATTTCTTTCACTGGATGGGCTTTGCTTTGGCAACCCCGACGTTGCTGTACTCCGCCTTTCCATTTTATAAAGGGGCATGGAGTGGCTTGCGCAACGCGCATCTGACCATGGATTTGCCTATCACTATCGGGTTGTCGGTGACATATCTGTATTCTGTGTATGTCACGTTGACAGGTATAGGCGAGGTGTACTTTGACACAGTGACCAACCTGACATTTTTAATTCTGATCGGTCGTTATCTGGAAGGGTTATTCCGACAACAGGCTGTGGCAGCTACCAGCCGCTTGATGAATTTGCAGCCGCGTGTGGCATTGGTGGTGAAGGAAGGCTTGGAAACCATGACTCCGATACGCGCCGTTAAAGTGGGCGATCATGTATTGATCAAACCTGGGTCGGCGGTATCGGTAGATGGCGTGGTATTGGAAGGCCGTAGCGCGGTGGATGAATCCATGTTGAGCGGCGAATCGTTGCCTGTAAACAAATCAAATGGAATGTCCGTGTCGGCGGGTACGCTGAATACGACGAGTGCGTTGTTAATCGAGGTGCGCAGCGCGTTGCAAGATACTACTTTGTCCAAAATCATCCGACTGGTGGAACAGGCGCAATCCTCCAAAGCTCCGATACAGCGCGTCGCAGATGCTATTGTGCCGTGGTTTGTGCTGGTTACCTTGGTATGTGCCACGGCTACATTTGCTTGGTGGTACTCGCAAAATTTTGGCACTGCGCTGATGGCAGCGACTTCGGTACTCATTATTACCTGCCCATGTGCGTTAGGCATGGCAACGCCGATGTCAATTGCCATTGCTTCGGGGTTGGGGGCGAAGCACGGCATTCTGGTGAAAAATGGCCTGGTGCTGGAAACGCTTTCCAAAGTGACGCATTTCGTGTTCGATAAAACCGGTACGCTGACCGAAGGAAAAATGAGTGTGGCACATTTGCATATTGCGGCGGGTGCTGCCCGATCCGTGTTACTGAGTCATGCGGCCGCCGTTGAACGCTACAGCGAACATGCCGTGGCAAAAGCGATTACGGGAGAAGCTGAGAAGCTGCAACTGGGTTTTCGTGATGTCATTGTGACGGATTTCCAAGCTGCATCCGGATTGGGCGTGATGGCAAAGGTTGAAGGAAAAACCATCTTGCTGGGCAATGCGGAATGGTTGATGCGCAATGGCATCACATTGAACCCAGCACTGCAAAATCAGGCGCATGAGCATGAAGCGCAAGCGATGAGTTGCGTGCATTGCGCAATGGAGGGATCGCATCTGGCGGTGTTTGCACTCGCCGATCAATTACGTACCGACGCGCAACAGATGGTGAATGATTTACGTGCGGCGGGTATTACCATGACTTTACTGAGCGGCGATCGCAAACCCGTCGCTGAAGCTATTGCCAAGCAGTTGGGTGGCATGTCGGTTATTGCCGAAGTATTGCCACAAGACAAAGATCAGGTGATACAACGGCTGCAACAGCAGGGTGCTATAGTCGCCATGGTGGGAGACGGCATCAACGATGCCCCCGCGCTGATCCGTGCCGACGTGGGTATCGCTCTGGGGTCGGGTACGGATGTCTCGGTGGAGAGTGCCGACATTGTGCTGATGCACAGTGAGTTGAATAAAGTGCGCCAGGCGACGCTATTGTCCCGCCGAACCTTGCGTACGATTAAACAAAATATCGGGTTGTCGTTTGTGTACAACAGTATCATGGTGCCACTGGCGATGTCAGCCATGGTGACTCCCGTGATGGCAGCGATTACCATGCCGATTAGCACGCTGTTGGTGGTGGGCAACGCCGCACGAATACGAAACTTATTTAAGGAGCCGTGATTATGGACATGATTTACAGCCTCATTCCGGGTATGACATTTTTTGGGTTGCTGATGGTGGGTGTACTGATTTGGACAGTACGCAAAGGACAATACGAGGATATGGAAGGTAATGCCAGCCGCATCCTGCACGACGATGATGAAGATGCCATGTTGGCGAGCTTGCCCAGAAACAAAAAAGAGTCACAACAGGAAGAAGCTCCCCGTGAACCCAAGCAGTGAGGTTGTTACTTTGGGGGCTTGCCACTCTTTAGCAGGGGCTCGCGCAACAAATCAAAATTTTTGACGGGGACGTATTGTAAAACAGGCTTCTCCTTGTCGCTAATCACGATGTCTAGGCCGTGTTGCGGGTACAGCCAGTGAATGACCTCGGCATCGGTTTCTTGTATTTTTGTGGCGGGCTCGCCAAAACGTTTGATAAGAGTCGCTTCTTCCAGTCGTACGGCTGGCAAATAGGCCAAGGTGGCAATTGGCACTTGCTTGACGCGCAGCAAGTCGTCGTGGGTCAAGGTGATACGCTTGCCGCTGGGTGTGTTGTTGATGCGCAATCCCCGGCCATACATGCCTTGCAGTTCATCGGTGGGCACATCGATGCTCATCACAATTTTCGCTTTCAGGCCGTTGAAATTCACTTCCTCAAAGAATGCCTCTACCGCCAGTTTCCCGTCTGTGGGGTGGAATAAACTAATTTCAAGTTCGGTTTGCAGCTTGAATATTTCCGCAGCTTCATCAAGCGAGGTTTTGCCAAGAGTGATGCCGAATACGCGCGTGGTGTCAGGTGTGGGGTGGGTTATTTTCCACGGCAGCGTATCGGGCGTATCAACCGAATCGTCGGGGGCGGCAAGCAAAACGAGAAGCGAAATGAAGAATAGGGCAAGTACGCCCAGAAAAGATTTTTTGTCCATTACGCGCTAGCTTTCCGTGGGAACGGGATGAATGGTCAAAGCGGCCTTGGGGATTTTGCCGTGTGTGCCTTGATGATCCGCATCGTATTCCATAATTACCAGTGCCAATAACGCCACCATAAAAGGCAGCTGCCCCAGCCCAAATGCAAGGGAATAACTGGCAATTTTGCTCATGCCCAATTGCGCGCCGCCCAACAGCATTAAAGCGGTAAATGCTCCTGTTACCAAAAACAGAATCAAGAAAAGACGTGCGCGTTTTGCTGCCAGCAAATGATGGCAACGAACAAAATGGCTGGGTTCGCCAGCCAGTGATTGCTTCGCTTTGAACATTACGTATCCCAGTGAAGCCAAAGATAATGCCACCATAATGATGAGTGGGATGAGCGTAGATTTAATCATGCTGATTGCCAGCACAAACAGGAAAACGTGGATGACGATAAAATCAAACAGCAATACCCCATGTAAACTTCTTGCGCGTTTAATTTCAGCCTCGCTAACTTGGAATTCCATATGCGTCTCCGGTGATTTGATGGGGATGTGAGCGTGGATAATCGGGTTTGAGTGGCATGTCGTACACCCCACCCGACTGTGTAAAACGGTCTTACTGTGTCATCCGACCAAAATACAAAAAACGAACCCCGTCGTTAAGTGACGGGGTTCGTTTTGCGTAAAAACTTGCTGTTACTTCCTGGTTGCTGCGTACACTGCCGCGCTGATGCCGATTACTACAGCAAGTACCACTACATAAATTATAAAATCGCTACTCATTTTTCGTCTCCTAGTCGTTTACGGCTGGCCAGCCATTGAGTTTTTAGCGGGTAAACATCATCAACCCATGCGTAATTTACCATATTTTTTTTGGAAAAAACAAAAAGATTATCCGGGTGTGGCGCAAGTCCTGCGAATTTTGGTTGCGCTGTATCCGTTATAATTCGCCATAAAACGTTTTTTGGGTGCGAGCATGAATAAATTATGGAAGACTGGTTTACTCGGATTAGGCGCGGTGGCGGGTTTAACTGCCGCCGCCGCAGTTTATCTGGTGATGACCTTTAATCCCAACGACTATAAAGATGAGCTTGTTCGGGTGGTCAAGGAGAGCAAGCAACGCACGCTGCGTCTGGATGGGGACATCAAGCTGTCTTTCTTCCCCACTATCGGTGTGAACTTGAGCAAAGTGTCGCTATCGGAAGCCAATAGCAGTCAGGAGTTTGCAGCTATCGGGGCGATGCGCGTTTCGCTTGCACTGATGCCGTTGCTGCGCAAACAGGTGGTGGTGGACGAGGTGGCGGTGAGCGGGCTGCAAGCCACGCTGGTAAAGCGCAAAGATGGCACAACCAACATGGATGATCTGCTTGGCGAAGATAGTGAAGTTGAAAGCAAACAAGATAGTCGGCAGGTGAAATTCGACATTGCTTCGGTATCGTTCACCGATGCCAATTTGGATTACAGGGATGAGCTGAGCGGTGCCCAATATGTGATAAAGAATCTGGTGCTTAAGACGGGGCGCATTGCCAATGGTGTGAGCAGCGCAATAGAGTTGTCGGCGGGAATCCAGGCAAACCAACCCAAGCTGGATGTTGCGGCACAACTGAAAACCCGGCTCATTTTTGATATGGATAAGCAGCAATATCGTTTGCAGGATCTGAGTTTTGAGTTGGCCGGCACGGTACTCGACATGCGCGATTTGAAGGTGATGGGCAGCGGAAACGTGAGTGCGGATTTGGTGAAGAGTGAGTTCGGCGCGCAAAAAAATTACCTTGAATGCGAGTGGCGATCAAGCCGGGGAAAAGTTTGAAGCCAAATTCGATGTGCCTTCATTGAGCATGACTGACGATAAGGTTATCGGTGAAAACATTGCTCTGAATGCCAATATAAAAGCGGATCTTGGTAACATTGTTGCCGCACTAACTTTACCTAAACTGGAAGGCAATGCGCAATCATTTAAGATGGGCGGACTGAATATCGATATCGATGTAAAGCAGTCCGAGCAAGCATTCAAAGTTAAAACCAGCGGACAGGTGTCGGGCAATTTCAACACGCGGCAAATTAATTTTAATGAGCTGAACGTGGCGGTGAATGCCACGGGCGACAAATTGCCGAATAAATTGGTGAGCAGCGAGATGAAAGGCAATGTGCAAATCGATGCGCTCAAGCAAAACGTCCAAGCAAATTTTGCAGGCGGCTTACTTCAAAGTCAGATCAAAGCCAAACTTGGCGTGAGTAACTTTTCTCAACCTGCGATTAAATTCGATGTGGAATTGGATAAGCTGGACGCGGATTTATATTTGCCGAAACGCCCTGCCGGTGCGTCGCCTCAACCTACCGATTCTGAGATGCCACTCGATTTGTCTGGTTTGCGCAAGTTGAATATCGACGGTAGTTTGCGTATAGGCGCATTAAAGGTGATGAACGTGAAGTCGAGTGAGCTGCGTGTGGGTGTGCAAGCAAAAAGTGGCATGGTGAATGTAAACCCGCTATCGGCTAAATTGTATCAGGGTCATGCGAACGGCAATCTGAGCATCAATGCGCAAGCCGTACCTACCATTACTATCAATCAAAATTTGAGTGGTGTTGACATTGCCTCGCTGGGTAAAGACGCGGCGAATTTTGATACGTTGGAAGGCAAGGGGAGTGTGGGCATCAATCTCGCTTTGCAAGGTAATACAGTGAGCGAGATGAAGAAATCTGCGAATGGTAATTTATCGCTCAATCTTGCCGATGGCGCGATCAAAGGGATCAACATCGCCAAAAAAATTCGGGATGCGAAGAGCGTGCTGGGAGTCAAGTCACAGAGCCAGGCTGTGGATAAAAGTGAAAAAACTGATTTCAGCGAGTTGAAAGCCAGCTTCAAAGTGACCAACGGTATTGCGCACAACGACGACCTGTCGATGAAATCTCCGCTGCTGCGCTTGAGCGGCAATGGCGACATTGGCAATGACAGTATCAATTATCTCGCCAAAGCCACGTTGGCAAAAACCCTGGAGGGGCAGGGTGGACAGGACAGTGTGCGCGGCGTGACGGTGCCGGTGCGTGTCAGCGGGCCATTTGTAGATTTGAAATACAACTTGGATTTTGCCGCGATGGTGAGCGACGATGCAAGGCAGAAGGTAGAGGCGGCCAAAGTGGCGGCGCAACAAAAAGTTGAAGTGGCGAAAGAGGCGATTAAGCAAAAAGTTGAAGAGAAAAAAGAAGAAGCGAAAACGCAAATTCAGGATCAGCTCAAGAATAGTCTCAAAGGATTGTTCAAATAGTGGCTACCAAAAAAGCGAGTTTCGCCCTGCGGCTGATTGCATGGCAACGCACTCATGGTCGCCACGATTTGCCTTGGCAGGGCGGGGATGCCTATCGCGTGTGGCTCTCTGAGATTATGCTACAACAGACACAAGTGACAACTGTCATTCCATACTACCAACGCTTCCTTGCATCCTTTCCCAACGTTGCCGCACTTGCGGCGGCAACAGAAGAGCAGGTGCTAACCCACTGGAGCGGGCTGGGTTATTACGCCAGAGGCCGCAATCTGCATCGTGCCGCACAACTCGTTGTGGCAAAACACCACGGTGAATTTCCGACAGCATTTGATGACATTGTTGCCTTGCCCGGTATTGGTCGTTCAACCGCAGCGGCGATTTGTGCGTTGGCTTTTCACCAGCGGCGTGCGATATTGGACGGTAACGTCAAACGTGTGCTGGCGCGTTACTGCGGCATTGCGGGTTGGACGGGAGATAAAAAAATAGAGGCGCGGTTGTGGCAGCAAGCGGAGGCATTGTTGCCTAAAAATGATGTCGCAATCTACATCCAAGCGCAAATGGATATGGGGGCAACGCTGTGTACGCGCAGCAAACCGGAATGTGGCGAGTGTCCGGTGCAAGATGGTTGTGTTGCCCATCAAACCCATAGTGTGGGTGAGTTGCCGACACCGCGCCCGAAAAAAGCTGTACCAGAAAAGCACGCCACGTTTTTATTGCTGATGCACGGTAACGATATTTTGTTGGAGAAACGCGCACCTCAAGGTATATGGGGCGGACTATGGTGTTTGCCGCAACTGGATGACGGTCAAGAAATTGTGGCAGATTACTTGCGGCGCAACGGCATAAAGGTAGAAGAAAGAATAGAGCTGGGTGAATTTACCCACACCTTTACGCATTTCAAATTGCATATCAGTCCCGTGTTGTTGCGAGTGATCAGTAAACCGCTACGGGCTCAGCAAGAGGGCAGCAAGTGGTTGGACGTGGGGGAGGCATTGAGTGCTGCGATACCCACGCCTGTGCGCGGGCTGTTAAAACGAGTAGCTAATCTGCATCGCGAGCAGATTGTTTGATTCGATAAAGCGTTGCTTGCGTGTAACCGCGGATAATTCTGTCGGTCATCCTGTTCACGTAGCCATCCAGCTTGCGCATCAAAGCCGCATCACTCCCGACATTGTAAGTGGCCATGCCTTGCATTGCTTCAAACACCACCATCAAGTCCCTGATGTTTCGATCAGTCGAGCCGCCGTCTAATACGCCCAGCAGATAAGGGATGGCTGCTTTGCCATGTTCGGCAATTTGGCGCGATAACACGGTGACGGGAGGGACAACTGATTGTGTGCCATACAGGTAAATTTTAATTTGATCGGGTATGGAATAGTTTTCAAATCGCGTACCCGCCTGGTCGTATTCCTTGTCGAAAAAATTGCGTTCCATCTCGCTGGCGCAGCCGCCGCATAATATGACGAGTATGCCGATAACACAGCCAAATAAAATGTTTTTAAGCGAGGTGAATTGCATTATGTGATTTCTGGCCAAGGTTTAATCAATGTTTGTGTCACACCCAAATGATCGAGAATGCGAGCGACGACGAAATCTACCACATCTTGAAGCGTTTGCGGGTGATGATAAAAGCCGGGGTTGGGCGGCATGATGACTGCTCCCGCGTGTGACAGCCTGAGCATGTTCTCCAGATGAATGGCGGAGAAAGGCATTTCGCGGGGAGCGAGAATTAGCGTGAGCTTCTCTTTGAGCATCACATCGGCGGCGCGGGCGATGAGATCATCGCTGATACCGCCCGCGATTTTCCCCAGCATCCCCATCGTGCAGGGGCAGACCACCATCGCATCGCCGGGGTTAGAGCCAGAAGCCATCGGCGCGTACCAATCTTGAATGCCGAACACTTTTAATTCGCCGCTGAATTTTCCCAAGCGTTCCGCGAAGAATTTCTCCGCATCCTGCGGGCGGCTGGGCAACATAAAATCCAACTCCTGTTTGGCAACAATCTGAGCGGCTTGCGAATAGACGAGATGTACGCGCTGTCCGCCTTGCAGTAAACATTCCAAGAGGCGTACTCCATAAGGCAAACCGGATGCGCCGGTGAAGGCTAGAGTGATGATTTTCATGTGCGTATCGTTAGACTTGATGGAGGTGAGTTTTTCGTTTTTGAATCCATAAAACGTGCCGTAATCAAGCCGTTTACTGTGCCGAATATCAGCGCGGCTGTGGCGAAAATGGGTATCAAATAAGCGATACCGCTGTGCGGGATGAGCCACAGATAGACTACTAGCATCTGCCCGGTGATGTGCGCGAAGGCCGCATAGATGCTATGGCTGACTGCGCCAAACCAGCGCGAGGGAAGATGTTGTGCAAAAGCCAATGCCGCCAGGCTGCACGTTGCGCCTGCGAAGCTGAGAAAAAATCCCGGTGACAAAAAGCTGCCAAATAACAGGCTACCCGCGACAACACGTAATAACGAAACCCATGCGGCAACGCGCCAACCGTAGCGAGCCAGCACGATGAGCGTCACGATGTTGGCCAGACCCGGCTTGACACCGGGTAGCGGGGTGGGGATGGCGTTCTCGATGAGGGTGAGACCCAATGCTATGGCGGCCATGCGTGCGATGTGGTGGTCTTGGGGCGTGGTGGCAAGGAGGATAGAGGGTCGGGGATTGAAGGTTTGGGGGCACGCGGAATATGGGGCAGCGGCTTTCACTCGCTCCTCAATCCTCGCTCCCCGCTCCGGATTTTCAGTAGTTGAGACTGTCATATTTCTTTTTGCTGCCCACTAATTCCACACTTACCTGATTGGGTAAGCATAGCGCGATTTCTCCCGCTTGATGTAACCATCCCTGGCGGACGCAGTATTGGCGGGGGCTAGGGTCGGAGGCGATGCGTGCTTTGCGATTTTGAATAGTGATAAGACTAATGCCCAGTGGCCCGGATACTTCAATTTGTTGATTGCTGGACAAATGTACTTCGCGGACAATTTTACCCCCGCTGCGGATGATGGCTTTGTCGGCAAGCTCACCACCCCACAGTTTGAGCATCAGCATAACGACACAAATACTGCCGAACAAAATGGTTAACCAATCGCCGATTTTGATGTGTTGTGATGCCATGTTGTACATGGCTTTATGTAAGTTGGCGATGGCGCACCAACACCTGTTGCTGCTGTTCAAAATGATGTGCAAGCTTTTCAGCGAGATAAACCGAGCGATGCTGTCCGCCTGTGCAGCCGATGGCAACGGTGAGATAGCTGCGATTGTCGGCAATGAAATTGGGCAACCAGCGCTCCAAAAAATTCGCGATGTCGTGAAACATGTCCTGCACGCCGGGGGTGTCATCTAAAAAATCAATGACGGCTTGATCGCGTCCGGTGAGCGGGCGCAGTTTCTCGTCGTAGTGTGGATTGGGCAAGCAACGCACATCAAACACCAGATCGGCATCCAGAGGAATGCCGTGTTTGAAACCGAATGACTGAAACAGCAGGGTGAGACGCGCGCGATCCAGCTTGATGAATTGTTTGATCCAGGCACGCAGCGCGTTGGCATTGAGTTCGGTGGTGTCGATGTGATGCCCGATATCACTGATCTCGGCGAGGAGTTCGCGCTCGTAACCAACACATTCCGGTAGGGTGCGTATGCCATCGCTTAGTGGATGCAGCCGCCGTGTTTCGGAGAATCGTTTGACCAGCGTGTCGGTTTGCGCGTCCAGAAACAGGACATGGACATCGGCGGCTTGTTGTTCAACTTGCGCCAATAATTTTGGAAGCCGCTGCACGCTGTTGGCACTTCTCACATCAATGCTCACGGCGAGGTTTTGGTAGCCGGCATTGTGCAGATGGTCCACGAGGGTGGTAAGCAAGTCGGCAGGCAGGTTGTCCACGCAGTAATATCCGCTATCTTCCAGTACCTTGAGTGCGATACTTTTGCCTGAACCAGATAAGCCGCTAATCAAAAATAGCTGCATAGCCTACTCCAGCAGGAGCTGATCGTGCCGCGTAATGAACTCTTGCATGCTGTCGATACCACGTTGCTGCAAGACGAAGTTGCGTGCCGCTGCTTCAACCAAAACCGCGAGGTTACGACCCGCGACCACAGGGATGTTTACCGTGCTGACAGGCACGCCGAGTATGGTTTGGTAACTGGCATCGATGGGCAGGCGATCAATTTGCGAAAGATCACCGCCGGGCGGTCGATGCAAATTGACTATCAGTTTCAAACTTTTCTTGCGGCGTACCGCCGTTTCCCCAAACATGATGCGAATGTTGAGTACGCCCAAGCCGCGCACTTCCAGAAAATCCCTTAGAATTTCCGGGCAACGGCCTTCTAGGGTATCGGGCGCGATGCGATGCAGTTCCACTACGTCGTCCGCCACCAGACCGCTGCCGCGCGTAATCAGCTCAAGACCCAACTCGCTTTTCCCGACCGCGCTTTCACCAGTAATCATCACCCCCACGCCCAGTACGTCCAGAAACACACCGTGCCTTGTCGTTTCTTCGGCCAGCTCTTTGGCGAGGTAATGTCGTATCAGCCACATCAGATGTACGCTGGCTTTGGGGGAGGCAAACAGGGGAATGTGTGATTGATTGGCAAAGGCAATCAATTCCGGCGGAATTTCATTCGTACCCGCAACAATCATGCAGGTCGTGCCCTGGGATTCAATTTTTTGAAAGGC
>CAZSPN010000005.1:71522-77300 GCA_964608835.1 uncultured Gallionella sp.
CGCGGGTGCGTTTCTCTTCGCTTAAATCGCGCAAGTAATCGAGCTCGATGTCGCTGAGTACTTGCACCCAGTTGGGATGTATGAGGTTAAAGTGACCGATCAATCCCTTGTTGGATGTTTGCACATCATCACTATCGATATAACGATCCGTGCCATCCGCTCCCGCAACGCGACTAAGCTGCAAGCGTTCCTGTTTGTCTTCGAATAATTGGCGGACGTTGACCTGGCTCATGGCTAGGGCGTGCTTTCCCATTCGGCAAACATTTTATGAATGAGCGCGACATCGTTGCATTCGTGGAGTTGCTTGCGGAAAGCATCGTCACTGAACATCTGCGCGAGTTCACCTAGAATTTGCAGATGGATATCGGTTGCGCGTTCCGGCACGAGCAACGCAAAAATCAGGTTTACCGGTAAATCATCCGGGGCTTCAAAGGGAATTGCGTGTGTGGTTTTAACAAAAACGGCGGTGGCATCGCGCAGTTTTGCAACGCGACCATGCGGGATCGCCACGGACTGCCCCAAGCCCGTGGAACCCAGCCGTTCGCGCGCAAACAGGCTGTCGAATACGGTGCTGCGTGCGATTTGCTGGTTGTTTTCGAGCAGTAATCCCACACGCTCGAAAACACGTTTCTTGTTGCTGGATTCCGTATCCAGCAAGATTTGGTTGGCGGGCAAAATTTTACTAATGAGGTTCATGTCAATTGCTCATAAGGCAAAAAAATGGGCGACCACTGGGTCGCCCGATTAAAAGTTATTCAGCTGCGGCATGGTTGCCGGTGGCATCATGGCGGCGCGCGGATAATTTTTCTTTATGCTTGACCACCTGACGATCCAACTTGTCCACCAGAGTGTCGATTGCGGCATACAGATTCTCATCTTCGCACTCCACAAACACATCCTTGCCGCTCATGTGTACCGTGGCCTCGGCTTTCTGTTTGAGTTTTTGGACAGAAAGAATGATGTTTACATCAATCACGTTGTCAAAATGCCGTTTGATCTTGCCGAATTTTCCCGACGCATATTCGCGTATGGCGGGTGTGATTTCCAGGTGGTGTCCAGTTAGATGCAGGTTCATGGCTTGCTCCTTGTTAGAGTGATTTACGGAGGTTTACCGGGAGAATGCGTAATGCATCCCGGTACTTTGCTATGGTACGGCGGGCAACAACAATGCCCTGCTGTGCCAAAATTTCTGACATGCGGCTGTCGGTCAGCGGTTTTTTGGTATCTTCCTCGCTGACCAACTTTTTAATCAGTTCGCGTATCGCCGTGGAAGAACAACTGCCGCCGCTTTCTGTAGATAAACCGCTGCCAAAAAAATACTTGAATTCATAAATGCCGCGCGGGGTGAGCATGAATTTTTGCGTAGTGCCGCGAGAGATGGTCGATTCGTGCATGTCCAACTCGTCGGCGATTTCGCGTAACACCAGTGGCCGCATGGCGATATCGCCATGTTCCAAAAATTCACCTTGCCGCGCCACGATGGCTTGGGCAATACGCAAAATGGTGTCAAAGCGCTGTTGCAAATTTTTAATCAACCACCGGGCTTCTTGCAGTTGCGAGGAAAGCTGCGCGGAGTTGTTGCCGTCACGCTTGTTCAGGATGCCCGCATAGATTTGGTTGACGCGCAGTTTTGGCATCGCCTCAATATTGAGCCGGACCCGCCATTTGTTTTTGTATTTTTCCACGATGATGTCGGGTACAACAAAATCAGCAACGGTTTGATCAAATTCAGTACCCGGTTTGGGATTCAAGGCAGTGACAAGATTCTGCGCAATGCGCAATTCATCGTCGGTGCAACGCAGCAGCCGTTTGATTTTGGTGAAATCATGCGCGCCCAACA
This sequence comes from uncultured Gallionella sp., assembly GCA_964608835.1. GTDB lineage: Bacteria > Pseudomonadota > Gammaproteobacteria > Burkholderiales > Gallionellaceae > Gallionella. The sequence continues at coordinate 73,363 of CAZSPN010000005.1, forward strand.
GATCCAAATGCTGGCTCACCAGACGGATCGCCAGATCGCGCTGCGGCGTATCGTCTGGCATGGCTTTGAGTTGCAAGGCGAGGCATTCACCGAGAGTACGTGCACCCAAGCCGGGTCCGTCCAAATGTTGCAGTTGTACCAGTGCGGTTTCCAGATCATCCAGCGTAATCTCAAGTTCGGCGGGCAGCAGTGCCTCGATTTCTTCCAGGCTTTGCGCGAGGTAACCATTCTCATCGAGCGCGTCAATCAACATGCCGACGATATGACGATCATTGCTATCCAGTGAACTGGTGGTGAGCTGGCAGTGCAAATGTTCGCGCAGCGTGCTCTGCAAAGCGGGTTGCTCAAAACCCGAATCATCCTCGTCATCAATGCTGCGCGTAACGCCATTGGCACTCCAGTCGGTTGGATCATTATCGAAGCCATCGTTGGTCTCGCGGTCATCATCGTGTGGCGGCGGAGCTTCTTCCGTTTTGGAGTCGTTCGAAGTGGTGCGGGTTTCAGTCGTGAAAGCACTGCTGGAAAAATCTTCCGACGCTTCCAGCATGGGATTGTCCTCCAGCATTTGCGCCACTTCCTGATGCATGTCCAGCGTGGAAAGTTGCAGCAAACGTAACGCCTGCTGCAACTGCGGGGTGAGCGTGAGTTGTTGGGATAAGCGAAGTTGTAACGCGGGTTTCATTGCCTAATCGCTAAATTCTGAATTGCTTTTGCCTTCACAGCTTGAAATTCTCGCCCAGATAAACCTTGCGAACGACCTCATTATAGATGATTTCATCGGGCTTGCCCTCCGCCATGACTGAACCAGCGTTAATGATGTAGGCGCGGTCACAGATACCCAGTGTTTCGCGTACATTATGGTCGGTGATGAGTACGCCAATGTTACGCTCTTTCAGGAAGCCGATGATCTTCTGGATATCCAGAACGGCAATCGGATCGACCCCCGCGAACGGTTCGTCCAGGAGGATAAAGCGCGGATCAGTCGCCAAAGCCCGCGCAATCTCGACGCGTCGCCGTTCACCGCCCGACAGACTGATCGCGGGGTTTTTGCGGATGTGTCCGATGTGTAAATCCGCCAGCAAGGCTTCCAGACGATTTTCAATATCAGCATCGCTGATGTTTTGCAGTTCCAATACGGCTTTGATATTTTGCTCGGCAGTCAAGCGACGGAAGATAGAAGCTTCCTGAGGCAGGTAACTCAATCCCAGACGAGCCCGCTTGTGTATCGGGAAATGCGTCACGTTGGTATCGTCGATAAAGATTTCGCCGCCGTCCGCCGCGATCAGCCCGACGATCATGTAAAACGAAGTGGTTTTCCCCGCGCCGTTCGGACCGAGCAATCCAACCACCTCGCCACTTTTGACCGAGAGCGAAGCATCCTGCACGACGGTGCGTGCGCCATATTCTTTTTTGAGACCAACCGCGCGTAATTCACTCATATTTATTTTGTGGGTGCGGCTGTTTCACCGGGCAATGCGGAAGGAGTGGATTTTTTTATTTTCGATTGCAATACCGCGCGGACACGTTTGGGAGCGGTGTTGCTTTCAGAATCTCCGCTGCCCGACACCTGAAAAATCTCGGTTTTAACGCTATAGCTGATGTGTTCGCCGCGCACATCGTCCAGATCACGTCTTACGCGGGCTTGGTTATAAAAATCCACCGTCTCTGTGCGGGTGTCATACACAATGCGTTCCCCCGAACCTTCCACGTACTCGTTTAGCCCTTCCCGTTTTTGGCGGAAACTGGCGACACGCCCGTACACCGTGGCGAGGGTAAAGCCATCTTTGGTTTCCGTGACAACCACCTTGTCGCCCAGCAATTGCAGTGTTCCCTGGGTCAATTTCACGCCGCCCATGAATGTGCTGATTTTTTGCGCGTCGTTAATGGTGACTTGATCGGCATCCAGTTGGATGGGTTTTTCACGGTCGGCACGTTCCGCCAGGCATGGTGTAGCGCAAGCCATTAAAAACAAGGCCAACAGCAAGTTACGGGCGAGCGGGAACATAAACACTTTTGACGTGGGAGTGTAAGTTGAAGGTGCGCAATTTGTAATTCATTTCCATGCCGACCGCGTTGACGGTGGTATTGGCATCATTAAGGGTAACGGCATGATCGGTGGTGATTAAATTTTTTTCGGGGACGACATGAAGATACTCGGTTTTTAAAGACAGCCCGGCTTGTTGCTTGCTGGACTCACGCAGCATTTCCACATTACCCTCCAAAAAGATATCCTCTCCTTTGCTGGAGATTTTACCTTGTTTGGCAGTCGTGTGTATGGACACGCCATCGTTGGAGATGGTTGTTAATTTGGGTTGCTCAAGCGTGGTGCTGTCATCTTGAGGGTAGTGATGCATTTGTTTCGCGCTCACAATAAAATGTGGCAGACCTTGCGTATCCAGCTTGGTGGCGGAAAAATTTTCCATCAGCGCATCAATGCTGAATCGCGTGTCGGGGGTCGCTTGGGGGGGCTCGGTCTGGTTTTGCGTGTTTAACCAATATGTCACGCCTAGCAACGCCACCAGCGGTAGTAAAACAATCCAGTAGCGTGCGCGGGCGGCAGCGGTCATTGCAGATACTGGGCTAGTTGCGCATCCAGTGTATCTTGTGCGGACATGATGAGTTCGCACGCTTCGCGCACCGCACCGTGTCCGCCTGAGCGTTGTGTGATGTAGTGCGAATGGGTATGCACCAGTGCGGGTGATTCGGGCACGCTGATTGCCAAACCCACATGGCGCATCACGGTTAAATCCACCACGTCATCGCCCATATAAGCTGCCGCATCGCGCGACAGTTTGAGTTTATTGAGTAGGTCAACCATCGCACCCAGTTTGTGTTCTGCACCCTGATACACGTGCGTGATCCCCAGATTTTTTGCACGCGCTTCCACACAACGCGAAGTACGGCCTGTGATGATTGCCACCTCGACACCTGAGGCGCGCAGCATTTTGATGCCGTGACCGTCCAATGAATTGAAGCGTTTGAATTCTTCTCCGGAATCGGAAAAATACAAGCCGCCGTCGGTCATAATTCCATCGACATCAAAGGCGATTAGACGAATTAGTTTTGCGCGAATAGTTGGCATTTTATCTCCCGGCCCTTTTGTTAGATTACTTTTGCGTGTAGTAGATCGTGCATGTTCAATGCGCCGACCAATTTTTTGGTTTCATCCACTACGAGTATTTGGCTGATGTTGAATTGTTCCATGGTCTGCACCGCTTCGGCTGCAAGGCTGTCAGGGCTGATACAGCGCGGGTTGGCGGACATGACCTCGCGCACCAACGTGGTATTAAAGTCTAATTTTTTTTGCAAGGTGCGGCGTAAGTCACCATCAGTATAAATGCCGACCACGTGCTGGTTGGCATCGACAATCGCTGTCATGCCCACGCCTTTTTTGGAGATTTCCAGTATCGCTTCGCCTAATGTCGCATTCACTTCGACCATCGGCAAACGCTCGCCGCCACGCATGATGTCGTGTACGTGGGTGAGCAAACGCCGCCCCAAACTTCCGCCGGGATGAGAACGCGCAAAATCCTGTGCGCCAAACCCTTTGGCATCCAGCAACGCAACGGCGAGTGCATCGCCCAGTGCTAAGGCCGCTGTGGTGCTGGCGGTGGGGGCAAGATTCATCGGGCAAGCTTCCTTATCGACGGCTGCATTTAAATGTACGTCGGCAACTTTTGCCAGGCTGGAAGCAGAGTTTCCCGTCAGGCTAATCAGTTTTGCGCCTTGTCGTTTAATGGTCGGCACAATTGCCATCAATTCCTGACCTTCTCCGGAATACGATATGGCGATGATGACATCTTCGCTGGTAATCATGCCCAAATCGCCGTGGCTTGCCTCGCCAGGATGAACGAAATAAGCGGGTGTTCCCGTGCTGGACATAGTGGCGGCAATTTTGCGCGCGAGATCTTTCGCCGCCTTGAGCACCTGGTCCTGGG
>CAZSPN010000005.1:77310-102744 GCA_964608835.1 uncultured Gallionella sp.
CGCGCGATATGTCCTGACTTGCCCATGCCGCTGACGATGACGCGACCATGGCAACTCAAAATTAAATTCAGTGCGTGCAGAAAATGTTCGTCCAGCCTTGTGCTAAGGGCTTGTACGGCAGCAGCTTCGATGTTCAAAACTTCGCGTCCTAGTTCAAGCGCGCGGGGGGTGGCGATGAGTGAATTATTCATTCGGGCATTATAGCAATTGCAAGGCGGGCTTGAGTACGGCATCATCGGGGCAATAAAAATAATCTTTGCATTCATGGAAAGCTCGCTCCCACTCGTTCTTATTTTGCTTGCTACTGCGGTAGTTGTGGTGGTGTTGTGCCGCGTGTTGCATTTGCCGGCTATGCTGGGCTATCTCGCAGTCGGTATTTTGATTGGCCCACATGCGCTGGCTTGGATTCCTGAAACGCCGGAAACTGAGCATCTCGCCGAGTTTGGTGTGGTATTTTTGATGTTTAGCATAGGCTTGGAGTTTAGCCTGACGCGCCTAACGGCAATGAAACGTACGGTGTTTGGCTTGGGATCGGCACAGGTGTTAACAACGATAGCGTTGGTCATGGCAATTGCCGCATTGCTTGGCTTGGATTGGCGCGCGGGACTGGCATTGGGCGGGGTACTGGCGATGTCATCCACGGCTATTGTCAGCAAGATGTTGGTGGAACGCGCAGAACTGAATTTGCCTTACGGTCAGCAGATGATGGGCATGTTGCTGTTTCAAGACCTCGCGGTTGTGCCGCTGCTGATTATCATTCCCGCTCTGGCGACCAATCCATCCGATATGTATTCCACATTGGCGTTTGCGACACTCAAAGCCGTGGGCGTGTTGTTGCTGTTGTTGGTATTCGGACAACGCATCATGCGCCAGTGGTTTCACGTCGTGGCAAGGCAAAAATCTTCCGAGCTATTCATGCTCAACGTGTTGTTGATGACCTTGGGCTTGGCGTATTTCACCGAGTTGGCGGGGCTGTCATTGGCATTGGGTGCGTTTGTGGCGGGCATGTTGATTGCCGAAACCGAATACCGCTACCAAGTGGAAGAAGACATCAAGCCGTTCCGCGATGTGCTGCTTGGCTTGTTTTTTGTCACTATCGGCATGAAGCTCGATGTGTCAAGTGTGGTGAATGATTTCGGTTGGATACTGCTGGTATTGTCCGCGCTGATTATTTTCAAAGCGGCGATTATCACGTTGTTGGCCCGTGCACTGGAAGGTGATTGGGGTGTGGGTTTGCGCAGCGCGATAGGTTTGGCGCAGGCGGGTGAATTTGGTTTTGTATTGCTGACACTGGCGGATGGAGCGCATTTGCTTACTCCAGAAACCATGCAAATTACTTTGGCGGCGATGCTGCTTTCCATGCTGATTGCGCCGTTTTTAATTCAATATGGGGAGGCAATTGCACGCCGTTTTTCTGCTGCCGAATGGACGAACCGCGCCATGCAAATGCACCAGATTGCCATTCAAGGCATGAGTAAAAAAGGCCATGTGATTATCTGTGGATACGGGCGCAGTGGAAGCACCTTGGCAGGATTTTTGGAGGCGGAAAATCTCAGCTTCATTGCCTTGGATTTGGACTCACGCCGCGTGCGCGCAGCGTTGGCAGACAAGAAAAAAGTGGTGTACGGCGATGCTGCCAAGCGTGAGGTGTTGATGGCGGCGGGGCTGATGCGCGCCAAAGCTCTAGTGATTTCCTACAAAGACAAGCATTCCGCGCTGGCGATCTTGCGCCACACCAAAGAGCTGCGCCCCGATCTGCCCGTGGTGGTGCGTACCAATGACAACACCCACGTTGAAGCACTCAAACAGGCGGGTGCGGCTGAAGTGGTGGCAGAAGTGCTAGAAGGCGGCGTGATGCTTGCCTCGCAAGCCATGTTAATGGCGGGAGTGCCGGTCACGAGGGTGGTGCGTCGCGTGCAGGAAAATCGTGCACGTCGCTATGCCGCTTTTAGCGGTTATCTGAGTAGCGTGCAAAACGATTTGATTGATATGAACGAAAGTTTGCAATCGCGTTTTCACAGTGTGCTGCTGCAACCTGATTCGGTTGCCACAGGCAAAAGATTGGGTGAGATGGGTCTGTCCGCGCTGGATGTGGAAGTCAACTCACTGCGGCGTCACAACGTACGCGGCGCGCAACCCAGTGAGGACATGATCCTGCATGCGGGTGATGTGCTGGTGCTGCTGGGGTTACCAGAGGCGTTGCACTTGGCGGAGGCAAGGCTGCATAAAGGATGAAAATGTTAAGCTGTTTTTTCAACGGCAAATTTGAGCGGCCCCAATCAAGAAATCTCAGGCCATTTTCTGGCGGTATGGAGTACGCGCAAGATTTCAACAGTATCGTTGCGCACCCGATAAGGCAAAATGTAGGGAAGGTTAATTATGACCAATTCCCTTGTGCCGGAGATGCGTCCCACTCGCCCCAAGTTGGGTTGTCCGCCTAACATCAGTGCGCTGTCACGCAAGTGGATTACAAATTCTGCGGCAGCTTTTGGGTTATCTTGCGCGATATAGTTGGCAGCTTGGTCAAGGTTGAGCAACGCCTTGCGCAGCCATCTAACCAGCATGTTTTTTGATCACGTCGTTGAAATCCGTATCGCTGGCAAAATCACCCGCGTCGGCTTCAATGATGGCTTGCTGAATTTCTGCGATTTGCCAAGATTCAAAATCAACGTAGCGTTGAATGGCCTCACCTCCCAAAAAGGATTGTGAGCGGTGTGTCGCATTTGCCAACTTGCCAAGCTGGTCTTTCACTTCCAGAGGAATTCGAATAGTCAGAATAGCAGTTTCCACGAAAATCTCCTCGCGTATGTATACAGTTGCAGTTTACCACATCATTTTTGCAGGTTGACAATAAAAAAGCCCGCCGAAGCGGGCTATGTCACGCCGGAGTGAATTTGTTATACGCCCATGCAGACGGTGTAAAGCGTTTCATCTGTAGGCGCGGCCACACCTGCAGGTGATGTTGTTCTGGCTGAACCAGAAGAGGCACTTGCAGTGACCATTACTGAGCCGGTATTACCAATACCATCATCCAAGGTGGTGTCCAGTTGTTTAGCAAATTTCCCCAAGATATTTTTTGAACAAATGGTGAAAGAGCCTTTCAGGTTGGCGACTGCCGAAATAGGGTTTCCTCCTTCAACACCAATGCGACCACCAACAGCGTTTTGAGGAAGGTAAGTGTCTTGGTCGCTTGTAATGGCTGCCGCAGGGACGGTAGTTGAGCCTGCCGCCAACCCAGCCAGCCTCACGTGCTGCCAGAAAACAATCGATTCGTCAGTTTGAGTGTTGCTGTCCCACAAGCCATCAACTATGCCATTACCTAAAGTGGATGCAGGGGTTGTGGCCGGAGTGCCACTCACATGTGTCGCCACCTGTGTGTCGTCCCCAGGCAGAGACTTAAATTTATCTTGGTAGCCGTAAATGAACACAGGGATATTTTTGAAGTCATTGGCCAGGTTTTTCACCTTGGCACTATTGATAAGCTCTTGTCCTTTCAGCACGCCGCCCAGCAGCAGACCAATGATGACCAATACAATTGCGATTTCAATCAAGGTGAAGCCGGATTGATTGCGTTTCATTGTGATACCCTCCAAAATTGTTATGAATGTGGTGCGCTACGCTGGGTATAGAGCAAGGGTTGTGCCAATACCAGATTAAAGGTGGGAGTATTTGTTGAAAGCAACTACCCATTCAACTAAGACAGCAAGCTGGCAAGTCGATGGTTATCCCGCTCAGGCGGGAGTCCAACAAAAATATATGTTCTGCGTAGCGGATAAAACCTTTGTTCAGCCTTGCTCCGCAAGATTTTTTAATTAATTGGATTCCCGCCTGAGCGGGAATGAGGGGGCTGGATGTTTTTGGTGAGCTTTGGAGTAAGCGAGCGGTAGTTTATTTGGCGGCTAAATTATAGTGGTGCAGTCAGTTTGCGAAGTGGTGGCGGGCGATAAAAATGAATTTTGACGAAATGCTGACAAAGTAAAGACGAGATGCTGACACTGGGGTGGGGAAATAATAATGCGCAGTCGGGACGGTGGCTGTTGCTGGTGATGTTTGCGTTGTTGCATGGCGCGATATTGCTGGGCTTGGAAAGCCCTTGGTCACACCCGCTACTGCTGGTACACGTCGGACTGTTTTTATTGTGGCAGCCCTTATGGAAGGGTGAGCGCGAAGTGGGTCGTGCCGCCTTGGCACTCGTGGTGTTGATCGCGGTCATCGTGCTGTTCTGGCTGAACTGGTGGTCGCTGACGTTTTGGCTGATTGGGCTGTTTGGTCTGGTGGGCGCGCGCGTGTTTGTATTTCGGGATCGCAGCGCGCGCTGGCTGTATCTCGCGCTGATGCTGTATTTGTTGGCGTTACTGCTGCTGTGGGTCGTCCCCAATTTGTTCAATGCGCAATCAACCATCATCGAAGTCGGGTTAATTGTGATTCGCTACATGCTGCCGTTGCTGCTGCTGTTGACACTAGTATTGCCTGTGCGGGACGGGCGCGAGGTGGGGGTGCAGGCGGTGGATTTTATTTACAGCCTGCTGTTGTTTTTGATGCTTACTCTGGTGGTGTTGGGTAGTCTGGCGTTTATGACCTTGGCGCGGCTGGATTATATGGAAGCATTGCTGCGCACCTTGTTTTTAACCGGTTTAGTGTTGCTGATATTCGGCTTGATGTGGAATCCACGCTTTGGGTTCGGCGGATTGCAAGTGCAGTTTTCGCGCTACTTGCTGAATGTGGGTACGCCTTTTGAAGACTGGCTGAGCAAGCTGGCAGAGGCAGCAAAATACGAAGCGGATGCGGCGGGTTATTTGCACAGGGCGGTTGCGCTACTGGGAGAATTTTCGTGGCTATCCGGCGTGTCGTGGCAATCGCCAGATGGAGCCGGGCAGTTTGGGCAGACGAGTGAGCATACTGTAGCGGTGCAAGAAACCGCACTGCAAATGACTTTGTATGCCAGGCAGCCGCTTAGCCCGACGTTGTTGCTGCATATCAATTTGCTGGTAAAGCTGATCGACTATTCTTACCAAGCCAAACAGCGTGAGGAGAAGTTGCGCGACATCACCCGATTGCAAACGGTATATGAAACGGGTGCGCGATTGACGCATGATTTGAAAAACATGCTGCAATCGTTGTTGTCACTCACTACAGTTGCGCAGAGTGCCGACGCTCGCGCGCAGCAATTGTTGAAAGATCAATTGCCAGTCATTACGCAACGAATCAATATGACCGTGAAGCGGCTTGAGCAGCCGCAAATCGAGGGTGATTCGATGCGGCTTGCGTTGAATGTTTGGTGGGACGCGCTGAAATTGCGTAACCGTCAGCATGATATTGAATGGCATGAGCCTGATACTTTGCCCGATTGGGATATTCCTTCCGCCATGTTTGATTGCGTGATGGATAACCTGCTGGACAACGCGATCAGGAAACGGCAATTCGAGTCGGCGATAACCATCACAGTTGAGATGCGGCTGAATCCATTATGTTTGGCCGTGGTGGATAGCGGTTCGCCCGTGCCAACCTTGCTGGCAACAAAGTTGTTGAGCAGCGTGGTAGTGTCGGAAGGGGGCTTGGGTATTGGCTTATATCAGGCCGCACGATGGGCAGAGCAGTTGGGATATAACTTGATCTTGTGCAGTAATCGCAATGGCAAGGTGGGGTTTGAGTTGCGCGAGGAGTGGGATCGTAATTTATAGCGTTGCTTTGTTGTGATAAGCTGCTCGTCGTTGTTACTTAATTATTACCAACCCCGTTTCATGTCTGCCACCCCGGTATCACCTCCCAGCGTGTTGTTGCGTGATGAAATTCTCGCGTTGCATGCGTATCACGTTCCAGATAGTGCGGGCTACATCAAGCTGGACGCGATGGAGAACCCTTATCTGTTGCCGCAAAATTTGCGCGATGAAATTGCCGGGCTGGTGGCTGCCGCCGCAGTGAATCGTTACCCCGATCCAAGTGCCTCATCACTCAAGAAAAAAATCCGTGACGTAACCCATTTGCCGCACGGTATGAGCGTGTTGCTGGGCAATGGCTCGGACGAAATTATCCAATTGTTGGCGATGGCGGTAAATAAGCCAGGCGCGACGTTGTTGAGCGTTGAACCGTCGTTCGTGATGTACAAGATGATTGCCGCGTTTACGGGGATGCGTTACGCGGGCGTGCCGCTGACGGAGAGCTTTGCGCTCGATATGCCACAAATGTTAGCGACGATTCAGCGCGAACAACCCGCGTTGATTTTTCTGGCTTATCCGAATAATCCGACAGGCAATGCGTTCGCGGCACACGAGATGATTCAAATCATCGAGGCGGCGCGAGGGTTGGTGGTAGTGGATGAGGCGTATTACGCGTTTGCCAGCGATAGCTTTATTCCGTATCTGGCGCGCTACCCAAATCTGCTGGTGATGCGCACTTTTTCCAAGCTGGGCATGGCAGGTTTGCGCTTGGGGTTTTTGGCGGGCAGCACGACTTGGCTGAATGAGCTGGAAAAACTGCGCTTGCCGTATAATGTGGGGGTCTTGCCGCAGTTGGTGACGGAAAAAATGCTTGAGTATCACGATGTATTGTTGCAACAAGCGGAGCAAATCAAGCAAGATCGCACGAGGTTATTTCAACAGTTGGGTGCTATTACGGGTGTGCAAGTTTATCCGAGTGAAGCAAATTTTTTGCTATTCCGCGTTGTGAATGCCACGGATGTATTTAAGGGCTTAAAGCAGCGTGGCGTGTTGATTAAGAATCTGAATGGTGGACATCCGATGTTACGTGATTGCTTACGCGTAACGGTCGGCACGGCAGCAGAAAACGAAAAATTCATGACCGCATTAAAAGAAATTTTATAGGGTAGAGAGATCATGCGCAGCGCACATGTTTCACGCAATACTTTGGAGACGCAAATCAGCGTTGAAATCAATTTGGATGGCAGCGGCAAGGCCAGGTTTGACACGGGTCTGCCGTTTCTCGACCACATGATGGATCAAATTGCGCGGCATGGCTTGATTGATTTAAGCATCGTCGCCAAAGGTGATTTGCATATCGACGCGCATCACACGGTGGAAGACATCGGCATCACCTTGGGGCAAGCGTTTAATCAAGCGGTGAACGATAAGAAAGGTCTGCGTCGCTATGGTCATGCCTATGTGCCGCTGGATGAGGCGTTATCGCGTGTGGTGTTGGATATATCTGGTCGTCCGGGTCTAGTGTTCAACTGCGAGTTTGTGCGCGGCAGCATCGGTAATTTTGATGTGGATTTATTCCACGAGTTTTTTCAGGGTTTTGTGAATCATGCTTTGGTGACCTTGCACATCGATAATCTTGCGGGCAATAACGCCCACCATCAAGTCGAAACACTGTTCAAAGCATTTGGACGGGCGTTGCGCATGGCGTTGGAGGTTGACCCGCGCATGGAAGGAATGATGCCTTCCACCAAAGGTTCTTTATAAAAATCCAATTTTCTTCGCTATGCTGCGTTGCTCGATATGATTGCTGTAGTCGATTACGGAATGGGTAATTTGCGCTCGGTCAAGCAGGCCTTGAGCAAGGTTGCGCCGAATACTGAAATTGTTGTGACTGACGATGCGCAACAGATTGCACAAGCCAATCGGGTGGTATTTCCCGGTCAAGGCGCGATGCCCGATTGTATGCGTGAACTCGATGCCAGAGGCTTGCGTCATGCTGTGTTAGATGCCGCGCACAGCAAGCCTTTTCTAGGTATCTGCATCGGACTGCAAATGTTGTTTGAACACAGTGCTGAAGGTGATGTGGCGGGCTTGGGTTTGTTGCGCGGTGACGTGGCGCGCTTTGCCAGTCCGCTGCAAGATGCTCAGGGCAATAAGCTTAAAGTGCCGCACATGGGTTGGAATCAGGTAAAGCACGTAATGCCTGCTCATCCCATTTGGAATGGCATCGAACAAGATGCACGCTTCTACTTTGTGCACAGTTACTATGTTCGTCCGAAAGACAATACGTTGGTGCAAGCCAGCAGCGACTACCCACAACCTTTTGTGTGTGCGGTGGCAAAAGATAATTTGTTCGCGGTGCAATTTCACCCTGAGAAAAGTGCCGTTGCGGGACTAAAACTGCTGCAAAATTTTATTAACTGGAATCCTTCATAACCGCGCTCATCATGGATACAAAAACGCTGATTATTCCCGCGATTGATTTGAAAGACGGTCATTGTGTACGCCTCAAGCAAGGCTTGATGGAAGATGCCACAGTGTTTTCGGAAGACCCCGCAGCCACGGCAAAACATTGGCTGGCGCAAGGCGCGCGGCGTTTGCATCTGGTGGACTTGAATGGTGCGTTTGTGGGCAAGCCAAAAAATGAAGCTGCTGTAAAAAGCATTGTTGAGGCAATGGCGGACAGTGATGTGCCGATTCAATTGGGGGGTGGAATTCGTGATCTGGAAACCATCGAACGCTATCTTGATTTGGGTGTGACCTACATCATCATCGGCACGGCTGCGGTGAAGGTGCCGGGGTTTTTACACGAGGCGTGCGACGCGTTTCCCGGGCACATCATGGTGGGTTTGGATGCCAAAGGTGGGAAGGTGGCAGTGGATGGTTGGTCAAAACTGACCGGTCACGATGTGGCAGATTTGGCAAAACGCTTTGAAGGTTATGGTGTCGAGGCTATTATTTACACCGATATCGGTCGTGATGGCATGTTGTCCGGCGTGAACATTGAAGCAACCGTTGAGCTGGCGCGCCCGCTGCATGTCCCCGTGATTGCGAGTGGCGGTATCACCAATCTTGATGATGTGCGCGCCTTGAGTGCTGTGCGCGCTGAAGGCATTACGGGTGCGATTACGGGTCGGGCTATCTACGAAGGAACGCTCGACTTTAAAGCGGCGCAAGCTTTGGCGGATGAGCTGGCAATAAAAATTTAATGTTAGCCAAACGCATCATTCCCTGTCTGGACGTAACCGCTGGTCGCGTGGTGAAAGGCGTGAGTTTCGTCGAGCTGCGTGATGCGGGCGATCCCGTTGAGATCGCCAAACGCTATGACGATCAGGGGGCGGATGAGCTGACTTTTTTGGACATCACTGCCAGTTCGGATGATCGCGGAATTATTTTCCGCATCATCGAACAAGTTGCGTCGCAAGTGTTTATTCCGCTGACTGTGGGCGGTGGAGTGCGCGAAGTGCAAGATGTGCGTAATTTGTTGAACGCGGGTGCGGATAAAGTCAGTATCAACACTTCTGCCGTAGTGAATCCGCAGTTGGTTAAAGATGCCTCCGGGCGTTATGGTTCGCAGTGCATCGTGGTGGCAATTGACGCGAAGCAAATTGCGCCGAACAAGTGGGAAGTGTTTACTCACGGCGGGCGCAAGGCAACAGGCTTAGATGTAATCGAATGGGCAAGCAAGATGCAGCAATTCGGCGCAGGCGAGATTTTGCTCACCAGCATGGATAGGGATGGGCAAAAAAATGGTTTTGATTTGGCGTTGACCAAAATGGTGACGGAAGCGCTGGAAATTCCCGTCATCGCCAGCGGCGGTGTGGGCAATTTGCAGCACCTCGCCGATGGGGTAAAGCAAGGCGGTGCGGACGCAGTATTGGCGGCGAGCATTTTTCACTTTGGTGAATATACCGTGCAACAAGCGAAGCAGTTTATGGCGCAGCAAGGTGTAGAGGTAAGGCTTTAAAATCCTTAAAAAATTTGTCACAGAGAGCACAGAGTTCACAGAGAAAACCTATTGAACCCAGAGTGTGAAGCGAATTCTCTGTGGTCCCTGTGTACCCTGTGGTTGATTTGAGATTTTCATGAGTGATGCTTGGCTAAATAAAGTGAATTGGGCGACAGACGGCTTGGTAACTGCCATTGCGCAAGATGCGACAACGGGGCGGGTGCTGATGGTGGCGTGGATGAACCGCGAGGCATTGCAACTCACGCAGCAAAAAAATGAAGCTGTGTATTGGTCGCGCTCGCGCAAAAAGCTGTGGCATAAAGGCGAAGAATCTGGTCATGTGCAACGTGTCAAAGAGATACGCCTTGATTGTGATGGTGACGTAATACTCCTGCAAATCGAACAGCACGGCGGCATTGCCTGTCATACTGGACGTGAGAGTTGTTTTTTTAGCCGCTTGGAAAATGGTCAGTGGGTAGAAGTGGATGCGGTGTTGAAATCACCTGACGAGATATACAAAAAATGAGTAACGATATTCTGCAACGATTGACCGATACCTTGGAGGCGCGCAAAAACGCTGCACCAGAAAGTTCTTATGTCGCGAAGTTATTCAGCAAAGGCGAAGATGCCATTCTGAAAAAAGTGATTGAGGAAGCGGGTGAGGTGTTGTTGGCGGCCAAGGATGGCGATAAAACGCATCTCGTGTATGAGGTGGCCGATTTGTGGTTTCACAACATGGTGCTGCTGGCACATCACGGTTTGAGCGCGCAAGATGTGCTGAATGAACTGGCGCGTCGTGAAGGCTTGTCGGGCATCGCCGAGAAAAATAGCCGGACGAAAGAGTAAATATGAGCGACTGTCTCTTCTGCAAAATTGTGCGCGGTGAAATTCCCAGCCGCAAAGTTTATGAGGATGATGAAGTGCTGGCTTTTCATGATGTCAATCCGGCTGCGCCTGTGCATTTCCTGATGATTCCCAAATTGCACCTGGCTTCATTGGCAGAGGCGGAAGAACAGCATGCACCGTTGTTGGGGAAGATGTTGTTGCTTGCGCCAAAGCTGGCGCGTGAGCAGGGTTTGCAAAATGGTTTTAAAGCTGCGATTCATACCGGCAAGGAAGGTGGTCAGGTGGTATTTCATTTACACATCCACGTTGTGGGCGGGAGTAAAATTCGCCACGATGCGGTCGCGCAATTAACTTAGGAGAAACATCATGGGTTCATTTAGTATTTGGCATTGGTTGATTGTGTTGTTGGTGATTGTCCTAATTTTCGGCACTAAAAAATTGCGCAATATCGGTAGCGATCTGGGCGGTGCGGTAAAAGGTTTTAAGGAGGGTATGAAGACCGATGATGACACTGCCAAACAGATTAAAGAAGGCGGGCAAACTATCGAGGGCGAAGTGAAAGATAAAAAGACAACTGACGTTTAATTTCAACTCCATTTCATCGGTGATTAACCGGCGGTTTATTAAACCATGTTTGACTTTAGCTTTCCCGAATTGATGGTGGTGTTGGTCGTGGCACTTATCGTCATTGGTCCTGAACGTCTGCCGAAAGTCGCACGCACTTTGGGGCATCTTTATGGTCGTGCGCAACGCTATGTAAACGGCGTGAAGGCCGATATTTCCCGCGACATGGCGGTTGAGGAATTTCGCCAGTTACAGGCCAAGGTGCAGGCTGAAGCGCATGCCGTAGAGCAGTCGGCAAAGAATATTGCATCAACCGCCGATGAGCAAATGCAGCAGATCAACGCGGTGGTTGCCAAGCTTTCAGACCAAACTGACGCTGTTGCTGAAACAAAACCTGGCGCGCCTTCCACATCTGCATGAGTGCCTCCCCTAAACCGCAAACCACCACCGAGACTTTCGTCGCGCATTTAATTGAGTTGCGCAACCGCTTATTGCATTCGGTGGTGGCGTTGTTACTGGTCTTTATCTGCCTGTTTCCCTGGGCATCCGATCTCTATGCATTGCTGGCACAGCCGTTGTTAGCCAAGCTGCCCAAAGGCGGACAGATGATCGCCACAGATGTCACCACGCCGTTTTTTGTGCCGCTTAAAGTGGCGATGATGGCGGCGTTTTTGATTGCCTTGCCTTACATTCTTTATCAAATCTGGCGATTTGTTGCGCCGGGTTTGTACGCGCACGAGAAGCGTCTGGTGTGGCCGCTGATTGTTGCTAGCACGGCATTGTTTTTCTGCGGTATGGCGTTTGCCTATTTTGTCGTGTTTCCCGTGGTGTTTGGCTTTATCACCGCCAGCGCGCCGCAAGGCGTGGCAGTCATGACCGACATCGACAAATACTTGAGCTTTGTCATCGGCATGTTTATGGCATTTGGCATTACCTTCCAAGTACCCGTCGCGGTCATTCTGATTGTCAGGATGGGATTCGTCTCCGTGGAAAAATTGCGCGAAATTCGTCCTTATGTAATCGTCGGCGCATTCATACTCGGCGCGATATTCACCCCGCCGGACATCGTTTCGCAGTTTATGCTGGCGATACCGCTGTGGCTGCTTTATGAGGCGGGCATTATTGTGGCGGGGTGGGTGGGTAAAGGCAAAAGTGTTGCGGCCTGAAAAATTCCGGTACATTCGTCGTATCAACACAAGGAGGAACCGATCATGCTATTCAATCCAATTCGTTTCGCGTTCATGGTGTGTTGCACACTTTCTTCGATGGCATTCGCCGTCGATGATGCCGATGAAATGCGCAGCACTTTGGATGATCAGCAATCGGTGGCAGTGACGATCTACAACGGCAATCTTGCCTTGGTAAAAGATCAGCGCAAAGTGGGTTTGAAAAATGGATTGAACAATCTTGCGCTACGCGATGTAAGCGCGCAGATACGTCCGGAGACTGCATTGCTGCGTAGCATTAGCCATGCGGGAAGTTTTGCCACGCTTGAACAGAATTTTGATTTTGACCTGCTGACTCCCGAAAAGCTGCTGGAAAAATATGTCGGTAAAAGTGTACTGGTGGTGAAAACCCATCCCACTACCGGAGCGGAAAGTAGCGAGCAGGCAACTGTTTTATCGGCTGCCAATGGCGTGGTGATGAAAATCGGCAATCGCATTGAGACAGGTATTCCGGGACGAATCGTGTACGCGGATGTTCCCGCCAATCTGCGTGATCGCCCAACCTTGGTGACCAAGCTCAACAACAAAATTGCGGCTGAACAAACACTCGAACTGAGTTATTTGACCGGCGGTTTGGATTGGAAAGCGGATTACGTTGCAGAGCTGAGTCCCAAGGAAGATAGCATTGATTTGTCCGGCTGGGTGACGCTTACCAACACCAGCGGAGCAACGTATCAACATGCCAAATTGCAACTGGTAGCGGGTGATGTCAACCGCGCTCAACAGGGGAGGCCAATGCTTGCAAAAGCGATGCGTATGGATGCTATGGTTGCCGAAGCCGCTGCGCCGATGGAAGAATCATTGCTGGAATACCACCTTTACACGCTGGATCGTCCGACAACCATTGCCGAAAACCAAACCAAGCAAGTTGCCCTGCTTTCTGCCAGTGGCGTGCCTGCACGTAAAGAGCTGTTGCTGCGCGGTGCGGATTATTACTACAGCAGCAGTTATGGCGATCTTGGGCAAAAAATGAAGGTGAGTGTGTTTGTTGAGTTCGACAATAAAGAAACGAGCAATCTGGGTATGCCCTTACCCAAGGGCATCATGCGGGTGTATAAAAAAGACAGCCAGGGCAACGCGCAATTTGTCGGTGAAGACCATATTGACCACACCCCAAAAAATGAGACGGTACGGCTCAAGTTGGGTGAAGCATTTGATGTCACCGCCGATAAAAAACAAACCGACTTTAAGGCGCTACCTCGCCCGTCAAAAGGCAATAGCGCGTTCGAAAGTGCCTATGAAATCGTATTGAAAAATGCGAAAAAAGAGCGCGTGACAGTGACCGTGCAAGAACCGATTCCGGCGGATTGGCAAATCATCAATCAGAGTCATCCCAGTGTTAAGGCGAGTAGTAATACCGCAGTGTGGAAAATCGGCATCCCCGCCGAGGGTAAAGCAACTCTGACCTATCGGGTGCAGGTGAAGTATTGATCTTGCTGTTTCACAAAACACTGGGGGCGCATTGCGGCGTTAAAATTTGGCTCAAATGCTCATTTACGCGCCTAAGTAAATTTCGTATTTTCGCCTGACTTTGTTTTGCACTATGTCCCTTGATTGATTTGTGGCACAAGCAAAAAAATGCACAGTTGCTGCACTGTTAACGGGTTTGCCGGGGTCTTGTCCCAATAGCTGCCTGCAGGCTCAGGGGTGAGCCATCACGCAGTAGTTTGAGGCGAACGGTTTTCCCCGGTGCCAAGTTGGATACCGTATCGAGCATGATGCGCCAGCTTTCAATTGACTTATCATCTATCGACATCAGGATGTCACCCACTTGTACGCCGGCCTTTTCTGCGGGGCTGTTGCGCACGATTTCGGTGATCAGTACGCCTTTGGTGTTGCCGAGGCTAAATGATTCCGCCAGCTCCGGAGTTAGTTCCTGAACGCCCAAGCCTATCCAGCCGCGTGTGACAGAGCCATGCTGAATAATTTGTTCCATGGTTTTTTTCGCGGTGTTGGCAGGGATGGCGAAGCCGATACCCAACGATCCGCCGTTCGGAGAATAGATCGCGCTGTTGATGCCGATGAGATTACCGCTGCTATCGACCAGCGCACCGCCAGAATTGCCCGGATTGATTGCCGCATCGGTCTGGATAAAACTTTCAAACGTGTTAAGTCCCAACTGATCGCGCTTGAGCGCGCTAACAATGCCCATCGTCACAGTTTCACCCACGCCAAATGGATTGCCGATGGCAAGTACGACATCGCCCACTTGCGCATTTTCTGGCTGACCAAAAGTGATGGCGGGCAAGTTGTTGCCGGGCAAATCAATCTTGATCACAGCTAAGTCCGTTTCGGGGTCCGAACCAATCACATGCGCTTTACTCTTGCGACCATCCGCCAGGGCAACTTCGATTTGATCGGCTGTTTCCACTACATGATGGTTGGTCAGGATGTAGCCATCCGAGCTGACAATTACACCAGAACCCAAGCTGGAATTATTTTGCGGTTCGGTATCGAATTGGTCACCGAAGAAAAACTTGAAGCGCGGGTCATCGATAAACGGATTGCCCGTTTGCTTAACGATGGTGCTGGTAAAAATGTTCACCACGGCAGGCATGGCTTTTTTCGCGGCAATGTTCAGCCCGCTCGCGGGAGCTTTAGCTTCACCCGATGGCGCAGCGTTTTCATACAGCGTGACCACACCACTGCGCGCCGCAGTGGGCAGCAGCTCCGGCTTGAGCGTGTGAATAATGAACAGCAGCGCGAGCGCGATGGTGACGGTCTGCGAGAAGAGAAGCCAGTGTTTACGCATGGTATGATAAATCCAATCGATTCAATTATGGAACGCCATCATGCTGCTCAATGAACTGCGCGATTATAACGCAAGCCTGTTACAAGCCAGCCTGTTCAAAGATTATTGCCCGAACGGATTGCAGGTGGAAGGTCGCGCCGAAGTGCGGCGTATCGCCACGGCGGTGACCTCTTCGCAAGCGGTGTTGGATGAAGCGATTGCATGGGGTGCAGATGCGATCCTCGTTCACCACGGCTATTTTTGGCGCAACGAAGATGCCACGATTGTGGGCATCAAAAAACGGCGCATCGCGCAATTGTTGCATAACGATGTGAGTTTATTCGCCTATCATCTGCCGCTGGATGCTCATGCCGAACTGGGCAACAACGCGCAACTCGGCAAGCTGTTAGGCTTAGTAGAGCAGGGCAGGTTCGGCGAACAAAATATGGTGTGCAAAGGTGTGCTCAATACGCCGCAAACACTCGCGCAATTTGGATTGAAAATCGAACAGAGCTTGCAACGCAAACCGCAAATCATCGGTGATGGCGAAAAAATGATTCGCACCGTGGCGTGGTGTAGCGGCGGTGCGCAAGGCTATTTTGAACAAGCCGTTGCGCAAGGAGTGGATGCGTATCTCACGGGTGAAATTTCGGAACAGAACTTTCATCTGGCAAATGAAACGGGCGTGGCATTTATTGCGGCAGGACATCACGCAACCGAACGTTTCGGCATACAGGCATTGGGCGCGCATCTTGCCGATCAATTTGGATTGGAGCACCGCTTCTTTGATCAGGCGAATCCGGTTTAGTTGGCCTGACAAAAGATGCTTTTTGCAATGCGTAAGCTTCATGTACTCAACCTGTCATCTAAGCTAGGGAACCTCTGATTAAATCCGCCAGCTGCCATTCCCGGACTCGTCACTTCGTGCACCGAGTCATGGCAGCAGTCATTCTACGATGACAAGGAGCTCAACACCGCGAGTACCCATTTTCGTCGCAACCCTTAAAGGCATTAGATTTTCGGGAGGTCTGCGGTGTCAGATTCCAGGCGAAGGGAATAAACATTCGTTGCTACTCTCTCTACAATTCTCTCACGCGAGCGGGAGAGGAGGCGATCGTCCTTTCCACCCGTCTGCGGGGGGATTTAGATAGGGCTGGCCTTCTTGCATCTCATCCCGCAAAGCCGAATGCGTAGCCATGTGGGACTTAATCAGAGGTTCTTTAGTGTATTTATGCAGAAGCTGCCATCGTGGAACCCAACCTCGCCAGCCCACTGGCACGTAACCAGTCTTGAAGTTTGCCGATTAACTTGCCAGAACCCGATACCTTGATGTCACCGCTTTTTACCGCATCGCGGAACTGCCGCTGACAAATCCAGACTTCGGTCATCGTTTTGAGCGGGCATTTGATCATGACATCGACATCGTAGCCAGGGTCGGTCAGGCACAAGTCCACCTCACCACTTTTGCTGACCAGCCACCAGTCGCGCTTACCACGGGGCGCATCCGGGTACTCGAATTGCACCACCATGAGGCTGCTTGGAAAAACCGCAGGATCGACCGTGCGACGCATATCCCACATCAGCAACCCCGCATCCAAATCACCCTCGTGCAGGCTGGATGGCATCCAGCGATGCCCCCACGCGCCCAGCATTTCCACAACAGGACGCAACTGCTGCCCGGCTGCCGTCAGTGTATAGGTGTAATTCCCCTTGTTGCCAGAAATGGCGATCACACCCGTTTGTGCCAACCGCTTGAGCCTGTCTGACAGCAAAGTCGGCGACATCAGCGGCACACCTTTTTTGATTTCGTTGAAGCGCGTACTACCCGCAATCAGTTCGCGCACCACGATCAATGTCCAACGCTCGCACAACAATTGCGCCGCTTGCGCCAAAGGGCAAAACTGTCCGTAAGAAAACATTCCTCTCTCCTCCCGTTAAAAATTCTGACTGGCCTGAACGCTACAGATATTGTACTTCTCAACACAGATAGCCAATGTTAATTTGCGAACACCTCAATCACTAAAAGAATTCTCAGGGACAGCGATCGGGGTTAGACGCTACGACCCGCGCCATTTACAGCGAGTCGCGGCACAATCTAACATCAAGGAGATCATCATGCAAAAGTACATCATCGAACGCGAAATACCGGGCGCGGGTAAACTGACTGCAGCCGAACTGCAAGGAATTGCCGCCAAATCATGCGGTGTATTGCGCGAACTGGGAACATCTATCCAATGGCAGGAAAGCTACGTGACCGACGACAAAATTTATTGCGTGTACATTGCGCCGGATGAAGCTTTGATTCGGGAACACGCCAGCCATGGCGGTTTTCCGGCCAACAGGGTGTCGGCGGTTAAAACGATCATCGATCCGACTACAGCCGGATAGTACGCAGGTGGGTAATGCGATTTAATGAATGCATCAAGAACCAAAACACTTATTCAAAAACTTGTTCATACGAGAGAAAAATCATGAGCCAATCACTTCATGAACGCTTGTGTGGTACTGAGGGTATCACCCGAATATTGAGCGATGTAATCGACAACCATCTCGCCAACAAAATCATCGCCAGTCGCAGGCAAGTGACGGCCTTCTTGATATTTGTGACATTTCTGGCCGCAGTTCTACCGGCACGAGCTAGCACTGCGCCGACTACCGACAATCTTCAGGTTATCGTCACCTCGACTCAATCAATCGGCTCCAGCTATCTTGAGGTGCAGGCGATCATGAGCGGGGTGGTGAAACGCAGCGATGGCAGCTTGGGAAGCTACAAAGTGCCCTTGACGATCCTCTATCCTCAGGCTGCTGCGCAGTGTAACGGGCTGGCCATTGCAGATGTTGTCAACTCGGTCTTCTACGAGACCTTTGATTTTGTCGGCACGGCAAACGATCCATTCTTTCCGGCACTCTTTCCATTGGGTCGAATGACGCTGGGTGACGCGTTCATTCAGGGCCGAGGTTATGTGTACGCACAGGCTCAATGGAACAAGCTCGTCATCGAACGCCAACGTGAAGCGGGTACGTTGTCTGATCCAACGCTGCATATTGACCAAGGCACAGACGGCTATATCATTCTGCGCGATCTGTCCGCCTTCTTGCGGGCACCAAGCGAGTATTGGGTTGGGCTGGCACCTTGTGCGGTTCGAGATGTCATCGGCTTTGGCTATTCCCAGACGGGGATGTTGCTCCGGCAGTTCTCCTTCGCCAAGTTGAATACCCGGTTGGCCAATCGCCCGATCTTTGACGATGGCCTAGTCTTTGAAGCTTCCCTGCAGGTAGTGCCAGGCAGCCGCTGCCGCAGTTTAACCGATCAGAGCCCGTGGTTTGCGTACACATACAATGGCTGCACAGGCGCGACTCCTAATTCTCAGGGAAAAGTTATTACGATCAACACTGAAACCGATGTCCAGATCATCAATGGCTGGAAAGCGCGCCCCAATGGGAAATCAGCACGAGATCACTATCGGTTGTATGAACTGGCCGGAACATCTCACATCCCCTCTTCGTTGCTCCCGCTCAAGTTGGTTGGCATCAGACCCATTGAGATGGCAGCGCAAAATTATGCCGACACAGGCCCGGTGCTAAGAGCCATGGTTGAACATCTTCGCGGTTGGATTGAAGGGATCAACGAGCCGCCTGTTGGCACGGTTTTGCAGGGTCAGGTCGATCATCTAACCGCATCGCTGTTCAGCAAGAGTTCGTGGGGCAATGACAACCAGTTGGTCTACCTCTTCAGGTCAGATGCCGACGGTAATGCACTCGGAGGTGTGAGGCTGGCCAATGTAAGAACCACCCTGCCGGGCGGGCAAGAGGTAGGCGGTCCCCTTGGCCTGTACCGGGGTGTCGAGTGCAACAACGATCCATCTCTAAGTAGTTTCATTTTGGATTGTCAGTTGAACGGTGATTCCAGTATTTACAATATGGCCGGAGGCACCTTCGTGCCCTACACTGCGTCGAATCCCGGACAGTGCGGTTTACTTTACGACAGCTATGAATCCTATTTGACGGATGTGGCAAATGCGGCCACTTACGCCGCCGCACAAGGCTGGATTCTCGCCGAAGAATTGAGCTCTCTCGTGGCAGCGGCAGCACAGAAAACACAAGAGTATCCGGGGTGCATTCCAACGACGAGCCATGGAAAGCAAAGCGAGGGCGAGAAGCCCCCGGTAGCCGCCGCGAGAGAGAGGGACGAACGAAGCGATTAAGGAGCGTGTATATTGAGCAGGACGAAGCCGTCATTCGGGAACACGCCCGCCAGGGCGGTTTCCCGTCCAACAGAGTGTCGGCAGTTAAAACGATCATCGATCCGACTACAGCGGGATAGTATGCAGGCAAGTCGGCGAAGTGATTTTATGAATGATTCAAGAAGCAAAATATTTATTTTTTACACAGGAGAAAATCATGAGCCAATCACTTTACGAACGCTTGGGAGGTACTGAGGGTATCACCAGAATATCGAGCGATGTCATCGCAACCACCTCGCCAACAAAACAATCTCCACACGCTTTGCCAATAGCGATGTCGCCAAGATCAAAAACGCGGCGACCACATTTTTTATTACCGCCACGGGCGGGCCGAGTGTTTACGAAGGGAAAGACATGCTGGCGGCACACAAAGGCATGAATATTTCCGCTGCCGAATTCATGGCGGTGCTGGATGACGGCTTGGCTGCGCTGCAAAAAAATAATGTGGGTCAGCGCGAACAGGAAGAAGTGCTATTCGCGCTCTACAGTATGCGCTCACAAATCGTGCTGGTTTAAGTACCATCAATGACGCGTCTTGTGCGCATCACTTTTTGTGCTTAAGAAACTTCAGCGTCATCGCAGCCATCACCAATGAGCACATGGCAGCAATAGCAGCAATACATTGCATTGCGCGGGTGAATGCTTCGCCTGCTTTGGTAATTGCCTGCGACTTGATCGGTTCGGCAAGCGGTTGCATCGCGTTCACGGCATCGTTGAATGAAAGTTTGGCGTGCTCCATCACTTCCGTTGACATGCCTTCTGGAAACGCATCGGCAATGAGGTAGCGATACAGCATGATGCCTAGGCTGCCGAGTATGGCAATGCCCAATGCTCCACCTAGTTCCCCGCAGGTTTCTGATATCGCAGCGGCTGAACCCGCGCGTTCGGGTGGTGCGCTGCCGATGATCATTTCGGTTGCCACGGTGAAAATGGGTGCCATTGCCAACGAGAAAATGCTGGAGCCAATCACGATGATGGCGAGATCATGCGCGCCCCCTAACTGGGTCAAGATGGCGAAACCGACTGCGCCAATGACCAATCCTGTCGTCATCAATTTGATGGGCGAATAGCGTTGCGCGAGATTGGGTGCGGCCATCGAGCCGAACACGAAGCCCAGCATCCACGGCAATGTCCACAAGCCCGCGATGAGTGGCGTGAGGTGCAATACCAGTTGCAAATATTGTGCGAGATGTACGAACAGCCCGAACAGAATAAAACCGCTCAAGGTGTAAATCACCAGCGCGACATTGAAGTGCGAATTTTGAAATAAACGCAAATCCATTAACGGATAAGTGAGTATTTTTTGACGACGCACAAAAATTGTCGCCACCATCAGTCCAAATAACACTATCAATGTCGCACTCAATGAAGTTCCGTAAGCCGCGCTCTGCTTGAGTCCGTAGATGATGCTTAAAATGGCGACGAGCGAAAGCAACGCACTCCAATGGTCAACCTGTCCCGCATTTTCGTCGCGGTATTCCGGCAATAATTTTGGTGCGGTGAGCAGCAGTAAAACCATCACGGGCAGGCTCACCAAAAACACCGATCCCCACCAGAATTTTTCCAGCAAAATTCCACCCACCAACGGACCGATTGCGCCACCTAGCGAGAAGCTCACGATCCAGATACTAATCGCACGGGTGCGCTCAACTTCATCGTGAAACATATTGCGTATCAACGAAAGAGTGGATGGCGCAAGTGTCGCACCCGCAATACCGAGACAGGCACGCGCCAAAATCAGCATATTGGGCGTATTGGCAAACGCGGCGAAGATGGAAGCCAAGCCGAACACCACCGCACCTATCATCAACAACTTTCGTCGCCCGAAACGGTCACCAAGATTGCCCATCGTGATGAGTGATCCCGCCACAAAAAATCCGTAGATGTCCACGATCCACAACAACTGCGTACTGGTGGGATGCAAGTCGGCAACGATGGATGGAATAGCAAGATTCAGCACCGTTAAATCCATCGAGTAAAGCAAACATGGCAGCGCGATGATGGCGAGACCAATCCATTCTCGGCGGGTGGCTTTGGGTGGGGGCATAGATTTATTGGGCAACTTTTTATTTAATTTTTCAAAACCAACGGTCGTCACTGGTGAAACTCCTAGCCACTCGACTAAACCCTAAAGCGGGTAAGTCGCTGGTTATCCCGCGAAAGCGGGAGTCCAGTTAAACAAATAAGCTGAATTCCCACTCTCGCGGGAATGACGATTTTTTCAAGTCTCTATGCTATAAAACTATGGATTAGTGTAGCAATGTAATCACATCGTCTTAGCGTACTCGACCAACTGCTCAAGTGCCTTGCCCCAACCTTCTTCAAAGCCCATCGCCGCGTGCTGTTGGCAGCCTGCTTCGTCAGCGTGTAGCACGGTGGCTGTGTAGCGCGTACCGCTACCGTGCGACGCAAGTTCTATCGTGGCAGTGAAGAAAAATTGTGCCTGTTCATCGCCGCAGGTGGTGTTTAACACATTGGGTCGATAGCCAGGCAACAGCGCGCTGGTCCAAGTGAGCCGTTCATTTGGGATGACCTCAAGGTAGCAGCCCGTATTGGGAAATAACTGACCCTCAGGCGATTGCATTACGGTACGGAAAATGCCGCCGGGGCGCAGATCGATTTCGCATTCGACAGTCTTCCAAGGCAAAGGGCAGAACCACGGCATCAGGTGTTCGGGTGTCGTCCAAGCTTTCCAGATTAATTCGCGCGGCACATCGACGATGCGCTCAAAAGAGAGATCGAGTTTTGGATTGAAATTTTTCATGGTGATCTCCTTGGTATGAAATTAAGGACAGTGATTGATGCAGCCGAGTTCGGGAAATCTGGCACCTTTGCTATATCTTAAGTGTAGTAGTTCAGACTTAATCTGACATGTACTGTCCGATATTCGGTGCCAAAGCAGTCATCTTGAATTAGCGGCGACTACTTCCGCTTTCGACCCCGTTGCTGCCCTTGACGAACGTCAGCTATCTGGCAAGCAATTAGGCGGACTAATTTCTCCAGCGCACCATTGCAGCCTGTCAATAATCCTAAAAGCAATTTCAAGTTCGCAAATATTTATGGCGGTGGCGTTAGTGCGACTACCAGAATTTGGCCGCGATCTTATTTACAAATGTTCGAAATGCCACCATGTTGTTAGTGCAAGATTCTGCCGAATCACCAAAAATACGGCTAATTACATATGGAGAATGATCTCCATCTTTTATTAGTGACTCATCGATTTCCTTGAGAATACGTTCTCGATTCTCGTTCCTGTAGCCATACGCACCAGGCGGTGCCCAATACCAATCATTAGTCCGCTTTGAATGGTGTGCATAGCCTAGGGCCATGAGAATTTCTAGCTTATCGAACATAAACGTAAAGTGTTTCTCGTTGGCGATGATTCGTTTGAGAGGTTGTTTAAGCAAATCATGCAGCCAATCGTTTAATGGAGCATGTCTTCTATCCATTCCTTCCAGCAATTTTGCAGGTTCACTTCCGCGGTCAAATAATGAAAATGCAGGAAGGAGCTGAATTGCTGGTAAGTCTTCCCGATTTTCTCGATGTATAGTTGTCGCAAAGAGTGTACCTAAGAAACCGAGTCGCCCCGCCTCGACAGCTCCAAGACCTATGCTATACAGCAACAAGCTGGCTGGATAACGCTGCAATTCCACCCAGATGGTAAAGCCTCCTATTTCACGAAGGGTAGATAGCTGAGCTAATGCCCTTTGCCATATGTAGTAATGCGGTTCTTCGGCCCAGAATCCGCCTATAGGCGCTAAGGCAAGTAATGTTTCGCTAACTGCTTCGTAGGCACGCACACGAGCTGTAAATGACTGTGAGTCGGGGCTACCCCCACCCTGTAAAGCAAATTTCTGCCCCGCAGTCGCCTCAACGACTCGTTCCACTTCTCCATTGATTAGATCGGCCAGCTGTATCCGATATTTTGGTTCTGACAAATAGCGTTTCAAGCTTGCAACAGCAGCTTCAGTAGATAAAGGATGGGGGCGGGTGAAATCCTGTAGCGATTGAACCTGTTGCTGTAATGTTTGAAAGAAAGAATCCGCCCCACTGATCGACACAACCTGAGCGCCACGCCTTTCTATCAGTTGCTGGGCAGAAACGCCAGGCTCACCATGCACCGCCCAATAAGTTGAGAATCGTCGTGAAGGAGCGCGAGTTATCGCTATACGTAAGGCATCGTCCCAATCAGCAGACCAGCCACAAATGATAAGTCCGAATTCATCAAATATTCTATCCAGAAGTAAATCGAACTCGGCTGGGTATTTCGCCAATTCTTCTGGAGTGTTGCGAATGCGCGTATCTAAATAATCGCCATTAATTTTGAATAGGCAGCAACGTGTATGAATCAAAGGCAATGCACCATGAACATGATCCGCAGAGCTGAGTATAGTCGGTGCAATGCCCGCATCGGCCAATGCCGTTTCCATTAGCCGGTCAAAATTGGTGGTAATAATTACACGAATAAAACCTTGCGCTACCAGCATTGCTATTGCGCGGTGAGCTGGGGTTGGTTGCTTTACTCCTTCCGCCCGTTCTTCTTCTGTTACTTCCCAATAACCACGTAGTAACTGCTGTCGTTCAGCTGGCGTTTTGGCAATGGCATCCAGAAGCTCTGAGTAATCTGGGGCATGACCGAATTTTTCTAAATACCATTGCTCAGGCGATAGCTCACATTTTTCGCCATAAATCTCAGCTAATTTTCGGACAAGATCGAGAGTGATTTCCCAGCCTGTCGGAACTTTCGCTGAGCGTGAAATTCCGGAACCGAGCAATACTGCGTAAACCCCAGGATTTGCTTGGATAGAAAAGGATAGTGAATGAATTGGGTCTATCATTAAGTGCAGTTGTCAGGCAGCAATTGATCAAGGAGGTTCATACTACCCTAATGGAGATGACTTTTGATTCCAGCCCAGCTTGAGAAGCAGGAAAAATATATGCTGACCATCTCCTTTGAGCACGTTGTTGCTGATCACGAGCATCCGCTTTATTGCGAGATTTTTCACACCCCGACCGTCAGCTACAGCACATAGCGGAAGTAGCGCACCTCTATCTTGAGTTTCCGCTTGGCCGAATATTGGACAGTACCCGTCAGATTAAGTCTAACTACTACATTTTAAGATCTCATAATCTTTTCCATGGCCTTCCCCTTGGCCAATTCATCGACCAATTTATCGAGATAGCGAATTTCTCGCATCAATGGCTCTTGAATGTTCTCTATTCGGACACCGCAAATGACACCTTTAATCAAGGCTCGTGAAGGATTCAGCTTGGGTGCTTCGCTGAAGAAGGTTTCAAAATCGGTTTGCTTTTTCAATTGCGCTTCCAGCGCGTGCTGGCTGTAGCCTGTCAGCCAGCAAATAAGCTCATCAACTTCTGATTTTTTACGCCCCTTCTTTTCTGCTTTTGCAACATAGAGCGGATAGACACTTGCGAAGCTCATCGTATAAATTCGATGTTTGGTTGTCGTACTCATCGCACCCCCTAACTTAAGATTTTCCCGCCATCATGGCATCGCAGCGTTTTTGCATTTCCGCAAACGAGACATCTTTGATATGCGTGCTAATGTGCCAACGATGTCCGAATGGATCAATCAATGCCGCCGCACGCTCGCCATAGAACTGATCTTTCACTCCTTCAAGCACCGTCGCACCCGCCTCAACGGCATGCTGGAAAATCGCATCCACATCGTTCACACGCAGAGCAATGGTGACAGGTGATCCACCCACAGTCGTCGGGCTGATGTTTCCCCACGCGGGATTTTCTTCCGCCAGATACAGCACGGCATTGCCGAAAGCCAGCTCGGCATGTCCTATCTTGTTTCCCGGCTGCATGATGAGACGACCCACCTCTTTCGCATCGAATATATTTTTGTAAAAATCCATCGCCGCTTCTGCACCTTTCACCGTAAGGTAGGGGGTAATCGCGGACAGGCTTTCAGAAATTTTTGAGTTACTCATGGCAATCTCCTTCAGTGTTATTTGCTTAAAATCATGCCTTCCCTCACCCTTAGTCCCTGATGAAACAACTAGCCATTCGACTAAGCCCGCAAGCGGGCAAGTCGCTGGTTATCTCCCATTGGGAGAGGGAAGGAATCCTTCTCCTTTCGGGAGAAGGGTTGGGATGAGGGAGCAAGCGTGAAATAGTGATTCCAGTGATGAATTATTGATTCGGCACGGTGAAGTATTAACTCCGTTCGGCCTGAGCCTGTCGAAGG
>CAZSPN010000006.1:0-4456 GCA_964608835.1 uncultured Gallionella sp.
GGTGATTGAAATGCACGCGACCGTGTGATTCCCCCTCGCCCGTCTCGCTGGCTGCCGCTTCTTCAGGAATAGCTTCCAGCGCAACCATAGACAAATTACAGCGTTTTTCAAAGCCGCCTTCTTCGTCCAGCACGTACGCCACACCACCGGACATTCCCGCCGCGAAGTTGCGCCCGGTTTGCCCCAGCACCACGACCATGCCGCCCGTCATGTATTCACAACCATGATCGCCCAAGCCTTCCACCACGGCCGTTGCGCCTGAGTTACGCACCGCAAAACGTTCCCCTGCTACGCCGCTAAAATAGCATTCACCGGAAGTCGCACCGTACAACACGGTGTTACCGACGATGATATTTTCGTGCGTCACCAACTTGGCTTCGTCCGGCGGCATGATGGCGATACGCCCGCCACACATGCCTTTGCCGACGTAATCGTTACCTTCACCGCGCAACTCAAACGAAATGCCGTGCATCAGGAACGCGCCAAAACTTTGCCCTGCCGTGCCTTTGAAATTCACTTGTATCGTATCGTTAGGCAAGCCTGCTTGACCGTAACGTTTCGCCACTTCGTGCGACAACATTGTGCCAACCGTGCGATTGACGTTGCTGATTTTGCTGGCTATAACCACCGCTTTTTTGTCATTCAATGCTGATTGCGCTTGCGTGATTAAGCCATTGTCCAAAGCCTTTTCCAACTCGTGATCCTGCCCGCCATCATGGCGGTGTGACACACTGACAGGAACTTGCGGCTGATAGAACACTTTGGAAAAATCCAGACCCTGCGATTTCCAATGCGCAATCCCCTGATTCATACCCAACAAATCGCTGCGTCCAATCAATTGATCGAATTTGCGTATGCCCATTTTTGCCATGAGTTCACGCACTTCTTCGGCAACGAAGAAGAAGTAATTCACCACATGCTCAGGCTGCCCCGTGAATTTTTTGCGCAGCTCAGGATCTTGTGTGGCAACGCCAACTGGGCAGGTATTGAGATGGCACTTGCGCATCATAATGCAGCCGCCCACCACTAACGGTGCAGTGGCAAAGCCGAATTCATCCGCGCCCAACAACGCGCCGATTAACACGTCGCGCCCCGTCTTCAATTGACCGTCCACTTGCAACGCAATGCGTCCGCGTAATTGGTTCAACACCAAAGTTTGCTGCGCTTCCGCCAGGCCCAATTCCCAAGGTGTGCCAGCATGTTTGATTGAAGAAATCGGTGATGCGCCCGTACCGCCGTCAAAACCCGCGACCACAATGTGATCCGCTTTGGCTTTGGACACGCCTGCGGCAACCGTACCCACGCCGACTTCGGAAACCAGCTTCACCGAAATCGACGCGCTCGGATTGGCGTTTTTCAGGTCGTGAATCAATTGCGCCAAATCTTCAATGGAATAAATATCGTGATGCGGCGGCGGTGAAATCAACCCCACACCCGGCACGGAGAAGCGCAATTTGGCGATGTATTCAGACACCTTGCCGCCTGGCAATTGTCCGCCTTCACCAGGCTTCGCGCCCTGCGCCATTTTGATTTGGATTTGATCCGCACTCGCCAGATATTCAGCTGTTACACCAAAACGACCCGACGCAACTTGCTTGATTTTGGAGCGCAGCGAATCGCCAGGCAACATCTGACGATCCGCTTCGATACGATTTTTGCCGATGATGTCGGACAACATCTCGCCACCCTTGAAGGTTTTGAAACGCGCCGCATCTTCACCGCCTTCGCCCGTGTTTGACTTGCCGCCGATACGGTTCATGGCAATCGCCAGTGTCGTGTGTGCTTCAGTCGAAATCGAACCGAGTGACATCGCGCCTGTGGCAAAACGTTTAACAATTTCCTTGGCTGGCTCAACCTCATCCAACGGCACAGCCGCACCCGCCGACTTAATTTCAAATAAACCGCGCAAGGTTTTTAGTTTGGTGCTTTGCTCATTGATGAGCTTGGCGTATTCCTTGTAAGTGGCGGGATTGTTGGTGCGTGTGGCATTTTGCAATTTGGCGATGGAATCGGGTGTCCACATGTGCTCTTCGCCGCGCACACGGTAGGCATATTCACCACCTGCTTCCAACGCGTTGCTCAACACGGGGGCGCTGCCAAACGCACTGCGATGGGTGCGCACCGTTTCTTCGGCAACCTCTTTAAGTGAAATGCCTTCGATTTGTGTTGCCGTGCCTGTGAAATAATCGGCAACAAAACTCGTGTTTAGTCCGATCGCCTCAAAAATTTGCGCGCCACAATAAGACTGGTAAGTCGAGATGCCCATTTTGGACATGACTTTCATCAGGCCTTTGTTAATCGCTTTGATGAAGCGTTTTTTCGCTTCCTTCGCATCCGCGTTCGCAGGCAATTTCATGCTGGCAATGGTTTCGTAAGCCAACCACGGACACACCGCTTCCGCACCGTATCCTGCCAACAAAGCAAAGTGATGCACCTCGCGTGCCGAGCCTGTATCGACCACCAAGCCTGTGCTGGTGCGCAAACCTGCCTGCACCAGATGCAAATGCACTTTGGAGCACGCCACCAACGCGGGAATCGCCACGCGCTCTGCCGACATGGCACGATCCGACAAAATCAATACATTGAAGCCATCTGCTACCGCTTTGTCAGCCGCTCTGCATAAAGCTTGCAGGGCATTCTCACACCCGACTGCGCCTTGTGTTGCGGGATAGGTAATATCCAACACCAGCGATTTGTATTGCCCCTGAGTCAGCTTGTCGATGTTGCGCAGTTTGGCAATATCATCATTCGACAACACTGGCTGATGCACTTCCAAACGCAATGCGGGATTGGTTTCGTTGATGCCCAACAGATTCGGCTTCGGCCCAATAAAGGAAGTCAGCGACATAACGATTTCTTCGCGGATTGGATCAATCGGCGGGTTGGTTACTTGCGCAAACAACTGCTGGAAATAATCGTAGAACGAACGATTTTTATTCGACAACACCGCCAGTGCGGCATCCGTACCCATCGAGCCCGTCGGCTCTTCTCCCGCATTCACCATCGGCGCAAGAATAAATTTCACATCCTCTTGCGAGTAACCAAACGCTTGCTGTGTATCGAGCAACGAGGCGTGCAATGCAGGCTTACTATCAACTGCGGGCACATCACCCAAGAAGTAGCGCGATTTTTCTATCCAATGGCGATAAGGTTTCGCCGTGGCAATTTGTTGCTTTAGTTCGCCGTCATCAACGATGCGCCCAGCCTCCATGTCGATCAAAAACATTTTTCCCGGCTGCAAACGCCACTTCTTCACCACCTTGTGTTGCGGGATATTCAGCACGCCCATTTCCGAAGCGAGCAACACCATATCATCGTCTGTCACCACATAGCGTGCGGGACGCAAACCGTTGCGATCCAAGGTTGCGCCTATCATGCGACCATCGGTAAACGCCACCGCAGCGGGACCGTCCCACGGCTCCATCAAGGCCGCGTGATATTCATAGAATGCGCGACGTTCTTCATCCATCAACGGGTTGCCTGCCCATGCTTCGGGGATCAACAGCATCATCGCGTGCGGCAGCGAATAACCGCCCGCCACCAGCAACTCCAAGGCGTTATCAAAGCACGCTGAGTCGGATTGATCTTCGACAATCAGCGGCCAGAGTTTTTCCAAATCTTCGCCCAGCAAATTCGACGACATGGCGGCATGGCGCGCCGCCATCCAATTTACATTGCCGCGCACCGTATTGATTTCGCCGTTATGCGCGATCATGCGGAAAGGGTGCGCACGATCCCAAGTGGGAAAAGTGTTGGTCGAGAAGCGTTGATGCACCAACGCCATCGCGCTGATTACAGTTGCGTCTTGCAAATCGAGGTAATATTTTCCGACTTGATCGGCCAGCAACATGCCTTTGTAAACGATGGTGCGCGCCGACAACGACGGCACATAGAAACCTTTGCCTTGCGCATTCGGCAAGGCACGCACAGCGTGCTCAACGGTTTTGCGAATGACAAACAGCTTGCGCTCGAATGCATCGTTATCCGAGCAGTTTTCCCCCCGCGCAATAAACACCTGACGCGCCACCGGCTCCACCAGTTTTACGCTTTCACCGAGTATCGCGCTATTCACCGGCACATCGCGCCAGCCCAATAGCTGCTGGCCTTCGGCGACAACCTTATCGGCAATGATTTGCTCACACGCAGCACGCGCGATGCCATCGCGCGGCAGAAACAGCATGCCCACACCATAACTACCCGCAGTAGGCAAAGTAATGTTTTGCGCTGTGCATTGTTCACGCAGAAACGCATCGGGGATTTGCAGCAAAATGCCCGCACCGTCGCCCGCCAGAGGATCAGCCCCGACCGCACCACGATGCGTTAGATTTTCCAAAATCTGCAGTCCCTGACTCACCATGTCATGGCTTTTTTTACCCTTGATGTGCGCCACGAAGCCCACACCACACGCATCGCGCTCTTGGCGCGGATCGTACAACCCCTGTTGTACCGGCAAAGA
>CAZSPN010000006.1:4466-44859 GCA_964608835.1 uncultured Gallionella sp.
TCACTTCATTCCTTAAAAACGTTAAAGCAAAAAAATGGCAGCACACGCCGCCATTCACTAAAAATCAAACCAAAGCACAAATGGGCGCGGATTTTACCGCGTCCGGGGACGACGGGCAACCCGCCGAGAAAACCCTATCAAATCAGCACCTCTTCCACCGCAAAAATTCGCCTATGTTCTCTGATTGCATAACGATCTGTCATACCCGCAATGTAGTCCGCAATGGCGCGGCTGCGCGCGGCTTCATCTTGTGTTTGGAACTGCGCGGGCAACAGGCGGTTATCGGCCATAAACACGCCGAATAAATCGCTGATGATGCGTTGTGCCTTGGTGCTCATGCGCATCACTTTGTAATGCCGATAGAGATGTGTGCGCAAAAAAGTTTTGAGTTCGCGCTGCTGCTCATTCATTGCGGGGCTAAATGCGATCATTGCGGGTGCTTTGCGCACTTCATCAAGGGTTTCCGGCTTGTGTGAGAGGAGATTGCGCTCGCTCTGCTCAATCAAATCCGTAACCAGTGTGTTGATCATGCGCCGCACCACTTCGTGAACCACGCGGCGTTCCGCCAAATCCGGGTGCGCCTGCCTGACCAGTTGCAAGTGCGTGGCGACCAGTGGCACGGTAGCCAGTTGCTCGAGTGTAATCAATCCGGAGCGCAAACCGTCATCCACATCATGGTTGTTGTAAGCTATTTCATCGGCAAGGTTGGTTATTTGCGCTTCCAATGATGGCCGCTGGTGGCGCAAAAACCGCTCGCCCACGTCGCCCAATTTTGCGGCATTCTCGGTGGAACAATGCTTCAGGATACCTTCGCGTGTTTCAAAGCATAAGTTCAATCCATCAAAGGCCGCATAGCGTTCTTCCAACACATCCACGGTACGCAATGACTGGAGATTATGCTCAAAGCCACCATATTCTTTCATACAGGTATTAAGTGCATCCTGCCCGGCATGGCCAAACGGTGTGTGTCCTAAGTCGTGCGCCAGCGCGATTGCCTCGGCCAAATCTTCATTCAGGTGCAAACGGCGCGCAATGGATCTCGCTATCTGCGCGACTTCGATGCTGTGTGTCAGCCGTGTGCGGAACAGGTCGCCTTCGTGATTCACAAACACCTGCGTCTTGTATTCAAGGCGGCGAAACGCGCCCGAATGGACAATGCGGTCACGGTCGCGCTGAAACTCGCTGCGCGCAGCAGGCGCGGCCTCGCCCATCTTACGACCGCGAGAATTGCTATCGCCAACCGCGTAGGGTGCGGGGTCAGCCACGAGTACACGCCTCTATCGTTTGTTGCAAATAAGACGTTGGCACGTCGCCATAGACCACAGCATTGCCGATTTTTTTCAACAACACAAACCGCATCTTGCCGCCTTCTACTTTTTTATCCAACCTCATCAGGTCGAGATATTTTTCCGCACCCAGATTTGGCGCGATGACGGGCAGTTTGGCACGTTCAAATAGGGTACGAACACGCGCCACATCTTGCGCGCTAATCCATCCTATACGTTGCGACAAATTTGCCGCCATCACCGTACCCGCTGCTACCGCCTCACCGTGCAACCACACGCCATAACCCATGCCGGACTCAATGGCATGACCGAACGTGTGTCCCAAATTCAGCAGTGCCCGCTCGCCACTTTCGCGCTCATCCGCCGCAACCACCTCGGCCTTGTTCTGGCAACTGCGCGCGATGGCATATTGCAGCGTGGTCGTGTCACGCGCCAGCAACTTGTCCATGTTTTGCTCCAGCCATTCCAGAAAGGGTAGATCACGTATCAAGCCGTATTTGATGACCTCGGCCAGACCCGCAGACAATTCGCTATCAGGCAGGGTGTTTAATGTGTCGGTGTCCGCGAGCACCAATTGC
Organism: uncultured Gallionella sp.; assembly: GCA_964608835.1. Lineage (GTDB taxonomy): Bacteria > Pseudomonadota > Gammaproteobacteria > Burkholderiales > Gallionellaceae > Gallionella. The sequence continues at coordinate 6,331 of CAZSPN010000006.1, forward strand.
GGCTGGTAAAACGCGCCTATCATATTTTTGCCGAGCGCATGGTTAATGCCCGTTTTGCCTCCCACCGAGGAGTCAACCTGGGACAACAGGGTAGTCGGAATCTGGATGAACGGCACACCACGCAAATAAGTCGCTGCAGCAAAACCTGTCATATCGCCAATTACTCCGCCACCCAATGCAATCAGCGGCGTGGCACGTTCACAGCGATGCGTAAGCAGCCCCTCGTAAATCAAATTCAACGTTTCGGAATTTTTATACTGCTCTCCATCCGGCAAAATAACTTCGACACTGCTCACGCCGATGCGCTGCAATGTTGTTTTTAATTTTTCAAGATACAGGGGTGCGACGGTAGTGTTGCTGACGATCGCCACACGTTTGCGTGGAATCACGCCTTGCAGCACTGCCTCTTGCATCAACAATCCACTGCCGATGTGTATCGGATAGCTGCGTTCTGCCAAACCTACTGTTAATGTTTGCATCATTATTCAATCAACTTTCATCACTGCTTTATCTTTAAGAGCGTTAATTTCTTCCACCAAATGCAGCATCAAGGCATGCACACTGCGCTTGCCGCTCAACACGGCAATGTCAGCAATTTCTTGGTAAATGGGGTCACGCAAATGGTGCAACTCAGTTAACTTGGCGTAAGGATCGGCAGTTTGCAACAGCGGGCGATTGCGATCATGGCGCGTGCGCTGCCGCAAGTCATGCACGCTTGCCTTCAGATAAATAACGATGCCATTGTGTTGCAGCAAAACTCGATTTTGCTCCGCCAGCACCGCGCCCCCACCCGTTGCCAACACAATGTTGTCGTGTTGCAAAATATCTGCGATAGCTGCCGTTTCACGTACGCGAAACCCTACCTCGCCCTCCACGTCAAACACATGTGGAATGGTCACCCCCGTGCGTTTCACAATTTCCTCGTCGCTATCCACAAAGGACTTGCCCAGATGTCGCGCCAACGAACGCCCCATGGTGGTTTTGCCCGACCCCATCATACCCACCAATATCAGATTGCCCGATTGAAATTTGCGCTGGTTGTCTTGGTAGCTTTGCATGAAGCGTATTGTAAACGATAAAAGAAAAAGCCCGGACTAGCCGGGCTTTTACTGCGTCTAAACCAACTTAGAAGTTGTAAGGGGAGGGTGCCAATCGACAAGGTGTTACATCTTTCTCAAGTGCTGCCAACCGGAAGCTTGTTTCACCCACTTTTTCAGAACCTTGTACCCCTGGAACTGTAGCTCGTATCCTGTCAACAATCCAAAGCGCGTTGCTTTTCGTGTAGGTCAGATCAAAGGTAGCCAGGCCATCCGCACCCGTTGTCACGGTGCCAGGCAATGTACCTCCCGCCGAGTTTGGTATCGTGATGAGATTATCCGATGTCCCAGTTACAGTTGCCAGCGTTCCTGCATAATAAATTCTTTTGCCGTCTTCACCTGTATCCAGATTTAAGTTTTCATTCGTATCTTCATTAAAAAACGTTCCTGAGGTGGCCGTGTCAGGATCGTAAGCACAAGGGGCACTGCTAGTACTCCAAGCGATTGGCCACACACTCAGGTTAACTTGGGTTCCAGGCAAGGGGTTGCCGCTGGAGTCCGCCACCAATACAGACATGGGCAAAATATACGCGGTAGCATTTGAATTTACTTTAAGTTCCGTTGCTTGACCGAAGGTAACTGATCCTGCTGTACCGCCGATAACAATCGAGGCATCATTCCCGGATGTCGTTGTATCCAGCTGCACTGGAACGTTGGCTTCTGTTGCGATAGCAGTGCCAATCACGCTGGCGCGAATTTGAACCCCCGCCACTGTGGAAGACTGAGAGCCGGCATTAAAGGTAGCTCGCGCCTCACCTAGTGAAACCCCATTGCCCGGCACTGAAGCGGAAGTTGCGACTACAGGTAATACAGTCTCCCCACCACCTAGTGTTGGGTTAAGAATTGAAAAAGCAACTTGCGCGCCTCCCACAGGGAAACCATTCACGTCCTGCACCAATGCGGTCAATGTCGAAACCCCCGTGTTTTTTGGCACTAAGCTGGGAGAAGCCTGTATCGAAATTTTGCTCGGAGTCGCGGCTGTCATCGTTACAGTTAGGGCATCACTTGTTGTAGTTACAGCTTGATCATTCACATTTATATTAGCCGTACCAACTACGGCGGTGGTTAGCCTTGCGGTCGCTTTGCCCCCAACAACGGGTACTATCACACTTCCAGAGGTTCCATTCCAAACTCCATGAGAAGTAGCGAACACTACACTCGTAGTCGCTACTGGGGCATTGACGCGAACGTCCAGCGTATCGCCTATTTTCATAGCTGTAAGCGTGTTATTAACTATCACTGTGCCATTTAGTGTCTGCTGATCAATTGCAAAAGTGGAGGCAGAAGGAGAAACTGTAAGCGTAGAAATTGCCGTCGCACCCGCCGCCGCAACCGTCAACGTCACTGTACCCGCACCTGTCCCTGTCGCTTGAACACTCAAATTACCAGACGCATCTGTTGTGCAAGGTGCAGCCACCGTACAGACAGGTACAAGAGATACAGTGCCTCCCCCTCCCGATGTTAACGCTACCGATACACCAGGAATCACATTTGATCCAGCATCTTTTGCAGTAATCGTCAACGTTACGGGGCTCGTGCCATTATCGGGTAGAGTAGCCGTAGCCGGGCTCGCCACAACGGTAGAACCAGTGATTTGTAATGGCAACGTAGTTGTAGCACTGCCCGACGATGCTGTAATCGTTGCAATTCGATTAGCCTTACTCAAAGTACCCGAAGAGTAAGTGAGTGTGGCTTTACCAGTGCTATCAGTAATGACTGACCCTTTTGAAAGCTCACCTGTAGTCGTACTCACATTCACTGCCGTGCCTGAAACCACTACATTTGAAGCATCAAGTGCTGTAACAGTAATCGTGGTGGTATTGGAGTTATCAGATTTAACCGTTGCGGGCAAGGCTGACAATTGCAAAGTTGCGGCTGTCGGGGTTGTTGGCGTAGTCGAAGTCCCAGAGCCCCCCGTATTATCACTACAGCCCGCTAGCAGCGCAATTGAAGCTACCAACAAAACCGACACCAACAACTGGATCGGTTTTTGATTAAGTAAAAAATCACGCATTTGAATCTCTCCCACTCACGAAATTTATGAACTAGTTATTACTGCAAAACAACAACGGAAATTATCCGTGATTAACGTAAACCCATCGCATCTTTCATGATTTTAGGTGTGATAAAAATCAGCAGCTCGCTCTTGTTATCAAATTTAGCGGAGCTCTTAAACAGGTTACCCACCACCGGGATGTCCCCCAGCAACGGCACTTTGTCCTCGCCATCATTTTGCGCTTGTGTATAGACTCCGCCGATCACTACCGTGCCACCATTTTCGACCAGCACTTGCGTCGCAACTTTATTGGTGTCAATGCTTGGCACACCCGCGTATAACGTACCAACGGAATCCTTGTTCACCTTGATGTCCATCAATACATTTTCATCCGGGGTGATTTGCGGCTTCACCGTTAAGCTCAGTGTCGCTTTTTTGAATGCCACATTGGTCGCACCACTACTCGAAGCTTGCTGATAAGGAATTTCCGTACCCGTTTCAATAACCGCTTCGGATTTGTCGGAAGTCACCACGCGTGGACTGGAAATCACTTTGCCTTTGCTGTCGGTTTCAAGCGCAGTTAGCTCGACAGAGAGTAATTTGCTCAAGGAATTATTGAATAACAACATGGAGAACGCACCAGCCGTTCCTGCGGATGGCAAATTCACATTGGGGGTATTGGCCGGCATGGTCGTTCCCGCCAAAGGGCCTCCCACAACTTTGTTCGCACCAATATTGCCATTGATACCCGTGCCATTTACCTTAAAAGTATCCAGCGAGTTGTAACCCAACCGAACTCCCAGATTTTTACCGAATTTGTCGGTCGCCTCAACCACACGTGCCTCGATCATTACTTGACGTACCGGCACATCAATTTGCTTAATCAACTTGCGCACATCTTCCAATCGGGACGATGTATCCTGAACAAAAATTGTGTTGGTATGCTGATCCACCACCGCGCTGCCGCGCTTGGAAAGAATTCGCTGCTTGTCACCCGCCAAGAGCTTGACTATATCCTCGCCCTTTTGATAGCTCACAACAAAGCTTTCTGTATGCATTTCTTCCAGCTCGCCGATTTCTTGACGCGCAGTCAGATCAATTTTTTCTTTTGCAGCCAGCTCTTCACGCGGCGCAACTTGCACCACGTTTCCATCCTTGCGCATGCCCAATCCTCGGCTTTGCAAAATAATGTCGAAAGCCTGATCCCACGGCACATCTTTCAGGCGCAGAGTCAGATTGCCGCTAACGGTGTCGCTAATCACCATATTAAGATCGGTAAAATCAGCGATGACGTTCAGTGCCTCACGCACATCAATTTTCTGGAAATTGAGCGTGAGCTTTTCGCCGCCATAGCCATTCTTCACACCTTTGACCATTTTGTTCGGGTCTTCAACGACCGCTTTCACCTCGATCACAAATTTGTTATCCGTTTGATATGCGGCGTGATCCCACTGTCCTTTTGGCTCGATCATCATGTGCACATTTTCACCTTGCACGAAGGTATCCACCCCTTGCACGGGCGTGGCGAAGTCACTTACATCCAATTTGCGCGCCAGGTTGGATGGCAGATTGGTTTTAAGGAAATCCACAATCAATGCAGTACCCTGCTGGCGTATGTCTATGCCTATGCCTGAATCAGACAAATCAACTTGAATCCGCCCCTCTCCATTTTTGCCACGACGGAAGTCAATGTCACGCAGGGCGTGTTTTTGGCCTGCTCCCACCTTGGGCTCGGCAAACCGCGCCGCCTTGGTGGCAACTGCTGCCGCACTCGCCGCTTTGCCGTGCATCGTAACCATCAGGCTATTACCGACGATTTTGGTGTCGTAAGTCAACATTTGCTCAAGGTTAATTACCAATCGAGTGCGATTCCCTGCTTGAACGATATTGGCACTGCGCAAACCACTTTCTGAGAAATCTTGCACGGACTTGCCCAAGCCATTTGATGTGTTGGCGAAGTCAAATGCAATACGAGGCGGCGTGTTAATCGTAAAGCCGGCAGGCAAATCGGCCAATGGTCTTTGAAGATCCACTTTCAACACCATTGAGCCATCCGTATTGCTGCTTACACTCAAGCCGTTGATGCTGTTTGTGTCTGCCGCATGCGTTTGGGTGGTCAATACTCCCAACAGGATGCTCGCAGCGATCAATCGTAATGTGTTTTTGAACAAGCTGTTTAGTTGTTTCATTTTTACTCCTGATTACTCAATTAATTGCAGCGTGCTAATACGTTCCGACCAATCACCCGAACTATCCTGCACCATTTCTTTGATGATGGCCTCTGTTGCCGATATTTCCTTGATGAGACCAAAATTCAGCCCCACATAGTTCCCTGCTTTAACCCTGTATAGCTTGTTGTCCGGCGCACGAATCACGGCATAGCCCACTCGATGTTGCGATAAATACCCCGTCATTTTGAGGCTCTCCAGCGGAAATTCTTCCAATGCTTCTTTGGGGCGCTCCAAATCGGGCTGGTTTGCGCCAACCCGACCATCCATGCGCAAATCCTGCTTGCGTGGCTTAAAGGGATCGGGCAAATTGGTATCGTTATTGTAAGCAAACGATTCATAAGGCTTCACTTCGGGCGGCGGTTCGATTTTTCCGCGCATATCCGCGCCGGAGTTTTTTACAAAGTCACGCAAATCCTGAAATTCTTCACCGCCACACCCCACCAGCAACACGGAAATAAGCGCAATATAATTCAACCTCATTTTTTCGCCCCCGCCGGTTTAGCCGCTTTTTTATTCGCCGCAATTTCTTGATTCTCCAAGTAGCGGAAAGTTTTAGCGGTCGCATCCAACGTTAACCCTGTGGCAACTGGCACAATAGCAATGTTGTTCAGCGTCACGATGCGCGGCAACATGGCTATGTCGCCGGCGAACTTGCCAATATCGTCGTAATTTCCTGAAACTTTGATGGCAATCGGCTGTTCGGTAAACGCCCCGTTTACCTGCTCCGCTCCGGGGCGAAATAACTCGAATTGCAATCCGCGACCCAAACCCGCCTGATTGATGTCTGTCAGCAACGCATCCATTTCAGACTTGCTTGGTAACTGCTTAAGCAAAGCTCCGAAGGATTCTTGCGTTTCAGTAAGCTGCTTCTTGATTAAATCCAGATTGATTGCCTCTTTTTTCTTAGCCAAAAAGGACTCTCTCAACTGCGTCTCTTCTTGCTTGAATCCGCTTAAAGTTTCCCACTGCGCTTTCCAAATAAACGCAACCCCGGCCAAAATAACCGCAGCAAACATCAACACAAAAGCAAGTATTTTTGCGGGCCAAGGCCACGCACCCGGTGTTTGGGGGTTTAAATTTTTTAAGTCTTCCAAAGTCATCATGGTATTTAACCCTTTGCAGCAACTGATTTGGCAACAGGTGCTGCAACCACCTTAGGCTTGGTGATATTAAATTTCAATTCAAACTCCCCCATTCGACCACCCGCCGCCGTAACCGCTTTCACCACGACTAGGGTAGGCAATTCCAGCCAAGGCGAATCATCAATAGCACGCATCAAGGTTGAGACCCGTGAATTCGATTGCGCATAACCCACCAAGTTAATCGTATCCCCATTTTGCTTCAGCGACTTAAGGTACACGCCATCTGGCAAAATGCGCAACATCTGATCGAGTAAATGTACCGTATCAGAACGCGTACTTTGCAGACCTTCCACGACATTTTTGCGCGCCAACAAGGCCTGTGTTTGCTCACGCAGTTTTTTAATTTCTTCAATTTGCTTATCCAGCACCGTAATCTCTTGCTTCAAATACTGATTACGCCTTTCCTGATTAGCAATCTGCGCATCAATGGCCACTTGCACAATGCCCACCAACAACGCACCCAGCACTACGGATATGACACTAAATGCAATGAACTGCGCCTGTTTGGCGCGACGTTTTTCCGCCCGATGGGGTAATAGATTTATCCGTTTCATGATGGATCAAACCTCCGCATGGCCAAACCGCATGCAATGATTAAAGCGGGCGCATCCATTTGCAATTGTTTAGGCTTAATACGACTCGACAACGTCATGGATGCAAAAGGATTCGCTACCATGGTACTCACCTGTGTACGTGTTGCCACTGCATCGTCCAGCCTGGGCAAGGACGCACACCCGCCTGCCAGCACTATGTAATCAACCTCGTTGTATTGCGACGACGCATAAAAAAATTGCAGCGCACGAGTAATTTCCGCCACGATGTTTTCACGGAAGGGTTCAAGAACATCATTCTCATAATTATCCGGCAAACCACCATTGCGCTTGCCCGCCTCAGCCTCTTCAAAAGACAAGCCGAACAAACTCTGGATTTGTTGAGTCAACTGATCTCCGCCAATTTGCTGGTCTCTGGAATAGATAGATTGCCCGTTGCGCATGACATTGACATTCATTACAACCGAACCAATATCAACCAGCGCAACACATTTATCAACCGCCCCTTCGGGGAGGTGGACACTGATTTGCTCAAACGCCGCTTCAGCGGCAAACGGCTCCACATCCATGACCAAAGTTCTTAATCCGGATGCTTGCGCAGCCGCAACACGATCTTCAACATTAGCCTTTCGTGATGCCGCCAGCATGACTTCGACTTCGTCAGCGTTGCCCTTGACCGGCCCCAACACCTGAAAATCCAGGTTCACTTCATCCAACGCAAAAGGAATGTACTGATTGGCTTCGGACTCAACCTGATACTCCAGATCTTCATCGCGCATACCCGCAGGTAATAAAATCTTTTTGGTAATCACCGTGGCCGCAGGCAAGGCCATGCTAATATTTTTGATTCGTGTTCCAAGTCGCCGCCACGCGCGCTGCATACTCTCGGACACCGCTTCAAGGTTATTGATATTACCGTCGCTGACTGCGCCTTTTGGCAACAATTCAATTGCATAACGCTCCACGGTGTAGCCCGTTTTTTTGGGTGTCATGCTCAACTCAACCATTTTGACCGAAGATGAACTGATGTCTACACCAACCAAAGGAGGGGTTGAAGAACTCAAGAAGTCCAACGGAATGTCAAAATTTACGTTAAGCATAGGCTGGTTAGAACGTTATTTGTACAAAGTGGATTAAATCCTAGCAATAACTATAGCTTGTGTAAAGCTATTTTTATTGGTTAATTATTTTCGCAGAGCCGATATAATTCCGTTCACAATATCATCCTTACTTTCTTCCCGGAACAACTGTCCATGCTTTCGCGTCGCTGGCTCATTCCCGCCCTGGTTTTCCTCACATTACTCCTACTACCTGCAATTTTACTTGGTTTGGCGGTGATATTAACCTACCCAACCCTGCCTTCATTGGACGCATTAACCGACTATCGTCCCAAAATTCCACTTCGTATTTATAGCTCGGAAGGCACATTATTGAGCGAATTCGGCGAAGAACGTCGCGCTTTGCTTAAAATTGCCGAAGTCCCCGAAATATTGAAGCAAGCCATTCTGGCGGCTGAAGATGACCGCTTTTACGAACATGGTGGCGTGGATTATATGGGTGTGCTGCGCGCCGCCATTGCCAATTTCTCCGGTGGCTCCAAGCAGGGTGCCAGCACTATCACCATGCAGGTGGCACGCAATTTCTTCCTGTCCCGTGAAAAAACAGTCTCGCGCAAATTTAACGAAGTTTTACTGACATTCAAAATCGAACACAGCTTGAGCAAAGACGACATTCTTCAGCTTTACATCAATCAGATATATTTGGGGCAACGCGCATACGGCTTTGCTTCGGCGGCCCAAATTTATTTTGGCAAAACGGCTGGGCAGCTCACTATCGCGGAAGCAGCCATGCTGGCTGGTTTGCCCAAGGCTCCCTCTTCGTTCAATCCTGTTGTCAACCCCAAGCGCGCCAAGCTACGGCAAATGTATGTGTTACGTCGCATGCATGAATTACGCCAAATCAACGATGAACAATTAAAGATTGCTCAGCTTCAGCCTGTCGAAACCATACGCAGCAATCAAGAGTTCAGCGTTAGGGCAGATTATGTTTCAGAAATGGTCAGACAGATTGTCTATGACAAATATCAGGACGACGCTTACACCCAAGGCTTCAAGGTTTACACCACTCTGCGCGCGCAAGACCAGATGGCTGCTTACACGGCTGTGCGCAAAGGCATCATGGACTATGATCGCCGCAATGGTTACCGCGGCCCAGAACGTTTTGTTGATTTGAAGGACGGCAACCCGGATAGCGAGCAATTTGAAGAGGCTTTGCAAGACAGTCCGGATAACGATGATTTAATCCCCGCCATCGTGTTGACCGCATCTCCCAAACTCATCAGTGCTTACACCAAGGACGGCGAAACCATTGAAATTAGTGACAGCGGGCTGGCATTTGCCTTGCCTGCCTTGAACAAAAAAGCCCCCTTAAATCAGCGCATCAATCCGGGCTCGATCATTCGGGTGCAAAAAACCGACAAGGGAAGTTGGCAAATTAGCCAACTCCCTCAAGTAGAAGCCGCTTTTGTTTCGGGCAACCCGCACGATGGCGCAATTTATTCGCTGGTTGGTGGTTTTGATTTTGGACGCAATCAATTCAATCACATCACGCAAGCCTTGCGTCAGCCCGGTTCGAGCTTCAAGCCTTTTGTTTATTCCGCCGCATTGGAAAAGGGCTTTACACCAGCTACGGTTATCAACGACGCACCCTTGGTGTTTGATGCCGAACAAACCGGCAGCGAGCCTTGGGAGCCCAAAAACTACGATGGGAAATTTGATGGCCCGATGCGCATGCGCCAAGCTTTGGTTAAATCAAAAAACATGGTATCGATACGCATTTTGCAATCGATCACTCCGCAATACGCCAAAGACTATGCCCTGAAATTTGGCTTTGATGCGGGCAAAATTCACGCTTATCTCACCATGGCATTGGGTGCGGGTTCGGTCACTCCCCTGCAAATGCTGGCAGGATACTCTGCGTTTGCCAACGGCGGTTTTAAGGTCACCCCCTACCTTATTGATCGCATTGAAGATGCGAATGGTACGATTTTAAGCAAAGCGAAACCTCTCTCCGCTGGCGGCGGTGCGGAGCAAATTATTGATCCGCGCAATGCCTACACCATGGTGAGCATGATGCAGGATGTGGTCAAGCACGGCACGGCTACCCGTGCGATGCAACTGGGCCGGAACGATTTGGCCGGCAAGACCGGCACGACTAACGATTCCATAGATGCTTGGTTTTGCGGCTTTCAGAAAAATATCGTCGGTATTTCCTGGATGGGCTTCGATCAGCCGCGCAGCCTGGGCGACAAAGAAACCGGGGGAGGCGCGGCCTTGCCCATGTGGATTAGCTACATGGAAAAAGTACTCAAAGGTGTTCCGCCAGCGGAACCATCTGTTCCAGAAGGGTTGGCGGCTATACCGATTAACGATGAAGGATTGCGCGATGAAAGCAGCGTACGCATCGAATACTTCTATCAGGAAAACGTCCCGTCCAACGCCCCCCCTCCAACGGTTACAACTACTACTGGAGAAGAAAAGCCAGTGGAGGTTGTCAAGGATCAATTGCTCTAACCCCAACCACATGCCCAAAGAGAAAGCCCAGCGACGCGATTTAATGCGTGAACAACTTGCCCATCATGCCGCCAAATTGATGGCGCAGGATGGAATTGCTGACTATGCCTACGCCAAACGCAAAGCCGCCAGACAACTTGGTGCAGAAGATACACAACACCTGCCCAGTAACAGCGAAATCGACTCCGCACTACACAGCTTTCGCCAACTTTACCAAAGCAACACGCACCCACCCATCCTCCGTGAATTGCGAGAAGAAGCCTTAACCCAAATGCAAATGTTGGCGGAGTTCCACCCCTATCTTACTGGGTCGGTTCTGAGCGGCACAGCTGGTGAGCAATCCGACATCAACATCATGCTGTTTTCTGACGATGAAAAAGCAGTGCTGTTATTTTTACTCAGACATAAAATTGATTTTGAAAATGGTGAATGGAAAGTCCGCCTAGGCGGACATGAAGAAATCGTACCCAGCTACACTTTAACTAGCCAGTCTGGCACGTTGATACACGTTATAGTATTGCCAGAAAATGCCCGCAACAGCGGTAGCCGCAAGCCCGAAACGCACGCCGACATTGCAGCAGTAACTGCGCTATTAGCGGGTTAATCATCTCTACAGCTCGTTAGGCGGTAGCATCAAAATTATTTTTTCAGCCACCGTGCCGCATCCAGCGCAAAGTAGGTCAGTATTCCGTCCGCGCCTGCTCGTTTGAATGCCAACAATGCCTCCAGCACACACGCCTCTTCGTTCAACCAGCCGTTTTGTGCGGCAGCTTTGAGCATGGCGTATTCGCCGCTCACTTGATACACAAAGGTCGGGGCTTTAAATTCGTCTTTCACACGACGAACAATGTCTAAATAAGGCATACCTGGCTTGACCATGACCATGTCCGCTCCCTCTTGCAAGTCGAGACCCACCTCCCACAGTGCCTCGTCGGAGTTGGCAGGATCCATCTGGTAAGTATATTTATTGCCTGCACCCAAATTGCCGCTAGACCCAACCGCGTCGCGGAAAGGACCGTAGAAGCTGGAAGCATATTTGGCGGAATACGCCATAATGCGTGTGTGAATGCAGGCTTTGCGATCCAGCGCAGCGCGTACTGCGCCGATGCGACCATCCATCATGTCAGACGGTGCAACCACGTCTGCTCCTGCCATGGCATGAACTTGAGCTTGTTGCGCTAACACTACGACCGTTTCGTCGTTCATTACGTAGCCATTATCATCAATCAGACCGTCTTGCCCGTGGCTGGTGTAAGGATCGAGCGCGATGTCGGTCATAACACCCAATTCGGGGAATTCTTTTTTCAATGTTGACACCACACGCGGCACGAGACCCTCTGGGTTGTAGGCCTCCTCCGCACCCAGACTTTTCAGCGGCGCATCAATTACCGGGAACAATGCCATCATCGGCACGCCTAATTTCATGCATTGCTCGGCATCCTTCAATAACAAGTCCAAAGTTTTACGCTGTACGCCCGGCATGGATTTCACATCCTCGACTTTATTTTTGCCTTCCAGAACAAAAATTGGGTAAATAAAATCATGTGGCGTGAGTACATGCTCACGCATCAAGTCCCGTGAAAACGAGTCACGGCGCATACGGCGCATACGGCTTTGAGGGAATTGGCTGAGTGTTTGCATGAGTTTTTCCTACAAAAAGTTATATTGAACTATTTTTGAAATTGGCTATCTGAAGCAGTGAATGATGATGAATCATTCCACGTTTCTCCTCCCTGAGCGTGCGTCTTAACCTTGTTAAGACTTTGCCCCTGGCTTTATTCCCTTTAGCTGGGGGCATTTTTTTGCCCTCCAGTTTACTTTCCGGCAAGCCAATCGCCGATCACCTGCTCTGCCTCCTCCATGCCAACTTTCTTCAGGCTGGAAAACAACTGCACTGTACTGGCTGGGAAGTGCTCCGCCAGATGCGATTTTACACGACTCAAGGTCAATGTCGCTTGCTGGCGGCTCAATTTATCGGATTTGGTCAGAAGGATATGCACAGGCTTTCCTGTCGGCGCAAACCACTCCAGCATCGCCTCATCCAGTGCAGTCAATGGATGGCGCGAATCCATAATCACCACTAGGCCGCACAACTCATCTCGTGTTTGCAAATATTGCCCCAGCAAAGCCTCCCAATGCTTTTGCACATCGGGCGGGACTTTGGCATAACCATAGCCGGGCAAATCCACCAAAAATGTGTCGGGGCTCAGTGAGAAGTAGTTGAGGTGCTGCGTCCTGCCCGGCGTTTTGCTGGTGTAAGCCAAGCGCACATGGTTCGCCAGCGTATTGATCGCGCTGGACTTCCCTGCATTGGAACGACCAACAAACGCAACTTCTTTGCCACCATGCAACGGCAAATCCTTAATATGATTTACCGTTGTATAGAACGTTGCCTGCGAAAAAAGTCCCACTTATTTCCAGGCCGCAAAAATCTTGTCCGCTGCTGCAATGGTTGCTGCAATGTCTGCCTCGGTGTGCGCAGCAGAAACAAAACCCGCTTCAAAAGCCGAAGGTGCAAGGTAAACGCCCGCATCCAACATTTCATGGAAAAAGCGGTTGAACGCAGCTTTGTCGCTCGCCATTACTTCCGCGTAAGATGTCGGTACCCTTGCGCTGAAATACAAGCCGAACATGCTACCGATAGATTGCGCACAAAAAGTTACGCCATGTTTTTTCGCGCTTGCAGTTAAGCCCTCGGTCATTTGTTTGGCTACTTTGGTCAGATGCTCGTAGAAACCCGGAGCTTGCACCAGTTTCATCGTTGACAGACCCGCTGCGACCGCGACAGGATTACCTGACAGTGTTCCTGCCTGATACACCGCACCCAAAGGGGCGAGGCATTGCATAATGTCACGACGACCACCAAAAGCCGCAGCGGGCAACCCGCCGCCCATCACTTTACCGAGCGTAATTAAATCAGGCTTAATGTCGAAATGACCATGTGCTCCTTGCAGACCAACGCGGAAGCCAGACATCACCTCATCCAAGATCAACACCGCGCCATGCTTGGTACACAGGCCACGCATCGCGTCAAGAAATTCGCGTTTGGGCAAAATCAGGTTCATGTTGCCTGCTACTGGTTCGACAATCACCGCAGCAATCTCGTTTCCATACTCTGCGAACGCTTTTTCCAAACCTGCTGCATCGTTGTAGTCCAGCACCGTAGTCAGTGCCGCAATCTCCGCTGGCACACCCGATGAACTAGGCTGGCCAAATGTCAATGCACCTGAACCTGCTTTAACCAGCAGACCATCAGAATGCCCGTGATAACAACCTTCAAATTTGATGATACGCGAACGCCCCGTGAAACCACGCGCCAAGCGGATCGCCGTCATCGTCGCTTCGGTACCGGAACTAACCAGACGTACCATTTCCAAGCTCGGCAAAATCTTGCACAGCTCCTTGGCAATTTCCAATTCGCTCGCAGTCGGCGCACCGAAACCCAATCCTTCGGCAGCAGCAGCTTGCACAGCCTTAACCACCTCATGATGGCAATGACCCACAATCATCGGCCCCCAAGAATTGACGTAATCAATGTACTGCTTGTCGTCGGCATCCCACACGTAAGCACCTTTGCCGCGCTTGAAAAACAACGGTGTGCCACCCACTGATTTAAATGCGCGTACAGGCGAATTCACGCCACCAGGAATTATTTTTTGAGATTCATCGAAGAGCTGTTGATTACGTGAAGTCATGTCGTTCTTTCTAAAAATAGTGTTGAAAATTGTTGTGCTGCCTGCTGAATATCCGCCGCGCCAAACACGGCTGAAATCACCGCCAGTGCATCCGTACCCGCCTCGATTAATTGCTTGCCATTCTGCAAATCAATACCGCCTATCGCCGCGATCGGCACACTCAACTCACGGCGCGCATGCTGCAACAATTGGAACGTGGCAACAGGCGCGTTCGGCTTGATTGATGAAGAAAAAAAAGCACCAAAAGCCACATAGTCCGCGCCTTGTTGCACTGCCAGATGCGCCAGTTCTAGGCGATTATAACAAGACACCCCGACGATTTTATCATTGCCCAATTGCTCCCGCGCCCCGGCCACGCCACCATCATCGCTGCCTAAATGCACACCGTCCGCTGCTACCTGTTGCGCTAATAGCACATCATCATTGACGATGAATGTCGCGCCAAATTCCTTTGTTAATTTTCGCAATGCGTTTGCCTGAACCAAGCGCAACTCGCCATCAGCAAGTTTGTTGCGATACTGCAAAACCCGCACCCCGCCTTGCAGAACCAACCTGACTTTACGCAATAGTTCTGCCGTATTTAACTCGTCTGGCGTGATTGCATACAGCCCGCTAATTAAGCAACGCGGGCTTTTCTTCACCAGCTTCATCTTCCTCATCTTCACCGCGCGCCCAAAACAACCGGTCGGGGATGTGTTGCCCCATGCCGGGACGGAAGCCCGTGCTCAATGCTTGCCAAGTGTATTCCTGCGCTTCTTTCACTGCTTCCGGCAGATCAACATCCTGCGCCAACAATGCCGCAATCGCGGAAGACAAAGTACAACCTGAGCCGTGATAAATGCCCGGCAGCCGTTCCCAGCTATCGGCACGCACCACGCCGCGCTCGCTGTACAAAGTATTCGTCACCTTCAGGGTCTGCTCATGCGTACCCGTAATCAACACATATTCACAGCCCATGGCCAGGATACGTTTCGCACATTCTTCCAGCGTGGGGTCGTCGTTTTCATCGTCCTCGTTCAACGCCAAGCGGCGCGCTTCAATACTATTCGGCGTGACCAGTGTGCATTGAGGAATAAGCAATTCGCGCATCGCATCCAGCATATCGTCATTCGCCAATTCATCCCCGCGACCTGAAGCCAAAATCGGATCAAGCACCAAAGGAATATCAGGGTAATCGGATAACACACTCGCAATCGCCGCGATGTTATCCACGCTGCCGAGCAAGCCAATCTTGAACGCCGCAACAGGCACATCTTCCAACATCGCCCGGGCCTGATCCACCACCCACTCCGCATCCATCGCCAACACATCATCCACACCACTGGTGTCCTGCACAGTGATTGCCGTCACCACCGACAGCGGATGGCAACCCATACTGGCGATGGTTAAAATGTCGGCTTGCAAACCCGCGCCCCCGCTGGGGTCGGTCGCGGCGAAACTCATTACTAAAGGGAACGATTCAGACATATTATTGAGCAATGGTAAGATGTGCGGCAAGGCTCATTTTACCCTATACGCCCCCACAACCCAACCATAAAACCCAATATGACGACCCCCGAATACAAAGTTTACATGTGCCTGATTTGCGGCTGGATATACAACGAAGAACTTGGCGCACCCGACGAAGGCCTGCCCGCAGGCACGCGCTGGCAAGACGTACCCATCAACTGGATGTGTCCAGAGTGCCAGGCACGCAAAGAAGATTTCGAGATGATGGAAATTTAATGCGCATCCTCCACACCATGTTGCGCGTTGGCGACTTGGAAAAATCGCTGGCGTTTTACACCGACGTACTCGGCATGAAATTACTACGCCGCAACGATTACCCGGACGGCAAATTTACCTTAGCCTTCGTTGGGTTTAGCGACGAAGCCAGCGGCACAGTGATCGAACTCACCCACAACTGGGGCGTGGAACACTATGACATCGGCAACGCTTACGGGCACATCGCCATTGAAGTGCCTGATGCCTATGCAACCTGCGAAACAATCAAACAACGCGGCGGCAAAGTGGTACGCGAAGCCGGGCCAATGAAGCACGGCAGCACTGTGATTGCGTTTGTCGAAGATCCGGATGGGTACAAGATTGAGTTGATACAGAAGAAAATTGGGTAAGGTTTAGCGAAAAAATCATACAAGGCTAGATTGTTACTGTTTATTTCATCAAAAATTTGAAAGATTTTATCGTGATACTTTATTAAAAGGAATTAGAGAAATGTCCGCTGAAAAACAGGGACTGGAAACAGGGGCATTAACTCAATTCTCAGAAGCTCTCGCGTCGAAAATTGGTACAGGGCGATTTGCTTTCAAAGAATTGCGGGATCCCCCAGAGCCTGACAGTCTCTGCTCGCTTGATGACAAGCATCTTTATGTCGAAGACGGTCACATCTACGGAACGTTATCTGACGTAAAAAAATCCTTGGGGCGTACTGGAAAATCGGCAGCCTCAGAAGAACAAGAATTACCCTCCAGATTAACTGCTTTAGACGCACGGCTTATTACGCCACTCAATAGCCTTCTTGAGAGTAAAGCCACAAAAACTTATAGCGCATCGCGGGTTTAGCTTCTCATTCGTTCAGCCTTTCCGATGTGGAGTCTCGAAGATTTCAAAGCGTATCAGGCCAACATCATAGTTCCTGAAGTACACCCCTTTGAGCAAATTTGGCTACTGTGTGGAGTTCAAGCATCAGCAGGAATCTTGCTTCTTGATTGTAAAGAGTTAGCGAGTCCTCAGCGAAGCAAGACGGATGATCCATAGGTGTTATCAGCCCCACAAGATCAAACTCCGCAAGATTTGTTAAATCCACCTGTGCTTTAATTCCTCATCGAAAAGCGATGGGATAGTGAGCCATGCAACCAGCAGCAAACTGGATCAATTACGAAGAACGCTTAAACCGCGTGACTGCGTATATCTACGCGCATCTGGATGATGAGCTGGATTTTCTCATGCTCGCCGAGGTCGCCTTTCTTTCACCCTACCATTTTCATCGCATCTACCGTGCGGCACGCGGCGAAACGATTGCCACCACAGTGCGGCATTTGCGCCTGCATCGCGCAGCAGGTCTCCTCGCACAAACCACCTTGCCTATCGCAGAGATTTCGCTCAAGGCTGGCTACAAAAACATCCAGTCATTCACCCGAACGTTCAATGCAATTTACGGTATGCCGCCCGCGCGCTATCGAAACCACGGCAGCCATACCCAGTATCAATCTACCAATCTTGAAAGGAGCTTAGCCATGTACAACATTACCATTAAGACTCTTCCCGATTTGGAAGTCGTGAGCATCAAGCACAGCGGATCATATTTGCAGATTAGCCAGGCATTCGGCCAGCTGGGCAATTGGCTGGGTGCGCGTAATTTTCTGGGTGCCGACACGCGCATGATGGGTCTGTATTACGACGACCCCGACACGGTTGCGGAAAAGGATTTGCGCTCACGCGCCTGCATGACCGTAAGCAAACCGTGTGTGCTGGAAGTGCCGCTGGAGCTCATTACCATCGCTGGCGGCGAGTACGCCGTATTGCTGCACAAAGGCTCTTATGACGGATTGGCGGCAGCATACCAATGGTTTTTCGGCACGTGGTTGCTGCAATCCGGGCGTGAATTGCGTGATGCCCCGGCCTTCGAGGAATATCTCAATACGCCAATGGATACTGCACCAGCAGAATTATTGACGGAGATACATTTACCGTTAAACTAAGTGCGCCTCGATCATCCGACACCATGAAAAAAATTGATCTCAAAAAGGAACTGAAGCACCTCTATCTGGCTTCCACGAAACAAGTGGCTCAAGTCGAAGTACCCGCGCTCCGTTATTTGATGATAGACGGTGTGGGTGACCCAAATACTTCAACAGAATATGCTCAAGCGGTGGAAGCTTTGTTTTCTGTGGCTTACACAGCCAAGTTCATGGTCAAAAAAAGTACTCCGGGAATTGATTACGCCGTGATGCCGCTTGAAGGATTATGGTGGGCGGATGATATGTCCGCCTTCGAGTCCAACGACAAGGCAAACTGGAAGTGGACGATGATGATCATGCAGCCAGACTTTGTGACCGATAAAACCATCATGGCTGCGATCGGTGAAGTGAGTACAAAGAAAAAACTCCCCGCAATAGACAAGCTACGGTTGGAGAATTTCGCCGAAGGTTGGTGCGCACAAATTTTGCACATCGGCCCGTTCGTTGAAGAAGGTGCAACCATCGCTCGGCTACATCAGTTTATTGATGAAAAATCGTCGCTTGCAGGCAAGCATCACGAAATTTATTTGAGTGATATACGCCGCGCTGACCCAAAAAACTGGAAGACTATTATCCGCCAGCCGATGAAGTAATTTTTTTATCGCCGCAGTAATTCGCCACGCGCACAAAATCCGCCACACTCAGATTTTCCGCACGCAACTGCGGGTCGATGTCCAGCGTTGCGAATTCACTTTCCTGTAAATAGCCGCGCAAAGTGTTGCGCAGGGTTTTGCGGCGTTGCCCGAATGCCGTGGCGACAATCGCGGAGAATAAAATTTCATCGCGCACTAAGATTTGCTCGACTGGCAGCGGAATCATACGGACGATGGCGGAGTCCACTTTTGGGGCGGGACGAAATGAATCGGGCGGCACGTCGAGCAGCTTTTCCATATAAAAACGATATTGCAACATCACCGACAAGCGACCATAAGCCTTGGTGGAATGGCTTGCCACCATGCGCTCGACCACTTCGTTTTGCAGCATGAAGTGCATGTCGGTAATGCGCTCGGCGTACTCGGCAAAATGAAAAAGCAGCGGAGAGGAAATGTTGTAAGGCAGATTGCCAACGATGCGCAACGGCTTATCCAAAGTGGCGAAATCAAATTCCAGCGCATCGCCTTCATGGATGGTGATCTTGTCCTGCTGATAGTCAGTTTTCAGTCGGGCGATGATGTCGCGGTCGATTTCAACCACGTGCAATGCATTCAATTTCTTTAACAGGGGTCGCGTCAGCGCGCCTAAGCCGGGGCCAATTTCAACCATGTTATCTGCGGTTTCGGGACGTATCGCGGCAATGATGTCGACGATGATGTTTTGATCGACGAGAAAGTTTTGCCCAAAACGTTTTTTTGCCTTATGGCTCATAAGTTATCCAAAAAACGTCAGCGTGGTCTCATACGCTTTGCTTGTGATGCCGAAGCTAAAACGCGTGGCTTTATGCACGAATTGCTCGCTCGTTCTGCACCATCTGCGAGGCGACTTTTATGGCTTCTAACAGACTGCCACTATCGGCTTTTCCCGTACCCGCCAAATCCAGGGCAGTGCCGTGATCAACTGAAGTGCGAATGATCGGCAAGCCCAGCGTGACATTCACGCCCTGCCCGAAGCTGGCGTGTTTCAACACGGGCAAACCCTGATCGTGATACATGCTCAACACAGCATCGCACTGCGCTAATTTATGCGGCGTAAATAGAGTGTCGGCAGGAAGTGGTGCGCTCACATACATGCCTTCGCCACGCAATTTGTCCAGCACGGGAATCATTACGTCGATTTCTTCACGACCCAGATAACCGCCTTCACCCGCGTGTGGATTGAGACCCGCAACCAAGACGCGCGGTTGCGCGATACCGAAGCGTCGGTGCAAATCGCGGTGCAAAATACGCAGTACGCTTTCCAGCAAAGGTTGGGTAATGGTTGCTGCAACATCTTTTAGCGGCAGGTGTATCGTAACCAATGCAACGCGCATTCCACCACCGACCAGCATCATTACCACTTGATTGGTTTGAGTTTGTTCCGCTAAAAATTCAGTATGCCCCGTGAACGGAATACCCGCATCGTTGATGATGCCTTTGTGGACTGGCGCGGTGACCATGCCCGCAAATTCACCTGACTGACAGCCCTGTACGGCGCGGCTTAGCATGGCGAGTACATATCGGCTGTTGGCGGCATTGAGTACGCCCGCTTGAGATGGTTGTGCGAGTGGAATGTGAATCACATGAAGTGCATCAGGCTGAGAAATAATTTCTTGCCCGGCCACAAAATCACACAACCGCAAAGCCACCCCCAACTGTTGCGCGCGTTGTTGCAATAAATGTTTATCGGCGATCACCACGATAGGTGTTGGCGAAGACTGTGCGGCAAACTGCACACACAAGTCCGGGCCAATACCTGCTGGCTCACCAGCGGTAATGGCTAAAGGTAGTGTGGAAACGGAAGTTTGCACCGGTTATTTTTTCTTCTCGGCGCGATATTCCACAAACGCGTGATCGCGAAGCTGGCGCAGCCACTCCTGATACTGCTCGTCGGATTTCGCTGTGCCGATGGCGATACGCGCCTGCTGCCGCTGTTGTTGTTCGCTTACATCCGTGGTGCGACGTTCAATTACCTTGATTAAATGCCAACCAAATTGCGTCTGAGCGGTTTCCATCATGCCAGGCTGAAGTTTATCCATCACCTCTTCAAACTCAGGTACGGTCTGCCCCGGCGACAACCAATCCAGATCGCCACCCTGTTGCGCACTGCCATCCTCCGAATACCGCTTGGCCTCATCCGAAAAATCTGCACCGTCTTCAACGCGACGCTTAATTTCCATGATGCGCGTCTTTGCTTCCGCATCGGAAACCAACTCGCTGGTTTTGATGAGAATGTGTCGCGCATGAGTTTGGGTAATTTCCGCCACACCCTTACCTTTGCGCTTATCCAACAGTTTCACGATATGAAATCCGCCGGGACTGCGCAGCACACCCGTAATCTTCCCCGGTTGCAATGTTTGCAACTCGTTCATAAACAGCTGCGGAATAGCTTCACTGGTGCGCCAACCAAGATCACCCCCCGTCAGCGCGTTCTTCGCATCGGACGAACCCGCCGACACTTGGGCAAAATCCGCACCGCCTTGCAATTGTTTTAACGCCTGCTGAATGCGTTCACGTGCCATCTGGATTTTTTCCGCGCTGGCTTGCTCAGGCACGGACACTTGAATGTGCGCGAGGTGATACTCCTCTCCGGAAACCCCCGATCTGGCCTTGCCGACAAGATAGTTGTCCACTTCGTTTTCGCTGATGTTTAGCTTGCTTTCCACTTCGCGTTCGCGCAGACGTGTGGAAATAATTTCACCGCGTATCTCTTCGCGGAATTTTTTGTAATCAATCTTTTCGCTTTCCAGCTTGGCGCGGAAATCCGCCAGCGACGCAAAATTATTCTGCTGTGCAATGCGAGTGAGTGCCATATCCAACTGATTATCATCCACACGAATGCCATTTTCCTTGGCAAACTGCGCCTGCAACAGCTCGATGATCATGCGCTCCAGCAATTGTTTTTCCAGCATGTCCGCTGCGGGCAATTGCGTACCCTGCTTTTGCAACTGCTCCTTCACCGTCTGCAAGCGATCATCCAGCTCATAGCGCGTAATCACATCGTCATTTACCACGGCTACGATAGAATCAATCAATACAGGCTTGGGCGGCGGATTGGCTTGCGCAGCAAGCGCAGTGCTCACCGCAAACATCAACACGCTCACCACTAGAGTTTTTATTGGCATCATTTTTTTGGATTGTCGTTTAGTTTTGTATAACCCGGCACACTTTGCTTGAGTACATCCAGCGGATCAGAACCCATGCGCAGCAGATCATTCAACTCAAGCTGGATGAACAAGCTGGTATTGGTTTGCTGCGTGGCGGTGGCAAAGCGTTGCGCCACCAAGCGTAGCGTCCAGCAGCTTTGATTATACTCAAGCCCGGCAATCGCCTCCAGGATGCGCGCATCCTGGAGCGAATAATTCCATTTTGCCAGCGCGTGCCAGCGACCAAACAACGGCCATTGTGTGGAGGCCTCCACTTGGCGCAGTACATTGCGGGTGAAGCGATAACCGAGATTCAGCGTCTTGCCCGCTTCGGGGCGGTAATGTGTGGCGAGGTTGTAACGTTGCAGGTGGGATTGGTTGGGGTCATATTGCATTTCACTGTCGAGCGACCACGCTTGCGTCATTTGTCCCGACGCGGCAAGTAAAATATCCGATTTACTGCTGCTGGTCGTTGGTGTCACCAGATTCACTTGCGGAGTGATGAAATTAAATCGTTGTCCCGCGATAATTTTCAATCGCTCCGCGCCGGTATCCTGAGCCATCCAGCGCGAGGTGACGGCGGCGGTGAGCTGGTTGGCATCGCCGACACGATCGCTGCCGAAAAAGCGATTCTCGGTGAACATCTGCGTGAAACTAAAATCGGATTGCGCCGAATCAAAGTTTGGCAAGAGCGATTGATCCTTGTAAGGCACGTACACATAAAACAACCGGGGTTCCAACGTCTGCGCGTAGTCGATGCCAGCCAGTCGCCCTGTTCGTTCCAATGCCACACCGCTATCCACGCTTACGATGGGCAGGTTGCGGGTGGTGTCGGGCAACCCGCTGGAATTGTTCGCACCCATCTGGTAGCGGGTGCTATGCAGCGCAATTTTTGGCGTGACATAAAAACCCGAGTTACTCACCAGCGGATAGCTCGCGCTGGGGTTGAGTACCAACCGCCGACCATTGAGCAGTGAAGCATGACTAAAATCCACATACTCGCCCGCAAATGAAACATTCGCTCCCTTCAGGTTTTGATGCGTGCCGAGCGTCAATTGGGGTAGCCGTGCGTATGGTGCGACGATGGTGGCAGCGGGGTCTTGCAAGGTTTGATAATGTTGCACGCGCGCGGTGACCAGCCAATCATGTGCGTTGTAACTAAGCACGCCCTCGCGCATCAAATTTGCCTGCGAGGTTTCCCCCACGGTTGTGGCCAAATCCCTGAAGTAGGCATCGTCCGACACACGATTCAGATCGGCTATCAAACCCAATTGTTTGTTTAACGCATGGCGATGCTTCAACGCCACCAGGGTGCGAGTTTGCCTGGTGAGCCGGTCATTCGACAAGACATCCAGACGGGCTTCACCCGCATAGCGAGGTTCAAGGTAGCGGAATTCATTATTAAGCATCAAGCCGCGTTTTAGCATAATGCGCGGCGCAATCGTCGCATCCCGATTCGCCGAAATGTTCCAGTAATACGGCAAGGTTAACTCACTCCCGCCATTGACCGTGCCGCCAAATATCGGCGACAAAAAACCGGATTTGCGTTGATTATTCAGCGCGAAGTCCATCCACGGCGCGTACAAAATTGGCACGCTCATAAACTCCACCCAAGTGTTGCGCGTCGTACCAATCTGCCGATTTCGATCAATCAGCAAGCCGCCCGTTTTCAGCGTCCAATCCTGATCGTCTGCCGGGCAAGTGGTATAGCTGGTTTTGGCAAACGAAAAGTGCTGTTTGTCCTGAATATCCATCATTTCTGCCGCACCGCGTGCACCGTTTTCAGCCAAGTAAAAACTCGGCTGCTGCATGCTGCCCTTACCGGTTTCCAGATTCATCTGCAAATACGGGCCGCTGATGCTGCTGCCGCGCTGCTGCAAAATCACATTACCCTGCGCTTCAATATCATCCGTGTCTTGGAAATACGTCAATTGGTCGGCACGAATAGACTGGTCACCTTTGCTGAGAATAGCGTTTCCCGACATCTCAATCTCGTTCGCATTGCCTTCCAGGAAATCCGCTTCGACGATGGCGGGTATGCCTGAAGTCGGCTCTACAGGAGCTTCGCCTGTCGCGGGTTGCAACGCTGGCGCATCAATCCCGTCCGCGCCTGCGGCAACAGTTTGCGCAAACAGGCACAACCAGAAGAAAAGGGAAAGCAGGTGACGAAGCGGCATAGCGCACAACGAAGGTGGTAAACTTTCGCAAGTTTACCATTATGCGAGAACCCGCCATGCAACGCCTGCAACAACTGGAGGATTGGCTCAAAAACCAATTGCCCAATCAGCCTTTCTCACTTGCACCCGCCTCGGCTGATGCCAGCTTCCGCCGCTATTTTCGGGCAACGTTTACCGATTGTTCAACCAGAATCATTATGGATGCGCCGCCGCAACATGAAGACTGCAAGCCGTTTTTGCACGTTGCTCACCTGTTTGAAGCAGCGGGTACGCACGTCCCGCACGTTTACGCACAAGACTTGGAACGGGGATTTTTGCTGCTATCCGACTTGGGTAATACCACCTATCTGCAAGCGTTAACGGCAGACAACGCATCCCAACTTTACAGTGCTGCAACTGACGCGCTGATCAAAATTCAAATCGCTTCCAAAGCAAACGAGCTGCCGCCTTATGATGAAGCCCTGCTGCGCCGCGAACTGAATCTATTTCCCGACTGGTACATTGCCAAGCATTTGGGAGTGACGCTAAGTGATAAGCAGCAAGCCAAACTGGAAGAGGTATTCACACGCATCGTTGCCAACAATCTCGCGCAACCCAAAGTGTATGTGCATCGTGATTACCATTCGCGCAACTTAATGGCCACCGAACCCAATCCCGGCATCATCGATTTTCAAGATGCGGTATATGGTCCCATCACATATGACCTAGCATCACTACTCAAAGATGCCTACATTAAATGGGATGAAGAACTCATCATGGACTGGCTGATACGCTACTGGGAAAAAGCGCGCAAATCCGGATTGCCAGTACACGCTGACTTCGGGGAGTTCTACCGCGACTACGAAATGATGGGGGCGCAACGGCACATCAAAGTGTTGGGCATCTTTGCACGACTTTGCCACCGTGACGGTAAGGATAGTTATCTCAAAGACATGCCTCTGGTCATGGACTATTTGCGTGCGGCGTGTGTACGTTACATCGACCTCAAGCCGCTGCTCAATATTTTGGATGAGTTAGAGCAAAATAAACCAGTCGTTGGGTACACATTTTGAAGACTATGATTCTTGCGGCAGGTCGCGGCGAAAGAATGCGTCCGCTTACAGACCATACGCCAAAACCCTTGCTGCAAGCGGGTGGCAAGCCGCTCATCGTGTGGCACATCGAGCGACTAGTGCGGGCTGGCATCACCGATCTGATCATCAATCACGCCCATCTCGGCGCGCAAATTGAGCGAGCGTTAGGTGATGGCAAACAGTTCGGTGCAACGATTCAATACTCCGCCGAAGGCACTGCACTAGAAACAGCAGGCGGCATTGCATTCGCCTTGCCTTCGCTGTGCGCTCCCTCACCCTCAATCCCTCTCCCGGAGGGAGAGGGAAGCGGATTCGCCTCTCTTAGGGGTGAGGGAACGGCTTTTGCCGTGATCAATGGCGACATTTTTTGCGATTATGACTTCGCGCGATTATCTGTGCTTGCCGAGCAGATGCAGCACAATCAAGATATGGTGCATTTAGTTATGGTGGACAACCCACCCCAACACCCCAATGGCGATTTTGGGTTGTGCGATGGACGCATAAAACCCTCAACCCCTCTAGCCCCCCTTGTCAGGGGGGAGCTCGACTCCTCCCCTGATAAGGGGAGGTTGGGAGGGGTTTCGATGTTAACCTTCAGTGGCATCGGCCTATACCAACCCTCACTATTTACTCACATTCAACGCGGCACAAAAGCTCCGCTCGCGCCATTGCTGCGCGAACAAATCGCGCTCGGCAAAGTCAGTGGCGAGCATCATCGCGGCGTGTGGATGGACATCGGTACACCGCAACGGTTGCACGAACTGGACGTACAATTACGCCATGCTTGATTCCACCCTCTGCGCACAACGCCGCACCGCACTCATCAACAAAATGCAGCGCGGCATCGCCATCATCCCCACCGCACCCGAAGTGTTGCGCAATGGCGATGCGCATTATGCTTTCCGTCACGACAGCAGCTTTTATTATTTAACCGGCTTCACCGAGCCGGAAGCCGTACTGGTATTGGTCGCAGGCAACCATCCGCAAAGCATTTTATTTTGCCGCGAAAAAAATCTGGAGCGCGAAATCTGGGACGGGCATCGTTGCAGCCCGGATGCCGCATGTGAACAATTTGGCGTGGATGCCGCTTACCCCATTGCGCAACTGGATGAAAAGCTCATTGAGCTAATGGGCAACCAGCCCGCGCTGTTTTACCCGCTCGGTGCGGAGGCAAGCTGGGATGCACGCATCATCAAATGGCGCGCGGCGGTACAAGAAAAATCCCGCACGGGCATACGCGCACCGGATGAAATTCACGACGTGCGCAAGCTACTTAACGAGATGCGCTTGCTCAAAGATGCGCACGAGCTGACGCTGATGCGCCACGCCGCCGAAATTTCCACCGCCGCGCATCGCCGCGCCATGCAGTTTACCCGTGCGGGAAAATTTGAATACGAAGTGGAAGCAGAGTTGCTGCATGAATTTTGTCGTCATGGTGCACGTAATGTGGCTTACACCTCCATCGTTGCGAGCGGTGAGAATGCTTGCACATTGCATTACATCGCGAACAACGCCAAGTTGCGTGATGGTGATTTATTATTGATTGATGCGGGATGCGAATTCGATGGTTACGCCTCAGACATCACCCGCACTTTTCCGGTGAACGGAAAATTTTCTGCCGCGCAAAAAGACGTGTATGAAATCGTCCTCGCTGCGCAAGCTGCCGCTATCAACTGCGCCACAATCGGGCATGATTGGCTTGCGCCTCATAACGCTGCGTTGCGCGTATTGGCACAAGGATTTATCGACCTAAAATTGTGCCGAGGCTCGTTGGAAGAGGTACTCGAAAGCGAGAGCTACAAACAGTTTTACATGCACCGCACCGGGCATTGGCTAGGCATGGATGTGCATGATGTGGGCGATTACAAAATCGGCGATGACTGGCGGCGGCTGCAACCCGGTATGGTGCTGACGGTTGAACCTGGCTGCTATATCCGCCCTGCGGATAACGTTCCGGTTGGGCTGTGGAATATCGGTATTCGTATTGAAGATGATGTGGTGGTGACTGAGCTGGGCAACGAAGTATTGACGACTGCCGCACCGAAATCAGTTGCTGAAATTGAAGAGTCGATGCGCCATGACTGAAAATCACTGTGACATCGCCATCATCGGCGGTGGGCCTGTCGGTGCGGCCTTGGCTCTTGCCTTACGCGGTAGCAACTTAAAAGTTTGCGTGCTCGAAGCACGCGCTGAAAACACCGCCAGTCAAGATGCGCGCGCGCTGGCATTGTCCTACGGCAGCCGCTTGCTGCTGGATCGACTTGGCGTGTGGAATTCGCTAAACGATGTCTCACCCATCCGCACCATTCACATCTCGCAGCAAAAAAGTTTTGGTCGCGCCGTGTTGCGTGCAGCGGAATTGAACGTACCTGAGCTGGGCTACGTTCTGCCTTACCCCGCCCTGCAAGCCGCGCTGGATAAAGCTCTTTCCCCCAACCCCTCCCAGCCTCCCCTTGTCAGGGGAGGAGTCGTTGATTCTCCCCATGATAAGGGGGAGTCAGAGGGGGTTTGGTTCTCCAATGGATTGTTCGGGGTTAAAACTATCTACAGCGCAAAAGTCACCAAATTGCAGGGTGAAGCAAGCTATGCCACCATCAGCTATCAACAAGGCGGTGAAGAAAAATCGCTGCAGACGCGGCTCGCGGTAGTCGCCGATGGCGGGAAATTATTAGCGCAACAACATCCGCCCGAAGTGCGTGACTACGGTCAAAGCGCGCTCATCACCCACATCACTTGCGCCGCGCCACAGCCGCACAAAGCGTTTGAACGCTTTACCCCGCATGGGCCGCTGGCATTGTTGCCGTTCAACCCAACACCATCCGTTTTCACAGCAAAAGACGAAGCTACAAAACAAAAATCACCCCCACCCTCATTCCCTCCCCCTCAGGGAGAGGGAGGTCAAGCCCTTCTCCCTTCAGGGGAAGGGTTGGAAAGGGGGAATGTAGCAATTGCCAAAAATAACGCTGGCTACGAATTGGTATGGACGGCATCACACCAAACCGCACAAGCCATGTTGAGTTGGGATGACGCAACCTTCTTGCGTGAATTGCAGCAGCAGTTTGGTGATCGCGTTGGAGATTTTTTAACCGTGAGCAAACGCACTTGCTTCCCGCTCGGCCTGCGGCGCGCGCTGCAACAAACGCCGCAACCGCACGTGGTGTTGCTCGGCAATGCCGCGCAAACTTTGCATCCCGTTGCAGGACAAGGCTTCAACATGGGCCTGCGTGACGCGTGGGAATTGGCTGAGAAAATTTTGAATGTCGCGCCCGACGCATTGGGCACAGAAGCCATGCTCAACGATTACCGCAAGCAACGCCGCACCGACAGGGAAGCGGGAATACGTTTTACTGATGGCTTAGTGCGCTTGTTCTCTAACGACTTGCCGCTGGTCAGCGCGGGTCGCGCCGCCGCACTGACCGCGCTGGACTGTTTACCGTTTGCGAAAAAATTTGTGGCGAAGCGGATGATGTTTGGGGCGAATGGTTAGCTGCTTTGCATCACAACTTTATTTGAAATCTATTGCTTAATGTTTCGTATTATTTTGTGACGGCACCACCCCATATTTTTGTGCTAAAGAACTAAAAACAAACTGCGCGTCATAAACTAAGCCACCAATTTCCGGCTTTCCCTTGAAACAAATTATCGTGTTCGTGTTACTCGGTTTTGTAATGTGATAGGTCTCACCTCCAGTGAAATTTGTCGTTGAGTTTCCATAAATAGTATTTCCGTACACACTAGCACTGCCAGTAGTTGTCGCCTGAAGTGGTGTCGTATATGTACTGTGCGTTGCACTAGACTGACCATCGATGATAACGAAGTGTGTAAAGCCACTTTCTAGGGAAAGTACAGCACTACGAAGCAATGCTAATTCTTCAGCGCGATCCGCATTAGTGTAGCCATTCCCTTTGAATGAAACACGAAATACATTCGTGTCCAACTGTGTTTCAGAGTAACCCCCCCATGAAGCCTTTTGGCTGGTACGACGTTGCACATGCCGCAAGTGCAAGTGCAAGTGCAAGTATTGATAAAAACATGCTTAGCAATCGCACTTGGATTCCTTATAAGAAATTAAATTTCAACCACCACTGGCGTATGATCCGACGGTCTCTCCCACTTACGTGGCACTTTGTCGATCACGCAGCTTTTACATTCCGCCACGAGTGGCGTGCTAATCAAAATATGGTCGATGCGCACACCGTGATTGCGAAGGAACGCCTTCCTTCGATAGCCAAAATAGTTAAGCCGTGCGCCGCTTTATGGCGCGTCCGCTTGAGTGCTTTGTTAAACCCGCAGAGATTTGTGCAAACTCAATGACTGAGCGCAAAGCAGCATTGACTGACGCTGAGTCGGGGAAAGATTTAGCCAGCTCAGGATCGACTAGCACTAGGTTAGAGCCTTCTGTCTTCAGGCGTTTAGCATAACGTCCACGCTCTGTCTTGGAAAAATCAAACTCGTATTCAGGGCGCAAATCGCTTGGCGATTCATTTGGTGATTTAGGTTTCATAGCGTTTTCTCTCTTTATTGGTTGCCATTTGAGCACTAATAATTCGGATGGTATCGCCCCGTTCTGTATGGCAAACCACTAACAATTTCCCATCCATCCCAAGCCCGTATGTGATTAGCCGAGCTTCGCCTTGCGAGGAGTCGGGATCGGGAAAGGTTGCCGACAATTCATCCTCAAAGGCACGCGCTGCTGCCTCAAAGGAAACGCCGTGCTTTTGAAGATTGCTTATCGCTTTTGCGATGTCCCATTCAAATTTCATGCGGTGATTCTAGCGCGTTTTGGTTGAAAATGTTAACGGGCAATTCCCGTCGCTACCCGCTAAAACTCCGCCACTACGGGCGTATGATCCGACGGTCTCTCCCACTTGCGCGGCACTTTG
This sequence comes from uncultured Gallionella sp., assembly GCA_964608835.1. Taxonomy (GTDB): domain Bacteria; phylum Pseudomonadota; class Gammaproteobacteria; order Burkholderiales; family Gallionellaceae; genus Gallionella. The sequence goes on from CAZSPN010000006.1 coordinate 36,266, forward strand.
TCGATCACGCAGCTTTTACATTCCGTCACGAGCGGTGTGCTGATCAAGATATGATCGATGCGCACGCCGTGATTGCGGCGGAACGCCATCATGCGATAGTCCCACCAGGTGAAGGATTTGTCGGCCTGTTCGAACAATCTAAAACTGTCGTGCAGCCCCAGATCGGTGAGGTAGCGAAAATGAATGCGCTCCGCTTCGCTGACCAAAATGTTGCCTTGCCACAACACGGGGTCATGCACGTCGCGATCTTCCGGCGCGATGTTGAAATCACCCAGCACCACAAGTTTCGGGTAACGCAGCAATTCTTCTTTCAAATAATTGCGCAAAGCAATCAGCCAACCGAGCTTGTAGTAATACTTGTCGGAATCGACTTCTTGCCCGTTAGGCACATACACGCAGATTACGCGGATGCCGTTGATGGTGGCGGCGATGACGCGCTTTTGTTCGTCTTCATAATTGGGGATGCCGAACTGCACCTCCGCCAACGGCTCACGGCTCAATATCGCCACGCCGTTGTATGTTTTTTGCCCGACGAATGCGCTGTGATAACCCGCCGCCAATAATTCGGCGTGTGGAAAATCGGCATCCTGTTGCTTGGTTTCTTGCAGGCATAACACGTCGATAGGATTCGCTTTCAGCCAATCCAGCACATGCGGCAAACGCACTTTTAAGGAATTGACATTCCATGTGGCAATTTTCATGCAGCGGATTCCGATAAGCCATTATGCCGCAACAGCGCATCAATACTCGGTTCGCGGCCACGGAACGCCGCGAACGATTCCATGAAATCGCGCGAGCCGCCCATCGCCAATATCTCGGCGCGAAAGCGCGCACCCACATCGGGGTTGAGTACACCCTGCTCTTCAAACAGGCTGTAAGCATCGGCTGACAACACTTCCGCCCACTTGTAGCTGTAATAACCCGCCGCATAGCCGCCTGAAAAAATGTGCGAGAAGCAGTTGGCAAAACGGTTGAATTCGGGCGGAATGAGCAACGCGACTTCGGCGCGCACTTCGTCGAGCAATTGCAAAATACTTTTGTTGCCGCCCGCTTCAAAGTTACTGTGCATCACCATGTCGAACAATGAAAACTCCACTTGGCGCAACATGCCCAAGCCGCTCTGGAAATTTTTCGCGGCAAACATTTTGTCGAACAGGGCGCGTGGTAGTTTTTCACCCGTATCCACTTGGCGCGTCATATCTTGCAATACGTCCCATTCCCAGCAGTAGTTTTCCATGAACTGGCTGGGCAACTCGACGGCATCCCACTCCACACCATTCAGCCCGGACACGCCAATGTCCTCGCCTTCGGTCAGCAGGTGATGCAAACCGTGACCGAACTCATGGAACAGCGTGATGACTTCATCGTGTGTAAAAACCGCTGGCTTGTTACCCACTGGCGCGGAGAAATTGCAGGTGAGATAGGTGACGGGAGTTTGAATGCCCGCAGACAAACGGCGGCGATCAATCACCACATCCATCCATGCACCACCGCGCTTGGTGTTGCGCGCATACAGGTCGAGATAAAACTGCCCGACCAGCCGATTTTGTTGTGTGCGCAACTCATAAAAGTGCGCGTCTTCGTGCCAAACAGGTGCGCTGGAAGGCTTGATTTGCAAGCCGTACAGTGTTCCAACCAATTTGAATAAGCCAGCCAACACCGCATCTTCCGGGAAGTATTGCTTCACCTCCTGTTCGGAAAATGCGTACCGCTGTTCGCGCAATTTTTCGCTGGCGTAAGCAATGTCCCACGAATGCAGTTCATTCAGACCCAGTTTGGCGCGCGCAAATTCACGCAACTCTACCAAGTCCCTTTCCGCAAACGGACGCGCACGATTTGCTAGCTCACGCAAAAATTTCACCACTTGGTCGGGCGTATCCGCCATCTTGGTAGCCAACGACAATTCACCATAGTTGGCAAAACCCAACAAGCGCGCCTCTTCGCCTCGGAGAGCAACTATCTCGCTCATCAACGGCGTGTTGTCCTGTTCCGCTTTACCAAACTCGGAAGCGCGTGTGCAGTAGGCGCGATACATCGTTTCGCGCAGTTTACGATTATCGGCAAACTGCATGACAGGCATGTATGACGGAGCTTTCAAGTTGAAAATCCAGCCTGTTTTTTCTGCGGCAGTTGCGGCTTCTTGCGCAGCTTGCAGCACATCATCTGGCAGCCCGCTCAATTCGTTTTTGTCTGTGATCAACAGCGTGTAGTCGTTGGTCGCATCCAAAATGTTGTCGGAAAACTTTGCCGACAATTCCGATTGCCGTTCCTGTATTGCCAGATAACGTTTCTTTTTATCATCTGGCAACTCTGCCCCACCCAGACGAAAATCACGCAATTCGTTTTCGATGATTTTTTTGCGTGCCGCGCTCAAACCCTCAAATTCAGGGCAATTACGCAGCGCCTTGAATTTCTCAAACAGCGCGAGATTCTGCTCAAGCTCGGCATAATAGGCCGTAATTTTCGGCAGCGTTGCGTTATACACCTCGCGCAATTCCGGCGAATTGACCACCGCATTCAAATGCCCGACCGGCCCCCATGCGCGCGACACGCGCTCGTTTGCATCCTCCATCGGTGCGACAAAATTTTGCCAGGTGGGTGGCGTGGTATCAGCCAATAATTTTTCAACCAGCGCGTGATTTTTTGCCAGCAGCTTTTCAATCGCAGGCGCAACGTGTTCGGGTTTGATGTCTGCAAAGCACGGCAGACCGGAAAAATCGAGTAGTGGGTTCATATTGTTAAAAAAGAGAAATAAATTAAAAAACCAGCCGTAAACCCAACACGAAATGCGTTGCGTCTGATTCGCCTGCCGCTGTGGTGCGCAAGTACATCGCGCGTGAAATCTCCGCAAAGGCGGCTGTTTTGCGGCTGAATTCGTAGCGCAGTTGCGCGGCCATGTTAGCCTGATACAGCCCTTTGCGCACCGTCGCATCAACATCCGATCCAGACAGCGCAACCGCCAGTGAAGGGCGCAAAATCAGCCGATTGGTCAGCAGCCATTCCTGTTCAAAATGCGCATGCAATAACGCCTTACCATCACGGCGCAAATCGAGCTTGATGTCCGTATCGTATTCGTAAGGTGCCAGCCCGCGCACGCCTACAGAAAGATAATGGACACTGCTGGGATGACCTTCGCTGCGCAGCCCAACCTGCACATCCCAAAACGGAGCAAAGTAATGTCCGTACCATGCCGCTATACCGCCACCTTTCTGCACACCTGCCTGCCAGTCCGCATCGGCTTGCCACCACAGCCTGCTTCGGTCACCCCCGTACCAGCCATCCAGCATCAACGATTGCACACTGTCCTGATTCTCATTCGTCAGTCCGGTCGCCGCTTCGATAAGGGTGTAGGCATACAGGGGCTCACTGTGATCCGCTGCCTGCGCCCATGCTCTTGATAGCCCAACCGAGAACAAACCGCCCGCTGCCACAAGCAATGCAACACCACGCCACCACCCGCCCGTAAAAAATTTGCCGTAGGTCATGTTACCTTCACCACACCCATCATCCCTGTTGCCATATGGTAGAACAAATGACAGTGCATGACCCACAGCCCCGGCTCAGGATAGGTGGCATCCAGCTCGACCGTTTTGCCTGCCGCCACCGTTACTGTGTGCTTGCGCGGCGCAAACATGCCGTTGCCATTGTCCAGCTCAAGAAATACACCGTGCAAGTGCATGGGATGATCCATCATGGTTTCGTTCACAAAACGAAAGCGCACGCGTTCGCCCAGCCTGACTTCGTAAGGAGTCGCTTCGGAAAATTTTTTATCGTTCAGCGTCCAGAAAAAGCGATGCATATCGCCCGTCAAACGGATTTCTATGGTTAGACTTGCCGCGCGCATATCCGGATTCATTTCCAACGCGCGCAAATGGGAATAACGCAGGCGACGCAGCCCATCGGCTTCGGGTGTAACGACAATCTGTGCATTCTCGTCACTCTGCGTTGATTCCGCATGGGCATCATGGCTCGCGTGGTCGGTCTGTCCACCCTGAACTGCGGTGTGACCCGCATGACCATGACCCATGTCGTCCAAGCTGTGTACTGGCTTTGCCCCCATCTCCGGTACGGGGGCGGTCATGCCGGCTTCGGGTGCCAATGTGCCACGCGCATAACCGATGCGCGCAACAGTGGGAGCAAACACGGTATAAGCCTTGCGCTCCAACGGTTGCACAATCACATCATAAGTTTCGCCATTGGCGATGCGAAATTCATCCATCACCACGGGCTGCACATTTTGCCCGTCGGCCTGCACCACCGTCATTTCCAGACCGGGGATGCGCACATCAAAAGCATTCAGCGGTGAGGCATTGATAAAGCGCAACCGGACGCGCTCCCCCGGTGCAAAAAGGCCTGTCCAGTTTTGTCCCGCCGTCTGCCCCGCCATCAGGTAATCCCATTCCTCGCCACCGTCGCTGATGTCAGTGGGATCCATGCGCATCGCACTCCATGACCTTCGCTCATCGCGGATTTTTTTGCGCGTTGCCTCGTCCGGTGCGTCGCGCAAAGCGGACAAAAACTGCGGCAAAGTAATGCGGCGGCGGTTGTAATAGCCCTCCACTTTTTTTAGATTCGCCAGCACTTCGGCGGGGGGCGTGTCGATCCAGTCCGAGAGCATCACAACATACTCGCGCTCATAACGAAACGGCTCAGGCTCGGCCGCATCAATGATGATGGGCGCGTAGCAACCCACCACCTCCTGCAACGCGCTGTGGCTGTGATACCAGTAGGTACCGTTCTGATTGAGCGGAAAACGGTAAGTGAAAGTTTCACCCGCCCCGATACCCGGAAAAGTCAGATGCGGCACACCGTCCATCGCGTTGGGTATCAGCAGGCCGTGCCAGTGCAAAGCAGTGTGTTCCCGCAAATGATTGGTCACATGAATGGTTGCCGTGCCGCCTTCGCGCCAGCGCAATAATTCGCCGGGTAGCTTGCCGTTGATAGTCACGGCCTTGGCTGGTGTGCCACTGAAATTCACCGGCGTTTCCGCAATGGCCAAGTTGTAAACGGCATCCAGCGGAGCAACGTGTTCCGAGCCGGACAACACTTGGGCGATGGCGCGCGCACCGCCATTGACCGCCAGCACACCTGCCCCCAGAAAGGATTTCAGCAGTGTGCGGCGATACGGGGAGTGTGTCAGTGAGATTGTCATACCAAAAACAATCAGGTTTTTACAGATTTGCGTGGATTGGAAATGTTATGCAAATCGACAACATTCCATTCGCCACTGTTTCGATAAATACGTTTTTGTTTGTTCGGATAATCACCGACATCGTGTTGCAAACGCTGCCCCATCACCAGACAAATTAATGTTTCAGAGCCGTCATTCACAATGGTGTGTGCCGCCGTATTTGCGGGGAAACCAATAAAATCACCTCGCGCGATTTTATGGTGATCACCTTCGATAATCGCAGTGCCTTGCCCAGACAACACATACACGCACTCTTCCTCATAATAGTGTTTGTGATATTCGGTTGTTTCCTTACCCGGCTCGACATAAATAACATGCACACCCAAGTGATTCAAGCCTACCGCATCGCCCAAAGATTTATTGATGCGCACCGCGTTGGAATTCAGGAAGTGAACCTTGCGTTCGCCTTCCATTTGCTCAATGTCTGCTGCTTTGAGAAGCAATTTTCTGATATCCATACTCAAGGCTGTTGAAATACGACCTGCCCATCCAGCAAGGTATAACGCACTCGCCCCTGCATTTCGTAGCCATTGAACGGGGTATTTTTACCTTGGCTTTTCAGTGCGGCAGGTTCAACTTTCCATGTCGCCTGCGGATCGAAGATACACACGTCGGCGTGCGCGCCGACTGACAAATGTCCCATTTTTTGACCCAGCAATAGCGCGGGACTGATGGTGATGCGTGCCAGCGCATCCAGCAGCGGAACACGCTCCTGCTCTGCCCACTTCAGCACTAGCGGCAGCAGCAATTCGATACCGGTTGCGCCCGCCTCTGCCTCGGCGAACGGGAACAGCTTGGCATCTTCATCGACAGGCGTATGGTCGGAACAGATTGCATCTATTGTCCCGTCGCGCAGCCCCGCGCGCAGCGCGGATCGGTCACGCAAACTGCGCAGCGGCGGAACAAGATGACAGTTCGCATCAAAGAAACCGATGTCCATTTCGCTGAGATGCACGTGATTCATCGCCACGTCACAGGTCACTGCGAGCCCCTGTTGCTTGGCAAAGCGAATCATATCCACACCCGCCGCGCTGGAAATTCGGCAGATATGCAACTTCACGCCCGTGTCTTTTGCCAGTGCCAGCATAGTTGCCAGCGCGATGGTTTCGGCACTGACGGGTATCGCCGCTAAACCGCAGCGTGTTGCCACTTCACCATCATGCGCCACGCCGTCTTTGGCAAGGAAGCTATCCTGCGGACGCAGCCACACCGAATAATCCATCGTTGCGGCATATTGCATGGCACGCAACAACACCCGCGTGTCGGTAAGCCGCGCATCAGCCTGACTGAAGGCTTTGCAGCCTGCTTCGCTGAGCTCAATCATCTCGGTGAGCTCTTCGCCTTTCAAACCGTACGTCAGCGCGCCGACCGGAAACACTCGCGCCTTGTTCAACGAACGGGCGCGATGCTTGAGCATCTCCACCAGCCCAGGCTCATCCAGTGGCGGATCGGTGTCAGGTGGACAGGCCAGTGAAGTTATTCCACCCGCCGCCGCCGCCGCCATTTCCGATTCCAGCGTGGCCTTGTATTCAAAGCCCGGCTCGCGCAAACGTGCCGCCACATCCACCAGCCCCGGCATCACGATCAAACCACTCGCATCAATCACCTGCGCTGCTACGAAACCTTGCGGGACTTTGCCAATGGCGGCGATGCGGCGTTCAACGATGAACACATCCTGCTGTGCATCGATATTGCTTTTTGGATCAATCAACCGACCGTTCTTGATATGGATATTCATGCTGTCGCCCTCGATCCAACCAGCGTACTCATCACCGCCATGCGCACCGCGATACCAAACGTAACCTGCGCCAGGATGACCGACTGCGCGCCATCGGCAACGTGCGAATCAATTTCCACGCCGCGATTCATCGGGCCAGGGTGCATCACAATGGCATCGGGTTTCGCATATACCAACTTCTCTTGGGTGAGCCCGTAATGCTTAAAATACTCCTGTGCGGAGGGTAGTGCCGCGCCTTGCATACGCTCATTTTGCAAGCGTAACATTAACACCACATCGACATCTTTCAAGCCTTTTTCCATATCGTGATACACCCGCACACCGAGATTTTCCACCATGGTTGGCAGCAATGTTTTGGGTGCAATCACGCGCACCTCCGGCACGCCCAGCGTCGTCAATGCGTGTATCTGAGAACGCGCCACGCGCGAATGCAACACGTCACCAACAATCGCAACGCGCAAGTTATGAAATTCTTTTTTGTAGTGGCGGATGGTGAACATATCCAGCAAGGCTTGCGTGGGATGCGCGTGGCGACCATCGCCCGCGTTGATGACATGTATCTCAGGTGCAACATGCCGCGCGATGAAGTGCGCCGCACCGCTTTGTGAATGACGCACCACAAACATATCGGCGTGCATGGCGCATAAGTTATCGACGGTATCGAGCAGGGTTTCGCCCTTGCTGGTGGACGATGAGCCGATGTTGAGGTTCACCACATCGGCAGACAGCCGCTTAGCAGCGATTTCAAACGTGGTGCGCGTGCGCGTGCTGTTCTCGAAAAACACATTGAATACCGACTTGCCTTGCAGTAGCGGCACTTTTTTGATGTCTTTTCCCTCGGCGACACCAAGGAATTTCGCGGCACGATCCAGAATATCGCGCACGATGACGGCGGGCAAGCCTTCGGTGGTAAGTAAGTGTTGTAACTCACCATTTTTATTTAATTGTGGATTTTTCATAAAAACCTCAATTCAAGCCACAGAGTTCACATAGACCACTGAGAGTTTGGTTGGCACGCGAAGGGTTCTCTGTGACCTCTGCACCCGCAAGGGGTAGGCCGTGGTTGTAAGGGGAAACCCAACAACACACGCTCTGTTCTCTGTGGCGGATAGGTTTTGAAGTTCATGCGTAGACTCCTGCGCTGGGTTCATCAAAATACGCTTGTAAAATTTGCTGCGCGGCATATTGGTCAAGTACCGACTTTTGCTTGCGACCATACACGCCTTGCTCGTTCAGCACACTGCTTGCGGCGGCGGAAGTATAACGCTCATCAATCAATATCGTCGGCAAATTAAACCGCCCTTTGAGGCGATTGGCAAAGCGACGGCATAGCGCGGTCATCTCGTGAGGTGTGCCATCATCGTTGCAGGGCAAACCAACAATTAAGCCACCGGGCTGCCATTCGTTAACCAGCTCGGCAATTTTGGCAAAACGAATTTCGTTTTTTTCCGCATCTATTGTGGCGAGCGGTTGAGCCGTGCCTAACAAGCTATTACCTTTTGCGATGCCGATGCGGCGGGTACCAAAATCAAATGCGAGGAGTGTGCCTTCAAAAATAGCCATTGACGTTAGTGTCACCACTTCTGAAATCCAATTCTATTTCGATGGTCAAACAAGGCGACGACAAGCGAACGACGCTGACAGTACAAGAGAGTACGGCGAGGA
>CAZSPN010000006.1:44869-72988 GCA_964608835.1 uncultured Gallionella sp.
CAAGTCAACGCCGTTTCACCGATGAAATGGGATTGGAGTCAGGCATGACCCGCCTCTTCGGACAACGTTGCATAATCAACTCCGAGCAATGCCATTGCCGCAGTTAAACGCTCTTCTGGCGGCAATTCAAACAAAATGTGCTCGGAGGCTGGCACGGTCAGCCACATGTTTTCAGTGACCTCATGCTCCAACTGCCCCTGATCCCAGCCAGCGTAACCCAGCGTCACGATGATGTTGCGCGGCCCTTCGCCTGTTGCCATGGCTTCGAGAATATCTTTTGAGGTGGTCAGCGACAGCTTGTCGTTAATACGCAAAGTAGATTCCCATTTGTGCTGGGTATTGTGCAGCACAAAGCCACGTTCGGTTTGCACCGGTCCGCCGAAATACACGGGGGATGCGCCCAGTTTGGGCTGTTGATGCAGGGGGATTTTTACCTGGTCGAACATTTCGCCCATGGTCAGTGTGGTTGGACGATTCACCACAATACCCAGCGCGCCGTTTTCGTTGTGTTCGCAGATGTAGGTGAGCGTACCCGCGAACACGCCTTCCTGCAAAGTGGGCATGGCAATCAGGAAGTGGTGGGTAAGGTCAAAGTCGGACATGACTCGCATTGTAGCCGCCTTGGCTTAGCGACACAATTTTATGAATTGGCACCTAATGTCAATTCTATTCTGGCAGTTAAAAGTGTTGTACCGCGAGTCTATTTACATTAACGTAACACTCCTGCGCAAAGGGGGTTTTAAGTTATGCGCTGGAATCGCATTTTCAATTTAAGGGGGAAGCAAAAATGATGGCGACAAAAGGGACAGACAGCAAGCAAATTGGACGTTGGAAACTACAACCATTATTAAAAGTATCGTTGCTGGGGGGGGTGTTATTTGGTGCCGCATCAGCCTTGGCAGAAACCGATGTCGAGCACATGAAGAACTTGGAAAACAAGCTGGATGCCATGCAGAATGAGCTTACGCAAATGACTTCCGGTATGGCTCATCATTCCGGCAACAGTGCGGGTCTGCCACTACACGGCTTTTCAGATGTTGGTTTTTCCAGCAACAGCGGTAGTTTGGCAGACAATCCGAAAGGATTTTTCGTCGGCTCATTATCCTTTTATTTAACCCCCAATTTTGGAGATCGCGTTAAAGCATTGATTGAGCCTAACTTTGAAATAACACCCGCAGGTGAAGTCGCCGTGGATTTAGAGCGAGTGCAATTTGGTTACAGCTTCAGCGATACTGCAACTCTCTGGGGAGGGCGCATCCACACCCCCTACGGATATTGGAATACCGGATTTCATCACGGAGGGCAAATGCAAACTTCTGTGATGAGACCGCGCTTCCTTGACTTTGAAGACAAGGGCGGCATCTTGCCTGCCCACATGGTGGGTGTGTTGGGTACGGGTAAGCTCAAAGCCGGTATGGGTAAAGTGACTTACGATGTTTACGCCGGTAACGGCCCTCAAATTGCCGTGGAAGATTCAACATTGCCTCCTTCTGCTACAAATCTTGGCACGTTAACTATCAACCAAGCTGGCGATAACAATCATCAGGCCATGGCAGGATTTAATGTGGGTTACGAGCTTTCAGGAAATCTGGATGGTCTTAAATTGGCGGTTCATGGACTTAAAGGTGATGTGAGCGATACTTCGCAATCCAACAATACTGAGTTGAGCATGTTTGGCGGTTCAGCTGTCTATTTAGCGAATGATTGGGAGGCGCTGGGCGAATACTACAGCTTTAACGATAACAACAAGAGCGGCAGCAACGTGGGTATGCATGAAAGCTGGGCGGCATATGCACAAATTGGCAAAAGCTTTAATGACTGGATGCCCTACATTCGCGTTGAAAAAGCCGTGCTGAACCAAAATGACAATTACTTCGCCTCGCAGGCAAGCGGGCAATCTTACGCCAGACAATCGTTGGGCGTGCGATACAACCTAAACCAAAATGCCGCGTTGAAATTTGAGCTGCTGGATTCAAAATTCGATGCGGGTATCGCCGGGGGTGCAAAAAATTTCAATAGCGTCTTCGCACAATACGCAATCGGTTTTTAACCAGAGGGGTCGATCATTATGAAAGCTATTATTTTTAGATTTGTCTCCGCTGCTATGCTAACTTTGTCTGTGTCACATAGTGCTTACGCGGGTGACTTGGTGGTAATTGCCCACTCCAGCGTTAGCCTCTCTGCCAATGAAGTACGCGATGTTTTCTTGGGGGAAAAGCAATTCGCTGGAAGTACCAAATTAGTGCCTGTTGACAACGCGGCGCAACAGGAAAATTTCCTGTCAAAATTGATGCAGATGCCAAGTACAAAATACAATAGCATTTGGACCAAAAAAGCATTCCGCGATGGCTTAACCGCACCTGCCATAAAATCCAGCGATAGAGAAGTCATTGAGTATGTAAAGCGAACACCCGGTGCAGTTAGCTATGTTAGCAGCAGCCCCGGTGAGGTCAACATCATCAAGTAAATCTCCTCAAGTAATTTTGGATTGTGCCGTAATTAGAGAGCACGGTGCTGTTTTATCCGCCGATTGGGTGTGCGCTCTATTTGGGACAAGTTTAATGAAACAAACGCTTTCTCTGAGAAGTAAAATCATCCTGCAATTTATGGCCGTGATGATTCCTGTTACCCTGGTATTGGTGTATCAGACGGTTTCCGATTTGCAGCGTTCCAATGAGTTGAGCAGAGCATTTGAACTCATGGAGTTATCGGGAGCCGCCAAATCACACTACAAGACTTTTCTGAATGGTGTTACCGATGCAGTGGATTCCGGCAAGCTTGGCGGCGACAGCATCAAGTCGCTGGAAGCATCCAAAGAAGCCTTGTCGCAAATCGGAAAAATAGACTCCACGCCTGCGCTAGTTAATGCCCTGAACGTGATTGGCATCATGCTGGGCACTCTCCATCAAGACGATTCTATGGGAGCACTCGGTTTACTGCGCGATCACATTCGTGGCACAGACGCAGCAACTTCCAAGCTCAATGAAGCTTACTTCACGGCCAACAGTCTAGTCATCAAACAAGCGGCTCGCGCTGTGAACATTCAAAAGTTCATTGTGCTGGGAGCGATATTATTTATCGTGCTAATCGCGGTGATGTTTGTGCACAATGTCAGCAAGTTGATCAAGCCGTTAAAAGTGGCCGTTGGGGTGGCAGAAGCGATTGCGGCGGGTGATTTAAGCCAGACTATCGAAACCAGCCGGAATGATGATGAAACCGGCAAACTGCTGCGTTCGCTGGTAACCATGCAAAGTTCGCTGCAAAACATTATTACCCAAATTCGCTCGCAGGCCGCAGTGTTGTCAAATGCGGCTTCTGAATTATCGAAATCGTCCAACCAGGTCGCTTTAAGTTCCGCGCACCAAAGTCAGGTTGCAATGTCGATTGTCGGCATTGTCGAAGAAAATAACCATAATGTTGAGCATGTGACGCAGAACGCAATGCGTGCGCAAACCATTTCTGCCGAGTCAGAGAGCCATTCCAAGCAGGGTGGCGATGTGATTTTTCAGGTTGTTTCAGATATGCACAGTATTACTGAGTCGGTGAGTCAGGCTTCCAATATCATTCAAGATTTGGAAGCACAGTCCAAACAAATATCTTCCATTATTAACGTCATCAAGGAAATTTCCGATCAAACCAATTTATTGGCTTTGAATGCCGCCATCGAAGCCGCACGCGCCGGTGAACAGGGTAGAGGATTTGCCGTGGTTGCTGATGAGGTCAGAAAACTTGCCGAGCGTACCAGTCAATCAACCCAGGAAATCACCGTCATGATCGGGAAAATCCAGATTGGTACAGGCCAAGCAGTTAGCAGTATGCAGGCTACCGTGCAGCGCGTTACAGAAGGAGAAACCCTCACGCAGCAAGCAGGAAATTCTATTAGCCAGATTAATTCCGGCGCACAAATGGTATTGGTGGCGGTGAATGAAATTTCAACGGCGATGCAGAAAGAAAGCATAGCCAGCAGCCAAATCACCAAGGACATAGAAGAAATTTCCAGGATGTCCCAGGAAAACAATCTTGCGATTCAGGCAACCTCCAAAACAGCGATGCATTTGGAGAAATTATCAGATACCCTCCAGTCTGCGGTCAGTCACTTCAAGTTATAGCATTGATTCAGCCTTGCAACGATTCTCTGGCTTGCAAGCTTGGCTATTTTTCGCTCGCCGACACATATTCCATAGCACGGCGCGCAATATCCCTTAGCGGCAACACTTCGTCCACGCCACCCAGCGCAATCGCTTCTTTCGGCATACCGAATACCACGCAGCTTGCTTCATCCTGCGCAATGGTATGCGCACCCGCCTGCTTCATTTCCAGCAGACCCTGTGCGCCGTCTTTGCCCATACCGGTGAGAATGATGCCCAGCGCGTTCGCTCCCGCCACATTGGCTGCCGAGCGAAACAGCACATCCACCGAAGGACGATGGCGGTTTACCAACGGTCCCTGATTGAGCGAGACGGTGTAGCGCGCGCCATTGCGTTTGAGCAGCAGGTGCATGTTGCCCGGCGCGATGTAAGCATGGCCGGGTAGCACACGCTCGTTGTCCTCCGCTTCTTTAACGGAAATTTTGCACAAACCATCCATACGCTGCGCATAGGATTGGGTGAACCGTTCCGGCATGTGCTGCGCAATCAGCACAGCGGGGGCATCGGCGGGCAGATTGACCAATATATCTCTTAACGCCTCGGTTCCACCCGTTGATGCGCCGATTGCCACGATTTTTTCGGTGGAAGAAAATCGCCATGCCGCGCTGGGTAATACGGCATCCGCAGACAATTTTTCCTGCGCGGGTGCTGTGGTCACTTTTTTAACATCCGCCTGCGCGGCCGCACGAATTTTATCGGTGATGGTGATGCCATACTCCTGCATGCCGCGCGCAATATCCAGCTTGGGTTTGGCAACAAAATCAATCGCGCCCAATTCCATCGCCCGAAACGCAACCTCAGAACCCGCCTGGGTAAGCGAAGAAACCATCAGCACGGGGATGGGGCGCAGCCGCATCAACCGTTCCAGAAAGTCCAGCCCGTCCATCCTGGGCATTTCCACATCCAGCGTCAGCACATCGGGGTTGAGTGCCTTAATCATTTCGCGCGCGGCGAGCGGATCAGCCGCCATGCCGACACACTCCATATCCGGTTCACGATTGATAATGTCCTGCAGCACGCTGCGTATCAGCGCGGAGTCGTCAATCACTAACACTTTTATTTTGCGAGCCTTCATTTTTCCCAGATAACTCAACCTAAAAACTTACAGTTAACCCAACTGCTAGGCGCGTAAAAAACTTCGCAGTGCCACATACGCGGTTATATGTCGGCAAGAAATTTTTTACGCAGCACCGCTGTTAGGATGAAATGTGAGCTTTTAATCAAACAACTCCACATCACCCGCCAATTTCGCATAATCCAGCCGTGTTTTGTATTCTGCTTCGCGGTCAAGAATGGTGTTGTTATGGACATTTTTCAATTTTTTCACGCGTACTAATCCTGTGTGCGGGAAGTAGTACACCTTGCGCGGGAACACGTCCAGCAAATCCTGAGCGGCAATAAATATTCTTTCCGTATGCAAAAAATCCAGCACAAATTCCGCATTGCGTTCTCCCACGTTACCCACTGTAAAGCCTTTTAACACCGCTCCGCCACCAAACACCTTGGCCTCAAAGTTGCTGCGTTTCGCACCCATTTTAAGCAACTGGTTAATCAGCACCTCCATGGCGTAAATACCGTACCGCGCCGAATCACCGAGCGGATTGCCGCGATCCTGCCCGCTGTCGGGCAGCATGAAATGGTTCATCCCGCCAATGCCACTGACTTTGTCGCGGATGCACGCGCACACGCAAGAACCCAGCACTGTCACCAGCACCATGTCGCGCGGCGTGGCATAGTATTCGCCGGGCAATATTTTGGCGGCCTGCACATTGTGTTCCCGATCAAAATACAGATGCGGTGCGAGAACTTCCTCATATCCGTGCTTGGTCATATCCTGAATTTTCCTTCCGCTATCTATCGTGCATGGGGCGCATCGCCCGCCAATTCATACACGGTTTTACCGCGCATCCGAAACAAATGTGCCGCATGGTGAAAACTTTCCGAGTGTCCCGCAAACAGCAAGCCATCCTGCCGCAACAACGGTGCAAATCGTTGCAAAATTTTGAGCTGTGTCGCCTTGTCGAAATATATCATCACATTACGGCAAAAAATAACATCCAGCGGTCCGCGTATCGTCCAATCGTTGTCCTGCAAATTCACTTGGCGAAAAGTAATCATCGCGCGCAATTCCGGCCTGACTTTGACTAACCCCTGCTGCACACCCGATCCTTTCAAGAAAAATCGTTTGACCAGGTCGGGTTCCAGCTTTTCAATTCGCTCCATCGGGTAGACCCCCGCTTCGGCCGTTGTCAACACAGCTGTATCCACATCGCTCGCCACAATGGTGACGGGTGGGGTAAAGCTGCCAAACGCATCAACCATGGTCATGGCGATGGAATACGCCTCTTCGCCGGTCGAAGCGGCAGAACACCATATCGAAAATGGCTGCCGCCACGGTTCTTTAAGCGCGTGTTCCGCCAACAACGGAAAATGATGCGCCTCACGGAAAAACGCGGTCAAATTAGTGGTCAGGGCATTGACAAATGCCTCCCACTCAACCGGATTGTTATTTAGCAACGCCAGATACTCGCGAAAACTATCCACCCTGTTTGCGCGACACCGCTTTGCCAGCCTGCTATAGACCATGTCACGCTTGGAAGATTTGAGCGAAATCCCCGCGTGATCGTAAATCAACCGGCACACCCGCTCAAAATCATCATCCGTGAACACGTAGCCACGTTGATATTTTCCCGTTGGACTGAGCTCCCCGCTCAAAACTCTTGCCATTCTTCGTCAGCACGCTCGGATACCAATGCGCGTTGTTTTTTCGTTGGCGCAACAACGGCGCGAACCGCATATGCTTGCCTGAAATCCAGATCAATCGCTTTATGCTGTGGACTACCCGGTGCGGCAATCTGATTGGATGCGGTCAACTTGAACACACTCACAATTTGCGCCAGCTCCTGTGCCTGCTCACGCATGGACTCGGCAGCAGCAGCAGCCTGCTCAACCAGCGCGGCATTTTGCTGAGTCACCTCGTCCATCTGGATGATGGCTTGGTTGACTTGTTCGATGCCCGCGCTTTGTTCGTTGGAGGCGGCGGAGATTTCGTACATGATGTCGGTGACCCGTTTGACCGCCTGGACGATTTCGTTCATGGTTGCACCGGCCTGGTCAACTTGTCTGGAACCCGCCTCGACTTTGTCGACCGAGTCGCCGATCAGGGTTTTGATTTCTTTGGCGGCAGCGGCGGAGCGTTGCGCAAGGTTGCGCACTTCGCTGGCGACCACGGCGAAGCCCCGGCCCTGTTCACCTGCGCGAGCAGCTTCGACGGCCGCGTTAAGGGCGAGGATGTTGGTCTGGAAGGCGATGCCTTCGATGACGCTGATGATGTCCACGATCTTCTTGGAGCTGGTGCTGATTGAGGTCATGGTCTGGACGACTTCGCCCACCACATGCCCGCCCTTGACCGCGATGCTCGAAGCAGTCGCCGCAAGCTGGTTGGCGTGTTTGGCGTTCTCGGCATTTTGTTTAACCGTTGCGGTTAACTCTTCCATGCTGCTGGCGGTTTCTTCCAGGGTCGAGGCTTGTTCTTCGGTGCGCGAGGATAGGTCGGTCACGCCAGCTGCAACTTGTTGTGCGGCGTGTGTAATTTCGGTGGTGTTGGTGCGTACTTCGCTGACAATACTGACCAGATTTTCTTTCATCATTTTGAGTGCCTGAGTCAGATCACCTGTTTCGTCATGCGTCCTAATTTCGATCTGCTGAGTCAGGTCACGCTCCGCAATCCGTTGCGCAATTAGCCTTGCCCCATGCAATGGTTTAACTACCGAGCGTGTCAAATACCACGCGATGAATACACCCAGCAGCAACGCGGCGGCAGACATAGAAATCACCAGCAATCGGGCGTTGGCATATGTGGCGTGCGCCTCCACCACGGCATTCTCGGCCAGCTTTTCCTCCTCCGACAATACCGCATTCAAACTTCTTAGCCATTCTGCCTGTGCTGGCTGTACCTCTGCCAACAGCACGTTTATTGCCTCGGCTTTATTGTTGACTTTGTTATTTTCGGTTGATTTAATCGTCTCCACTGGAATGTTTTGGGCAAGTTGCAACACTTTATCAACAGCCTGTTGATTGGCCGCACGCGCCTCTTCCAGCTTCAGCAATAGCCCATTGTCTGCTTCACGACCTGCCATTAACAAAAGATTCTTTTCGGTTTCCGCATAATATTCTCTCGCGGAATTGATACGATTGACCTCTGCTGCCACACTGTCCACATCCGACAGCAGCACGTGGTTGCGTATACTAATCGCAATGGTTTGCACCGCTTCGCGCATTTCAGAAACATTTCCTATCACCGCCATATGGTGTTCGGCTATCTTATCCAGGTTGTCTCGGATTGCCGTCATGCGCGAGAAGCTCAACAGGGTCAGCGTCAACAATAGTGCCAACACCGCAGCGAATCCCAATCCCAAACGCACTCCCACTTTTAGTTTTGTGAACATGACATTGCCTCTCCAGATTTTTGTCAAAATTATGGGTCAGACCGCCGCTTCTACCGCCTCGATCAACTCCATTTCCCGGCTGGTCATCAATTTTTCAATGTCCACCAGAATCAACATGCGTTCCCCCGCCGTACCCAGACCTTGCAGGTATCGGGTATCCAGCCCTCCGCCGAATTCGGGGGCGGGTTTGATGTCGTCCGGCTTGAGGGTGATAACATCCGATACCCCGTCCACCACCATGCCCACCACGCGACTGGCGACATTTAATACGATCACCACCGTGAGATGATCATAGGTCGGCGACCCCAACTTGAATTTGATGCGCATATCCACAATCGGCACGATGATGCCGCGCAGATTGATGACCCCCTTGATAAATTCGGGCGCGTTGACGATGGTGGTCACCGCATCATAGCCGCGTATCTCTTGCACCTTGAGAATATCGATTGCATACTCTTCACTGCCCAGCGTGAAAGTCAGCAACTCACGATTTATAGCCTGTGCAACGGATGGTGCTTGCATGGTGTACTCCTGTTTTTCTGAAAAACAATCTCTCTATGATTTTGCTTTGCGACGCAGCAAAGCTAAGGAGTGCTGGTTTAATCCGCTTTCTGAATCAACGTGCGGCTTTTCCCCCTAAAACTCCTGCCAATCCTCATCTGCCGCCACCTTCGCCAATCGGGTCTGTTTTTTCATGGGCGCAATTCTGCTTGTTGCGACCTGCATTGCCCCCTGTTCAGCAGGATTAGCTTGACGCGCAGGCACCTTGGCATTCGCCAGTTTGAAGAAACTGACCGATCTAACCAATCCCTGTGCCTGCTCACGCATGGACTCGGCAGCAGCAGCAGCCTGCTCAACCAGCGCGGCATTTTGCTGAGTCACCTCGTCCATCTGGATGATGGCTTGGTTGACTTGTTCGATGCCCGCGCTTTGTTCGTTGGAGGCGGCGGAGATTTCGTACATGATGTCGGTGACCCGTTTGACCGCCTGGACGATTTCGTTCATGGTTGCACCGGCCTGGTCAACTTGTCTGGAACCCGCCTCGACTTTGTCGACCGAGTCGCCGATCAGGGTTTTGATTTCTTTGGCGGCAGCGGCGGAGCGTTGCGCAAGGTTGCGCACTTCGCTGGCGACCACGGCGAAGCCCCGGCCCTGTTCACCTGCGCGAGCAGCTTCGACGGCCGCGTTAAGGGCGAGGATGTTGGTCTGGAAGGCGATGCCTTCGATGACGCTGATGATGTCCACGATCTTCTTGGAGCTGGTGCTGATTGAGGTCATGGTCTGGACGACTTCGCCCACCACATGCCCGCCCTTGACCGCGATGCTCGAAGCAGTCGCCGCAAGCTGGTTGGCGTGTTTGGCGTTCTCGGCATTTTGTTTAACCGTTGCGGTTAACTCTTCCATGCTGCTGGCGGTTTCTTCCAGGGTCGAGGCTTGTTCTTCGGTGCGCGAGGATAGGTCGGTCACGCCAGCTGCAATTTCTTGCGAAGCGGTGGTGATGCTTTCGGCACTGGAACGAATCTCACCGACCATGTTCGCCAAACCTTGCTTCATTTGCCCCATTTTGTACATCATGCTGTCGCGGTCATTGGCATGTGTCTGCATCTCCGTCGATAAATCCCCGTCGGTAATTTTGGACATTGCCTGCTCGGCATGTTGAAGATCGCCGCCCAGCTGTTTTCTCACACTACGCACAATCAACACTGCCAAACCAAGAATCGTCAAAATTGACAGTGCGCTACCCGTTACGATGATCCACAGAGCCGAAGCAGCCTCCTTGTTGACATTGATAACAGACTGCTTGGCTTCGGCAATTTGCTCTTCACGAAATTTTGTCAGCCCTTCCATCAGTGTTTCGCTGTCTTTATCAAACCCGGCAATTTGATCATTTCCCTTCATCAGCACATTGCCCGCTTCTATACCTTGCATAATATAGGCCTCCGCCATTACCTTGCCACTGGCGTTAAAGCGGTTAAACTTTGCCTCGATTTCTTCAATATCTTTCAACCTTTCAGTATTATTTTCACGCTGGTAGAGCTGCTTAAAACTTTCCACGCCGCGCAAAAAATGTTGTGCCGATTCATCTGACTCTTGGTACGCGGCTCGATCATGCGTTGCCGCCACATCAGTCAAAAATTGCTGAACTTCCGAACGCGCCACATCCATTTCTTCAACGATTAACACATAAGGTAAATTTTTTTCTTCAATCTGTTGTACATTGCGCGTGAGGCTAGAAAATGCACCTATCACTTGCCATAAAACAATCATGAAAAGCAACACAACAATGGCAAAACCCAAGGCAATCAACCCTACAATACCTAACTTTTTTAACATGACTTACCCCCAATAACTTTCCATCCACTTACCTCTGCATCAAACACACCAACTCGCCTGCATCCAGAATCATTGCCACATGACCGTCACCCATAATCGTCGCGCCGGATATGTACGGCACTTTTCGATAATTCGTTTCCAGGCTTTTGATCACCACCTGGTGCTGCCCCACCAATTCATCCACAAACAGGGCGATGGATAGCCCTTCCGCCTCGATCAGCACGAGGATACCCTCGGTTGGATGAACGCATTGGGTGGGTATGTTAAAAATTTGGTGCAAAGCAATCACGGGAATATATTCACCGCGTATTTGCACCACTTGCCCCTGACCCCGGATGTTTTTTATATCACCCGCCTGGGGACGCAACGACTCGCTGATAAAACTCAGCGGCACAATAAAAATTTGCCCGCCCACCGCAACTGACAAGCCGTCCAAGATCGCCAGTGTAAGCGGCAGACGTATCGTGGTGGTCGTGCCATGTCCTTGCTCGGAGTGAATGCTGACCCGACCGCCGATGCTCTCGATATTCCGCTTCACCACGTCCAAGCCGACACCTCGACCGGATACATCCGTGACCATGTTGGCAGTGGAAAATCCCGGTGCGAAAATAATTTGCCACACTTCGGCATCGCTCATGTTGTCGCTAACGGGCAAGCTTTTTTCTCTGGCTTTGAACAAAATCCGTTCGCGGTTCAAGCCCGCACCGTCATCCGCCACGGTAATCACAATGCTCCCGCCCTGATGGGCGGCGCGCAAGGTGATTGTGCCTTGCGCATCTTTGCCTTGCGCAATACGGTCTGTCGGGAACTCTATGCCGTGATCCAGACTGTTGCGCACCAAATGCGTCAAGGGATCGCTGATTTTTTCGATCAAGCCTTTATCGAGTTCGGTATCTTCACCTATGGTTTTGAGTTGCACATACTTGTCAAATTTGGCGGAAAAATCACGCACCAAACGGGGAAAACGACTGAACACCACATTAATCGGGATCATGCGCACGGACATGGTGGATTCTTGCAAATCGCGGGTATTGCGTTCAAATTGTGCCAAACCGTTGAACAGATTTTCATGCAGCACAGGGTCTAGCTTCGCAATACTTTCCGCCATCATGGATTGGGTAATCACCAACTCGCCGACCAGATTGACCAGCCTGTCCACCTTGGCCACGCTGACGCGGATGGATGCTTCGCTGGCGGGTTCGGCAAAGGGTTTATCCGAAGCGCGGCGTTGAATTTCAATATCAGTCGGTTTGATTACAGGGACAGGAGCAGATTCGATTTCACCGAAAAACCCATAACCCTGTGCATCTTCAACAGCTGCTTTAATGTCCCCCGGCTCGATAAAAAAGCCGTAGCCCTGCGCCTCCTCCCGTCCGGATTGGATGGCTTGTGGCTCGACAAAAAAACCGTAGTCTTGTCCGGCAACCTCCACCGTTTTCCCAACTCCAGGCTCATCAAAGAAGCCATAACCCTGCCCCGCATCATTGGCTTCCACTTTATCAACCACCTTGATACTCAACTGGGGTGGCTCCAAGAAATACGAAAAAATTTCGCGCAGCTCGGCTTCCGTTGCCTGACTGGTCAAGGTGAGTGCCACCTTCACCGAAGTAATGATCTGGTTATGGATGACACCTTTGACAGCCAGCTCTGCCAGCAAATTATCCAGATGATTTTTACTGGGAAACGCGGTGGGAGTATTGGCAAACTGGATCTGGTAAATTTGCTCGGCAGCCGATTCGGCTTCCAAACCGGACAAAGTTGAAGTCTCCGCATGAAACTGGGCTATCGGGCTATCGGCCAACGCTGTCAGTCTGGCGCAAATTTCATGCGATGCGCTTTCATCCACCGCCTCCGTGCGCTGGTGCACGTGCAACATGCCGCGCAACACGTCCCCCGCCTGCAAAAAAGCATCCACCATGGCGGTAGTGATATTAATTTCGTGCTTGCGAATCCGGTCGAGCAACGCCTCCAAAACGTGCGTGACCTCGGTCATGTCATTAAAACCAAAGGTGCTGCTGCTGCCTTTGATGGAATGTGCGGCGCGAAAAATCGAGTTAAGTTGGTCTGAATCGGGAGAGGAGAGGTCGAGCGCGAGCAATTGGCTTTCCATGCTTTCCAGATGTTCCGCGACTTCCTCGTAGAACACTTGGTAAAACTGGCTCATGTCGATAGACATGGAGCTTCCTTAGCCGATCACCTTTTTCACAACTTCCAGCAGCTTGTGCGGATCGAACGGCTTTACCAGCCAGCCCGTTGCACCCGCCGCCTTGCCTTGTGATTTCATTTCGTCGCTAGACTCGGTGGTCAGCATCAAAATCGGGGTCTTGGCAAATTGCGGCATACCGCGCAGCGTTCTAGTCAGGGTGAGTCCGTCCATGCGCGGCATATTTTGGTCGGTCAGAATCAACGTGATGGCATCGGCATTGGCATTGGCTTTATCCAGACCCTCCTGCCCATCTGCCGCCTCGATAACGGTATAACCCGAAGATTTAAGCGTAAACGCCACCATCTGCCGTATAGAAGTTGAATCATCAATCGCTAAAATTGTTTTTGTCATATCTCTCGCTCGATTAAAGATGGGTACGGGTAAATTTTTCTTTTACTCATTGCACGATTTACCCAAAAAAACGCAATGAACAAATACTGTCCGGAAACTAAAACAATTCAACATCCCCGCTGCGATAGTCTTTCTGCGCTACCGGGTTGGCTTTCTGTTTATCCAGCGACACCACATGTTTTTCCAGCAGCCGATTGTAGGCGGCGATGCGCTCCAAGTATTCACGGCTATTCGGATTATCACCTTGCTTCGCCATTTCATTCGCCACCTCTTGCAGAGCACTCATGCGCATTCTGGCATGTTCGATCAATTGCGAACTCATGTCCTGGAATTGCAATGTGGAAATTACCACCAACACATTTTGCTCTACTTTGCCGCTGATCAAATTCAGGTCTATCGCATTGGTTGCAACAGTTTCATTAAACGCGCTGATGCTGTCTATCATGGCGTGCATATGAGCCTCGGACTGCCTGACCGTGGCAGGATCATTCGATGCGAGACCATCCAGAAAACGCTCCGCAATGCGCAATTTCTGAGTCACCTCATTTGCCAGATCGTGTACCTGTTTGCTGAATTGATCGGTATTGGCGGAAAGGCTGCGTACCTCGTCCGAGATCGCGATAAAGTTACTCACCAACTTGGTAATTGCGTCATTGAGTATCTCTTGCGTGTTGCCCAGCTCGGTGTTCGCCGAAGTCAGCTGGTCGGAAATTTCGCTGCCCAGTTGCGCGTGAAACGCACTGCTTTCCCTGATGTAACGCCCGGTGGCATTGCCCACTTGCCCTTCCGGGCGACTCGCCGTTTCATCACCGCGACTCATACGCCTTAACAAAAAGGCCCAGCCCATTACCAGCGCGAAAAGCAGCAGCGTGTTGGCTACAACCATTTCAAAGCTGAAAAACATGGTCATGTGCAGGCACAGCAACGCTGCGGTAAACAACCCGCCGATATAAAGTATTTGTGTATGATTTTTCATTGCGCTACAGCCGTCACTTCGCCACCGTTATCAGGTTGCCAATTTACCACGAACAGGGCTTGCAGACTATGGAGTAGATGGGTTCTGGATTGCCGGATTCAACGCTTGATTCACATGCTTCAACAAATCGCTTTCGGTATAAGGTTTGGTCAGATAAAAATCCACGCCCGCTTGCATGGCTTGATCGCGGTGTTTATCCATCGAGCGCGAAGTAATCATTATAATAGGCAAGTGCTGGGTGGATTCCTTCATGCGAAGATGTTGCGTCAATTCCAGTCCGTTCATGTTGGGCATTTCCAGATCAGTGCAGACCACGTGCGGATCAAATTTCTCAATTGCGCGTATCGCTTCCATGCCGTCACCCGCGCCTTTCACTTCAAACGCTTCATCCTGCAATAACTGCATCAGTGCTTTGCGCACTGACAGTGAATCATCCACCACCAAAATACGCCGCGCCTTTTGCCGTGCGGCAGCTGCCAAATCCGCTACGGCGGCGGTTACCTCTATCGGCGAGGCCAATAATTCCGGCACGTTGAGCAATGGCACGAGTGTGCCGTCACCCAGTATTGTCACTCCCGATATCCCATGCACTCGCGCCAGATATTTGCCCATAGTTTTCACCATCACGCTGCGGCTTTCGATGACGCTTTCCACCAGAATCGCCTGCATTCCTTCCCGTGTATGAATGAGCAGCTTGGGTAACAAGACACAACGCTCCCTGTTGAGCGGCGCGGCGGGATAGCCTGTAAGCGCGGTTAAATCGTGCAGCGGATAACTTTCATCCCGTATGGTGAAGTGCCAAATACCTTCGCCGCTTTGCCCAACGCCATTCTGATTCACCTCACCCAGCTTGCAGGGAAACGCTTCTTTGATGTAGTGAATCGGGATCGCAAAAAGTTGTTTTCCTGCCTCCACCAATAAAGTGTGTTGGGTCACCAGTGAGGCTTGAAATTTCAGCACCACTTCGCAGCCTTGCCCAGGCTCCGAACTTAACTCTACCGTGCCTTTGATAGCAGCCAAGCGCGTGGCCACGACATCCATGCCCACGCCTCGCCCGGAGATTTCGCTGACGGATTCGCGTGTTGAAAATCCGGGTAGCAACACCAAGCGTGCCAACTCGGCGTGGCTGAGTTGCTGTTCCTCACGGATCAATTTCTGGGTAATCGCCTTGGCACGGATGCGCTCGTAATCAAGCCCTTTACCGTCATCTTTAATCGTGACGACGATGCCCGAACCCAGCCGCGCAAATTTGAGATGAATTACTCCATCGGCCGGCTTTCCCGCCGACACACGCGCTTCGGGCAACTCGATACCGTGGTCGACGGCGTTGCGCAGCAGGTGCAACAACGGGTCGGCCAACTTGTTCAGCACATCACCATCCACTTGAATCTCACCACCCGTGATGACTAGCTCGGCTTGCTTGCCCGTCTGCATACAGGTTTGCCGCACGTTGCGTGTCAGTCGCGCCGTCAGTGAACTCACTGGCGCGAGGCGTGTTGATACCACTTGATGCTGAAGTTCTTTATTAAGTTGCGTTTGCTGTGCCACTTCAATACGCAAATTGGCGAGTCCCGCATCGAGGTTTTCTGCCATCTCCTTTGCATCGGCGGTTACCTCCACCAAGGCACGCGTTGCGCCATGTAGCTCGCTGTAACGTTCCATCTCCAGCGGATCAAACTCCGCGTTGTCTGTCTCGGCTGTCTGGTTGATATTCATGCCGCGCAACAACACCAGTTTTTCAATATCCACCACGCGCTGCTGCACCACTTGGTTATGCGCCAGCAAACTATGAGATCGCGCATTCGCATTCAACACTTGCGATTCCAGCCTTGCAATCTTGCTGGTCATCTCGCCAATGAGACGATACATCTCATCGACGGTATTCACAGGCACACGCAACGACGCTTGTTGCTCGCCCTCGGCTGTCGCAACAACGGGCTTGTCTTGTGACGGCGTGGCGGAAACCAGTGGTACGATTTCCACTTGGGACTCTTCCTGCATCTCGGCAATTTCGCCCGATTTCACTTGGTTCGCCCAGGCGACAATTTCGCTCAACACCTCAAAGGCATTGTCCGGTGCGCTTTCGTCACCACGCAAAAAACCCACCATCTGCGCCAGACAATCACTCGCGGCGACCAAAGCACGCGCCAGTGCTTTCGGCGGCTTGACGGGATTTTGCTCGAAGTATTCCAGCACATCTTCGGTGTGGTGACCAAGAGTTGCGATGCCACGGATTCCGACAATGTTCGCCGACCCCTTGAAAGAATGCGCGATGCGCTTGGCACTGCGCATGTCATCAACATTCGCCAGACCGCTGGCAATTTTGGCGGTGAGCGCGGAAAACTGTTCGACGTTGTTCGGAGCTTCGTCGATAAACGCATCACATACACCTCGATCTGCGGTGTCGGGAATCTGCAACGACACATCGGCAACGCTCACACTCACGGGTGCGGAAGCTTGCTCCAACTCCCCCATTAACTCCTCCGGTATCAACGGCGGTGTGGTGAGTTGTTCGATCAACGCCAAGCTGGCCGCTTCGTCTATCGACTGCCCCAAAACGGGGTTGGCAAGATATTCCGCCAACGCCATAGCCGCATCAAAATTGGCGGGTTCTTCGAGGTAGCGGTCAAACAGCGCAGGCCAGCCAGCCAGATGCAGCGCGGTTTGCAGGCGCGCATCGCCTTCCAAAAATACCACACTAGGCAACGCGCCATTCAACGCAACACACCACGCCGCCAACCCGTTTAGCCCGATCATCTCGGCAGTTTGACCGATACGCTCTAACTGCGAAGCGTAACTTTCCAGCGACTCCATCAACAACGGATCATCGTTGGCAACTGTGGCGATAGAACCCAACCAGCCCTCAAAATCAGGCAGTGTCTGCGCAAGCTCTTTGCGCATTTCGGTGAAGAAGGGAGTGAGGGGAGAGGTGGTCATTAGGGTTGTTTAGGAGGAAAAAGTAATTGAGCCTAGCCCCATAAGCACTTCTAATTTTCGCCTATTGCACATTGACCGGCTCACGAAAGCGAAACTTTGTCATACGGTTGGGATATACCATTGACGAAGCGGAGGGCATTGGAAGACTCTGCGACCAATAAAAATTGAAGTACCCATTCTCAGCTGTAATCGAATCAAGCACCATATTCCTAGCAAGCTTGTTATCTGCAATTTTCGGATCAGCTATTCGAATGTTGTAAAGAAAATCTCCAGACGCTGTGTATTTCGTAATGTGCGTTTTCCCAGGCTCTTCATGTCCCGCAATGAACCAAACAAATTTTTCATCACAATAACGCTCAGTCCTCGTTTCTAGCATCCGCCCTGATGGCAAAGGAGTTGCTCCAGAATACGGCAGTCTTTCATTGCCTGTCAGATCATTAACAAACCGCTCACCCAGCATCAGATTTTCTGGGTTAGGAGGTCTAAAAAACTTAGCGCAATTGGCACGGGTAGCCGCTCCCTTCTTTTCCGTCAGCAATTTATAATACTCATTGGCGTTCTTTACAGTGAAGTCCTGACTTCCTATAGCCTCTAATGCAATAATATCTACAGGCTTAGGAAGAGGAATATCGGGAAGGGGTTGCAAGGGTGGTCGACAATCACCCATCCTTCTTTCATTGCGATAGCTGTTTTTGTATGCGTAGTGCCATTCGTCATAGCTTCTTGGTATTTTTCGTTGAAATGATCCCTCCGAAGGTTTCTCATCCGCTGGTTTTTCAGGTTCCACGTTATTAATCTTGCCAACTTCTACCACAATTGGAGCCTTTGAAACTGGAGGATAGCTTGGAGAAAGGTTTGCATTCCGCAGCACTTGAGGAGCGGTCTCTACGGGTATTGGCAACCACTTCCCAAAAAACCCCGATTCGTACCTAAGGTAAATATAGGGTAATTCAGGGCATCCATAAATTTTTTCGTTATCCTTAGTTGGTCGCCCCAATACGACTAGGTAAGGCACTCCATCAACAATATCCAATAGTATTGGATTGAAATACTGTACTCCCTGCCACTTAATCGTTTTCTGAGTATCTGGATGCGTAAATTTTAACCAGAATTTATCTGGCCAACTTTCCATAAAGACAGGGCTTCCAGAATCGCCGCCGAGGAATTGAAATGTCCAATCCACCTCTCTGCTTACTTTGATAATTCTGCCATCATGCAAAAGCGCATCTTCGACCCAACTTTCCGTACGCGTAGAGAAGGCTAACACTGTTGAAGATAAAGTAAGCAGCAGAAACAATACAGTGCTGCGGACTATCCAAGTTAACCTCATTGACCCCGCTCCTGATTGATAAAGCTGCGTTTCAAGAAAGATTAAAAGCAAGAAGATTAAAAGGGTCAGACTCGAATTATTTTTCCTTGGTGATGAATAATTCGAATCCCACCCATTGTGGGAATTAACAATCCGATAATGGGTATTGTTAACCTTCATCCACGCTAAGTATTCGTCGGCGGCAACTTGAACACCGACACCGACTCCATCAGCTTCTTCGAGGCGGCTACCAAGCTCGCTGCGCTTTGATTTTGTGCCGCCAATTGCTCGCCCGTCTTGGCGGTGAACTGGGTAATCTCATCCGCCGCCGCACGCAATGAAACGGCAATCTTGGTTTGTTCCGCCGAGCTGTTGGCAATGGTCGCCACCAGTTGCACCAGTCGCGCAGTGGCCTCATGCGTCTCGCGCATACGTTCACCCGCGTTGTGTGCCAGTTCGGATTCTTTCACCACTTGGGCGATGGTTTTGTTCACGGTAGCGATGGTGTCGTTGGTTTCCACCTGAATGTTTTGCACGAGATTGGCAATCTGTCCCGTGGCTTGCCGCGAGTTTTCCGCCAGACGTTGCACCTCTTCCGCCACCACCGCAAAGCCGCGCCCCGCATCGCCGGCCATCGCCGCTTGCATCGCGGCATTCAGCGAAAGTACGTGGGTGCGTTCCGAGATGGTGTTAATCAAATTCACGATCTGCGAAATTTCCTGAGAACGTTCGCCGAGACGTTTGATGCGTTTTTCCATTTCGGAAATCGTTTCGCGGATGACGTTCATGCCGCTCAATGTCGCCTGCACGGTGTGCATCGCACTCTCGGTCGATTTGGTTGCCTCTGCTGCCGCGATACTGGAGTCGTTGGCGAATACCGCCACCTCGCCCATTGAAGCCCTGGCTGTTTCCAAATTGGCGGTCAATCTCGCCACGATCACGTCTTCTTCCTTCGCCATGACGTTGACCATATCGGACTGGTTTTTCATGCGTTCGGAGGCATGTTCCACCACACCCGCAATTCTGGTGACGTGATGCAACACGGTCGAAGTGACATCTGTAAGCTGGTTAATCGCGTCGCCCAATGTGCCGATAATGTCGTCCGTCACGGGGGCGCGCACTGTCAAATCTTTTTCCGCCAATGCTCCCATTGCCACAAACAGCCCGATCACGGAATTATTCAGTGCCTCTTTTTCCCGCGCGGCGGCTCCGATTGCCTCGCTGCGATCATCCAGCAATTTGTCAAAAGTTTTTCCCACCAGGCCCAGTTCATTTTTGGTGCGCAGATTGAAGCGAACATCCTGCGCACCAGCCTCGATCTGCTTACTGGCATCGCGCAATTGATCCAGCGGTTTGGCGATGCCGCAATAGATGTAGTAGGCGAACAGCGTAAAAATCATCACCATCAACGCCACGACCACCCACACAAAATTCCGCGCCTGGTTCGCAATTTCAGTGGCTTTGTCGCGCAACGAGGCGATTTCGGCAGGCATTAAACTATTCGCCGCCGCCTGGTTGGTTTTCAGCGTTTGGTAGGCGTTGCTAAATGCCGCCCATTGCGCGTCTGCCACCACCACATCGATCAGCGGCAATGCTGCAATTTCTTCAGCTTGTTTGACGTAATTGACAACATCCATGCGCACGGTCAGGTAGGCTTGCCGAGTTTTTCCCGTCAACATCGCCACCGTTTTTTTGGCGGCATTGCTGTCTTTGAGTGCTTTAAGATGTCCATTTAACGCCCTGACCGCCTCTTCGTGTCCGAGGGCATCGCTATTTTTGCCCGCCTGCAACACTTGCAATACGTCGGCACGCACCATTTCATGTATCGCACTTTCTTGGGTGAACGCGCTCATTTCCACCAAATTTCCCTGCGCGCTGGAAAGCTGTTTGGTCAGCATGTCGCCGACAAAATAGGTCACCGCCCCGCCCAGAGAAATGAATAATGCCGCCAACAGGCTGAGTCCGATCAATTTAGCTTTTATGGTCTTGAACATTTTTTCTCCAAATTACACGCTTACTGCACTGCCGCATCCACACCAAAAATCGCAGTAAATAGCCCGTGCGTATCCAAATCAATCCATATTTCTCCGCCTTGTTGGTAGGCGGCCTGGGCATACTGCGCAATCGGATTTACAATCTTCGCCAAATCCACGGCATCGCTGTGATCGAACACTCTACGCTCAGGCAGGTCATCTATCATTAAACCCACCGCTGTTTCGCCTCGACCGCAGACGAGCATCCACTTGTTTGCATTCGGCACTTTGGGCAGACTAAACAAAGCGGCCAAGTCCAACACGGGAATGACTCGGCCATGGCGATTCACCAGCCCTTTGACTCCCTGCGGTGCGCCTGGCAGGCGGCATATTACGGGCATTTCAGCCACTTCACTTGATGCGTCCAATCCCACCAACAAGGGCAATCCCGCTATTTGAAAACTGCGGCGTTGAATGTGTTTTGCCTCTTCCGCCTCAATCAGGATACGCGCCGCAAGATCGGCATCCACTTGCAATTTCAGTGCATTGATATCGATGAAGCTTTCGGATTGCGCCATATTCAGCTTACGCAGTTGTTAATCGATTCAGGGATTAACCGTTAAAAACTTAGCAATAGTTTCGACCAATTTTTCCTCATCGACCGGCTTGGTGAGATAGGCATCACAACCCGACATTGCGCCGCGTATTTTGTCGAAGGGCGAGCTTTTGCTGGTGAGCATGACCACGGTGGTCTTCTTGGCTGATCGGTTGGCTTTAATCAGTTTGCAAACCTGATAACCGTCGATGCCGGGCATGACCACGTCCAAAAAGATGCAAGTATATTGTTTTTGCCCCGTCAGTCCGATCGCCTGCTCGCCGCTTTCCGCGTAGTCCACATTAAAACTGAACGCCGCCAATTTGTTGCGCATGAATTCACGCACGGTCAAATTATCATCCACTACCAACACCCATTCGGTAACGGTCTCGGCAGTGGGATTAAACGCGGACATTTTCGCCGTGGTGGCCGCTATTTTCTCCAGCAAAGCCTCGCGTGTTGGAACAGCAGCTGCAGCAGGATTTGCTTGGACGCTCGCCGCCAACTCTGCGGGCACAAGCAAATTGGGTTTGACCAACACCGGATTTCCGGCAGGGGATTCCGCGACAGGCTGGGAAGTGGCGGGAGCAGAGTCTGCAGAAGTTGGCACATATCCTATCGTCGCGTCAAACGCCTGGAATAATTTCATCCAGCGAATCGGGCGGGGCAAAAGTGTCCAATTTGTACCGCAACTATTTTCACCGATCAACACCACGGGAATGTCACCCAAGGTGTTGCGTGCGCCCAATTGTTTGACGGCAGCCTCGTTGTCGGAATCCACCAAAAAAATGTCCGGCAAGCCTGCGGTGGGAAGATGGGGTGTAAATTTGGGCGTGCGCCGGGCGGAGAGTCCAAAGACGCTGGCGAGAACCGTTTGTTCAGTCTCAGAAAACCCGATGACCTCAACCGAGTAGGAATCTTTTTGCATGATGATTATTTATGAACCGCCACAAAATCGGCAATGTTTTGCAGTAACTCATCCTCC
Source organism: uncultured Gallionella sp. (assembly GCA_964608835.1). Taxonomy (GTDB): domain Bacteria; phylum Pseudomonadota; class Gammaproteobacteria; order Burkholderiales; family Gallionellaceae; genus Gallionella. The sequence goes on from CAZSPN010000006.1 coordinate 67,132, forward strand.
TGATACGGCTTGCCCAGATAGGTGTTTACGCCCAACTGCATCGCGTACTCGCGGTGCTTATCGGCGGTTCGGGAGGTAATCATAATGATGGGCATGTTTTTGGTATTGGCACTGCGGCGCAACTCTTTTGCTAGCGCGAAACCGTCCATGCGCGGCATTTCAATATCCAGCAACATGACATCGGGCGTAAATTCTTCCAGCTGCTCCAGCGCATCCACACCGTCGGTTGCGGTGACCACTTGGTAACCCGCGCGCACCAGCATTTTTGAGGTAATTTTGCGCACGGTTAACGAATCATCCACCACCATAATCAGCGGCAGAATATTGAGTTTCTTGACAGCCAAGGCGCGGTTCATTTTGCTGCTATTACTGATGCGCTGCGCCAATTGGGTCGGGTTGATAATCATCACGACCGTGCCGTTACCCAATACCGTTGCACCTGTTGTCCCAGCATGTCGGGCAAGTTGCGGACCGACATTTTTCACGACAGCCTCCTGATTACCCAACAGCTCATCGACATGCAATGCCAGACGCTGCTCGCCACTGCGTATCAACAACAGCGGATTACGCGGCTGATTTTCCAATGTAAATTCCGAATCGCTCAATAGTTGGGCCAGGTAATGCAAAGGATAATCATTGCCCAACCATTCCACCTTCTGTGCCTGATGCAGTGCCTCCATGTCGGTAAATTTGATTTGACGAACCTGCTCAACCATCGCCGAAGGTATCGCGTATGTGTGTTCGCCCGAACGTACCAGCACGATTTGCGTCACCGCCAGTGTCAGCGGCAGATAGATGGTGAACTGTGTGCCGAGTCCCCGCTTGGAGACCACGTCGATGCGCCCCCCCAAGCCCGCAATCTCGCTGCGCACCACATCCATGCCGATACCGCGTCCCGCAATTTCGGTTACCGCAGTCGCGGTGGATAGCCCCGAAGTGAAAATCAGTTGAGCGAGTTGATCGTCGCTGACCTGCTCGTCGGGACGCATCAAACCGCCCGCAATTGCCTTGGTGCGCAGTGCAACATAATTCAGCCCCGCACCATCATCGCTAAACTCAAACACCACCTCGTTGCTTTCTTGACGCACGCTCAGGCAAATTTCACCTATCGGATTTTTACCGGTTTGAGGCCGCACTTCTTTGCTTTCCAACCCATGCACAATCGCGTTACGCAATAAATGCTCAAACGGCGCGATCATTTTCTCCAGCACGCTACGATCCAGCTCCACATTCGTGCCTTTTAATTCCAGATTGGCGCGCTTGTCCAGCTCCTTGCCCGTTTGCCGCACAACGCGATACAAACGGTCGGTAATACTGTTGAACGAGACCATGCGCACACTCATCAAACGCTGCTGCAATTCTTTATTCAGGCGTGCCTGACCGTGCATCACTGTCGCGGTTTCATCCAGTTTTTTCAGCAGCATTTGCTGCACAGTCTGAACGTCATGCACACTTTCATTCATAAAACGGGTGAGTTCCTGCAGACGCGTGAAGCGATCAAACTCCAGCGGATCAAATTGCTCCGAACTATCTTTCGCCAAAGACACGCGAGCCTGCATCTGGCCTTCGGCCTGAATTTCGACTTCGCGCAACTGCTGGCGCAAGCGTGCTACGCTGCTGGTCAGCTCCAGTAGATTTTCCTTGAAACCGCGCAATTCGGTTTCAACACGCGAACGCGCCACACTGATTTCACCCGCATCGTTCACCAGACGATCCACCATATCCGAACGAACACGCAGCATGTTGCCTGCCGCTGCCCGATCCCCGCTAGAGTCAAGCATACGCCGCTCTTGTTTCGGCTCGACGGATACCTGCGGCGCAACCGCATGGCTGATCGCCTCAACGGGTGCGGCAACGACACTGCGATCAACCAGGACCGCTTTTTTGCCGCTGCGCAATTCTTCAACCAGCGCGACGATGTTATCGAAGTCTGTTTCTAAATTATCCCAATACCCGGCTTCGTTGCTTTGTTTGTCAAACGCGGCGACGAGGTCTTCCATCTGGTGCGCAATCTCACCAATGCGCATCGCACCCACCATGCGTGAACTGCCTTTCATGGTGTGTATCTGCCGCTTGAACAATTGCGCTTGCTGCTGGTTATCGGGCTGTTCGCGCCAGGCGCGCAACCCCTCGCTAATCAACGGACACAACTCATCCGCCTCATCAAGGAACACGGGCAACAATTGCGTATCAATTTCATCAACGGTCGCTGGTTTTTCGGGATCGATGCGCCCCGCAACCGATTTTTCATAGACCGGTTCAACGGTTTCAGCAGGCGGAATATCCGGCTGACTGAAGGCTTTTAACACCTCGCTGGCTTGCAGCCCCACTGCCCGGAAAGCATCTTCGGACGGATGATCCAGCACGAGCATTTTTTCAACCAAATCGGGGCGAGGCTGCGGTGGTTGCAAACTGCAAATACTCAACACCATGTCGCCCAAGGTATTCACCACCTCGTCCAGCACGCTAATCTGATCGGCTTGGACCGTTATCGAAGACTCCAGATGCATGCGCGCCCAATTTTCCAGCGCGTGCGCCAAATCCACCGCCTCGGTGAAACCCATCGCCTGATTCAAACCCACCAGGGTATGTGCCGCACGCATCAAGTCATATTGCACAACGGGCCGATCAGACGCGCGCAAGGCATCCAGCTGCTCTTGCAGTAACGCCACTTTTTCCATCAACTCGGCACTGGCAATATTGAACAAGCCGAGCGGCAAAATTTTATTGCCTATGGTCACAGTCTCTTCTGTTGGCTCGGCGACTATAGGCTCAATGACATGCTCGACTACCGGCTCAATAGCAGCAGACTCTGCCGTGAAATCCACGGCGGCGGATCGCTCCAGATGCAAATCAGGCACGTTGGCAAGAGCCTCTGCAAAATCAAACATCGGCATCGCAGGCTTGGGAACTTCAACGACTGGCGCTGCTTCCACCGCAGGCGGCATTTCAAACGCAGGCGTAAATTCGATCTCCGGTGCGCTCACCACGGACTGCACCACAGCAGGCACGACGCTGGCAACAGCTGTTGTAGCAACGTCCAGCTCCTGCCCATTTTCAATTTGCTGCGCCAATTTATTCAGCGCGCTGGCTTCAACATGCACGCCACCCAGCTTGCCCAACTCTTCCACCCAGCCTGCAAACACGCCTACCGCTGAGTCAATAAAGCCGAGCAATCCGGGAGTAATCGGCGCATTTGTTTTTAACCAACTATTCAACGCGCGCTCAACGTTCCACGCCACCTCGCCCAACTGATTCAGCCCCACCATGCGACCGCTACCCTTAAAGGTATGGAAGCCGCGCCTGATAGTTACGATGGCTTCGCGGTTTTGTGGAGTAGCCGCGCACGCATCCAGATTGCTGCGTATCGTGCCGACAACTTCCTGCGCCTCTTCCAGGAAAATATCGAGCAACTCCGCGTCTTCAATAATGGGACGTTCCAACTCCACTTCCGCCACGGCGGCGACCGGTTCAACCACTACTTCCGCTGGCGCGGGAACAAGTTCTGTGAGGGTAAATTCTGGCAACACCATGCCCGCCGACACAACCGTTTCATCAACAGACTCAGCCCGTGCGGGTAGCGATTGATCCGCCGCACTAGGAGCAAACTCCAATGAAGGGGCGGATGCCTCAACAGGTGGAACAACTTCTGCTGGCTTTGCAGGTGCAGATGGAACCGATTCGGTAGCAGCCACTTCCACCTTGGCAGGCGATGCTTTTAACAACGCAACGTCTGCCGCCTGGCCGTATGCGAGATGTTGCAAATAGTTTTCCAAACGACTCACCGCATCCGCCAGCGCACCGCTTTTTTCCGGCGTTGGAACATCATTGCCCTGCGCAAACCGGCGCACCTCATCGTAAACAGACATCAATAATTCATCGGCAGGCTGCATGCCTGTCATGCTCATCGCCCCATGAATTTGATTCAGCGAACGGAGCAAGGGTACAAGGTCGGCGCGCTGATTGACATCGGCAAAAAACACATTCAGTCCTTGCTCGACACGCTGCAAATTCACCAGCATTTCATTCGCCAGCGGGATGGTCACGCCGGATTGGGTCATCTGGAAATTCAGATCGACGAGCCGCGCCAGCTTTTCGGTATCTTCGGGCTGATCGTTCAGCACGGAATGCATGCGCTCGGACAAAATGCGCGCCTGATCCTGAAAGCCTTCGTCCAGTTGAGTGTGCCTTTCAATGCCATTTTCCAGCAGCAACAGCGTCATGGCCATGTCAATTGCGACATATCGGGCATGCTCGGACGAATTCAGGTCTGTTGCAACAACCTGTATTTGCTTGGTCAGTGGCTGCAAAATTTGCTTGTCCAGCCCGCCGCTGTCGATCACCAGTTGATGGATTTGCGATTTGAATTTTTCGCACGAAGTCTCGTCACCCTGAACGCAACGTTCCCAGCTTTCACCAGTACCGCGCAATTGTTCGCGCAAGTCCGTTTTTAGCTGCGCCACATCGCCCATGGTCAACGCAAACTGTTTGGGCAAATATCGCTCCAAAGCGTACAACTCTTTGATCGGGCCGGTCGCTTCAGTAAGGGCTTGTCCGCTGCCGATGACGTACAACATCTCGTTCATCGCCAATTTCACATCGCCGTCTTTGCTTTCCGTGACAGCGCGCATTTGCTGATCAATGCGGCTCAACAACTTGCGCACATTGATTTCTTCTGGCACATCTTCCTGCTTCACGCAATCGAAGAATCCCTGCGCAACCCACCAAAATGCGCGGCCATTATCGGGAGGCACACAAACCATTGCGCCCGATACCGCATGCTGCATTTGTTGCGTCCCCGCCGCCGCATCATCCTGCCGCAACCAGCGCATCAACCCCTGCTGGTATTGGCTGCGCAATAATTTCAAATGCGCCACGCTGTCGCTGCGCTGCGCCGCTTCCGTGACGTAAGAAGGCAACTGTACCGCCAGGTTCGGGTAAAACAGATCTATTCTGAAAGAGGATTCCAGACCGCGCAGTTGTTGCAATGCCTGATATTGATCGAACAAATTCAAGGCGGCGTTATCCGCACCGCCGGATAATGCATCCAGATACTTTTTAATGTCCAGCAGCGCGCCGCGAAACACGTCCCGACTCGCGGTGGAGAGCTGCCGCAAGCTCGTTGCATTTTCGCCCAGCCCCGTTTCCAGTTCCGCACAAAACACGCCCAAACCTTCCAGCCCCGACATTTTCAGCACACCCTGCAACCCGTGCAGGTGGCTGCATGCGGTTACCAATGCAGCTGTGTTAGTCGCGGGTGAAGCGAGGTACAACTCCACTCCGTTGGAGATTTCAGCAAGGGAGGTGAGTAAACCCGGCTTCACCGCCGCAAGTGTTTTCTGATCAAAGGACGCGTTATTTATCATGTAGGCATCTCTAAAAATTCATTTGGGGAACTGAACCAACAAGTCATTCAGTTAACCGTTACAACTTAAAGCCAGCCACCGAGCCTCGCAGGTCAGATGTTAATGTGGCCAATTGCGCCACCGAGTTGGCGGTCAATCGCGTCCCTTCGGTGGTGTGCTCGGTGATCCGCAAAATTTCCTGCATCACTCCCGCCACCTCGCTCGCCATATCCGTTTGCACTTGGGTGGAGACCGAAATGCTGTTAATCAGGGTTGCCAATTCGTTCGAGACTTGTTCAATTTCCTTGAGTGACTGCCCCGCCATATCGGAAAGAACCGCACCATCCACCACGCCCAGTATGCTTTTTTCCATCGCCGCCACCGCGTCGTGGGTATCGCCCTGAATGGTTTTTACAAGGCCGCCGATTTGCTTGGTGGCTTCGGCGGAACGTTCCGCCAATCGTTGCACCTCTTCTGCCACCACCGAGAAGCCGCGCCCCGCATCACCCGCC